>NZ_JAZKTZ010000001.1:0-803537 GCF_036625345.1 Candidatus Accumulibacter meliphilus | reverse complement strand
CAGATTCTGTTGCAAGCGCACGGTACCGCCGGTGGACACGATGTTGCCAAAGACATCGGCGAATGCGGTGATGCTGCGACAGGTGACGACACGCTTCTCCTGGATTTCACCGTGCTGTTCGTACACTTCGCCGGTCAACATCAGGTCCCCGGTGGTACGTGCGCTGACCCCCTCGTGACTGACGATCTTGTCGGTCACCGAGAACTGGTGGCTGCGCGTATCGATGGTGAGGAAACCACAGACCGAGGCGAGCAGGTATTCGCCGTCCTTTTCCCGACTCAGCTGAGTCCCGGCACCGGCCATGCGCTGCAGGTCGAAATCCTTGGGCAAGGGCGCGGGCAGCGCCTCGCCGGTGACGTCCCGCCCGTCGACGCCGGGAGTACGCGGCGTCTTCTTCACCAGACGCAGCCCGGCGGCGACCTGCGGATAACGCGTCTCGAACTGGCGCAGATCGACCCGGTCACCGAACAGGCGACGCGGTGCGTTGTTGCGGCGCAGGCCAGGCGCCTGCTCGGTAATCGTGGCGTCCTTGCCGGCCACGAAGGGCTTGCCGCGAGCCACGACACGCCGCTCTGGCCTGTCGAGCTGGATGCCTTCCTGGACCGCCGCAACGTCGATTCCGAAGCGCACCCCCTTGCCCCACGCGCTGGCGACGAACTCGTCGAAATCCAGCCAGACACGCACCTCCTGCGGCGAGCCGGCGAGCATCCCCTGCGGGCTGTTGCCGCTGCCTTCAGTCGACGCCTCATCGGGCGCCGCGTCGCGATAGATCGGCTCGAACAGATAGGCCGCCTCGCCGCGCTGAATCCGCAGCTCCTTGTAGAGCGACTGGCGCTGCGGCTGAAAGGTGGCGATATCCAGCGCCAGGAACACCTCGTCGGGGGCAGCCTTGTCGCGACTCGCCGCATCGTCGTACAGGAGCGACTGGAATTGCGCATAATCCAGGCCCCGGAAATAGAGCCCCAAGGCAAAGGTGCGATCGACGAAGTCGACGAAATCAACCGGCGAATCGAGCCGCGACAAGGTCACAAACAGGCCGTCCGCCCGCTTGACGATATAGCGCGACAAGGCGATCTGTCCATCCTCGAGGTCGGCAAGATTGCCGATGGCACTTTTCGGTTGGTCTGGCATGGTCATCGTGCATTCAGCTCTAGGTCGGTTGCTGGGTGCAGAGGCTTTCCCCGTTTGCGCTGGCGACGCGACGCGGCGTGGCGAGCGCCCTGCGATTCGCCCACCACGGCCGGCTTGGCAATTCCTGTGCCGGCCCGCCGCGCAGCGGGATCGCGCTTGCTCGACGATCAATTGAGCGCCGAGCCCGGCGCGACTGCTTGCAGCGTACCAGAAACCGACGTTCGCCTGCCAACCTGCCCAGTTCGAGAGCGGCGCATTCAGCGCGCAGGTCAGCGCGCAAGCGGCGACTGCGTTACATTCACTATCGCCCACGCTCATCGCTTCCGCGTGCAGCGCAAAACCCCTTGCCGAGTTCAGCCATGCCCAGCCGACGTCAATTAACACCGTTGTTCGCCATCTTCCTTGCCGCCTGCGCCAGCTTTCCGCCGGACGGGCCCAGCGTGATGGCCTTGCCCGGATCGGGGCAGTCGTTCGCCAAGTTCCGCGGCGACGACGGATTTTGCCGGCACTACGCGAATCAGGCGATTGGTGGCGCAACGCCGGCAACTTCAGCCGCCAACGCCGGCGTCGCCAGCGCCGGCGTCGCCAGCGCTGCGCTAGGCACGGTCGTCGGTGCGGCCGTGGGCGCCGCGATCGATGGCTCGAGCGGCGCAGCGGTCGGCGCCGGCGTCGGCCTGCTCGCTGGCAGCGTCGGCGGAGTCGCGGCCAGCAACGCCTCCGCGTATACCGTGCAGGAACGTTACGACCAGAGCTACGTCCAGTGCATGTACGCGCGCGGTCACAAGGTCCCCGTGGTCGGCACTTTCGCGTTGCCGGAGGACGCCATCAACAGACCCGTTGCCTCGCCTCTTCCGCCCCCGCCGCCTCCGCCCCGCGGCGCACCGCCAGCGCCACCACCGCCGCGGGGCGCGCCACCGCCACCGCCGCCGCGCTAGCCAAACCCGGCAAGCGGGTTGCCGCCCTGCCAGCCCGCAGCCTGGCGAGCGCGCCGGATGCGATTCGCTCGGGACGGTGGCAACTTCTGGCGTACACTACGGGCCCGACCGAACAGAAAACGCTGCCATGCCCCGCCCGACCCTGAAACTCCCGAAGACGACCGCGACCGACAGCGCTGCGCAGCCAGGCCGATGGCCAGGGCGCAAACCTGTCCGCGGCGGTGCGCCGCCGTCAAAACGCGCAAGCACCCGCCGTGCCGACAGCCAGGCCGCCGCCGAGGCACCGCCCCCGCGGGCCAGAAAAGAGGACGGCGCTGCACCGCGCCCGCCGCGCCGCGCGGACGAGGCAAGGCGCAACCAAGGGCAACGGAGCACCGTCCAGAACGCTGTGGCGAAGAGGGAGATCTCCCTGCCAGCGCAACAGCCAGCGCAGCCGGACTCCCCGGCGACCGACCAAGCCGTCAGCGGCAAGCGAGGCGCCCGGCAGCAGCGAAGGTCACCCGAGAAGGGCGGGCAAGGAAAGATTCGCCGCGCCTCGCGCGACCGCCGATCGACCTGGCAAGCCCGCCAAGAAGGCCTATCCTCCACGCGGGATCGCGCGCAGCACCGGCGCGCGTGCCTTCCGGCCAGCCCCAGAAAATCCCGCCGACGGCGACGCTGAGGCGACGCCCGCCAGCGCCCCGCACAGGGGGCCGCCGAGCGAAGCAAGGCCAGGCCCGCGAGCGACGCCACAGCGCGAAGCGGTGCACGAGGCAAGCGGCCAGACTCGCGGCCTGGCGAAGGAGTCGCCGCGGCTGTCGAAGCTGGTCAGCCAGCTGGCGCAGTGTTCGCGGCGCGAAGCCGACGAGTGGATCGAGAACGGCTGGGTAAGCGTCGATGGCGTGGTCGTCAACCGACTGGGCGCGCGCGTCAACCCCAAGGCAAAAATCAAGATCAAGGACATTGCCAGCGCGCACACCAGCGAAAGCGTCAGCATCGTCTTCAACAAGCCGCGCGACCTTCCCGGCCCGCCGGCCGAAGCAGGCCGCGAAGCCATCGCCGCCTTGATCCGCGCCGACAACCGCTGGTCCGACGACCCTACCCCGCTCACCTTCCAGGCCAGCCATCTGCGCGGTCTGGCACAGGCCGGAAAACTCGAGGCCGACGAGGGCGGGATGCTCGCCTTCACCCAGGAAGGCAGTGTCGCGCGTCGCTTGAGCGGTGGCGATTCGCGGCTGGAGAAGGAATATCACGTGCGCGTCGAAGGCGAACTGGCCGCCGACGGCCTCGATCTGCTGCGCCATGGACTGTCGCTCGACAACGTCAAACTGCCGCGGGCGCAGGTCTCATGGCTCAGCGATCAACAAATGCGCTTCGTCCTGCCTGGCCGGCAAGAAGGGGCAGATTCAGCGGATGTGCGAACTGGTCGGCCTGCAAGTCACCGACATCAAGCGCGTTCGTATCGGCAGCGTCTCGCTCGGCAAGCTGCCGCCCGGGCAGTGGCGCTATCTGCGCGAGGACGAGCGCTTCTGACGCCGGAGACACCCGCCGCCGCAAGTGCGCGACCACCGTGCTTGCAGCCCGGGCAAGCTGCGGCTACCATCTGCCCTGATCCCGCCGCCCACGGGGAAAGGCGTGTCAGCGCAGCGCTCCGAGGGCCCCCGGCGGTCCTGTTCAAGGCCAGCACAATGCTCGATACCGCAAGCACCACCGGGACCTTGCCGCCTGGCTGACCTTGTTCAGCGGCGCCGAGATGCCCATCCTGCGCCAGACCGCCCGCCGCCTCGATGAGGCGCGGCAGCAGATCGACCGCGTCAGCGGCCGCGACATTACCGCCATCGTCCTGCAGGATCCCCTGCTCGCCATCCGCGTGCTGGCCTACATCCAGTCGTTCGGCAGCAAACGCCTGCGCAGCGACGTCACCAATATCGCCACTGCGGTGATGATGCTTGGCGTTGAGCCCTTCTTCCGCAAGTTCGAAAATCCGGCGACCATCGAAACCATGCTTGGCCGCAACCCGCAAGCGCTACTTGGCGTCCTGCAGGTCGTTCGTGCGCTGCCAGCGCGCGTCGCGCTACGCCCACGACTGGGCCTTCGCCCGCCACGACATGAACGGTCGAGGAAGTTGCGCTCGCAGCGCTGCTCTACGACCTCGCGGAAGTCCTGCTGTGGTGCTTTGCTCCCGAACAGGCGATCGCCATCCGTGCCCGCCTGCAGGCCGGCAAGAGCTTGCGCAGCAGCGTCAGTGCAGTGCGAGGTGCTCGGATTTCCGCTCAGCCGAGCTGCAGTTGGCACTCTGCCACGCCTGGCAGCTGCCCGAGTCTGCTCACCGCGCTGATGGACGACGACGAGTGCGCAGCTGCCGCGCGTGCAGAACGTCAAACTGGCGGTCAACCTGGCACGCCACTCGGTTAACGGCTGGACCGATGCCGCCATCCCGGACGACTTCGCAGCGATCGAAAACCTGCTCAACGTCAGCCGTGAAACGCTGCTCTCGCGACTGCAGCTGCCGCCAGAACTGCTGCCCCGGCTGGTGCGCGCCGAGCGACGCATCAGTCGAGCGAGCGCTAGCCGACTTCCCTGACTCGCGCCGCTCACGCGGGCAAGCTGCCCGTGTTCACAGGCGGCGATCAGACCCCTTGCCGCCAGTTCGCAGAGCTCGAGCACCCGTTCGAATCCGGACTCGGCGCCGTAGTACGGATCGGGAACGTCGGAAAGGCCGAGACTCGGGGACGTAGTCGAGGAACATCCCCAGCTTCGCGCGGCTTTCTTCGGGGCACAGGCGCAGCAGATTGGCCATATTCTCGTGGTCCATCGCCAGAATCCGGTCGAAACGCTCGAAATCGGCGACGACGACCGGCCGCGCGCGCATTTTTGAAAGATCGTAGCCACGCTTGGCGCCGACCTTGCGGGCGCGCGGATCCGGCGCTTCGCCGGCATGGTAGTGGCCGTGCGTCCCCGCCGAATCGGTTTCCAGCAGCGCGCCCAGGCCCTCGCGCTGAGCCAGACCACGGGTTACCGCGGCCGCCAACGGCGAGCGACAGATGTTGCCCATGCAGACAAAGAGAATTCGGTAACGGGGTGGCGTGGCAGTCTTGCTCATCACAAGGTCTTCCTTCACAAATCCAGCAACTGGCCAGCCACGATCCACGTACTCGCAGCACGGCAGCTGCGATCGCGGCACCCTGCTACTCGGCCGCCGGCCGCGGGGCCCTCGGGGAACAGCAGGTCAACGAAACCGAAACGACGGAAGTCCTTGATCCGCATCGGATAAAGGATGCCATCGAGGTGGTCGCATTCGTGCTGCACGACGCGGGCGTGAAATCGCAGACGCTGCGCTCTATGGGCCGACCGCCGGGGTCGAAGCCGCTGTAGCGCAGATGTTTCCAGCGCGGCACCAGCCGCGCAGGCCGGGCACCGAGAGGCAGCCTTCCCAGCCGTCTTCGACCTCGGTCGACAGCGGCGTCAGGACCGGGTTGATCAACACCGTGCGCGGCACCTGTTCGGCATCAGGGTAGCGCGGGTTGGCGTCGATGCCGAAAATCACGACGCGCAGATCGACGCCAATCTGCGGCGCGGCCAGGCCGGCACCGTCGAGCGTCGCGCATGGTGTCTTCCATATCGACGATCAGCGCTTCGAGTTCTGCCGTGGCAAAACGCTCGACGGCCCTGGCTTGCTGCCAGAGACGCGCGTCACCCATTCTCAGGACAGGTCTAATCATCGTCGCGCAGCATCGCTTCGATGATCGCATGCACCTGCTGCATCGACGCCGCCAGACCGCATGAATCGCTTCGAGGCTGATGCCGGCACGACTATCGCCGCGCCCGGCGGCGTAATTGGCGACCACGTTGAGAGCCGCGTAAGGCAGCGCCAGCTCGCGCGCCAGAGCCGCCTCGGGCATGCCGGTCATGCCGACGACGTCGGCGCCGTCGCGCTCGAGGCGGTTGATCTCGGCGGCCGACTCCAGACGCGGTCCCTGCGTCGCCGCGTAGACCGCAGCAGCACCGAGCCTGATGCCAATCGTCGCCGCCGCGTCGAGCAGCCGCCGGCGTAGAGCGTGATCGTAAGGTTCGGTGAAATCGATGTGCGCCACCACGGCACCGGGTCCTTCGTGGAAGGTCGACGGACGCCCCCAGGTGTAGTCGATGATCTGGTCCGGAAGAACCAGGTCGCCAGGTCTGAGGTCGGCACGAATGCTGCCGACCGCAGCGACGGCAACGATGCCCAGCACCCGTGCCTCCGCCAGCGCCCAGAGGTTTGCCCGATAGTTGACCTGGTGTGGCGGGATGCTGTGCTGATCGCCATGACGGGCCAGGAAGACCACCGGTCGGCCGGCGAAATGGCCAAAGCTGAGAGCGGCGGATGGCTCACCGTAGGGCGTGCTCACCACTTTTCGCTGCCCGACTTCCAGCTTGGCGAGCTGCGTCAGACCGCTGCCACCGATGATTGCCAACATCTCAATCCTCCCGCATGGCGTAGATCGCCGGCAGATTGCGCCACGCGCCGCGGGCGTCCATGCCGAAGCCAAAAACGAAGCGATCGGGAACGGTCAGGGCGACGAAGTCGGCGCGCAGAGGCTTCCTTCGACCATTTAACTTGTCGGCGAGAACGGCCGTAAAGCAAGCCGCCGCCCCCATTTGCAAGAGGCGATCGCGAATCGCGGCCAGCGTGATGCCTTCGTCGAGAATGTCGTCAACCACCAGTAGCGTGCGCCCGGCCACCGCCAGCGACGGCTCGACACGCCACGACAGCGCGCCGCCTGCCGTTGCCTGCCCGTAGCGGCTGACGTCAAGGTAATCGAAGTCGAGGGGAAAAGTCAGTTGCGTCAGTAGCTGGCCGGCAAACGGCACGCCGCCTTTCATGACGCACAACACGAGCGGCTGGCTGGCATGCAGTCGGGCGCTGATCTCGCGCGCGACGCGGCTCACTGCGGCGGCGACGGTCTCGGCCGAGTGGATCAGATCGGCTCCTGCCAGCAGCGTCATTGCCGCTTGCCCGTCCATCATGTGCTTTCCGGGGCTGCCGGCGGGCTTGCCTGCAGCAAGGCCAGCAACTCCCCTTCGTCAATCACCGACACGCCGAGCTGCTGCGCTTTCTCGAGCTTGCTGCCGGCCTCGGCGCCGGCGACGACGAAATCGGTCTTCTTCGACACCGAGGCAGTCACTTTCCCACCCGCCGCCATGATCAGCTGCCCGGCGCATCGCGCGTCAGCGAAGGCAGGGCGCCGGTGAGCACGAAGACTTTGCCGGCAACAGCGCCAGCGCTGGGCATGGCTGCTTCGCTTTCGCTCCAGCTCACCCCGGCGGCGCGCAGCTGTTCGATGACCATCTGGTTGTGCGGCTCGCTGCAGAACTGGCGAACACACTGCGCGACCGTCGGGCCGACGTCGGCAACCTGTTGCAGCTGCGCTTCATCGGCGGTTAGCAGACGCTCCAGACTTCCGAAATGGCGCGCCAGCTCCCTGGCCGTCGCCTCACCGACGTTGCGCATTCCAAGCGCGTAAATGAAACGCGCCAGAGTCGTCTGCTTGCTCTTCTCGATGGCTGCGAGCAGATTCCCGGCCGACTTCTCGGCCAGGCGCTCGAGCCCGGCCAAGGCCGCAACGCCGAGCTGGTAGAGGTCCGCCGGCGTACGCACGATGGCGTTGTCGACCAGTTGCTCGACCAGCTTGTCGCCGAGGCCCTCGATGTCCATCGCCCGCCGTGAAGCGAAGTGCAGCAAGGCCTGCTTGCGCTGCGCCGGGCAGTACAGTCCGCCGCTGCAGCGCGCCACAGCCGCCGCGACACCCTTTTCACCCTTTTCGCCCTTGTCATCTTCGCTGCGCACAACGATCGAGCCGCAAACCGGGCAGTTCTTCGGCATGTCGAAACGACGCGCAGCGACGGGCCGCTTTTCGGGCAGCACGCGCACGACTTCCGGGATCACATCCCCGGCCCGGCGAACGACGACGGTGTCGCCGATGTGTACGTCTTTGCGGCGAATCTCGTCCTCGTTGTGCAAAGTGGCGTTGATCACCGTCACGCCACCGACGAAAACCGGTTTGAGCCGTGCCACCGGCGTCAGTGCGCCAGTACGGCCGACCTGGATGCTGATGTCGAGCAACTCGGTGACCGCCTCCTCGGCGGCGAATTTGTGTGCCAGCGCGAAACGTGGCGCACGTGAAACGAAACCCAGACGCGCCTGCGCCGCCAGTTCATCGACCTTGTAGACCACGCCGTCGATATCGTAGGGCAGCGCGCTGCGCTGGCGGCCGATCTCGGCGTAGTAGGCGAGGAGGCCGGCAAGGCCCGCAACACGGCGCCGTTCGCGGGCAACGGGAAAGCCCCAGGCGGCGAGCCGATCGAGCAATTCGCCATGCGTCGCCGGCAAGGCGGCGCCTTCAGCAATGCCGACGCCATAGGCGAAGAAACGCAAAGGACGTGTCGCGGTGATGCGTGGATCGAGTTGGCGCAGGCTGCCAGCCGCGGCGTTGCGTGGGTTGACGAACTCCTTCTCGCTTTTTTGGCGCTGTCGCTCGTTCATCTGTGCGAAATCGCTGCGCAGCATCAGCACCTCGCCACGCACTTCGAGAACGGCCGGCCAATCGCTGCCCTGCAAGCGCAGGGGAATGCTGCGCAAGGTACGCAGATTGGCGGTCACGTCCTCACCGCTGGAGCCGTCGCCGCGCGTCGCGCCACGCAGCAGGTGGCCATCCTGATAGCTCAGGCTGACGGCCAGACCATCAAACTTGGGTTCGACCGAGTACGTGACCTCGATGCCGACCTCGACCGCGCTGCCACTGGCCAGCCCGTCGCGGACACGGCGGTCGAAAGCCACGACTTCGTCATCGGCAAAGGCATTGTTCAGCGACAGCATCGGCGTCGCATGCGCGAGCGCGGCGAACTCGGGCAGCGGCGCCGCCCCGACGCGCTGCGTCGGCGAATCGAGACTCAGCAGTTCCGGATGTTCGGCCTCGAGCGCCTGCAGCTCGGCGAACAGGCGATCGTATTCGGCATCGTCGATCAGCGGCGCGTCGCGGGCGTAATACTCGATGTTGTGCCGCTCGATCGCCTCCCGCAAGGCGTGCACGCGATCGCTGGCACTCATCGCGGCACTTCCGGGATTCAGGAGAAGAGGCGCTGCGCCAGCGGGCCACCAGCCGGCAACTGATGCGCCGCCATCGCCGCCTGGAACTTCAGCACCTGCTGACGGATGGGCTCGAGGGCGGCCTCCGACAAGGGCTGGCGGTTATCGTCCACCAGCGCGCCGTTGAGTGCTTCGGCAAAGCGCCGCGCCAGTTCAAACATCTGGGTCAGTACTCGATCGCCATTGGCCACGCGCGGAACGTCGAGCAGAAAAGTCACCCCGTGCGTACTCAGCGCCTTCATCGCCTCGGCCGAGAAATCATCGCTCTCTTGATTCACCAGCATGTAGAGGACATTGTCGTTGTCATCACAGCGCACAAAACGCCCGGCACTGTCGATGACCATGCCCGTCGCTTCGGCCAAGGCACGCAGTTTGGTGCCTGCAAAAACCTGCCCCTGGCTGATCACGTTGATTCCGATCTGGATGTCGACGCCGGCGCAGAACTCGTCCAGCTGTGCCGCCGTTCGCAAGGCTGGCTCGCGTGGCGGCAATTCGGCAAGACCCATCAGCTCGCTCGCCATTTCCTGCATCGCGAGCTTGAAACCCGAAAGCTCACGGTCGGCAAGCGGGCCTTTGCGGTCCACCAGCTGCAAGCCGACACGAATATGCCGGTACTCGCGTTTGCTGTCATCGAGAATCGGCTCCCAGGCATGCTCGTCTTCGTTGTGACCAATCCAGTTCACCGCCTTGCTCAGCCGTTCCAGGGTGGCGCGCTGCGCTTCACGGATGCGGTAGCCGGCGATTGGTTCGAGCACCTGGATCGCGGCGATGTAGTCGATCTTCGGCGACAGCACGCAAAGCGGTGCCGGGCTGTCCCTGAGGCCTCCCTGGTCGTCGGCAGCGGGCGTCGGTGACGGTGACGGTGACGGGGTGGCAGGGGACGATGCAGGCGACGAGCGCGACGAAACCGCCGCCGCGGAGCTCGAGGAGGTCCTGGCAGCGGCGGCGGTGTCGCTCGGAGCGCCGCTGTCGTCCGCCGTTGGCGGCCTCGCCGTCGGCTCATCCGGCTCCTGGAACTCTTCGGGCTCGGAGCGCAGCAAGGGTTCGACACGTTCTTGACTGGCGCGATGCGCGCCATCTTTCGACGCCGCAGCGCCTGCTGCACTCGCCGCTTCGTCAAGCAGGACGTCGGTCTGGCGCGCGCCGAGCAGTTCGTCGGCCATTCTGCGGTGCTTGCGCTCCTGCCATTTGTTGTAAGCCAGTACCCCCAGCACGGCGACGCCGCCGAAGCCGATCAAACCCATCTGCAAGTCGGTCATATCCATTCCTAAACGAGTTGCTCGCGCATGCGTAGCGCTTCTTCCATATCAACTTCAACGATGCGCGAGACGCCGGATTCCTGCATGGTTACTCCGACGAGCTGTTGCGCCATCTCCATCGTAATCTTGTTGTGGCTGATGAACAGAAACTGTGTGTTGGTCGACATTCGTCGCACCATCGAGCAGAAACGTTCAGTATTCGTATCGTCAAGCGGTGCGTCGACTTCGTCAAGCAGACAAAACGGCGCCGGATTGAGCTGAAACATGGAAAACACCAGCGCGATTGCCGTCAAGGCCTTCTCACCGCCAGAGAGGAGATGAATCGTCGAGTTCTTTTTTCCTGGCGGCTGGGCCATCACCTGCAGCCCGGCGTCGAGGATTTCCTCACCGGTCATGATCAGCCGCGCCTCGCCACCGCCGAAAAGCGCCGGAAAAAGCTCGCCAAAACTGCGATTCACCGCATCGTACGTGCTTTGCAGCAGGTCGCGCGTTTCACGGTCGATACGGCGAATCGCGTTTTCCAGCGTTTCCATCGCCTGCGTCAGGTCTTCCGACTGCGCATCCAGGTAGCCCTTGCGTTCGCGCGCCGCTTCCAGTTCGTCGAGCGCCGCCAGGTTGACCGCGCCAAGCGCGTCGATCGAGCGCTGCAGAGAGGTAATTGCCCCCTGCAAAGGCGCTGCTCGCAAGCCATCCAGTTCGCCGGCCAGGGACGGCTCGTCGGCGTTGACCTCGGCCAACTGCAGCGCCGCCTGCTCGACGTTGAGTGCGGCCGCCTGCTCCTTGAGCTTCAGTTCGCCGATCCGGTTGCGCAACGGCTCGAGACTCTGCTCGGCCTTGAGGCGCTGTTCGTCCAGCGCGCGCAGGCCGTTGGTCGCCATTTCCAGGCCATCACGAGCAATCGCCAGCGCGTGCTCGCGAGCGACGCGATGATCCAGCGCAGCCTGCAAGCGGGGCTCCAGATCGTCCGCCTGCAGCGCCGTGGCATTCTCCTCGCAGCGCCTCAGCTCTTCAAGCACGCGCGCCAGTTGCTGGCTCGCCAGCACGCGGCCGGAAGCCAGCTCTTGCAGCTTGTTGCCGCACTCGCGTTGCGAAAACTCGGCTTCGCGCAGCTCGCGTTCGCAGCCACCGAGCTGCTCGCGCTGTTCACGTAAAGCGCCTTCGGCCTGCTCGAAAAGCGTTTGCGCGGCTTGCATCAGGTTTTGTAGCAGACGGAGCTGTTCGCTGTGCACATCGATCGCCTCATCGGCAATGAACAGGCGTTCGCTTTCGTTCTCTTCCTCGCCGGCCAGCTCGGCCAGGTTGTCGTCAATCTGCGCCTGCCGCTCGCTGCAACGCTCGCGTGCCTGGGCCAGCTTCAGCGTCTCCACCTGCAGGGCGTGCGCCTCATTCTGCAGAATGCCCAGCTGCTGGCGGGACTCCTGCAGAGTCTGCTGGCTGTCTTGCAGACTTTGCTCGACTTCGCCGAGCCTGGCCTGCGCCTGCACGAGCTTTTCCTCGCGCTCGCCAATCACCGCCGCCAGGCCGTCAATCTCGCGCTGCCGCTCGAGCAGTCCGTGCTCACCGCTATCCGGAGCGAACAGGGTCACGCTCTGGCGGTTGACGAGGTCGCCGCCGGGCGTCACGCAACAGGCGTTCGCCGACAAGTCGCCGCGCAGCGCCAGCGCCGCTTCCAGATCGGGCGCCGTCAGCACCTCACCGAGCCAGTCGACAAGAATTGCCGACAACTGCGGCGAGTCGCAACGAATACGGGCGAGCAGCGTTTCGCCGTCAAGGACATCGCCCGCGGTCACGCCGGCCAGTGGCAGCAGCAAAGTCAGCTTGCTAGCCGGCCGGTCGGTGCTCCAGGCCGCGTCGGCAGCGTCCGCCGGCAGTGCGCCAAGGCGTTCGCGCAGTACCGCTTCGACGGCTGCTTCCCAGCCGGCTTCGACGTGCAGCGATTTCCAAAGCGCCTGGCCATTCTGCAAACCATGCCGACGCAACCAGTCTTCCAGTTTGCCGTTCGCCTGCAGCCGCTGCTGCAACTGTTGCAGCGCGTTGCGCCGGGCCGTCGCCTCGGTGCGCTCTTTCTGCGCATGCTGCACTTCAGCGAGGAGCTCACGCCGCTGCTGTTCGCGATGTGGCAAGCCCAGTTGCAGCGCCTTCTGTTCGTCGAGCGCGACGCTGATCGCGGCACGCAATTCGAGCAGCGCCTCCTGTTTCTCGATCAACTCGCCATCGTCGGCAAGCGGCAGCGCCTGGCGTTCGAGCGCCAGGCGTTCGCGCCGACTGGCGACACTCTGCAAGGAACGCTGCGCGTGCCCACGATTGGCCTGCTCGACATGCAGCCGCTGCTCGGCCTGGACGATCTCGGCCCGCTGGCGACTGGCGTCCTGGCGCGCGGCGGCGTGGCTGTCCTCGGCCAGCGGCAAGCGTTCCTGCTGCGCCTCCAGGCGTAGCTGCCCGTGCTCGACGCGCTCGTCGGCCAGCGCCAGCAGGTCCTGCCAGCGCCGCTCTTCGCCGGCCAGTTTCTCGGCCTGTTGCTGCCAATTCTGTCGATCGGCAGTGAGCTGCGCGAGACGTGTTTCGTACTCGCGCTGTGATTCGCGGCGATGCCGGATCTCGGCTTCGAGCCGGGCGACTTCGGCATTGGCCGCAAACAATTCGCCCTGCGCAGCATGCACGCCGTCGCTGGCCGCGAAATGCGCTTCGCGCGCCTCCTCGAGACGCGCCTCGAGTTCGCGCAGCACGGCGTTCTGGGCTTCGAGAGCGGTGCCCGCCTGTTCAACTTCACGCGTCAGCCGTTCGCGCTCGAGCTGTGCCTCGTTACGGCGCAACAGCCACAGCAGCTGTTGCTTGCGTGTCAGCTCGTCGCTATAGGCGCGATATTGGCGCGCGACGCCGGCCTGCCCTTCGAGGCGCTCCATCTGCGCAGCCAGTTCGCAGCGGATGTCTTCGACGCGAGTCAAATTCTCGCGGGTGTCGGCAAGGCGATGCCCGGTTTCCTTGCGACGCTCCTTGTAGCGCGTCACGCCGGCGGCTTCTTCGAGAAAAACCCGCAGCTCGTCGGGCTTGGCCTCGATGATTCGCGAAATGGTGCCTTGGCCGATGATCGCGTAGGCACGCGGACCGAGTCCGGTGCCGAGAAAAAGGTCGGTAACGTCCTTGCGGCGAACGTGCAGGTTGTTGATGTAATACTCGGATTGGCCAGCTCGCGTCAGCAGACGCTTGACCGACAGCTCGGCGTATTGCGACCACTGCCCGGAAAGCCGCCCCAGCGTGTTGTCGAAGACCAGTTCGACCGCCGCCCGCGACACCGGCTTGCGCGATCCGGAACCGTTGAAAATCACGTCCTGCATCGATTCGCCACGCAACTCCGACGCTTTCGACTCGCCCAGCACCCAGCGCACCGAGTCGATCACGTTCGACTTGCCGCAACCATTCGGCCCGACGACACCGACCAACTGCCCTGGCAGCGCGATGTTCGTGGGATCGACAAAGGATTTGAAGCCGGCAAGTTTCAGTCTGGTCAGGCGCATCAACACTGAAGCGCGGCCTGCTCAGCCGCGCTGGAAGAAATCGGAGAAAAGCCTTGCCGCGAGCGCATGACGCCTCGCACCGGCGAAGCTCATGACAAGCAAAATTCCAGCCGGGTGCAAAATCGGTCGCCTATAATAGCATTCCGCCTAGCCAATTTGCCTGCCCTTGGCCGTTGCCAGCCTGGCCGGCCCCCTCTCCTCGACCACCACTCGGAACAAGAATGAGCACCAGCCCGACCGAAACGCTTGCCACCTTCGCCAATCCCGCGCCGCAACGGGATTTCCGCATCCATATGGAAATCCCCGAATTCACCTGCCTGTGCCCAAAGACCGGGCAGCCGGATTTCGCGACCCTGATCCTCGATTACATCCCGGAGGGAAGCTGCGTCGAACTCAAGAGCTTGAAGCTGTATATCTGGTCCTTCCGCAACATCGGCTGTTTTCATGAAGATGTCACCAACCGCATTCTTGACGACCTGGTCAACGCCACCCAACCGCGTTACATGCAGCTGACCGCACGCTTCTACGTCCGCGGCGGTATTTTCACGACGGTGGTCGCCGAACACCGCCAGGCAGGCTGGGCGCCGGCGCCAGGGATTCCACTCGCCGCCTTCGACAGCCAATCAAGCACCAGAGACTGAGACCATGAGCCTGCCCTTACTCCTTCCCGACCCCCGCTTTCTGCGCCTCGAAGAGCTTCTCGACGACCCGGCCCTGTCGGAAACCATGCGCCTTGACGAAGCGCACGGCTATCTTTGTGCCGCCCTGTCCGGCCCGCAGCCGATGGCCGAAGCGCAATGGCTGAGCGGAGTGCTCGGCAAGCCCATGGCTGACAGCGAAGACCTGCTCCGCGAAGCGGCCGACCTGCTGCGCCCTTTCGTCGCCGCACTGGAAGCCGAACTGGCAAGTGGCGAACCGCCGTTGCTGCTGCTCTATCCCATCGACGGCGACGCGAACAGTGCCGGCGATTACGTTCCCTGGTGCGAGGGCTACCTGCAGGGTGTCGACGCGGCGTCCGAGGACTGGTTCGACGCCCTGGGAGCCGACGACGAAAAGGAAGACAGTGACGAGATCTTCTACCTCGACGAACTGCTCCTGACGCTGTCCCTGCTCACCGGCGACGCTGAAGCAGCCGCCCTCGACGCTGGCGAGGACTGGCCATCGGGTGAGGAGCTCGACGGCCTGGAGAGAGAATGCGAAGAGAAACTGCCGCAGGTGGTGAGCGCTATCTACCGCTTCTGGGTCGCCCAGCGCAGCATCAAGACCATCCGCCGCGAGGCGCCCAAAGTCGGCCGCAATGACCCCTGCCCATGTGGCAGCGGCAAGAAGTTCAAGAAGTGCTGCGGGGCGTAGCTCCGCCACCACGCCCGCGCCATCTTCAGCTTTCCCGATCGAGCCGGCGCACTGCCGTGCGCTCCTCCATGCGCGCCGAAAACAGGCTGGCGGCGACGATCAGCGCGCCGCCGAGCCAGTCACGCGGGGCCAGGGCTTCGTCGGCGAGCAGCCAGGCGGCGAGGGCGGCGAAACCGATTTCGGTGAGCATGATGACGACCGCGCGGTTGGCGGCGACGCGTGCCAGACCGAACTGGACGACGACGTTGGCGACGACCAGCACGCAGCCGAGCGCGGCGAGCAACAGCCACAGCGACGGTGCACTTGGCAGGTCCGGGCTGCCGACGCCGGCCAGCAGGAGCAGCGCGCCGGCGATCACCACTGCGGCGAAGGCGGCCATGACCTTGCTTTCGATAGGTAAATGGCCCGTTCGCCGGGAGAGCACGTTGAACAGGGCAAACGAGAAGCCAGCCATCAGGCCGAGCCAGTCGGCGAGATCCTGCGGTGCCGGCAGGCCCGCCTGCGGCTGCCAGAGCATGCTCGCGGCACCGAGCAGCGACAGGGCGATGACGCCGGCACCGGCGTAGTTGAGGCGCTCGTCGAGCAGCAGGCGCGACAGCAGGACGGTCCATAAGGGCGCCAGGTAGAAGAGGAGCAGGACGCGCACCACTTCGCCGTTGAGCGTTGCCAGCACGTAGCCAAGGTTGCAGCCAGCGGCCGCCAGCGCCAGCCAGAGCAGCGTCCACGACGGCGCCCAGGCCAGCGGCGATCGACGAAAGATCAGCAGGCCGAGGACGAAAGCAATGCCGTAGCTGAGCGTCGAAGAAACAATGCCATCGACGCCAGCGTCACGGAGAAGCCGGTAGGGGTACCAGATGACACCCCAGACCAGCGCCCCGCCGAGCAGGGCGCCGATGGCCAGACGCTGCTCGCGCGCCGCACCAGGGCCGGCAATCTGCTGCGCCTGTCCTTTCACCGTCCGTCGATGCCCCTTATAATCCTCGGCACAATCCAGCGCCCCGCGACGAAAACATCACGCCTGTGAATCCCCACCTCAGCAAGCTGCAGCCCTATCCTTTCGAGAAACTCCGGCAACTCTTCGCCGACATCACGCCAAACCCCGGCCTGCGTGAGATCCGGCTGTCGATCGGCGAGCCGCAGCACGCCACACCGGCTTTCATCAAGGATGCGCTGAGCGCCAACCTGGCCGGACTGGCGAGCTATCCTACCACTCTCGGCAGCGCCGAACTGCGCCGCAGCCTGGCCGCATGGCTGGGCCGGCGCTATGGCCTCGATGGCCTCGATCCGGAGACGCAGGTGATGCCGGTGAACGGTTCGCGCGAAGCCTTGTTCGCTTTCGCCCAGACGGTCATTGACCGCACGCGCGGCTACACACCGCTGCTCGTCAGCCCGAACCCCTTCTACCAGATCTACGAAGGGGCAGCCTATCTCGCCGGCGCCGAGCCGCGCTTTCTCAATACCCTGCCGGACAACGATTACACGTTCGACTTCACGAGCCTCAGCGAGGCCGAGTGGCAACGCGTACAGCTATTCTATGTCTGCTCGCCGGGCAACCCCACCGGCAAGGTCCTCAGCCTCGACGACTGGCGACAGCTCTTCGCCCTCGCCGACCGCTACGACTTCGTCATCGCCTCCGACGAGTGCTACTCGGAGATCTACGGCGACGAGACGCAGCCACCGCTCGGCTGCCTGCAGGCCGCGCGTCTGCTCGGTCGAGGCGACCAGCGCCTGCTCATGTTCTCCAGCCTTTCCAAGCGCTCCAATGTTCCCGGCATGCGCTCGGGCTTCGTCGCCGGTGACCCGGCGCTGCTCAAATCCTTCCTGCTCTACCGTACCTATCACGGCAGCGCGATGAATCCGGCCGTGCAGGCGGCAAGTATCGCCGCCTGGAACGATGAAGCGCACGTCATCGAGAACCGCCGCCAGTATCGGGAGAAGTTCGCCGCGGTCACCCCACGCCTGGCCGCAGTGCTCGACACGGCGCTGCCCGACGCCGGTTTCTATCTCTGGGCGCGGACGCCGATCGATGACGGCGAGTTCGCCCGCGGCTTGCTCGCTGACTATAATGTGGTCCTTCTGCCCGGCAGCACCCTGGCACGTCACGCGCGCGGGATCAATCCGGGCGCCGGTTTCGTGCGCATCGCACTGGTTGCACCGCTCGCCGATTGCGTCGAAGCTGCCGAACGCATCCATTCATTCGTTTCAAAACTCTAGGGAAACTGCCATGCAGGCAATCCAGCAAGTCATCGATGAGGCCTGGGAAAACCGCGCCTCGCTGCAACCCGGCAACGCCGACGAAAGCATTCGCCAGAACGTGGACACCGTTCTCAGGCAGCTCGACGAAGGTAGGCTGCGCGTTGCCGAGAAAATCGACGGCGAGTGGGTGACACACCAATGGATCAAGAAAGCCGTCCTGCTCTCCTTCCGGCTGACCGACAACAGCCTCATCGAAGCCGGTCCGCTGCGCTATTTCGACAAGGTGCCGAGCAAGTTTGCCGATTACGACAGCGCGAAGTTTGCCAGCGGCGGCTTCCGCGTCGTGCCGCCGGCGACCGCTCGTCGCGGCTCTTTCATCGCCAGGAACGTGGTTCTGATGCCGTCTTACGTCAATATCGGCGCCTACGTCGACGAAGGAACGATGGTCGACACCTGGGCCACGGTCGGCTCCTGCGCGCAGATCGGCAAGAACGTGCATCTCTCCGGTGGCGTCGGTATCGGCGGCGTCCTCGAACCGCTGCAGAGCAACCCGACGATCATCGAGGACAACTGCTTTGTCGGCGCCCGCTCGGAAGTCGTCGAGGGAGTCATCGTCGGGGAAGGTTCGGTGATCTCGATGGGCGTCTTCATCGGCCAATCGACGAAGATCCTGGACCGCGAAACCGGTGCGGTGAGCTATGGCCGCGTGCCACCGGGGTCGGTCGTGGTGTCCGGCAGCATGCCCGGCAAAGAGGGCAGTTACAGCCTCTACTGCGCGGTGATCGTCAAGAAGGTCGACGCCCAGACGCGCGCCAAGACCAGCATCAACGATCTCCTGCGCAGCGACTGAGCGCCACCGTGCCGAGCCCTGAAGCAGTGGACAAACGCCTGATCCTCGACAAGCTGTTTCAGGTGATGGCGGACCGGCAGGCGTCGGATATTTTCATATCCGCCGGTGCGCCGATCCACATCAAGATTCAGGGCATCACGGTGCCGGTCAATCAGCAGACGATGGAACCGGCGATGATCGAAAAAATCGCCCTCGAACTGATGAACGCGGAGCAGGCGCACACCTTCGAGGCGACCAAGGAGATGAACCTCTCGATCGGCGTCCCCAAGCTCGGCAATTTTCGTATCAACCTGTTTCGCCAGCGCGGCTCGATCTCGATTGTCGTCCGTTACATCCTCGGCAATATCCCGGCGCTCGATTCGCTGCTCTTGCCGCCGGTCCTCGCCGACCTGGTCATGGAAAGGCGCGGCCTGATCCTGATCGTCGGTTCGACGGGCTCGGGAAAGTCGACCACCATTGCCTCAATGCTCGATTATCGCAACGGCAATTGCGCCGGCCACATCCTGACCATCGAAGATCCGATCGAGTATCTCTTCAAGCACAAAAAGTCGATCGTCAACCAGCGCGAAATCGGCATGGACACCCTGGGCTGGAACAACGCCCTGAAAAGCGCCATGCGCCAGGCACCGGACTGCATTCTGATCGGCGAGATCCGCGACAAGGAAACGATGCAGGCGGCGATCGCCTACGCCCAGACGGGCCACCTCTGCCTGGGCACCCTGCACGCCAACAACAGCTACCACGCACTCAACCGGATGATCAACTTCTTCCCGCTCGATAGCCGCAGCGCACTGTACATGGACCTCTCGGTGAGCCTGAAGGCGATCGTTTCGCAGCGCCTGGTAAAGCGCAAGGAAGGCAAGCTGGCGCCAGCCGTCGAAGTTCTGCTGAACAGCTATCACGTCCAGGAACTGGTCGAGCGCGGCGACATCCCGGCCCTCAAGGAGGCCATGGAGCAAAGCCTCGCACCCGGTTCGCAGACTTTCGAACAAGCGCTTTTCAAGCTCTACCGCGCAGACGTGATTACCCTGGAAGAGGCGCTGAGCAATGCCGATTCACCGACCAACCTGTCCTGGCTGATCAACAACTTCGAAGCAGCCCCGGCACCGCGTCGCGACGACAAGCTGAGCACTTCATCATACGAGCTATCGGAAAGCGACCCCAGCAGCGCTTCCTTCAAGGAGTTCTCGCTCAGTCTCCACGACGCTGACGAGCAAGCCTAGTCAGGCGCGCGCAATGAACAGGGACAGCGGTACCGAAATGGCCAAGGACAGCAAGCTGGCAGTCGTCAACGAGGCGACGCTTGCACTCGCCGAGCAACTCATCGCCTGTCGCTCGCTGACCCCCGACGACGCCGGCTGCCTGCCGATCATCGCCCGCCGTCTCGAAGCCATCGGCTTCAGCTGCGAGTTCATCAAGCGCGGCGCGGTCAGCAACCTCTGGGCGCGCCGCGGCCGCAGCAGTCCGCTGCTCTGTCTGGCCGGTCATACCGACGTCGTCCCCAGCGGCCCGCTCGAACAATGGCACAGCGATCCCTTCCAGCCGCTGCGCAAGGAGGGGGTGCTGTACGGGCGCGGCGCCGCCGACATGAAAGCTTCGCTGGCAGCTTTCGTCACCGCCGCCGAAGCCTTCGTCGCCGCCCAGCCCGAGCACGGCGGCTCGATCGCCTTCCTGCTTACTTCCGATGAGGAAGGCGACGCCATCGACGGCACGGTCGCCGTCACCGAGGCCTTGCGCCAACGCGGCGAGACGATCGACTACTGCATCATCGGCGAGCCTACCTCGGTCAACACGCTCGGCGACATGGTCAAAAATGGGCGCCGCGGATCGCTGTCGGGGAAACTGACCGTCAAGGGCGTGCAAGGCCACATCGCCTACCCGCATCTGGCCAGCAACCCAATCCATCTCGCAGCCCCGGCGATTGCCGAGCTGACGCAGACGGTCTGGGATCGGGGCAACGAGTTTTTCCCGCCGACCACCTGGCAAATCTCCAACATCCACGGCGGCACCGGCGCCAGCAATGTCATTCCAGGCAGCGTCGATATCCAGTTCAACTTTCGCTTTGGTACGGCCAGCACCCGCGAGCAACTGCAAGCGCGAACCTGCGCCCTGCTCGACCGCCACCAGCTGAGCTACGAACTGGTGTGGAACTTGAGCGGCAAGCCTTTCCTGACCGGCCACGGCGCGCTGATCGACGCCTCGCTGCAGGCGATTCGCGCCGAAACCGGTGTCGAAGCCGAGCTGTCGACCAGCGGCGGCACTTCGGACGGTCGCTTCATCGCCGAGATCTGCGCACAAGTAATCGAAATCGGCCCGGTCAATGCCAGCATCCACAAGGTCAACGAAGCCGTCGAAATCGCCGCCCTGCCACGACTCGCAGCCATCTACCGCCGTATTCTCGAAGCCTTGCTACCCAGCCATGTTTGAACAGGCGCAAAACGAACTGCGCACCGTGCGCGACCTGCTGCGCTTTGCCGTCAGCCGCTTCAGCGAAGGCGGACTGTTCTTCGGACACGGCGCCGACAACGCCTGGGACGAAGCGGTTTATCTGCTGCTGCACAGCCTGCACCTGCCACTCGATCGACTCGAGCCTTTTCTCGACGCCGGCCTGACCAGCGACGAGCGCACGGCCGTACTGCGCATCATCGAGCGGCGCATCAGCGAACGCCTGCCGGCCGCCTACCTGACCAACGAAGCTTGGTTGGCCGAGTATCGCTTCTACGTCGATCAACGGGTGATCGTGCCGCGCTCCTTCATCGCCGAATTGCTGCGCGAGCAGCTGGCGCCGTGGATCGACGACCCCGAAAGCGTGGCTTCCGTTCTCGACCTGTGCACCGGCTCCGGCTGCCTGGCGATTTTCGCCGCGCATGCCTTCCCGGCGGCCCAGGTCGACGCCATCGACCTTTCACCCGACGCGCTGGCCGTGGCCGCGCGTAACGTCAGCGACTACGAGCTGACGGCGCGTATCCGGCTGCTCGAGAGCAACCTTTTCGCCGCGCTCGACAAGGAACGCTACGACCTGATCATCAGCAATCCGCCTTACGTCAATGCCGCATCGATGCGCAGCCTGCCCGCCGAATACCAGCGCGAGCCCGCCCTGGCGCTGGCCAGCGGTGAGGACGGACTCGACCTGACGCGGGCCATCCTCGCCGCAGCGCGCGAACGCCTGACGCCGAACGGCCTGCTGGTCGTCGAAATCGGCCACCACCGGGACCAGCTCGAAGCGGCTTTCCCGGATACCGGCTTTACCTGGCTGGACACCGCGGCCGGCGATCAGTACGTCTTCCTGCTGCATCGCGATCAGCTGCCATGAGCGGGCGACGCGCTGTGCTGCGCCCTGCTTTGCGCTCGGTCGCGGCAGTATTGCACTGCCCTCTGCGCCTGCTGCTGAGCGCCGCCCTGGCGCTGGCGCTGCTGCTGGCCAGCGGCTGCGGCGAGACGACGCAAGGAACGGCGCTGCCCGCCGGAAGCACGGTCCTGGCCTTCGGCAACAGCATCACCTTCGGCACCGGCGCCGGGCCTGGCGAAGACTATCCGACCGAGCTGGCAGCGCTCAGCGGCTGGCAGATCGCCAACGCCGGCATCCCCGGCGACACCAGCGCAGCAGCCCGCGAGCGGATCGAGGCAGCCCTGACGGCGACCAGGCCGGCACTGGTCATCGTCGAACTGGGCGGCAACGACTTCTTGCGCCGGCGCCCGGCAGCCGCCGTCAAGGAAGACCTGCGGGCCATCGTCAGCAGCATTCGCGACTCCGGTGCGCAGGTGGTCCTGGTCGCCGTCCCGAAGTTCTCGCTGCTCGGCGCCATCAGCGGCCGCTTGCCCGATTCTGAAATCTACGCCGCGCTGGCCAGCGAAGAAAAGCTGGCGCTGGTCGACAGCGTTCTCGCCGAGGTCCTCGCCAAACCGGAACTGAGAGCCGACCCCATCCACCCCAACGCCGACGGCTACCGACAACTGGCGGCAGGCATCGCCGAACAGCTGCGCCAGGCTGGTTTGCTCAAGGCGCAGTGAGCACCGGCCCACGCCAGCACGCTTTGGCGACAATCCATGCCGGGCAAGCCGACAGACAAGGAACCCCGATGAATAGCGAAACCCCGCAGCGCATCCTCCGCCAGGATTACACCCCGCCGCCCTTCCTCGTCGACAGCGTCGAACTCGACGTGCACTTCAACACCGGCGAGGTGCTGGTCACTAGCCAGCTGCAACTGCGGCGCAATCCCTTGGCATCGCCGGCTGCGGAGGCGGAGCCGGCGACACCCCTGCCGCCGCTGCAGCTCGACGGCCAGGGGCTGGAAACGATCTCCGTGGCCATCGACGGCAGCGTTCTCGGCGAGGACGAATACCACTGCAGCGACTCGCTGCTGACCATCGTCAATCCGCCGGACACGCTGACGCTGCGTACGCAGGTGCGTATCGATGCCGACCACAACAGCAGCCTGTCCGGTCTTTTTCGCTCCAGGGATGGTTATTTCACCCAGTGCGAGGCGCAGGGTTTCCGCCGCATCACCTGGTTTCCGGATCGCCCGGACATCATGTCGCGCTACCAGGTCACCCTGCACGCCGACAAGACCCGCCTGCCGGTACTGCTGGCCAACGGCAACCCGGCCGGCAGCGGCGACGAGGGGACTGACCGCCACTGGGCGAAATGGGAAGACCCCTTCTTCAAGCCCTGCTATCTGTTCGCCCTGGTTGCCGCCCGCCTCGACGTACTGCGCGACGAGTTCACCACCAGCAGCGGACGCAGCGTTCAGCTCGCTGTCTTCGTCGAGCCCGGCAAGCTCGACCAGTGCGCGCACGCCATGGACGCCCTCAAGCGCTCGATGCGCTGGGACGAGGAAGTCTTCGGCCTGGAATGCGATCTCGACCACTACATGATCGTCGCCGTCGGCGACTTCAACATGGGAGCGATGGAAAACAAGGGCCTCAACGTCTTCAACACCAAGTACGTCCTGGCGCGCGCCGACATCGCCACCGACGCCGACTACCAGAACATCGACCGCGTCGTCGCGCACGAGTATTTCCACAACTGGACCGGCAACCGCGTCACCTGTCGCGACTGGTTCCAGCTGTCGCTGAAAGAAGGGCTGACGGTCTATCGCGACCAGGAGTTCGGCGCCGACATGCACAGTCGCGCGGTCACCCGCATTCGCGAAGTGCGCGCCCTGCGCGCCATGCAGTTCCCCGAAGACGCCGGCCCGATGGCCCATCCGGTGCGCCCCGACTCGTATATCGAGATCAACAACTTCTACACCAGCACCGTGTACGACAAGGGCGCCGAAGTGGTGCGCATGATCGAAACGCTGATCGGCAAGCAAGCTTTCCGGCGCGGCATGGACCTCTACTTCGAACGCCATGACGGCCAGGCGGTGACCTGCGACGACTTTGTTGCCGCCATGGCCGACGCTTCCGGCGTCGACCTGACGCAGTTCAAGCGCTGGTACGACCAGGCCGGCACCCCGCACCTCTGGGCCAGCGGTAACTATGACGCGGAAACGCGCAGCTACACCCTGACCCTGTCCCAATCGCTGCCCACGCGCGCCACCGTGGACGCCACCTCCGAGCCGCTGCATAGTCCCTTCCACATCCCGGTGGCCATCGGCCTCAACGGCGCAGACGGCGAAGACATGCCGCTGCTGATCGCCGGTGAAGACAGCACCGCCGACAGCGGCCGGACGACGCGCGTCCTCTCGCTGACCGACTTCGAGCAGCAGTTCGTCTTCACCGAGCTGGCCGCCGCCCCCGTCGTTTCGCTGCTGCGCGACTTCTCGGCGCCGGTGATTCTCGACTTCTCCTGGAGCGACGAAGAGCTGGCGCACCTGCTGGCCCACGACAGCGACCCCTTCAATCGCTGGGAAGCCGGGCAACGCCTGGCCAGCCGCCTGATCCTGGCAGCCGCCGAAGACATCTCGGTCGGCCGCCCGGCCTACTGGCCGCAAACCTTCGTCGAAGCCGCCGCACGGCTTCTCGAACATGCCGCCGCCGATCCCGCTTTCGCCGCCGAAGCCCTGACCCTGCCCGGCGAAGCGACGCTTGCCGAAGAGATGGCCCTGGTCGACCCGAGCGCCCTGCACGAAGCGCGCAATGGCCTGCGCCGTTTCGTCGCCGAACAACTCGGCAGCACGCTGCTGCAAGTCTACGCAACACACGCCACCAGCGGCCCTTACCAGGCGACACCGGCGGCCGCCGGGCGGCGCGCGCTGCGCAACCTCTGCCTGAGCTATCTCGGCGAGCTGAACAACGACGAGTCCCGCGCCCTGGCCATGCGCCAGTTCGAGTCCGCGGACAACATGACCGACCAGTTCGCGGCGCTGGCAACCCTGGCGCAGGACGACTGCCCGGAACGTATCCGGGCGCTGGCCAGCTTCTACGAACGCTGGAAAGACGAAGCGCTGGTGGTCGACAAATGGCTGTCGGTACAGGCGGCGAGCCGTCTCCCCGACACTCTGGCAGTGGTCCGAGATCTGCTCGATCACCCGGCCTTCGATCTGCGCAATCCAAACAAGGTCTACGCGCTGCTCAACACTTTCGGCAACAATCATGTCCGTTTTCACGCCGCCGACGGCGGCGGCTACCTGTTCCTCGCCGCGCAGATCGGCGAGCTCGATCGCCTCAACCCGCAGGTCGCCGCACGTCTGGCACGCCGCTTCGATCGCTGGCGGAAGTTCGACCAGCCGCGCCAGCAACAAGCCAGCTTCGCTCTCGAAAAACTGCGCTCGGTCGATGGCCTGTCGTCCGATGTCCGCGAGATCGTTGGACGCGCGCTCGATCAGTAAGCCCGCCAACACCATTCGGCCCCGCCGCAAAGCAAGCGCAGATCGCGGCGGGAAAAACGGCAGCACATGCGGAAATTGGCCAGATAGTGCTTGAGCGCGGCCGATCGCCTCTGTATAATTCGCCGCTTCAGCAAGGCAAGGCAAGGCGCCCGTAGCTCAGTTGGATAGAGTACTTGGCTACGAACCAAGGGGTCGGGCGTTCGAATCGCTCCGGGCGCACCAATGGATTCAAACAGAAAGGCCAATCTTCGGATTGGCCTTTCTGTTTTCTGATGGCTGGGGGAACAATCAGGGGAACAGTACGGTGTTGTTGTTAATGCGAAAGTCGCGCAAGCGACTCACAAACCTCCCTCGCGGGAGAGGGGTCTGGGAAGAGTGATTGGCGCCAACAGAGCGTTGCGCTGTGAAATGGCCACCCTCAGTCCTCACTCGCGGAGTGAAGCGAACTGCGTACCTGCTCCCTCGGATCGAAGCTCCAAATGCGGGCTGTTCGAGACCATGTAAGCCAATGACTGGTCGACAACGAATGGAAAAAGCACCGCCATCGATTGCAGCGACGCCATTGACACGGCCCTTCCTGCGTAGCGTAGCGCTGCTTCCACGAGCCAAACGGCGGGCTGATTTCCGGTCACAGTAATCGGGGTGCAGCGAACTAACCGTTTGCCTTTCTCCACTCGCTCTATCGCGCCCCAGCCAGCCTGCGACTGTAGAACCATATTGCTCATGCGGTAGATACCTTCGCGTTCGCCGTAGATCTCGCTCATCCGCCGATGCACCTCTGCGGAACTGCAGTCGCCTTGCAAGGCTGACAAACGGCCCACCAGTTCGGCGACCTTGCCGAAGAACGGGTAGGTTGCGATCGCCATTCCCCAAGCCAGCGCTGCGACGGAGACACCCGGATTTTCTTTGAAGATCTCGGCGCCACGGTTAGCGAAATCGACAAGGTCTACTCGCGGTTCAAGCCAAAGTCGGTTCAAAACCGTGCGGGTCTTCTTCCTGGCCGCCAAACCAAGGCCGGCGGCATCCAGCAGATGATTCAGTTCATCGAGGTTGGCCAACCCGGCACGCACCTTCAGCGCCGCAGCCACCCAATCGAGCTGGATGAAGCGGTCGAAGCCAATTTGTGGGGCAGTCGGACTCATTCAGTCAACTCACATACCTTACTTTGATAAAAGGCACCAACAGTTCTTCAACCGAGATGCCGCCGTGTACCACGGCAGGTTCTCCTCGCTGCATGAAGGCTGTACGTCCGCCGGCGAATAGGGCCATGAAGTTCGCCGGCAGTCCAGCGATATCCAGACGGTAGCTGTTCGAATTGGCCGCAGCCGATTCTGTGGCCAGGGCCTCACTGCGGTAAGTTCGCACGCGCTCGCCGCGCATCTCTGCCGTTACACCTTGGTTGGGCCGACCCTGGCCGACTGCCTCCACATTCCCGTGGTCGGCAGTCAGGTAAACGTTGAAACCCTTGTCGAGTAGCAGCGAGAACAGACGATCGACGAAACCCGTCTCACACCAGCCCTCGATTTGGGTGGCGATGCCGCGTTTGCCAAGCACGGAACCATGCACGAACTCATCCACGGTGTCCACCACCATGCCAGCGATCTTGATTGACGGTTTAGACAGGCCCGCATCCAGATCAGCCAATTGGTCGATACGCTTGATGCCCTTGCGGTACAGGACCTCATTGGCGCGCAAACCCTGGTCCTGCCAGAACCGGGACCACTGGGTCGGTTCTGGTGAAGTTGTGTCGATCGTGTCAGCGAACTCTCGTGGTTTGAGTCCCGAGAACAGCGCCTGTCGGGACACCGACGTCAATGTCGGCAGCCAGGCAAAACAAGCGCTCTCGTCGAAACCGAGATTCGGGGTGCGTCTGGCCAGAGCCTCCCGGATCTGGACCCACTGGTCGACGGCAAGACCATCGAACACCAGTAGCGCGATCTTGTTCTCGCCAGCGCTGCGTCGCATGGAAAGAAAGCGCGGCACGTGGTGAACCATGACCGGACCATTCGCCACAGGCAATGATGGCAAGTCAGCGTAGTGCTTGCTTACCCACTCCAGCAAGCGCTCATCGGTAGCGTCTTGCAGCTCGCTGATCAGGGGCTTCAGCCCTTCGGCACGACCCGAGTCCAAGCCGTGGAAGCGGGCGATGACCTCACCCAAGCGTCGGGCCAGGTTGGCCCAGTCGCGGTATGACGATTCCAGCGTTGGCAGTGACTTGAGAATGCCCTTGATGCCCTCCGCTACGAGATCGCGCAGTGCCAACGGGTCGCGCACGATACCGGCCTTCGCCCACTCCGGAATGCAGGCAGGCAGCCCCTGCACGGCAAGCGGGTGGAGCAGCCCGTCCAGGAACATCGAGTCGATGATTACTCGCACGTCCGGGTGCTCAAACGGCACTTCTCCGGTAGCGACCAGATCAGCCGGCTTAGGCTCCCCGGTACGTATCCCGGTCACGCCAAGGCGCGAGAGGTAGCGATACCATGCATCCTGGATCACGCGAAGTGAGGCGCTTTTCGACCCGAACAGTTCGCCGATCGGCAAACCCTTGAACTCCGCATGCTCGCCAAGCACATGGGCCATATGCGCAGCCAGGACCGCCGGCATGGGGGAATCTCGGTAGTGCAGTCGCAACAACTCGCGCCACAGGTCCTCAGGCCGCGAAATCAGGTGCGGGCTGATCTTGAAGATGTGCGTCAGAAGGAACTCTTTGGTCGCTGATTCACCGAGTGCCTGCGGTGCGTGCTTGGCCTGCGCAGCGAACATCCCCTCGTGGTGTTCAGTGCCGATCTGCCGAACGACTGAATAGCTGAGTTTCGGGAACAGGTCGGCAAGACTCAGGCTCACGCGACGCGCCTGCCTGAGGTAGTCCCAGGGCAGGTCACTCGTGTTGGTGCCGCGCAGGTGCAGCACAAGTGAGCTGGCTGGCGCAGTCTCTCCACGGTTCCACGCGCAGCGGTAGCGATCTTCATACTCAGCACGGAACGCAACCGAGTCCTCGAAGGGCATCAGCTCGAAGCCACGCTCACGCAGGCTTGAAAGTACCTGCTCATCCAACAGTACGTCGTCGGGGTCGGCGGCAATCCACAAACGGGCCAGGTCGGCCGGAAACTCCTTAAGGATGCGGTCAATCCATCGGCTCATGTCGGACCCACCCGAAGCATCATCACCGCGTTGAGTTCCGGCACGCAGGCATCTGCATTGTCCAGTGCCGCCATGCGCGTCTGGTGCTCGGCATCCAGCCGCTTGCGGCGATGCTCGCGAACGGCTGGCAAGCCAATTCGACCAATGGCCTGATAACGGGCGTCATAGGCGTACTTGGCGCGCTCCCGATCTTCCTTCAGCCGCGAGCGGTGCTCATCGAGCAGTTGAGAGAACACGCGCTCACCTTGAATCTTGGCAGCAGTCATGGAGGCTTCGAACCACTGCACTGCCTGCTCGGTGCCGGCGGCGCCCTTGATTTCGATCGCTTCAGTCAACAGCAGATCCCAGATGCGCCTGGCCGTGGGCACAAAGGTTCGCCCGTCGTCCGTTGCGAAGACTGGCAGGAAGCGCTTGCGGCTGAGACCCTCAGCGGAAAGGCTGATCTCCCAAAGCGACCAGACACCCTGCACAGTCTCGGGCAAGCCGGTGATCTTGACCTCCGCCAGTGGTTGCCCCGCCACGCAGCGTGACAGTTCGCTGATCACCGCTCTGGCGCGAGGGTCCTCCAGGGTGACCCATTCCCAATCGGGGTTCTGCTCCGCCGTCCTGGCGTCAAAGCAAACCTGCGTCGACTCGCTGCCGTCCGCCCACTTGATACGCCATGCTTCGCCTTTCTTCACGGCACTGCCGCCGCGTGCCGGCAGACCCGTGGTGATGGCACGTTCCAGCCAGAACTGCGCTGGGTGGTCGCGCCATTTGCGGGCCTCAATGGCATCCAGCGTATGGGCATCTGCCAGCAAATCGGTATTCTGTCGCTCGTCGGCAACCTTGTCGCGGACCTGATTTATTACGGCGTCGCACACATTTTCGATCGAGTCCGGGTCCTGCAGACCCTGCACGAACAGCTCGTCGAAGAGCGGCTCAGCTTCGACCGAGTCCATCACGTCAGATGCCTTGTCCACGCCGAACTCCTGCGCGATGACTTCAAGCTTGGCTTCCAGCACTTGGCGGACACGGTGTTCCACCGTGTCTTCAAGGACAAAGTTGATGGCGCGCACCACATGGCGCTGGCCGATACGGTCCACGCGGCCGATTCGCTGCTCGATGCGCATGGGGTTCCACGGCATGTCAAAATTGACGACGACGTGACAGAACTGCAGGTTCAAGCCTTCGCCACCAGCATCAGTTGAGACGAGAACCCGGGCGTCGCGCGAAAAGGCCTGTTGGGCCTTTGCGCGCGTATCGAGATCCATGCTGCCGTTGAGCGACGCCACCGAGAAGCCACGGCTTTCCAGAAAACCCGCCAGCATGGCCTGTGTCGGTACGAACTCCGTGAAGATCAAGACCTTCATGCTTGGGTCGTTCTCTTCCTGCTGCAGCTTGTAGATCAGTTCCAACAGGGCTTCGGCCTTGGCGTCCGTGCCTTGGGCCTCGGTTTCTCGGGCCAGGGTCAACAGGAGGTCAACCTCGGCCTTCTCCTGAACCCAGCCGGAAGTCTGAACCGCGATGTCTACTTGGCTCTGACCGTCCAGCTCGGCCCAGTCGTCCATCTCGGTCGAATCGAACAGAGGCGCCTGCGGCTGGGGTTCATTGAGTAGCGCTTGCCGCTTCTCCAGCGTGGTTCGAATGGCCGCCGTGCTGGACGTCACCAGCCGCTGCATCAGGATCATCAAGAAACCGATGTGCCGCTGCTTGGCCGCCAATGCCTGGTTGTAGCCATGGCGCACGTAGTCGGTGACGGCTTCATAAAGCCGCTGCTGGGCGCCGTGCCGGGCTTGCCACGCCACGGCCTGGAGCCGCGTGACGCGAGGCTTGAACAGCGGCTGGCCTTCCGCATCGATCGCATTGCGCTTTTCGGTGCGAATGACGAACGGTCGCACGCGATCGCGGCTGACGCTGCCTTCATCCGGGAAGGAATCCCGGTCAATCAACTGCATCAGGCGCAGGAACTGGTCGGTCTTGCCCTGGTGTGGCGTGGCCGACAGCAGCAGCAGGTAGGGTGCCGCTTCAGCCAGGGCTGCACCCAGCTTGTAGCGCGCCACCTGATCGGTGCTGCCGCCCATGCGGTGCGACTCGTCGATGATCACCAGATCCCACGAGGCCGAAATCAAATCCTCGAACCGCTCGCGGTTGTAGTTGTTTAGCTGCTCCAGGCTCCAGCCTTTGCGGCCTTCGATCGGCTTGACCGAATCCAGTGAGCAGATCACCTGGTCGTGCAGCCGCCAGAGGTTTTCCTCATCCTCAGTTGCGTTGACTCGCCATTGCCGGAAGGCAGCGAGTTCGGCCGGGTCGACGAAATGCAACTTCTCCCCGAAGTGCAGGCGCATCTCGGCCTGCCATTGGCGCACCAGGCCCTTGGGCGCCACCACCAACACGCGTCGGGCCATGCCGCGCAACTTCAGCTCGCGCAGGATCAGCCCTGCCTCGATGGTCTTGCCCAGGCCCACCTCGTCCGCCAGCAGGTAGCGGATGCGGCCGCGGCTCATGGCACGGTTGAGCGCGTAGAGCTGGTGCGGCAAGGGGACCACGCTGGACTGGATGGGCGCCAGCAAGAGCTTGTCTTCTATGGCGTCCAGCAGCTTGGCCGCCGCGGCGGTGTGGAGGATGCCCTCGACCGTTGGCTGAATGCTGTCAAGCCTGGCCAAGTCCTGCGGCCGCGCACGTACCACCGCGTCGCTGGTGGGCAGCCAGACGCGGTAGGCGGTTTCGCCCCAAATGTCCTGCCTGTCCACCACGCGGCAGGGCGTGGCGTGGCATGCATGCCAGCACCAGTCGCCGACGACCCAACTCACGTCAAGGCGCTCCCACGGCGAGGCGGCGTAATCCATCCCGCAGTTTTCCAAAACTTGGGGAAATGTTCCGCTCCGGATCCATAAGCGGACCAATCCGATTAGCCCATTCATGCTTCACCTGCCCCGGCAATGGCCAGCCGGTTTTCTTTATCGCCGCCGATCCGCCTGAATACACGGCGTCGGCGAGCAGCTCCCACGTATCGCATGCGCTGTCTTGAACATACTTGCCAAGCACATCCGGTTTGGCGCGTGGATAGGCAGCCAACAACGCATCCCGGTCACCCAAATACCAGGCTTCGATTTCCTCGATAGCGAGCCTGAACAGCGTATTTGGCGCTGGGCTGCAGGCTGCGGCGGCCGATTCCAGTTCGGCCAGGAATGCAGCACAGTCGCGTTTGTCGGTATCAAGCACGACCACAACGGCATCGACTCCTGGCGTCCTGCCATAGCCCCGCAACAGCTTTGGCAACTGATCAAGCAGGATTCGCTTCGCGGGATCAGCTTTCGTCAGCAGGCCTTGCGGAATTCTGCCAATGCCTTTGTAGGCATGTAAACGCCAGCTATGCGGCTCGCCTTGGGGTCCCAGAAGCCGAGGTAGCAACACTCGCAGCAACGTCTCACCTGAACTGTCCTCGACCAATATCTCGATGTGCATGCTCACCTCGCATCAAGATAGTCGCTATACCAAAGGCCACCCAAAGGTAAGCCTTCAGCCACGAGGTTGTTTACATCTACCAACTCGGAGACGCGACACACGGTGGAATAACCATCCGTGCCTTTCTCCAGGATCCACACTTCCTCAGGCGCTAGCGCATCAACAAAGTAGGGCTGGTGCGTGGTTACGAAAATTTGTGGTGCGTTTTTCTTGCCGGTGGCATGCAAACGGAACTCCTGGGCCAACGCCTCCAACAGCTTGTGATAGAGACCGTTCTCTGGCTCTTCGATGCAAATGAACGGTGGCGGATCAGGGTCTTCCAACAACAGCAGGTAAGCAAAAACTTTCAGCGTGCCATCTGACATCTGCTGGGCGAAGAATGGGTCGTCAAAAGCGCCATCGTTGAAGCGCAGCAACACACGCTTGTCTTCAGTCACCTGCGTGTCGATGCTGGCAATCCCCGGAATTTTGGCGGCAATGCGTTCGAGGATAGTTTTGAACCGCGCTTTGTGCTCGCGCTCCATGAATTGCACAACGTTGCCAATGTTATCGCCGTGGATGTTCAAGTGCCGCTGTGGGCCAGCGCTCGGCAGACTGCGCGCCGCATCCGGGTAGAAGTAAGAGAGATACCAGCCTTTGAGGAAGTCTCGAAAGCGCTTGATACGGGGATGCTCCTTGAGGGTGCCCAGAGTGGCGATGCCGAGTTGCCGGGTGTCGGTCAGTTCGACCGGGGTCTGGGCACGATCCTCCTCTCCTTCAAGCTCAACGGCTTCTTCACCCGCCCATACAGTGCCCTTGCCGTGGTGCAGTCGCAGAAAGGGATACGGCCGGCCGTGCTTCTGGCCCTTGCGACGCTGCTTGAGCAGCTCGGCTTCGACAAAGGGCCTGCCCGATGGGTCCAACGCAATCGCCAACTCGTAGGTGATCGGCCGCTCATTGGGCGCTTCGCGGTAATAGATTTCAAACCGGATAGGCTCATCTATCCCCAATGAACGAAGACGATCAAATCCGCCTCGTTGTTTCATGTCGCAGGCGCTTTCCACATCGGCAGACAAACAATCCGCAACGAATCCGAAGGCATCGAACAAGGTACTCTTGCCCACACCGTTCTTGCCAATTACCACAGCGAAAGGCGTCAATGGCTCGCCTGCTTGCTGACCGGAAAGCTTGCCTAGTGTCACGTCGCGCAATGCGCGATAGTTCTGTACCCGAAACCCTTCGATGACAGCCATCTATTTGTCCTCCATGCGGGTAAGTGCCTGGTCGTACCAGAGCAGCAGCTTCTCGTCTTCTTGCAGCGCCTCTTCCGGCACTTTCTGCGCGACGCTGATGATGGTCGCGTAGTCCCGGTTCCCCCACGCGTGCTTGAAGCCGGTGCGCATCGCTTCGAGCCGGAAGGTTTTCAGGCGGCGACCAGTAAAGGAACGGTAGGTCTCAAACTCCTTGAGTAGCGCCCTATCCCTGATCATTTCCAGGTCACGCGCCTTGCTCGGGTCGGGCACATACCAGCGGTCAGTCGCCTTGGCTTTCAGACGTGGGTCGGACTTCTCCAGATTGCGAAACTCCTGCCAGTTCGTCGACAGATAGCTGTGAATCTGCGAAGGCACTTCAATGCCGTCCTTATCTTTGGGGTTGTAGCAGAGGAAGTTGCTTTCGAGCAAATACGAGAGTTCCGGCTTGGCTTCGTGCTTCTTCCAGCCTGCCCCCAGTTGTTTGATGAACTCGGGGTGGATTTCCTGATAGGTCGAAGGTTTTTTCTTCAGGAAGTCGGACAACCAGTCGATGGCCGAACGTTCATCGGCGATAAACATTTCCATCTGCGGCGCTTTGGTGGTTTGCATCCGCTTCTTGTCGTATTCACTGACCTGCTCGGGCAGGAAGACCATGCCATCCCGTTCCGCAAAGCGCTGTGACAGACCCCCCTGGAATTCCTGGCTGGAGAGCGGTACCGGGAAGCTATGCCGGACAAACCAGGCCACCAGCCGGTCGAAAATAATGCGCGGATCGCGCTCGGCGACGAACTCGATTTGCCCATTCTTGAGCTTTACGGTTGGCAGGTATTTCAGGTGAGTGCGGACAAAATCCCAAGCCGAATCCTCGCTGCCACCTGTCTTGGTGAAGCGTTCTTCCAGACCGCCGTTGGGTTTGTAGGCGGAGATGACCAAATCTTGCTTGACGGCGGTGGTTGTAGTGATCGCTTTGAAGCTTCCCTTCTGTTTGTCTAACGCAGCAACGTTTGCAACTACGAAACCTGCTTCCTGTAAGGAGGTCTGGATCGCATTCCAGACGCTAGCCTGTGTATTCGAAAACTCGATGGTAATCCACCGTCCTGGTTTAAGTGCCTCAAAAACTTTGTGAAGTCCATCGGTCATGAGCTTTCTGTAGTCATTTAATGACTTTGACTGAGCCTTGCTTTCAATGGCCTCGAATTTATTGTCTGTCAGGGCGCCAATCCACCCTTCCCAGAGGAAGTTGAGCTCTGAGTACATAATGTTTGCACCGAACGGCGGATCGATAAATGCATAGTCAATCGAGTTAGCGGGCACCTTTATCCCCTGAGCTGACTGAGTGGATATGATGGCCTCATAAGCCGTTATCTCACCCTTTGACTCGCACTTTGAGATTGCGTTGTCAAGCATCTCAAACATGTTGAGCTCTTTAACCAGCGATGGAATGTATAAAGTGCCATTAGTCGGGCCGCCGCCCGCACCCCAGATACCAGCCTGATAAGTCAGTCCGTACCTCTTGGTTATCCGAAATGCAACAGTTGTTATTAACGACTTAAGCAGTGGATGCTTGCAGCGCGCATTAAATGCCGCAAGAGCAATCCTGTTTCGACCAGTGTAAAAATGGTGAATGTGAGTCAATCCGTGTGATTCAATCGGCTGTCGAGTATTGAATCCAAAGGGGAGCTGGAACGTTGGGCACCAATCGCTCGTTCGAATTAATTCTGTTTTCTTGATTAGTGCTAGATCTGCCGCGTCCGGCACCTTTTCAAAACGCTTTTTCCCAACCTTGTAGTTGATCATGACCGGAACCTGAACGGCTTGCTCAATTACTTCGCCCAAGTAATGGTCTACAAACTTATGCCGCTTCCTCGCCATTGAACGCTTAGTGAGTTCTGCGCCACATGAAGGACATGGAAATTTATCGTTTACCTTTCCCCCCTCTTTGTCGACCGCTGAGTTCCAGAACACGACATCACTGGCGCACTCTGGGCATGAAAATACATCAGACCAAACGGTGTAATTGACCCGGCCGACCACGCAGGTTTTATGTAATTCAAGGCTTTCATCAGATTTAATCTTGGTTATTGCACTATGAATTTGATCGCTGGTAGGGTTGTGCAGAGTCTGGAACATCCAGCCGGTCGCGTCTTCTGTATCCTTCAATATCTGCTGAGCAGTCCGTTGAAATTGATGCGCATCGGATGGTGTGTTGTATGTGTATGCAATAAAACTGGCTATTGGAGACAGGTCACTGAGGATGGATTTGCGAGCACCCAACATGGAAAACGGTATCCATTTGGCCTTGCCATCCTCTAATTCCTCCCGATAAATAATTCCCTCTGAATCAACCTTATAGCCAAGGGATTGCACCACTTCACGGTTTCCACAAAGCTGAGCTGCTATTCCAGTTGCACCGCTCCCCGCAAAAGCATCTTGTATCAAGTCACCAGGCGATGTGTACTGGAGGATATAACGAATGATTGCTCTATGTGGAACCTTGGTGTGATATGGGTGAAGTTTGTAAAGGGGATCGTATTTCCCTTCACTAATGTCAGCAAAAAATGGCTCTTTGTTGTAAGGCACCAAAGGGTCATAGGGCTTGCCGTAATACTTGATGAAATCCTCAATAAAGGGATTCGGGCAGCCGGTGTAATAGGGTGGATCGGACAGTGCAAGAATGTCCTCGTCCGTGCCGATGGGAAATCCCTCGATCTCGCGGAAGGCTGGATCTTTCAGCTTTTCGCAAAGAATCGCCAGGTAGTGCTCGCGCCGGGCTGCGTCGCTTGGGAATGTCTGGCCGAGGCATTCAACCGGGCCGGATGGTTTAGGCTCGTCGGCGAATAGGGAGTGGGAGGTTGTCATTGTTCTGGTTCCTGCTCGGTTGCGACACCAGCTTGCCCATGCATCGTCTTGAGTCTTACCCCGACATCTGTGAGCACGTATTGTTGCTTGGGGGAGCGTGGCTTGTCAGGGAGGGTCAGGCGCAGCACGCCGCCCGCCAGCAGTGGCTCCAGATGAGTCGTTACAAAGTGCGGGCGATGGTTGAAGCCCGTGTGGGTCATCAATTCCGCCATCGAACGCGGCACGTCGGCAAACCCGATGAGCCGCCACTGCACGTCGGACAAGCGATCAAGTGACCGATCAAGCTCGCCTGCACTTGCGCCAGCTTGATCGGTAGCTTGATCGGTACTCTTTTCGCCGCCAAGTTCCGCTGCAACGTGTTGATTATCTGGTGGAACGCTGGGTGTTCCGGCCAAGAAGCGAGGTCGCAAATGCTCGGCCAGATCGAATACGTTGCCGGTTTCGCCTTGCGCCACCAGCAAGGCTTGTACGGTGAGCCGCTGGACAAGCTGGCGGGCGTCCGCACCGGAAAGGCCGGTGAGCGCCTTCACGTCGGCAATGTCAATCTGACCCTTGCGGGTGAGGTAAGCGAAGACATCGGCTTCCTGCCCGGAGAGGCTCACGCCCAGGCTTGCCTGTGCCAGAAGTTGGGCTTCGGTAATGAGCTTTTCCTTGCGCAGGCGCAGGCGGAAGCTCTTTTCGGCTTTGTGGTTCTCGATTTCCGGCGGCAGGTAGCCCAGCCTGCGCCAACCGTCGAAGATGGCGCGCACGCCGGTGCCGCCCTGGTCGGATAGGCCGATACGACGGAAGGCGTTGACGATACTGGGGTTGCGAACCTCCTTGTCGCCGGGGTCGAGCAGTTGCTCGCGCGAGCCGAAGGCGTCACCGGGATTGAAGAACTCGGTCTGGTCGCGGAAGAAGCGAATGACCGGCACGCGGGTGGTGTCGCCGAAGTCCTGATGGATCAACAGATTGATGGCGGCTTCGCGGAAGGAGATGTAGTCCGGTGGATCGTCGTCGCGGCGCAAAGTGCTGGCATCCACGGCAAAGGGGCGCTCGCTGTGGCGGAAGTAGAACTCGACGATGGACTGCCACGCCTTGATGAGATTGTCTTCCACGGTAAGGCGGTCGGCCCAGCGCACGGCGGAGTCGTAGTCGGCGCTGGCGTTGCGGTAGAACTGCACGTCGGTCACCATGCGCGGCAGCACCTGGCGGACGTATTCGCCGCTGCCCAACACCAGAATGGCGGCGCGGGTGGGGCGCAGCACGCCGCCTTGCTCAACCAGAAAGCCCCAGTTCCGCAGGAAGGTGGTGTCGTCAGCCGCCGTATCCTTGCCGGGGTTGCTGGCGGCGAAACGGGTGCGATACCAGCGCACGGAGGTTTCGTCGAAGCAACGGCTGGTATCGACATCCAGCGGTTCGGCGTCGTAGCGGATGTTCGATGCGTCGCGGATGAAGCGCAGCAGTTCGTCGTGCGTGCAGGTGTCGTCACGCCCACCACGGCGGATGTATGCCTTGTGCGGTGTGCGATCAATGAACACGGGCTTTTCGTTGCGATTGGCCTCGGGTACATAGAAGGCCAGTACCGTGCCTTCAGCCAAGGAATGAACTGATCCATTGATCGGCAGGAATACGCTGATCTTGTTCTGATCGCGTACCCAGCCGAGAAAAGTGTTCTGCACTTCGTCGGCATTGGTGACACCGGTAATGGTGAAGGTGCCGTTGGCCTGCTTGACGCCAAATACCAAGTGCCCGCCCACCGTGTTGGCGAAAGCGCTGACGGTTTCCAGCGAATCCCTGGGCGCGGCCCACGCCGCTTCCTTGAATTCGATGTCGCTCCACTCAATCGACTGGAGGCGTGCCTGCAATTCTTTTCTATCCATGATCAGCTTGGCCCGTAGCGCTAAGGCGCCGTCCCGCCAGCGCCGACTCTCCAGTTCGGATGGTGCAAATGGATTTGCGACCGAGTTTTTGTGGCTGAATGGTTCTACTCCACCACGAACCGCAACTTGCTGGCATCCTTGCCCTTGCAGCGATCGTTCAGGAAAGTTTCGAAGCGCTTGCGGAGGTCATCCGGCGTGGTTGGTGATCCGCCTTGCAGCAGGGCATTCTTGATATCTTCGCTGGTGACGCCGATCTTCTCCAGTCCTGACAGCGCTTCCTGCACGGCGCTGACAAAGTCCGGGGTCACCGGGTCGGCCAGCTTCTTAGCCGCCACAAATTTCTTGATCAACTCACGGGCGGATGCCTTCAGCAGGTCAAGGTTGGCCTGAATGATCGGATCGTCCAGGTTGTCGAGCAGCGTCTGCTGCCAGCCGTCGAGAAGCCGGTCCAGTTCCTCATCCATTTGCTTGAGCACATTGGCGGCCGGCAGGAAGTCGCCTTGCTCATTGGCAGGGCGGAAGCTGCAGTGCGGGCAGTAGGGACTGGCAGTTAGCTCCGACTCCACCAGTGACGCGCAGCTCTTGAGCTTGTCGAGCTTGTCGTCGAAGGCGGTGAGTTGGCTGGTGGGCATCAGCGCGATTCCTGCCAGAGCGCGCATGGCGACCAGCCGCGAGTCTTTGCGCAAGGCAGACTTGGTCTTGTCTTCGGCCACACCCAGGCGCGCTCGCTGTGCTGGGCGATGTAGGCGTTGAGATAGTCCTTCTTGAGCTGGGCGAGGGTCTGCCGGCCATATGCCAGATTCTGGGCGGCATGCTGTGCATTGCGGTCCAGCGCGAGCTTGTCCAGGATGTCCTTGCGAGCGCTCTGCGCCTGCTTGACCCACGCGTGATCGCTGGACAGCACCATTTCGGCTTGGGACAGGTAGGCTGCTGTGCTGCCCAACTCAGTCACCAGAGCCAGCAGCTTCTCGACGGCGGCCAAAACATCGAGGTTCCTCTTCTGGGCGTCGATGTCGTCCGAGCCAATGCGCAGGTTTTTCAGCTTGCCGACCGTGTTGTACGGCGTCAGACCCTCGGTGAAAGTCTTCAGCGCTTCCAGGCGAGTGCGCCAGTCACGGGTTTCGTCGTCGGTGAGCAGAGGCTTGCCCCAGAAGGTGAGCTTGCCTTGCAGATCCGTACCCGCCGTCAGGACACGGCCGACCAGCTTGGAGACGGCTTCGAGAAGCTGCTTGACGGGTTCCTCAGAGCCTTGCGCGGCCAGTTGCGCCAAGCCGGGCGACAGGCCGAGTAGTTCAAACAGTGAACGCAGAACGGCGACGTTGATCTCTTTCGGCGCTTCGACATGCTTGAACTGCTTGAGCTCTTCGAGCCCGCGCTCGGCCAGCAGGGTGATCTTGCCGGAGTCGATTTTGTCGCCAGTGATCGCCAACACGATGTCGCCGGAGTAGACGAGGCCGCCCAGCACGGCCACCAGCAGGTCAGGCTCCAGGCGGAATTTCACCGGGTGGAAGTACTCCACGTCGGTTTGTCCGTTCAGCAGCTCGCTACGGTTCAGCACCTGGCCATGCCCCTTGGCCTTCAGGCGGCTCAGCACTTCTTGAGCGTAGCGTGATCGGCCTGGCTCGATGCGGTCACCGTCCAGCATCTCCAAGGCGTCGAGCACGGCATTGGCGTCTTTGGTGCGCGTGCCGCCGGCCAGCGCCTTCAACGCATTACTCACCAGTTGCTTGCGGTTGGATTCGGTGACCAGCACCGGGAATGTCGGGTACTCCGGCGAAACCTCGGCAAACTGCTGGTTGAGTGCCAGGCCAGAGACGACGTTGACGATGTCGCGAAAGTTCGCGCGCTCGTCAGACCCCAGGCGCAACTTGTCGCGGATGGAGACGCCTTTGGCCCAATCCTGCAGGGTCTTGGACTTGCCCTGGTAAGTGACCTCGAAGGCATTCATCTGCTTTTCCTGCAGCCACTTGCTCATGTCGCGCAGCGCGTCTTTCGCTTTGTCCAGGTAGATGGCCTTTGCGCCGCCGCTGGCAGTGGAGGCAAGGTCTTGCGCTGCCGCGTAGAACGACAGATGGCGCTTGATGGCGTCGTCCAGCACCTTGAGCCGAATGAACACCTCGTCCGACTTGCTTTCGTCGCGGAAGCGCGGCGGCTCAAACGGCTGGATGAAGTAGACGTAGAAATCGCGCTCGGGCTGGGCGGTGGGCCGATCGTTCGGCGCGCCGAAGAACAGGTAGCCGCTGCGGTGGACGCGGCGGTCTTGCCACTCAATCTCGTACTGCCATATTTGGTGACCGGTGACGTAATTGTTCTCGTCGGTGCGCTCCATCAACTGCTTGATGGCACCGTAGTAGGCGCGGTCCAGCACGTCGTCTGACAACGCTTCAGCGCGTTTTTCGATCTGGGTTTGGTAGTCGACGTCCTTCTTCAGGTCGAGGTAGTACTGTTCGGTGTCCGGGGCCTTGGAGATGAACTGGCCATTGACCGTCTTGACGATCTCCCGCAGGGTGGTCTGCACAGCGGTGAGCAGATCGTCCGCCGGGTCGCCACCCATGTCTTCGATTCCAGGCTGGTACAGGCACAGTGTGTCTCGCAGTTCGGCAGCGGTCGGCCCGACTGGTACGTAGATGTCGCCGCCCGTGGTTAGCCGATGCACCGACAGGCCCGCGATGACGCGCAGCGCCATCGGCTTGTACGCCTGCCGGGCGAATGCCTTCAGGACGCGTTCAGCGAGGACCTCAGACACCTTCAGGACGGGGCCGATGCTGGGATCGGAGCGCAGCACCGAGTTGGAGGTCACGGTGTCCCAAAACTGGTCGTAGCCGATGAGCCCTGGGCGATCGTTGGGAACTTCGTCATTCAGCACGGCCTGGATCTGGTCGCGCAGGGTGACCAGGGCACCACGCTTCTCGGTGAAGATCAGCCGCTCGAAGGTGCCGATGTACTCCGGGTGAACGGGGAACAAGCGCACGTACTCGTCCATGCGCTCGTTCATCGAGCTGTAGAACTTGGCGAACTTGGTGAGGTAAGTCCGGATCTTGTTCTGCTGGTCAGCGGTCTTCTTCAGCAGGCGCTCGGCGACCACAAAGCTGACGTGTTGCCGAGCCAGCAGCACTTGGGTAAAGCGGTCCTTCACACGACGCAGGCTGTCGGCGACGTGCTGGAAACGGCTGCTGTCGAAGATGGCTTCCTGCACGCCGGCCACGAAGCGGAAACGCAGGTGCTTGGTGACTTCGCCGATCTCACGCAGAAACGACAGGTCCAGCACCAGGTCGTGATCCTTGCGGGACCGCAGGTAGTCGAGAAACTCGTCGACCACCAACAGCACACCGTGGTTGGGGTGAACCTCGGCGAACGCGGCCATCATTTCCTCGAACGCCGCCTTGTTGTTGACCACCTTGTCGGCGGCCGGGAACGAGTAGCTGACACCGTTCCTTTCAAGGAAGAGCTCAAGCTCCTGGGTGATGATGTCCCGCAGCGACATCTGGCTGGAGATCTCGATGCGGTGGACCTTGAATTTGCCCGCGATCTGTCCCGCCGCATCTGCGACCTTGGGGTGGCGGATCATGGGCTGGTAAGCCGCGTCCTCGGCGACAAGGGACAGCACCGACATCAAGTGCGACTTACCGGTGCCGTAGTTGCCAACCACCAGCACGCCCATGTGGTCGACGGACGCGTCGAAGGAGAGTTGCGGAATCATCTGCTTGGCGATCCGCTCGGCCATGTCGTCGGACATGACATAGGTCGCGACGAGCTTCTTGGCTTCGTCGGGCCGATTGGCGTCGAGGAGTTGGATGACCGATTCGATCGGTTCGAATTGAATGAGATCGCCGTAACGCATGTGTTGTTCTCTTTTCGGTTACTGGATTTCAAAGGGGATCAGGCTGGTCAGGGCGTAGTCGCGATGTTCGGGATGCCCCATGTCGGCATAAGTCAGCCGGCCCGTTCTTGTGTCGCCCTGCAATTCGCCTGGCCAAACGGCCACGACGCGTCTGGCGTGAGCGTGTCGTTTCAGCAGATCGAGCGGATCGAGCTGGAGAGAGCGGTCGAACAAGATCTCGATGTTGTCCAGTAGCAGCAGGTCGCCGCTCGCATGCTGATCAGTTAGGTCACGCAGAATGGCGTTGGTCTGCAGGTGGCGCTGTTTTCGCGGGATTGCCGCAAGCCGGCGACCCAGCTCCGAACCAACGTTCATCGGTTCAGTCTTTGCCCGCTTTCCAAACGCAACCAGCAGTGCCGTCTTGCCAGTACGCGGAGCGCCGACAAGAAGGATCAGCTTGCTGTGGAGGGCTGCGACTTCGGTGGCCAAGCGTTCAAGTTTTTCAAGCATTGATGGCATACCCCCTGGCCGCGCCGCGTGAGGGCGAGTTGTTATTTTGCTTGCCCTGCCGCCACCGTTATCTTGATGGTATAAGCGGTGAATCATATTCCTGTAACGCCCCCCCCTACAAGCGAAGTTGGCGCTCATCCCGGGTTGTCGCTATTGGTTCAGCGGCCACCGCCACCTTAGTTGTTCGCGCGCCTGGCCCACTCGCCGAGGTAGCGGTAAGCGAGAGCATCGGCGCGTCTCCTGTCGGTAAACGGATCGACCACGCGGTTTTGCGTCCTGCGTTCGGAACGGGGAATTTCAGGCATGGATCAGTCCGCCCGGTTGAGCGTCGGGGGAATGAAGCCTTCCGGCGACAAGGCGCGAACGATCCCGCGCAGCAGATAGCTGTTGCTGAACCCCAGGGTGTATTGCCGCGCCCCTTCCCTGATCGGCAACAACATCCTGCGCTCGACCAGCTTCCTGATCTGGTAGGTTCGCTGTGCCGCCGACATCCCCGGCATCGCGGCCGCCAGATCGGCTGCCTTGGCCATGCCGCTCCTGGCGCCGATGTGCAGAACCCGCTCTTCGCTGGCCGTAATCAACTCCCGTTCTCGCGCGTAATCAATCGCGGGCGCAAGCACCTTGTTACTCAGGTAACCAAAGTCGGTCAGCCGATCCACTTTGCGCAACTCGTCCAGAATGCCCTGCAATACATAGACGCACCACGTTTCCAGCCCGCCCGGCGTACCGGTATCGGCGCTGGCCAACATGGCGTAGTAGCGGTCGCGATCGTTGCAGAAAACCGCGGTGGGGTTCAGCACGCGCCCGCCGGCCTTGACGTTGAAACCGTACTTGATCAGCAAGGCATAGGTCAGCAGGCGTACCACCCGGCCATTGCCGTTGCCGAACGGGTGTATCCAGCCAAAACGATGGTGCGCCAGCGCCACCTTGATCAGGTCATATTTCGGCGGCTGATTCTCGTTGATGAACGCCGCCAACGCCTGCATGTATTCCGGCACCTGGATGAATTCAGGCGGCAGGTGCGCCGGACTGCGCAATGCGCACTGCGTGCTGCCGATACGCCCCCGGCGTGGCGTCGCCCTCGCGCTCCAGCTCGTCGACGGTGATGGCGTGCAGTTTGCGGATGAAGTGTTCGCTCAGGCGATCGCCAGGTTGAATGCTCTCCTCGACGTAAATCATCGCCGACTCGATGTTCTCCATTTCCCGCAGTTGATCGGACGGCGGCTGGCGGGCGCCTCCCAGCTTGCTTTCCACGTAATCGGCCAGGGTCGTGTGGTTGCCCTCGATGCGCGCCGACCCCAGGCTTTCGAGCATGTGAAAAATGTGCTTGAGCTGAAAGAAGATCGGCGCCGGCGTGGTGTCCTGAAGCTGCAGGCGACGCAGATGCTCCAGCTCGGTCAACACATCCACCAGCGGCGAATCGAACGCCGGGTTGAGCACGTCAAGTCATGATGAACAAAGGCAGGCATCGGGCTCTTTGTGGAAACGGCTGAGAAGTTATCTCTAATCGACTGCAATTATCACCATAACAACAGGCTATTAGCTCATGCCTTCGCAAAACTTATCTTTGCTGAAGAGCCGACGGATGTTGACGGCGAAGGCCTGTCCAGATCCAGAAACGGCACCGCCGCCGCCCGGCGACGGTCGGGCCACCCTGCGGACTCGACGCGCTCAGAGCAGCCGGGTCCTGCCGCTGAGCAACTCCTGCATCATGGCGTTCTTGAGGGCGCGGCTCTTGTCGCGGCGGGCTTAGCGCCGACAGTTCGGCGTCCATAGCGGAGAGGACGGCCGCAATGACGACTTGTCCCCAAAGCACGTCGACGACGGTGATTGCAAGTCGCCGCGCACGCGGCGAGCTTGCAGAGACTTCCTTAGCGAATGAAGCGGTGCAGCGGGATGACTTTCAGCTTGCCGGAAAGACTGCCGATGTAAGCTGAAAGCTCCTCGATGTCCTGCGCCGAAAGGCTTTCTGCCTGGCCGTTCATCAGCGCATTCTTGCGGGCGCCGGACTTGTAATCGGTCATCGCGCGCGCCAGGTAGTCTGGATACTGGCCGGCGAGGCGCGGGATGTCTTCCGAAATCGGGGTATTGAAATCAGCGCCATGGCAGGCCGCACAGACCTCGGCCTTTTGCGGCGCTGCGCCAGCCCCGGCTTGGGCCGACGAGCTGACGACGGCCAACAGAGCGATAAGTAAGCTCGCTTTCATGGTCGATCCTTTATTTCTGCAGGCTGGAATAGTAGGCCGCGAGATCCGCCATGTCCTGCTCGGACAGGCTCTCGGCGATGGCGCGCATGGTCGGATGGCTGCGTGCCCCCAACTTGTACTCTTGCAAGGCATTGACCAGGTACACCGGCTGCTGCCCACCGATCTTCGGCACGTGATACACATGCGGCGAAGCTGTCCGGTAACCCGGAACGCCGTGACAACCTTCGCACATCGAGGTCTTGGCCTTGGCCGCCTCGGCGTTGCCCACCGGCGCCTGCGCGAACGCTGCGCCAGCCATTGCAAACACCATCAAACCGAGAATCGTTTTCATCGTTATCTCTCTAAAAAAGGCGGTCTGAAAACTTGGCCCGCGAGCGATTCAAGGATCGGAAAATCAGCTCGGCAGTATAGGAGTGTGCATCAAGCGGCGTCAATCGCCCATTTTCCCCCGGCCAGGCGTGCTTCCTGCCCGCCACGACCGCAAACTCGCTCGGCTTGGTGCCCACCATTATTGTCAGGCATCGCAAGACGACCGCCGGACAAGGCCTTCGAGGCCATCGACCGGCAGCGGGCGGCTGTGATGGTAGCCCTGGTAGGCGAAGCAGCCAATGCTGGCCAGAAACTGGCGTTGCTCTTCGTTTTCCACCCCCTCGGCGATCACTCTCAGACCCAGGCTCTGGCCGAGGGCGACGATGGTTCTGGCGATGGCTGCGTCGCTGGGGTTGGCGACGATATGGTGCACGAACGACTGGTCGATCTTCAGTTCGTCGAGCGGCAGGCGCCGGAGGTAGGAGAGCGACGAGTAGCCCGTACCAAAGTCGTCCAGCGAGAAAGCTACGCCGCGGGCCTTCAGGGCAGACATCTTGCTGACGGTATCGGCGACGTTGTCAAGCAGCAGGCTCTCGGTCAGCTCGAGCTTCAGTCGCTCAGGCTTGGCGCCGGTGCGTCGAATCACGTTGAGCAGTTGATCGACAATGTCGAGCTCATGGAACTGCCGGGCGCTGACATTCACGGCAATGGTAAGCTGCGCCATCTCTGGCTGGCTCGCCCAGGCCGCCAGTTGCCGGCAGGCAGCCTCGAAAACCCACAGGCCGAGCGGCACAATCAAGCCGGTTTCCTCGCTCAGCCGGATGAACTCCACGGGGAAGACCAGACCGCACCGGGGACTTTGCCAGCGTAGCAGGGCTTCGGCACCGCACAGCCGGCCATTGCTCCCGACCTGCGCCTGATAATGAAGCAGGAACTGCCCTTCCGCCAGAGCGCGGCGTAGATCCCGCTCCAATCTGACGCGCTCCTTCACCGCAGATTCGAGGGCGGGATCAAAGAAGTGGACCAAATTGCGACCGGCATCCTTGGACCGGTACATGGCCAGATCGGCCTGCTTCATCAAGTCCTCGGCGCTCACGTTGTGACCATCGAACAAGGTCACGCCAACGCTTGCTGTACTGCGTTGAGTGACCTGGCCAAGATGATAGACGTCGTTAAGCGACGACAGGATTTTTTGGGCAACCACCTCGGCGCCAGTCGCAGCCTCTTCGGCACTGCCATTCAAGGCTGCCAGAATGACGACGAACTCGTCGCCGCCGAAACGCGCGACGGTGTCTTCCTCGCGTACACAGTGAGTGAGTCGTCGCGCGACCTGCTGCAGCAGAATGTCACCGGTATCATGCCCGAGAGTGTCGTTGAGAGACTTGAAGTTATCCAGATCAATGAACAAGAGAGCGCCCTGGCTGCCACTGCGTAAACAGGTGGACAGGGTCTGCTTCAGGCGATCGAGCAAGAGCGTTCGATTGGGTAGAGCAGTGAGCTGATCGAAGAACGCCAATTCCCTGATTCTTTCTTCCGCTTGCCGACGCTCGGTGACATCCTCCCCGGAAGAAAGCGTGCCCGTCCGAGCACCAGCTTCGTCGCGCAGCAGGGTATTGTTCCAGGCCATGACCCGCTTCATGCCGGCCCTGGTGACGATGACATTTTCGTAACGCTCGACCAGCCGCGCATTTCCGGCCATCAGGCGGGCGAAGATCTGGCGACCAAGCACCTTCTTGCTGCCTGGCAGAAAGTTGTCGAACCAGTCCACGCCGATCAGGGTGCTTTCCGCTTCACCGAGAAGCTCAGCCCCCTTGCGGTTGACCATCATGATCCGGCCGTGCTTGTCGAGGCCCATGAGCATCACGCCGGCGATGTCCAGATAACGCTGGGCGCTGTCGCGTTCGCGCGCCAGTTCGCCCGTCCGTTCCGCGACCCGCAGCTCAAGATGCTGATACTGCGCGTCGATGATCCGTCGCTGCCGACGTTCCTCCAGGATGACCGCCAGCATGAAAGCGAAATTGCGCAGATGGTCGGCGTAGGGCGCGAAGGCCGTGCTGTCGCTGACGGTGAAGACCAGTTCGCCGAGTTCGTGAGCGCAGCAGGCGAGACGGAAGTGCTGCGTGGCATCTTCGTCGTCAGCCGACGACTGGGCGCGGAACTGCACTCGCATGACCCCGGGAATGTCTGTCAGCCCCTGCGTGACGAAGGGCAGGATCGAGTCATCCGGCAAGGAAGTGACGACACTCTGCATGAGCAGAAGCTGTCCAAGCACCCGCACATCCGGCAAGGCTGTCACTGGCACCTGGCGCCCCAGCAACTCAGAGTCTGTGAAAATATTCCCCGCTCTCCACCGCCAAGCCACGCACCTGGGTTATAATGACGAAGTCATTTACACTCCAGGTGACGACCATGCCCGCGACGCAAGCCCTGTTCCCCGACGATGCGATGCCCCCGTTGGACGTGAATGCGCCAGAAGCTGAGAAGGCAGCGCTACCGAAGGCGTTGGCACGAGTCTTGATGCCGAACCGCACGCAGCTTGAATGGCGTGCCAGCGATCTGGAGTCACTGCTGCCGCCTGGACATCGAGCACGGTTGGTATGGGGTTACGTCGAGCGACAAGATCTGGAAGGACTGTACGCCGGGATCAAAGTGACTGAGGGTGGCGTGGGACGTGCGGCGATTGCTCCTGAAATTCTGTATGCCCTCTGGCTTTACGCGACGCTGGAAGGTGTGGGCTGTGGGCGGGCCGTGGCCCGTCTGACCGAGTCCCATGATGCCTACCGGTGGATTTGTGGTGGCGTGCAAGTCAATTACCACACCTTGTGCGATTTTCGCAGCCGCCAGGGCGAGGCGCTCGACGATCTGCTGACCGACAACGTCGCCAGCCTGATGGCGGCGGGAGCGGTCAAACTCAAAGGGTGTGCGCAAGACGGCATGCGGGTACGCGCCAGTGCCGGTGCGGCGTCCTTCCGGCGGGAAGAGACGCTTAAAGCTTGTCGCGAAGAGGCGCGGCAACAGGTGGCCAAGCTCAAGGCCCAGTTGGATGACGACCCCGTGGGCGAAAGCGCACGCACACAAGCGGCGCAGCAGCGTGCGGTGGCCGAACGGGAGGCGCGCATTGAAGCCGCCCTGGACCGGCTGCCCGAACTGGCGGCGATCAAGAAGGGTCAGGGCAAGGAGCCGGATAAGGCCCGGAGTTCGACGACCGATGCCGACGCGACGATCATGAAGATGGGCGATGGGGGATTTCGGCCGGCCTACAACTTTCAGTACGCCGCCGACACCGAAAGTCAGGTGATCATCGGCGTTGAGGTCGTTACCGCTGGCACCGACCAAGGTCAGATGGTACCGATGGTCGAACAAGTCAGCGAACGCTGTGGCCAGGTCCCGGAGAACTGGCTGGTTGATGGGGGCTATCCGGGCCATGGACAGGTCGACGCAGTCGCCGACAACACGACCGTTTATGCCCCGGTGCCCAAGGCCAGGAACTCGGAAGTCGACATCCACCAACCGAAACCCAAAGACAGCCCGGCGGTCGCCAAATGGCGTCAGCGGATGGGCAGTGATGAAGCCAAGATCATTTACAAGCAGCGCGCATCGACGGCCGAATGCGTGAATGCCCTGGCACGCAACCGGGGTCTGAATCGACTACGGGTTCGCGGGCTGAAGAAAGTAAAGGCGGTCGCCCTACTCTTCGCCTTGGCACATAACCTGATGCGTACTGTCACGCTCGCACCCCACTTGGTTGGGATAGGGACAGGAACGTCCGTTGTTCCACAAATCGCCGGGTAACCGGGGAAAACAGGCAAAAAAGGGATAGATCAAGGGCCAACGGCAATCATTATCATGAATTAGGCATATTCTGCCCCGTGGTGGCGTTACCAGGGGAGCTTCGCCTCTACTGGCGCGAAGGCAATAAATTCACAACCTCTCAGCAGTGATTTGCCAGGAAGTCCTCGGGAGGGACGTAAAAAGGGTTGTGCACGACAGAGTCGCGGATCACCATCAGCGGATGCACTTTGAGAATCTGCATGATGCTTGCCCCATCAAAGGCAGTCGCGTCGTACTGGCATACGGCGGTAATCGGATGCTCGCGAAGCAGCATGGTGACGCGTGCTTCGTACTCCAGAAGATGGGAAATACCCCCCAAGCGCAGCACGTCGGCCATCATTTCGCCGATGACGCGAGCCGCCGGAAAGCCGTCGGCGAGCGCATCCCGGTAGAACTTCCGTAGCAAGCCAAGCAAGCGATCGGGGTCGAAACAACCGTCTGCGAAGTAGACCTCGCTGGCGCCTGTTTTCGAGAAAGCCCCCCTGGCGGTGTGCTCGGCAAGTGACAACGAATGCTCGGCAAGGTAGCTGCCCAGTCGAGCATCGTCCAGGTCGTCGCTAAAGCAGGCCACCCGCTCGCCAGCTTCCAGACCGCTGCGCAAGAACTTCAGAACGGCATCCAGACGGTCCTCGTCCTTGCTGAAGATCTGACAGACATGCACGCCGGCGGGGAAATCCTGCCGGGTGAATCCAAGTGAAACCTGGTGTGGTTCAGTGGACACGGTTTCTGCTCCGTACGAAGGATCGAGGCACATTCGCGATGTGCAGGGCCGCTCTGCCGCCCCCGCTGGGACAAAAACTCGTAGCCGATGATTGACCGAGCACCATGATTTCCCGGAACAGCTGATCGCACCGGCAGGATCACCCATTCGCCGGCCCCCGTCAACGGGAAGGGTTTTCCATCGCCGCAAGCGAGATTTTTGGGGAAACAGGAACAAGAAAGCAGGCTTTTTCCTTTACTATTCTTCCGGCGCATGACCAGACCAAACACCGTCCTTCGCCAAGCCCGTTCCTGCTCTGCGGAACGGTGCTCGCACTCCCGCACTCCCGCACTCCCGCACTCCCGCACTCCAGTATTGACAGCTGACAATGGCCGCCCGGTGAGTATCAACCGACTGACGCAGTTTCACGAAGACCCGGTAATCATCGCCTGGTGGCAAGCAAGGCTGGGCACGGCGCTGACCTGGTGCACGCCAGGCAGGAGGCGCACGGCGCTGGCCATTGCCGCGGTCGTAGCCGGCGTCATCAGACCCGTGCGCGAGATGGGCCGAGCGGACGACTTGCCGGTTCCATCGGACTGGCTGGGCCTGGCTTCCCTGGTGCTGGCGCTGTTCGCCATCCTGTGGCTTGTTTACCAGGCAGCCGCGCATTTCCGCTCCTTGCCGGCCAGCGTTCGGCGCCATCCGCAGATCAGCCTCCATTTGCTGTACTGGGGCGGCCTGGCGCTGCTATGGCTGACCGTCCCGACCGCTGGCGCCTGGCGGGAGCTGCTGCTGGGCATCGCCATCATCTTCCCGTATCTCATCTGGCGCTGCGGCTACCTGCTGCTTTCCGGACAATACGGCCGTGCCGCGTCGACGCGCTTTGTCGACCAGCTCATCCCGCTGTGGCCGGCATTCGGCGGATCCAACACGCCCTACGGCAAAGGACTGGACTACCTGTCGAAATGCGAAGCCAGGAGCGATGAAGAACTCGCGCGTTCGCAGCTCGCGGGGATCAAGCTGGTCATTCTTGGCCTGCTCTGGGATGCCGCGATGACGCTGATGGAACGGACCTTCTACGGGCCGGAGAATGCCATCCCGCGGCTGGACCAACTGGTCGCGCAAGGGGGGCAGGCGCCTTTCCTGGCCTCCTGGGCGAGCCTCTATTGCGAGCTCGTCTGGCAGGTTCTTCGCCATGCGGCGCATGGACACATGATCATAGGCACCCTGCGCCTGTTCGGCTTCAACGTCTTTCGCAATACCTACAAACCGCTGCTGTCGGAATCCATCCTGGAGTTCTGGAATCGCTATTACTACTACTTCAAGGAGCTGATGGCGAACTTCTTCTTTCTGCCGACTTTCACGCAACTGGGGACCAGACTACGCAACTGGCCACGCCTGCGCCTGCTGGCGGCCGTGTTCGCCGCAGCTTTCGTCGGCAATATGTATTATCACCTGCTGAACATGGAGACGCTGGTTGCGCAAGGATACGTCTTCGAGGCCGTGTATACTCTCAGGTCGCGCTTTTTCTACTGTTTCCTGCTGGCCATTGGCATTTATGTCTCGATGCGAAGGCAACAAAGCCGCGGCGGCAAGCCGCTTGCCGCCGGCCATCTGGCACGGATCGGAAGAATTTTTGGCGTCTGGACTTTCTTTGCCCTGATCTTCATCTGGAACGTAAGGAGCAGCACTCCATTTCTCGCCCGAGTGGAGTTCTTCCTGAGCCTCTTCGGCTTCGCCTAAACCCCTTTACGGAGAACGCTTCGCCCATGTTACTCGACCTGAAAGTTGGCAATCTCACCGAGCCGGTCAGTGGCCGCAGCTGGGATGGTCCGGAAATCCACCGCCAGGTGGCGCGCCGCATCGCACGCTTCAAACGCCATCAGCTGGCGGCAGGTGATCGGGTCTTTCTGCCCTTCGGCAATCGGCTCGAATTCTTCGTCGAATTGCTCGCCATCTGGCGCCTTGGCGCCTGCGCCGTGCCGATCGACGCACGCCTGACGCCGTTCGAGATCGACACCCTGGTCAAAGCCGCCCTGCCGCGACTGGCGGTGGTCGACGACGCCACTGACGCCGCGGTGCTCGAAGCGCTTGGCGCAGCGGGCGTTGGCGTCATCGACACCGTCGACACCGGCGAAGAGGAAGCGCTCGCCGGCCGCAGCCGTCTCGACGACGACGCGCTGATCCTGTTCACTTCGGGCTCGACTGGCGCGCCCAAGGGTGTCGTCCACACGCATCGCTCCTTGCGTGCGCGCTGGGTATCGCTGCGTGAGCAGCTTGGCGTTACCGCTTTCGAGCGCACACTGTGCCTGCTGCCGACGCATTTCGGTCATGGGCTGATCTGCAACTGCCTGTTCCCATGGCTTTCCGGTCAGCACCTGTTCATTACGCCGCCGTTCAAGCCGGAGATCATCATGCGCCTCGGCGCGCTGCTCGACGAACACCGCATCAGCTTCATGTCTTCGGTTCCTTCGATCTGGCGTCTGGCGCTCAAACTGGCGCGCCCGCCGAGCGCCGGCACGCTGCAACGCGTGCATTGCGGCTCGGCGCCGCTGTCGGCGCACGTCTGGGACGAGATTCGCCGCTGGACCGGCACCCGCCAGGTCTGTAACGCCTACGGCATCACCGAGACGGGCAGTTGGGTGGCCGGCTTGAGCAACGCCGATTGCGCCGCCGAGGACGGGCTGGTCGGCGAGGGCTGGGGAGCGGTGGTCAAGGTGTTGCGCACCGCCGACACCTCCGCGCCGCTCGACGCCGATAGCGAATGCCAGGCTGGCGAGCTGGGCTTCGTCTGGCTCAACACGCCAGCGCTGATGAAGGGCTATTTTCAGCGCGACGACCTCACCGAAAATGCGGTGATCGACGGCTGGTTCCTGACTGGCGACATCGGTTTCATGGATGCGCAGGGCCGGCTGGTGCTACGCGGCCGCGAGCGCGACGAAATCAACAAGGGCGGCATGAAGATCTACCCGGCCGATATCGATGCCGTCGTCGAGCGCTTCGAGCATGCCGCAGATGTATGCACCTTCGCTATCGATGACGCCATCTATGGGCAGACAGTGGGCATCGCCATCGTCCTCAACAAGCGCGACGACGAGACCGTCCGCGCCCTGCACAAATGGATGACGGTGCATCTTGCCGAACACAAGCTGCCAAGCCGCTGGTGGATTGTCGACGAAATACCACGCACCTCACGCGGCAAAATCAATCGTGACGCAGTGAATGCCGCCTGTATCGGCCTGCCATCGCTAGAGCTGCCGAAAATCCTGGCCGGGGGAGAGAAGGCGTGAGCGAGGAAAGGCAGCAGCAACTGCAGGAGCTGATCGAATTCCTGCGCAGCATCCAGAAACCGAACAAGCCGATCGAGCAGATTGGTGCGGACGAAAATCTGGTCACTTCGGGACTGATCGATTCGCTGGCCTTAGTGGAGATCGTCGTTTATCTCGAAAACACCTACGGGATCGACTTCTCGACGCACGGCTTCGAACCGGAACGTCTTTCGTCGATGACCTCAATTCTTGATTTCATTGAGCAAGCGCGCACATGAGCATGGAAAACAATCACCGCCGCGTAGCGGCTGGCGATCGCCTCAGAGAGTCGCTGGCCAGCACTGGCCTGGTGTCCTTCATCGGCGTTTATGACGTCTTTTCGGCGACCCTCGCGGCCCGCCATTTCGACAGCCTTTTCGTCAGCGGTTTCGGTTTTGCCGCCAGCCATTATGGGCTGCCCGATGTCGGCTTCATCACCTGGACCGATATCGTCGCCTTCGTGCAGCGCCTGCGTACGGTACTGCCAAAGCACAATCTGCTGGTCGACATCGACGATGGCTACTGCGATCCGGAAGTCGCCTGCCACGTGGTCTCGGTCCTCCAAGCGGCAGGAGCGTCGGCGGTCGTTCTTGAGGACCAGAAACGCCCCCGGCGCTGCGGTCACTTCGAAGGCAAGCAGATCATGGAGCTCGACGAGTATCTGGCCAAGCTCAAGGCAGTACTGGCAGTTCGCCGCGACATGCTGGTGATCGCACGCACCGATTCGTCGGATCTCGACGATATCGAGCGCCGGGTGTCGGCATTTGCCGACGCCGGCGCCGACGCCGTACTCGTTGATGGCCTGAAGAGCCTGGATACCGTTCGCGAGTTGTCGAAGCGGATCGATCGCCCCTTCTGCTTCAACCAGATCGCTGGCGGCAAGTCACCGGCCTGCACGCAAAGCGAACTGCGCGATGCCGGTGTCTCGCTGATCATTTACAGCACACCCTGTCTTTTTGCAGCGCAGGCAGCAATCGACGATGCCATGGCGACACTCAAAGCCCAGGATGGCACCCTCGCCGGTAGCCCCATCGGAGTCAGCGAGTGTACGCGCGTGCTGAACGAGAACCTTCTGCGCAGGGACAGTCGTAGCCGCTAGTGGGAAGCCCCTACCTCGCCGCTCCATTTTGTGAGGCTTCATCAAACCTGCACGGCCGCCTGCCAGAGTTCACGCACCAGAAAAGCTTTCAGGAAAATCAAGCAAATGACTGCAACAGCGACATTGCGCGACAGCACCCGCGTTGATTGGCGAGGCCTTGCCTGGGCCTATCTGTTCTTCTGGTATTTCTCAGGCGTCACGCATGTCTTGCTGCAACTGAGCGGCACCACCGGGTCCTACGGCCTGCGCCAGGCAACCATTGCCAGCTTCCTGTGGCTGATCCCGCTGCTGCTTTTCCCGCAACGCGCGCGCCCGATCGCCGCCGGCATCGGGCTCGTGCTGTGGGCCTTCTCACTGGCCAGCCTCGGCTACTATTGCATCTACGGGCAGGAGTTCTCGCAGAGCGTGATTTTCATCATGTTCGAATCGAACCCGGCCGAAGCAAGCGAGTACTTCGCGCAATATTTCGCCTGGTGGATGGTGCCCGCTCTCCTGATCTACAGTACCGTGGCCTGGCTGTTGTGGCGCCGGGTGCGCCCCGTTCACCTCTCGCGCCGTGCGGCATGGATCAGCGTGCTATTGATCGCCTTTTCCCTGTTGGCCTTTCCGCAGATCAAGAACCTTCGCCGCGGCGCCCTCTCCGCAGCCCTGGCGGCGGAAACCATTCAGACGCGCATGGAACCGGCAGTGCCCTGGCAGATGGTGGTGGGCTACCTGCAGTACCAGGAGCAGCTTGCGGGCATGCAGGAATTACTCGATAAAAACAAGAAACTGCCGCCAATAGAGAACCTCGTCGACCCCAACAATGGCCAGCCAACAAGCTTTGTACTGGTGATCGGCGAATCGACCAACCGCCAGCACATGAGCCTTTACGGCTACGCGCGCAAAACGACGCCGAAGCTGGACGCCCTGCGCACGCAACTGACCGTCTTCAACCAGGTCATCGGCCCACGTCCCTATACCATCGAGGTACTGCAGCAAGCACTGACTTTTGCCGACCAGGAAAATCCCGATCTTTACCTGAGCACGCCATCGCTGATGAACATCATGAAGCAGGCCGGCTACAAAACGTTCTGGATCACCAACCAGCAGACGATGACCAAACGCAACACCATGCTGACAAACTTCTCACAGCAAATGGACGAACAAATCTATCTCAATCACAGTCGCGAACAGAACTCGCGCGCGTACGACGACAACGTTCTCGAACCTTTCCAGCAGGTCCTCGCCGACCCCGCCGAGAAGAAGTTCATCGTCGTCCATCTGCTCGGCACGCACATGAAATACGAGTACCGCTTTCCGCCAGAATTCGCCCACTTCAACGATCGTAGTGGCCTCGCCGAATGGGTGACGGAAGAGCAGGTGCCGGTGATCAACAACTACGACAACGCGGTGCTCTTCAACGACCAGGTGGTGGCCAGGCTGATCGACATCTTTGCAGCGACAGAAGCACACGGCCTCCTGGTGTATTTCTCCGACCACGGCGAGGATGTTTTCGACTCGCCCGGGCACAAGGTCCTGGGCCGCAATGAGGGCCGGCCGACCGAACCAATGTACGCCGTACCCTTCCTGATCTGGGAATCTGAAGACTGGAAAGAAGCGCACCCGCGCGACCTCAGCGCGTTCGTTGACCGCCCCTACCAGACTTCGCATTTCATCCATACCTGGGCCGATCTGATCGGTTTGCGCTTCGCGGGTTTCGACCCGAGCAAGAGCCTGGTCAACTCGGCATTCAAGGAACGCCCATTGCTGGTCGGCGACCCGGCATCACCAAAAGGCTTGATCGACCTGCACACCCGACTGCCCGCTCAGCAATAGACGAACGAACCCGGTCACCGGGTCACCCTTTCCGCGGGAAAGTTCTGTCCGTACGGGGCCTCGCCGAGACGACCGCCGAGCCCGACTCGATGCGCGTAATTGCGTATTGACGGCTCCTGTGCAGGCACCGATACTCCCTGCCCTGACGGTGGCTTCTTGTTCGCCGCCGCAGCAAAAAGACGGGAACCCCCTCCCATCCCCGCGCCGGCCCGATCGCCGCGTACAGGGCCGGGTTCTCGTGCCCCCTCGGCAGCAACGGAGATGCGACGTGATTGGTCATTTCAAGCGTTCGACGCGACGCCTGTTCGCCCTGCTTCTCAGCATTCCGCTGGTGATCCTCGCAGGCGGGCTGCTGTACATGTCCGGCATGGACTACCTGGAGAACAACCCGCGCGATTTCTGGGCCAGCATTGAGTGGGCCGCCGAAACACTGACCACCACCGGCTACGGCAGCGACTCGCGCTGGACACATCCGGCGATGATCCTGTTCGTCATTTTTTTCGAGTTGGTCGGCATGTCATTCTATGTGCTGATCTTCCCGGTGTTCTTTTTGCCCTACTTCGAGGAGCGCTTCGAAGCGCGCCTGCCGGGAATCCTGCCGGAAATGGCCGGACGCGTGCTCATCCATCGCTACGGGCCGGCGGTTGACTCGCTGATCGAGGAACTGCGTCGTGTCGGTACGGCCGTCGTCGTCCTGGAGCAGGATGAACGCCAGGCCCGTCGTCTTCGCGATCGTGGCTACGACGTGGTCTTCGGTGCCCTCGACGAGCAACCCGGGATGCTGGCCGGTGTGGAAAGGGCGCAGGCGCTGATCACCAATGCCGACGACCACGCCGACGCGACTTTCATCATGATGGCGCGAGAACGCGGCTACACGGGAACGATCCTGGCACTCGCCGAAGAGCCCCTGCATCGTCCGCCGATGGAGAAGATCGGAGCCACCGCGGTGTTCACTCCTTCACACGTGCTGGGTGCAGCGCTGGCGGCCCGCGCCAGCTCGCGTATCAGCCCCAAGGTGGAAGGACTGCAGCTGCTCGGTGAGCGGGTCGGCATCGCCGATTTTCGCGTCCAGGCCAGCAGCCCACTGGCGGGGCAGCGTCTCGGCACGCTGCGCATGCGCGCACGCTACGGGGTAACAGTGATCGGGCAGTGGAACGGTGGCCGTTTCGCCCCTGCCCAGGGCCCGGAGACGCGTATTCAAGCTGGCGCGATCCTGGTTGCGGCCGGGGCGCACGCCAATCTGGCGAGGGTCGAACGCATGGCCACGCCACTGCGCCGTTACGGCCCGATCGTGGTCGCGGGTTACGGCGCGGTAGGGCGCAAGGTGGTGGAGATGTTGCGCGACGCAGGGGAGTCGATCATCGTCATCGACGAGCGGCCGGACGCGGCGGTCGATGTGGTCGGCAACATATTGGAGCAAGGCACGCTCGAAGCCGCCGAGGTGCGCAAGGCGCGTGCGCTTGTCCTGGCGCTGAGTAACGACAGCGCCGGGGTTTTTGCGACCGCGGTGGTCCGCGATTACGCTCCGGAGGTACGCCTGATCGCGCGCGTGAATCTGGCGCCGAACGTCGCCCGCCTGTACCAGGCAGGGGCGGATGTCGCCCTCTCGGTGGGCCAGGTGGCCGGCCAGATTCTCGCCCACTACCTCCTGGGCGAGGACGCGGTAACGGTGGAACAACGGCTGAAGCTTGCCCGCGTCGCGCCAGGCACACTGGTCGACGGACACCCATGGCAGGCAGGTATCCGGGAAAAAACGGCCACCGCGGTGGTGGCGGTGGAACGTGGCACCGAGGTGCTGGTGGAGTTCGACGAGGCTTTCAAGCTGCGCGCAGATGACATCCTCTTCGTCTGCGGCACGACGACCAGTGTCGACAGATACATGCGCGAGTATCGAGCCAAACCGGCAGAGCGGCCGCCGACGCCGCCAGATCCTTCCGCATGAACGCTGCGCGGCAGGCGCTGACAAAAACGCTCAGTAGCCATCCGGTAGTGCCTATCATTCGGCTTTTGCAACCAGCAGGTGGAGACCGATGCGAACAAGCGGTACGGAAACAGGCAAGCGGAGCGCTTGCCGATGAAGCCGGGGAGAAATGACCAGTGCCCCTGCGGCAGTGGCAGGAAGTACAAAAGCTGCTGCCTGGGCAGGGAAACGGCCGGACCAGCGCCTGATCATGCTGCCGGCGCCGCGCCGGCTTCTTCGCGTTCCCGGAATTCCATGAATTCTCCGAGCCCAGTGAATTCCGGCGCTCCGAGCGATTTGTTGGCGATGTTCAACGGCGGCCGCTATGCCGAGCTGGAAGCGCGCCTGCGCGCACTGCTCGGACCGTCGTCGCAGTCTGCTTCCGGGTTTCTCTGGGGACTGCTCGGTGCGACCCTGGAGGCGCAAAGCAAGGACGGCCTGCCGGCCTTGCAGCGCGCGACGACGCTATCGCCGCAGGATTTCGATATCCAGACCGTCCTGGCAAGAGCGCTTATCGAGCGCGCGCGTTTTGCCGAGGCCAGCGACGCCTTCCGCCGAGCGCTGGCGGTACAGCCGGAGAATCTGGCGGCGCAGTTCAATCTTGGTGACACGCTGCGCCTGCTCGAGCGCTTTGACGAGGCCGAAAAGCTCCTGCGCGGAGTTGTGCGCAGCGCCCCGGACTTTCTTGAAGCACTCGTCTCGCTGGCCGATACCCTGGCAGAGCGCGGGGCGATGGCGGAAGCCGAAGCCGTCTGCCGGCGGGCAGTCGCCCTGGCACCCGAATACGCGGCGACGCATTTCTGTCTGGGTAATATCCTGCGCAATTCGGGCCGACTCCGCGCAGCCAGAGATTGCTTCCTGGCGACCTTGCAGGTCGCGCCGAACACCCTGCCGGCGCTCGGCAACCTGGGAAATGTGCTGCAGGAGTTGGGCGATTTCGTCCAGGCCGAGGATTGCTACCGGCGAGCGCTGAAGTTGAACCCGGCCTATGCCACGGCCGGCGCCAACCTCGGTCGGCTTTTCGTCGAGCAGAATCGCTTCGTCGATGCCGAAACCGCCTATCGCGACTTGCTCAGAACACAGCCGAAAAATGCGGAGATTCTTGAGCGGCTGGGCGGCGTCTTGCTCGAACTTGGCCATGCCGACGCGGCACGGACATGCTACCTCGAAGCCCTCGCCGTCGAGCCCGAACGGACGAGCACCCGGCTGGCACTGGCGACAGCCGTGCTGCCGGTGATCGCGCAAAATAGCGAAGAAAGTGCGGCGGTTCGGCACGCTTTTGCGAGAGCGCTCGACGAACTGGCGGACTGGCTGCACGCGGATCGCGCTCGGCCGGTGGACCTTGCCAGTCTGGCCGCCGCGCAGCAACCCTTCTCGCTGGCGTACCGCGACGGCAATCACGTCGATCTGCTGGCGCGCTATGGCGATCTGATCGGCGAATGCCTGCATCCGGGTGCTCAGGTTTCGCAAGTGGCAGCGCCATGCCCGCCACGCGAGCGACCGCGACTGTTGATCGTCTCGCATCATATCCGCCGGCATTCCGTATGGGATATCGTGCTGCGCGGTCTGTTGCTGGATCTCGATCGCACGCGCTTCGAGGTCCTTGTTTATCACCTCGGCAACGTCGAGGACGAGGAAACCCGCTTTGCGCGCGGGCAGGTCGACGGCTGGCGGGATCGGCAGACCATTGCCGACCCTGCCGGCTGGCTGGCTGCTGTTGCCGAAGACGCCCCCGACGTGATTTTCTACCCCGAAATCGGTATGTCTTCGCTGTGCTATTTCCTGGCCGCACATCGGCTGGCGCCTTTGCAGGTGGCCAGCTGGGGACACCCGATCAGCACCGGCCTGGCGACCATCGACCTCTTTCTTTCCGGCGATTTGCTCGAGGCCGCGGACGCCGGCAAGCACTATCGGGAGCGCTTGATCCGCCTGCCCGGTAGCGGTTGTTGTACGGCCCCCTTGCCACTCCTCGCCGAGCCCATCGCGGAAGTCGAAAGCCGCTTGCGCGGCATGGATGGCCCGCGCTTGCTGATTGCCCAGCGGGCGATCAAGTTCGACCCGGCCGATGACGCGCTTTACGCCCGGATCGCGGCGGCCACCGGCGAGAGTGTCTTCATCCTGCTGCGCGATCCGATTTCTCCCTGGGCCACCGAACAGGTCATGGCGCGCCTCGAGGCGGCGTTCCGCGACCAGGGTCTCGATCCGCGCCGACATCTGCTCGGCATTCCCTGGCTCGCACCGGCACAGTTCCTGGCCTTGCTCGATTGCTGCGACGTCTATCTCGACTGCCCGGCTTTCTCCGGCTACACCACCGCCTGGCAGGCGCTGCATCGCGGCCTGCCGATCGTTACGCTGGAAGGTGCCTATATGCGCCAGCGCCTGGCATCCGGCCTGCTCCGCAAGGCGGGCTTGCCGGACAGCATCGCCGCATCGCCCGACGATTACGTGGCCATTGCCGCGCGCCTCGCCAGGGAAAGCGGCGATGCCGAGCACAGCAAAGCCCGGCGCGCCGCGATCATCGCCGCCGCACCGTCGGTCGATGGCGACGTCAGTGTCGTGCGCGCTTTCGAGCAGTGTCTGAGAGCGGAGCTCGACGCGGTCCGCCAACGCCGCTAATCGCCGCTATCGCCAATCGGCACGAGTGGACCGGCGACATAGAGCGCAGCAGAGAAGCCTGGCCAGCCGATGCTTGGAGCTCGATGATTGGGGAATTTGCGTGCAGCCCACTGGCCTGCAGGCCACTCCCGGCGCTTACGACACCCATAACGCATTTAATGTGAAAGTCGCGTATGCGACTTTCACATTAACTCTCCGCTAATTCTCGATGCTTATCTTCACCCTTACGCGAATTTCCGCGTGACCTGAAGGAGAGAGCTCCATGAAACAGCTAACCATGAAAAGCAACATCTATTTGGCAGCCGTTGCCGTACTTTCGGCGACCGCCGTCGGCAGTGTCTACGCCGCCAAATCTGCCGACAATGACGCCATGGCGATCGCCGACGCCAAGATCAGCCTGGCACAGGCGGTGAGCGCGGCCGAACAGCACGTCGGTGGCAAAGCATCGCGCGCTGAATACGAGCACCACAAAGGCCAGTGGGTTTTCGACGTCGAAGTGGTCAAGGGCCGACAGGTCATGGACGTCACAGTTAACTCGACCAGTGGCACGGTCATCGCCGCCGTCGAGGACAAACACGACCGCGACGATGACCATGACCGGGACGATTGACCACGCCAACCACTTCCAAGCCGGTGCAGCACCTCTGCCCCGGCTTTTCCCTTAAGCCGGGGCAAGCCACACACCACACCGGTAGCACAGGAGAGAAGTCACATGAAAACAGTCACGCGCGAAGACACGCTGCAGATGCTGAACAAGGTTCCGGAAGTCACCCTCTACTTCTGGATCATCAAGATCATGGCGACGACCGTTGGCGAGACCGCCGCCGATTTTCTCAACTTCGACCTGCATTTCGGCCTGAACGGCACGGCGCTGCTGATGAGCGCGCTGTTGGCAGTTTTCCTGCTGCTGCAGTTGCGTGCGCGCAAGTACGTGCCGGCGCTGTACTGGCTGGTGGTGGTGCTGATCAGCATCGTCGGCACCCTGATCACCGACGGCCTGGTGGACAACTTTGGCGTGCCGCTGGAAACGACGACCATCGCCTTTGGCCTGGCCTTGCTGGCGACTTTCGCCATTTGGTACGCCAGCGAGAAGACGCTGTCGATCCACTCGATCATCACCACGCCGCGCGAACTGTTCTACTGGGCAGCCATCCTGTTCACATTTGCCTTGGGCACGGCCGCGGGTGACCTTGCCGCAGAAGGCCTGCAGCTCGGCTACGCCACCTCGACGCTGATGTTCGGCGTCATGATCGCTCTCGTGACCATCGCTTATTACGTCTTCAAGACCAATGCCGTGCTGGCGTTCTGGATCGCCTACGTGCTGACGCGGCCGCTCGGCGCATCGTTTGGCGACTACCTGTCGCAAGCAACTGCCGATGGCGGCCTTGGTCTGGGCACCGTGCTCACCAGCGTGCTCTTCCTGTCGAGTATCGCCGGCCTGGTCCTCTATCTGACCATGAGCATCTCGCGACGCGACATCCAGGCGCAAACGGCAAACGCAGTCGGCAGAAAGCCTTGATCGGGACCGTCATTGAACATTGGAACGATACATTGCTTGATCCGAATGGGCCGGCTAAGACCATGACGCCTGCAGACACGGAGAACTTCTAATGCGCATCCTGCTTGTCGAAGACGACGCAATGATCGGCGAAGCGATATCCCTCGCGCTCAAGGATCGCGCCTATGCCGTGGACTGGGTCAGAGATGGTGCCACTGCCAACAAAGTACTCCAGGACGACGACCACCAGGCGGTGTTACTCGATCTCGGACTGCCCAAACGTGACGGCCTGGAGGTGTTGCAGCGCCTGCGACAGGCGGGCAACACGATACCGGTTCTCGTCATCACGGCTCGCGACGGGATCGATGATCGCATCAAGGGTCTCGATATCGGGGCAGATGACTACCTCGTGAAACCGTTCGACGTCAATGAACTGCTGGCTAGGCTACGGGCAATCGTTCGCCGTCAGGGCGGACACGCCGCACCCCTGCTGAGCAACGGCAAAGTTAGTCTCGACCCGGCAAGTCACGAGGCTCGCTGCGGAGAGACGGTGGAACTGTTGAGTGCGCGTGAGTTTGCCCTGCTGCACGCCCTGTTGTTGCGTCCTGGGGCGATTCTCACGCGTAACGAGTTGGAGGAACGGATCTACGGCTGGAACGAGGAAGTCGAAAGCAACGTCATCGACGTCCTGATTCACGGCCTTCGCCGAAAGCTCGGACCGACGATCATCAAGAATGTCCGTGGTGCCGGCTGGATGGTGGACAAACCGGTATGAAGCGATCGTTGCAGCGGCATTTGTCGCTGATGTTGGGAGGCACGATCCTTCTCACCTGTCTGGTTGCTGCCATCGCCTCCTTCGCGCTCGCTTATTCCGAGGCGAAGGAATTCCAGGACGACATGCTGCAGCAGATCGCCGAGTTGAACTCCGACGACGGGTTTGCGCAAAAGACACCACAAAGCTCGCGAAAAATCACGCTCAAGGACCCCGAGTCGCGAATCACGATCATCCACTTGCCCGGCGAACCGCGGCCTGATTGGCTCGCCGCCGATCTGCGCAGTGGCTTTCACACCCTATACGCCGGCGCCGAGCAACAGCGCGTGTTCATCCGCGACATGCCCGCAGAGAGACGCACGGTCGTGACGCAGCCGACCGACGCGCGTGACGAAATAGCGGCCAACAGTGCACTGCACACCTTGATTCCCTTGTTGCTGCTACTGCCATTGTTGACGATCCTCATCATGCGCATCGTCCGTCACGAATTGGCACCGATCGCTCAGCTTTCCAGGAGCCTCGACGAGCAAAGCGCGGATCGGCCGCAAGCCCTCGCCGATGACGGCCTCCCGGAAGAAATCTCCCCTTTCGTACAGGCCATTAATCGGCTGCTGGAACGGGTTAATCACCTGATCGGGCAGCAACGGCGTTTCATCGCCGATGCCGCTCACGAACTTCGCAGCCCGCTCACCGCGCTTTCGGTACAGGCACAGAATCTCCGGCACGCTGAATCAATTGCTGTCGTGCACGAGCGCTTACTGCCACTACAGGAAGGCATCGAACGCGCGCGCCAGTTGACCGAGCAGTTGCTCAACCTCGCCAGAACCCAGGCCGAGACCAGCGGCCGGACGGAGGTCAACATCTCGCTGCTGGCCCGCGAACTGATCGCCGCGTACCTGCCCGTCGCCGAGGCGCGAAAGCTCGACCTGGGCTTGGAGGAGATGGTACCGCTGACCGTTTGTGGTTCGCCTGAGGCGCTGCGACTGATCGTCAAGAACGCTCTCGAAAATGCTCTGAAATATACGTCGGAAGGCGGTGAAGTGACGCTTCGACTGCGCGCCGACGAGCACGATTCAATCATCGAAATCGTCGATGACGGCCCGGGGATTCCGATTGATGAACAGGCGCGCGTCTTCGATTCGTTCTACCGCATGCCGGACGCGCGCGGCGAGGGCAGCGGCCTCGGGTTGACCATCGCCCGCGAAGCAGCGACTCGCCAGGGCGGTACCGTCAGTCTCCATGCAGGGCCGGAAGGCAGTGGCCTCATCTTTCGCTACCGCCAAACTCACGGTACGCCCGACGCAAGGATTTAGGCTGAATTGAACCAGCCTTTGACGAGCTTTTTCACATTAGCCAGCAACGAGCAAGAAATGAAACGTCCTTTTTCCGCGATTTCCGAGCATCTCCTCACTACCCCTACCAGTAGCCTGATGCTTGTGCTCGGCACCGTATGGCTCAGCGCCCTGGCTGGCGTCAGGTCGCTGATGCTGCCCGACGAAGGACGGTACGTCGGCGTCGCCTGGCAAATGCTCAACAGCGGCAACTGGTTGCTGCCAACGCTTGATGGCCTGCCATTTTTTCACAAGCCACCGCTATTTTACTGGCTGACGGGCTTGGCGCTGCAGATGTTCGGCGCCAACGACTGGGCTGCTCGCGTGGCATCGATCCTCGGCGCCCTGATCGCCGCAGGCGCCCTGTACCTGTTCGTGAAACACTATGCGGACAAGCGCCTGGCGACCTTGTCTGTCGTCGTGTTGGTGACCCAGCCGATGTTCTTTGCCGGCGCCCAGTATGCCAATCTCGACATGCTGGTCGCCGGAATGATTACGGCCTGCATCGTCTGCGGTGCAAGCGCCGTGCTGCGCCTGGACGCTGGCTTGCCCTACCGGACGGCGCTGGCTTTGACCTACCTTTTTGCCGCGCTTGGCGCCCTCGCCAAGGGATTGATCGGCTTCGTGCTGCCTGGCGCGATCCTGCTGGCGTGGATCCTGGTGCGCAAGCGCTACCGGCTGATCCCTGCCTTGCTGCCAATCCCCATGATTCTCCTGTTCCTCGCCGTGGCAGTGCCCTGGTTCCTGTGGATGCAGAAGTCGTACAGCGGCTTTTGGGACTACTTCTTTGTCTACCATCATTTCAAGCGCTTCGCCGAGACCGGCTTCAGCAACGCGCGGCCGTTCTGGTTCTATCTCCCGGTAGTCCTTCTCGGCACACTGCCGTGGTCGCTGTGGATTGCGCGCGTCTGTTCGTGGAAGTTCCTGGTCGCCCCGGAGAAACTCGATATTCGCAGCTTGATGCTCCTCTGGATGCTGGGCATTCTGGTCTTCTTCTCCTTGCCGAATTCGAAACTGGTCGGCTATATTTTCCCGGCACTGCCGCCGCTGGCCTGTTTAATGGCCGACGCCATGCTCGCCTGGCTAAAGCAACGACAGGAAACCGGGAAACCAGATGCCCCGGTCTGGCTGGGCGGCAGCCTGGTCGTCGCCGGCAGCCTCTGCGTCGCCTTCATCGTGGTGGTCGCGCTGTTCGACCACACCGCAACGCGGAGCCTGAGCAAGCAGGTCGCGCCACTGTTTCGCCCCGACGACCAGATCGTCATGATCGACGAGTACGAGTACGACCTACCGTTCTACCTGCGGGCGGCGAAGGACTCCTGGGTGGTCACCAACTGGCAGGACCCGGAGGTCCCGAAAGAGGACAACTGGCGCAAGGAACTGTACGACGCGGCACGGTTTGACCCGGTGAAGCAGCAGGAAGTACTGCTGCTTCCCGGAGACCTTGCTTCGCGTCTGTGCTCCTGGACTGGTAGCGGTGTGCTGTGGATCTGGGGGAAGACCGCGCAGGCCGACCGTTATCGCTTCCTTCCGGATAGCGCCATTGCTTTTTCAGAGCGCAAGAAAGTGGTCTGGCGACTCGACGCCGAGCAGCGCCAACAGCTCGATGTTTGCAGAGGAACGCCGGGTCGTGGCTGAGGATGGACCTGCGGGCAGCGATGGCGGGCAGAACCAGGCAAGAGGCTGGAACGTGAAATCGACCACGACCACAGCGGAAAAAAGCAGCCTGCCGAAGATGCCGGCAGGCGTATGGGTCCTGGGTCTGGTCAGCATGCTGATGGACATCTCTTCGGAGATGATCCATAGCCTGCTGCCGCTGTTCATGGTCACGACGCTTGGAGCCAGCGCCCTGTCGGTTGGTATGGTGGAAGGACTGGCCGAATCCACAGCCCTGATCGTCAAGGTTTTTTCGGGTGCGCTCAGTGATTATTTCGGCAAGCGCAAGGGCCTTGCCGTATGCGGCTACGCGCTCGGGGCGCTTACCAAACCACTGTTTGCCGTGGCCTCGACGACGGGCAGCGTGCTCACCGCGCGGCTTCTCGATCGCGTCGGCAAAGGCATTCGCGGCGCACCGCGCGATGCCCTGGTCGCCGACATAGCGCCACCGTCTCTGCGCGGCGCAGCGTTCGGCCTGCGCCAGTCCCTGGACACGGTGGGCGCCTTTCTTGGTCCTCTGCTGGCGGTCGGTTTGATGCTGCTGTGGTCCAACGACTTCCGGGCGGTATTCTGGCTGGCGGCCATTCCGGGGTTGATGGCGGTTGCGCTACTGTCCTTTGGCCTGCGCGAACCGGCGCGCCCGGCAACGGCACGACGCAGCAGTCCGATCCAGCGGCAAAACCTGCAACGCCTCGGGCGCCCGTACTGGTCAGTGGTGGTGATCGGCGCGGTGTTCACCCTTGCCCGCTTCAGCGAGGCTTTCCTTGTCCTGCGCGCGCAACAGGCCGGCATACCCCTGGCCCTGGTGCCGCTGGTGATGGTGGCGATGAATGTCGTCTATGCCCTCTCGGCGTATCCGTTCGGCAGGCTCTCCGACCGCGTCAGCCACCGGAAACTGCTGGCCGGCGGTCTCCTCATGCTCATCGCCGCGGACGTCGTTCTGGCGAGCAGCGACCACTGGGGCGTGCTCCTGGCCGGTGTTGCCCTCTGGGGCATCCACATGGGCATGACGCAGGGCCTGCTGACGACGATGGTCGCCGATAGCGCACCGGCCGACCTGCGCGGCACGGCGTACGGCTTCTTCAGCCTGGTGAGCGGACTGGCAATGCTCCTGGCCAGCGTCCTGGCCGGACTGCTGTGGGATCGGCTCGGAGCGTCGTTCACCTTCCATGCCGGAGCGGCTTTCTGCCTCGTCGCATTAATCGGACTGGCCTGGCAGCCCGGCACGACGAGGCCTGCAGCGTGAGCATGTGGCGCTCCGCTGAGCGCGCTCAGCGCAACCGGGCTGGCGCTGATGGTGCCGAGTGCTCCGTCGGCGCCGATGACGCGTTTCCTGGCCCGGTCGCGTCGCGGTCGAGGAACCACATTTCTCCGAGGTGGATGTCGTGCGCGTAGTGATGGACAAGGCCCAGCCCGGCATGGCCGATCAGGTAGGCCCACACGAGGTTGGCAAGAGTTCGGTGCACGAACATGACAGCGCCAACGGCGCCACCGGCGTCCGGGTCGCCGCTGTTGATGAAGTAGCAGATCGTTCCGCTGATCGCCATGGCCGACATCAGCAGCAACCCAACACCATGCACCGCAGACGGCAGCGCCGCGTGCGGATCGTGTGCTGACAGCCGCCGCGAGAGCAAGGCGGCGAAATGAGTCATGGCGTCCGTGCGCAAAGCACGCAGACGCGTGCCCGAGAACCAGGGGAACAGCGCACCCGGCGCTGTGCCTTTCGAGCGGGTGGCAAGAACAACCCAGAAAGCGAAGACGAAACAGAATGCAGCCAGACCGAAATACTGGTGAACCTGGAAGTACCAGTTGCCTGCGTCTTGTTCGTCACCCGCTTTCAGTCCATCAGCCCGCGTGCCGCAGCAACGTCGCTGCGGTAGGCTGCAAAGATATCGCGCAGAGCATCCTCGAAAGTGACCTTCGGCGCCCACTCGAGGTCGGCCATGGTGTTGGCTATTTTCGGTACGCGGTGCTGCGTGTCTTGGTAGCCCTTGCCGTAGTACTCGGCTGAGGTGGTCTCCAGCACTTTGACCCTGGCCGCGGATTCGGCGTATTCCGGGTAGTGGGCGGCCAGATCCAGCATCAGGGTGGCCAGTTCGCGGATCGAGTAGTTGTTCTTGGGATTGCCGATGTTGTAGATCTTGCCGTCGGCAACGCCATCCTTGTTCGCGATGATCTTCATCAACGCGTCGATGCCGTCGCTGACGTAGGTGAAGGAACGCTTCTGCGCGCCGCCATCGACCAGCTTGATTGGTTCGCCACGAACGATGTGGCCGAGGAACTGGGTGATTACGCGCGACGAACCCTCTTTCGGCGTGTGGATCGAGTCCAGGCCGGGGCCAATCCAGTTGAACGGGCGGAACAGTGTGTATTGCAGTCCCTCCTGCTGGCCGTAGGCGTGGATCACCCGATCCATCATTTGCTTGGCGCAGGCGTAGATCCAGCGCGGCTTGTTGATCGGACCGTAGATCAGCGGCGAGCTTTCGGGATCGAATTCCGGGTCCTGGCTCATGCCGTAAACCTCGGAGGTTGACGGAAAGACCACCCGTTTCTTGTACTTCACCGCCTGCCGGATGATTGGCAGATTGGCCTCGAAGTCGAGTTCAAAGACGCGCAGGGGCTCGGTGACGTAGGTCGCCGGGGTGGCGATGGCGACCAGCGGCAGGATCAGGTCGCATTTGCGCACGTGATACTCGATCCACTCCTTGCTGATCATCAGGTCACCTTCGAAGAAATGAAAGCGCGGATTCGGCATCAGGTCACTTACGCGTTCGCTGTTGAGGTCCATTCCGTAGACCTCCCAGTCGGTGGTGGCCAGGATGCGTTGCGAGAGGTGGTGGCCGATGAAGCCGTTGACGCCGAGGATGAGAATTTTTTTCATAATGGTCAGAGAGGGATAGGGTTTTGGCCCAGTCGGGCGGGGATATCGCGCCGCGCAAGTTCGCAAGAAAGGGCTGCCGAACGCGATCGCTTGTCCTCGATGTGATCAATGGCCTTGCCTTGCAGGCCGATGTTTGAATACCAGTAGGCAGAAGACAATGAATGCCACAAAAATCGCAGATGCCGAGTAGCGGTTCATCGCCAAACCACCGGAAGTCAATGGCTTGTCGAGGAAATCTCCAACAACTGCACCCAGGGGCCGAGTCAGGACAAATGCTGTCCAGAAAAAGACGGTCCGAGAAATGCTCGTCCAGTAGAAGATCTCGGCTCTTGATCTTGATCTGAGCGAAAACGGCAACAAGAAAGATCGCGGCGAAGATCGCGGTGCCTTCCAGGTATCCGAGCTGCATCGACATCGATACCGCGTCACCGCCGGTCTCGCCCAGGGTCGTGGCGGCAATCTTGACGACCCAGAAGAGCAAGGTCTCTTCAGGCGCTTTTCTCCACACCTGTTCGGAAGAGTCCTGCATGGTGTCATCATTCCTTGTCTGTCGTGGGTGCCATTGTTTGTTTCAAGCAGGCGGAAGCGGGCTCCGTACAGCTTCTGCGAACAGCATACCGGACTGCCATTTGGCCATCGTCATCGTAGAAATCGATGGCCATCCTGGACGAGTCGACGACAGTTCTCGCGAAACCGTGTTTCGACTTCCCAAACAGCAAGCCTTCCTGTCCCTTTGAAACCATATGGAGGCTCTGGCCGCCACCTCCGGAAATGACATAGTAGGGTTCGCCATCGCGGACGATGAGTTGCTGATCGTGATCGTGGCCCGCCAGGTAGAGATCGACATGGTATTTTTGCAACACCGGCAACAAGGTCGATACCAACGCCTCGGTCTCGCCATGGTGGCCCGCATTGCGAATGGGGTGGTGTGCCACCACGATCCGCCATGTCGCCTGCGTGGCCGATGGTGCGAAGGCTTCTGCAATGAAACGCACCTGCTTGGCCATATTTTCCGGCGTCAGGTTATTGCTATCGACAAAGACGACACGCAACAGCGGATGACCATTGTCCAGGCCAAAATCCTTGCTGTAGTAGTGTCCCGGCATCTGCCATCGACCCGAGCCGGCTTGATCCCTGGAATACTGGATTTGCGCTTCGCCATTTCCCCGCACATCATTATTGCCCAGCACCGAATAGAATGGGATGGTCGCCAGCTTCGTTCCGGAATACATGTTTTCAAATTTCCAGTTCCACTGCCTGTCCTCCGTTGACTGAATACCATCGCGATAGAAATTGTCGCCCAACAAAATAACGAAATCGAGGTCACCCGTTTTTTCTGCGACATTTTCCATGCTGCGCGCAACTCTCCATTGATCAAACTGGGCTGTGCCTTGGTCACCAAGGGCAAAAAACGAAATCCGTGCGGCAGTCGCCGATGGGACGGCAAGCGCCACGGGTTGCGGCGTTGACAACTGGCAATAGGCGAGAACCGCCAGGGTGACGACGACAGTAAGGCCGACAAATAACGCCAGACGAAGGATGATTTTCCTAGGAACGACCATTCAGACCTTCTTCTGCCGACGCCAGGGCGCGCAACGGCGAAAACCCAGCAGGTGCAGGCCGATCTGGCGCAACTGACGTAGCCGGGCCGCCTGTAAATTTTTCCCCGTCGGTCGCCGTTGCCGACCAAGGAAATGACGAAGAGACGCGGCGCGGAGCGAACGTGCCCTGCCAGAGGAGGTCCGCGATACACGGCTTTCGATTCTTTGCGGTCACGCTTTCAATTTCCATGGACAGTGGTCGAGTTTCAAGACTAGCGCTCAAGTCTTAGCCGAGAATTAGGGCCGGTGCTTCCAGTGCTCCCTACGAGCGCGGTCATTGACGCCACTGCTGCGCTACGGCAATCGATAGCCGCTGCCTTCCCGGGTCAGAAGAAAAAAGCGTCTTCAGCGAAACGAATTTGCTTATCGAGATCCCCTGGCTCCAGTTGATTGGAATCAATGAACACGACGCGCAACAGGGGGTGGCCATTGGCGATGCCGAAGTGCCGGCTGGAGTAGTGCCCTGGCATCTGCCACCTGCCGGAATTCGCGTGACCTTGGGAATAGCGGATTTCCACTTGCGCATCGGCGGGCACATCATGATTGCCGAGCAGCGCATAGAAGGGAATGGTCGCCAGCATCCAGCCTGAGTACACACTCTCGAACTTCCAGTTTCACTGCAAGGTGTGGATTGCGGTGAGCTGTACGCGATTGGGGGCGGAAAACAGCAAATACCCAACCGCTGTCAGGGGGCCGATAATGATCGCGGCAATAGTAGGCGGCATGGGCTGCTTCCCAGCGCGGATTCAAATCGCCTTCGCTTTCGAAAAGTCCCGAGAACAGCGGTCGACACGTAGTCAAGAATTAGGTGCTCTTTATCAGAGCGTCTCTCAGCAAGCGAGTGATGGAAAAGGACGCGACGATCGATGTCGCTTGCTCTCCTCGCAGAGGCAATTCAGCCCAACGGCAAGCCGTTTTGTCGGGCGCGGAAAATTGCCGTGAAAGCTGGCCGCCGGTAGACACGGCGGCCAGCAGCGGCCGACAAACTGCACCATTGTCGGTCGAAGGCGTTTAGAATCCGGGGCTCGCCGCCCGACGAACGGACCACAACGCCACTGGTGGTGGCAGTGTGATCGGCACCGGCGGCCCTCCTGACGACCCTGGACAGAGAGCCAGCGTGAGCCGACAAACTTGCCGACATTCCAAATGAACGCAACACCATCTGCACCGCTTGCGAGTATGCCCGCACCTACAGCTCGGCAAGTGCGACGGGAAACCATGGCCGTTGCCGTCGTTGGTTTGCTGCTATTCACTCTTGGTCTGTGGGGCCAGGAATTCGTCGGCTTTGAAACACGCTTCGCCGTCTTTGCGAAGGAAATGCTGCGAGCGGGCGTGTCGATTTTTCCCAGAACCTACGGCGAGCCTTATCCCGATTACCCGGCCACTTCGACCCTGCTGATCTGGCTGGGCTCCTTGCCTCTTGGCGAGGTCAACAAGTTCACGGCGATCCTCCCTACCGCTCTCGCCAGCGCGCTCAATCTGGCGCTGACCTATCGCCTGCTGAGTTACGTATCGCGGCAATGGGCGTTCGTCGCCGTGTGCTTCGAGTTACTGACTGCCACCTTTCTGGTCGAGGCGCGCGCCATTTCGCTCGACCAGATGCTGGCAACGATCACCCTCGCGTGCTTCATTCTTGCCTACCGCCGGGACGCCGGCATCGCATCGTCTGAACGCTGGTTACTCTGGATCTTCGTCCTGCTCGTCCTGGGCTTCTCGATTCGCGGCCCGATGGGCATCGTCATCCCGGTCGGCGTGCTGTGCAGCTACTACGCGCTGACCCATCAATGGCGCGCCGTATTCAGGATTGGTTTGCCGTCCCTGGCGCTGCTGATCGCCTGCTGGTTCGCTCTGCTGTTCCTGGCCCGGATCGAAGGCGGCGAGACCTTCGTCGAAGACGTCATCCGAATGCAGGTGACCGGGCGACTGGGTGGTCATGACGACGCGCTGCCCCGCTACTACTACCTGGTCAACAGCCTCTCCAACTTTGCGCTCAGTTTTCCGCTAGCACTGTTGGTGACGGCGTCGCTGCTACGCAGCGCCTTGCCGCGGCTACAGCTTCCTTTCTGGCGCAAAGCCGACACCGTATCGTGGGACCCGGCCATGCGCATGGCAGTGCTGATGGCCGGCTGGCTGTTGCTGGTCTTGATCGGCCTGTCGATTCCGGAAACGAAGAAGGCGCGCTACCTGCTACCCGCCGTGCCGGCAATGGCGGCGCTGGCAGCCTACGTCTTCATCAACCAGAGCAATGGATTCCTCCGCGTCATCTATCGCACGCTGCAGAAGCTGTTGCTAATATTTCCGATGCTGTTGGTTGGGCTGCTGTTCTATGCCGAACACTACGCCAGACAAGGTCATCTCAACCTTGAAATCCAGACGTCGTTGCTCTTGAGCTTGCTGGTCGGCTGCCAACTGCTGGCCTTGTTCGCGCTACGAAGAACGTGGCCACAGGACAAGCGCGACAAGCTGGTCGTCGCCGTCGCCGCGAGCGCTTTCTGGCTCACCAACGTTTACCTGCGCGAGCCTGCCGAACTGCAGATCCATTCTGCGCGGCCGTTTGTCCAGGCGGTTGAAGAGCTGCGCCGGCAGCAACCGGGCCCGTTGGCGATGTATGGCGTCGGTAAGGACAGCCTGGCGATCGTCTACCACGTCAATGTGGCCGACGAATTCAGGCCGCTATTCATCAATCAAGTCGAGCAACTCACGAGCCTGCGCTACCCACTTTATTTGCTGATCAGTGACAAGGAGAGCAAGTTGCTGACCAGCGCGGGCCGGAGAGGACAAGGGATTGAATGGCCGCAGCCGGTCTATCAAGGGTTATTCCGCGACGGCAATTACAGCGTTTACTATCTGCAACAGCCACCACCACAGTAAAACGCTACCGCTTCTCTGGCGAGTCGGAAGCACGCTGGCGCTACTTGCTACCGGTAAAGTTATCGCTTTCGATCCCTCCCGATTGACTCTTCGGCCAAGGACACCCGGAACGGATCAGTCAGCACGGCGATTCCCTTGCGCCGCCGTTTGCCGATGGCGAGTTTGACTGGGTAGTGTGCTATCGGCTACCCACCATTTTCCTGATTGATAAACAGATCGTTAGCGCTCACCGCTTAAGTCCAGTCGTGCGGGTCAACAACGGTCTTGGCGGCTTTCTTGCGTAAAACGTAAGTACGCCACATGAACAGGCGTGGCAGAAAGTCGACATGACCGACGATGTCGAAGCCGGCAGTAAAGCATTCGCTTTCGAAGTTTTCCCTCGGCACGATGAAGCGGTTGTCGCTCGGCTCGCCGTCCTGGCGACGCTTTTCTTCCTCCTTGCGGCGTCGCCAGGCCTTGTGGTTGCCATCGACCCACAAGGATACGACCACCGTGTCGCGGCTGACGCGGTGGAATTCCCTGAGCATCGCGATACGGTTGGCCGACTCGCCAATGTGATGCATCAGGCGAATCGAGAAGATGCAGTCGACACTGTTGTCGGGCAGGCTGATGTCGAACGCCGAGCACTGCAACAGACGGAAACGACTGACCACAGCCGGCTCGCGTACCTTCGCCGCGACTTCGAGCATCGCCCCACTGAAATCTGCAGCCAGCAGCTCGCGCTTCGGGTCGCGTGCCAGCATCGACCAGAAACGGCCTGCGCCACAGGGCAGGTCGAGTACCGACACGGGATTGCCGGCAAGGGCCAGGGCGCGTCGCGCCATACGGTGCTCCATGCGGTCGGAGAGCTTCTTGCGGCGGTGTTTGTGGAAGTATTGCCACGAATGGTCGTCCGTGTACTTGTCAGAAAAAGACAGGTGGATGGGCAGTTCTTTGTGGGCGTTCATAAGTTTCCTCGGAGTCGGAGGCTCGGGACGGACGCGGTCAGTGTTGCTTGTGAACTGTGGAACCCGCCGCGCAGCAGGCCATCGGTAGCATCAGTTCCTGCCGTCTCCTGACCGGTAGTAATGGAGTAAGCCTTCGGCACCCGGAGGTGAGCCGAGCGCCGGACGCCATCATCCGGCCCGAGAATTAGCCGAGACTTAGCGTGCGCCGTGCTAACGGTCATGACCTGTCGAGACACCCCTGATGATCAAAGCCATGACCGTCCCCCTCTCACTTGCAGTGCGCATTCCGGCTTGCACGCCGGAATCGTTCGCCGGGCAGGGAGCATGCTCCCTGAATTCCCCGCCTCACCCCTGACCCTTCTCCCGTGTTAGCGGTGTCGCTTTTCCGTAGAAATCTGGCCTTCTCACCCCGTCAGGCTGTCGACGCCAGATTTCTACGGAAAAGCGACACCGCTAACAGCATGGTTCGCTGCCGTGCGCCAAACTACGAACTCGGTGATTTGCGCCTACCTGCAGGTGTTGATGTTGATTGGTTCACGCCGCGAGGAACTGGCCGGCTTGAAATGGGAAGATGTCGACTTCCGGTGGCGGTCAATCACTATTCACGACAAGGTAGAGGGCGAGCGCACTATCCCGCTGACGCCTTACGTCGCTTCGCTGCTGGCTTGCCTGCCGCGTCGCAACGAGTGGGTATTCAGCAGCCCCGCAGCCTCGTCTGGCCGGCTCAGTGCTCCGTGTGTACAGCACCACCGGGCTTGCACAATCGCCGGCATTGAGGACATGACGCTTCATGGCCTGCGTCGGTCCTTTGCCACGCTGAGCGAGTGGACTGAGGTGCCTACAGGCGTGGTGGCGCAAATCATGGGACACAAACCAAGTGCCACCGCTGAGCGGCATTACAAGGTTCGTTCCCTAGACCTGCTGCGGATGTGGCACACGAAGATTGAAGCCTGGATTCTCAGCGAAGCCGGTACCTTGCAGCCAGCGGAGGATGCACGGCCCGGACTTCGAGCCATCACCACCGCGTGGAAAAGGTTTTCCGCGCCTCTATCGGCCAATCGAAAACAGGGCACCTTCCCCTGCTGGCGCGGCACCTCAACGAAGGAGCGCCGAGAAGGGGTGCCATGTATGAACGTAGTGGTCTTTATCAATGGCCGCGAGGCTATTCCAGTTCGTGCGCTTCCGTTCGTAGCGCCGGACCACATGTCTCCCGATGCTATTGTCAGGCTGCTGGGGCATGCCGACGAAAGTGGAACGTTTCGCCAAGTCTTCGCTTACCAGTTACTTCCGCATGCCTGTTCTGTTCGAGTTCAGCCGCCTGAATGGAGCCTGATTGCATACAGAGTGCACGCTGGGTACTGTGGACCGAAAAAAGCGCCGGGACCGACCAGAACAAAGCCACCTATTCCCACCAAAGCCACCAATTGCGGCAAGAGGAAGCAAGCACAGTCGGCTGAACAGGTGGGCTTGGTGGCTTTAAGTGGGTTTCCGCTGGTCGAAGCTGAACAGGATTTCATCGTCGAGGAGGCGTTGTGAGCCTGGAAGCGCTCATTGCAGCGGCGGCAACGGCCGGCGTGACGCTCCGGTTGTCGTCAGCCGGGGCGTGAAGATGTCGGGGAGCGAGGCGGCACAGAGCCGCTGGCACACGCAGCTTCGGCAGAACAAAGCGGCATCCTGGAAGCACGGCGATGCGACTCGGGTGAAGCGACAAACGCGTCACGCTGCTGGCTGATCGACCTCGCCGACCATGATCTACGGGAGGTGCGCTGCTCACCGCCCACAACTCGTGATGAAGTGCTGGCGCTATATCCAGAGGTGTTGGCGGTGGAACCGTTCGAGGCAGTCATCACACCGCGCCAGCGGCATAGGTGATGTCGATCATGCTCTTGGTGTAGCTGTCCTGATCCTCTTCCTGGAACAGGACGTGCCGCTTCTGCATCTCGCCCCTCTCCATGTTCCAGAGCATGCTCATCGTGGCCGACGGCGTGTTGGAGACGATGAAGGAGTGCAAGTGCACGCTTTCGTCAGCGAGCCGTTGCTCGATTTCCTTGATGCTCTGGTGAAACTGAATTTTCGGGTCGCTCGGCCCGAGGTTCCGGACGCCTTTGGGATCGACGAAGATGACGTGTTGCTTGCCGTCGGCGAGCAACCACAGGATGAAGTCGGGGTGGAAGTTGCCGGCCTCGAAGAAGCCCACGCCGCAGCCCTTGCTGAGGTTGCGCAAGAGGTAGAGTTCTCTGGTCTTGAAGAAGGCGGCGTTGCTGTCATGGAAGGCCTTGAGATCCTCGACAAAGCGGAGTTCGCCCTTGTTCAGCGGCGTAGGGCTGATCTCGACGATCTTGGTGTCGAGATACAACAGGGGCTGATAGAGGTGCTGACCGAAGCAGACCGCCTTCAGGCCCGCGAACGCCCACGTCTTCAGCTCTCCCTTGTTGATGACGGCCTTCAGCTCTCCAAGCTTGGCGACGATCTCCTTCTCCGATTTGTCGACCAAGACGCGGTAGTAGCCCTCGTCGGGCGACTCCGTGACGCCCAGAAAGTTGGGATCGCCGCCCTCCAGATCGCGATACTCCAGGTGCGGTAACTCCCAATCGCGCTTGCGGAAGGTGTAGTAGCGCTCGGTGTACTTCTTGAGCAATGAAGCGGCGATCTCATCCCACAGGCGCAGCTTCTCGAAAGAATCGAAGGCCAGCTCTTCAGCAGGAATCTGAAGCCGGTACCAACTCTGATCGGCGAGCAAACGCTCGATCCCTTGCCGGGTCAGGTTGAGGTGGTACCAGCCGCGCTCGGCCTTGAAGCGCTCCAGTTCAAAGGTGAGCCGGTCGAGGTCGAGGAAAGCGACATGCCGAGCACCGAGGTGCGTCTCGTTTGGCGCGGCATCCGCGTCGCCGCCAATCAGACCGCCAGATTTCATCGCCTGAATCTTCGGGTACCAGTTGAGGACAATCTGGTTTTTCTGCAGGGAAGCCGTGCCTGGATCGCTGGCCGAATCCGGCCTGGCCAGTGTCGGCACTGGTCCGAGTTTAGGAAACGCATCGCCGAATTCGGTGCTGACGCCGTTGATCGTCTTCCTGAGGCGGACAGTCTTGAGCGTTTGCGTACCGAGGTTCCTGATCACCGGCAAGCGGAACTCGCTGCGATCGTCGTTGGTGGGCAGGCCTTCTTCTTCGAGGAAGTCGCGGAACTGCGCCATGTAGTCGGCGTGTATGCCGAAGATGCCAAGTGTCTCCAGGACGGCAACGTGCTCGGGCCGATCGACACCCTCGGGGAGCCGCGCCTTGCTGCTGCGCTTGAGGCTCAGGTCGTAGCCCTTGAGTCGTACGCCGCGTCCGAAAAGCTGGATGATCTGGGCGCCTTCTCCCTTGCCAACATTCATCAGGCCCATGGTAGAGACGCGCCAACTGCTCCAGCCCTCGGTGAACTTCTTTGACCCCATCAGAAGATTCACCGTCGACTGCGGCGTGTTGATCTCCTGAAACAGCGAGCCCGAGAATTCGCGCTCGCCGGTAGCAAGACGATGCTGCTCGCACAGTTTCACGAGCTTGACATCGTCACCGACGTTGATGACCCCGAATGGCTCGTTGTCGGCGCCGATCCGCAGCGCGACTTCGCCGGTCGCTCCCTTCAGGTTCTCAATGTAGAGCTGCCCACCGCCCGGTGCATGGAAAAGGGTTTCCAGCGTCGCGTCGAAAACCTGCGCCGGGGAAAGCCCGCAGGTGTTGAGATAGACGAAGCGCCCGGCGAAGAGATTCCTGCCCGCCGTAGTGACGAGGCCGTGATGCAGGATACGTTCTATATGCTGGATACTGGCCGCCCGATCTGCCACATAGCGGCTGAAAAACTGCAGAATCTCCACGATATCCGACGCGTCGCGCGCGGCAAGCGTCGCCGTCACACTGCCACCCACGAAGATCCACAAGGGCTTCTCGATGTTGAACGGCCGAAATGTCGCGCCCTGCTCGCCGTAGAGACGCTGTTGCTGGAAGAACGACAGCAGGCAAGCCACCAGATACAACTCCAGATGCTTGCGCTGTGTTCCTTCGTCGAGGTTGAGGATCTGGTAGTCCTTGCCGAAGCCATCGCCGTAGAAGTAGCGGTAGGAGTAATCGAACAGCGTGCTCTTGGCGTACAGATCGATGAGTTTTGGCCTGCCCTTGACCGCCTGTCCGAAGGTGGTCGAGTACTCGAACGAAAAGCCTTGCTCGCACAGGGCATTGCGTGCGCGCATCCACGCCCCCTCTTCCCCGCTGCTTGTGCCGCGGTGGCCCTCGTCCACCAGCACCAGGTTGTTGCCTTCGAAGGCGTCGATGGCGATGGTCTTGTCGCCCATCTCGTCGCGCAGCCGGGTGACTTCGAGGATTTCGACCGCCTGCCCGGTGAACAGCCCGCGTCCGTCCTTGTTGAACAACTCGGCTTCGATACCCGCCGCCTCAAACTCGCGCAGGTGTTGCTGGGACAGGCCTTCGTTGGGCGTCAGCAACAGGATGCGGTTCAGTTCCCGCCGTCTGCCGTGTGTTTTCAGCGCCTGCTGGTACTGGAGGATGTTGGCGTGCATCAAGAGCGCCTTGCCGCTACCGGTAGCGCTCCAGTAAGCCAGTTTGTTGAGCTGCGACCAGGCCGCGGTGGTCGCGTCGAAGGCCGTAATCCGGTCGGCTTCTGGCTTGCCCGCGTTGTAGTTGGCCACCTGCGCGTTCAGTGCCGCCAGCAGCGCCTGGGGATCACGGAAGTAGCGGTCGAGATAGACTTCGGTGAATAGCAGAGTGAGGTACTGGAAATACTTCCAGACGATCGGCCGCTCGCCGCGCGTGATGCGTCGCTCGTTCAGCCGCTGTGTGTGCCTGACGATGTTCTGGTCGTATTCGAGCAGCAGGTCCGTCGGCAGTTGTGTCAGATTGAAGAGCTGCGCCGTCAGTGCATGGTAAAAGTGGTGGATGTTGTTTTCGTCGAGACCTTCGAGGCTCTCGTGGCGCAGGTGCTCTGCCAGCTCCTCGAAGTGCTTGACGTTGAACAGCGACAGCAACCACTGGTTCAAAACCAGCTTCTTCGCAAACGGTAGCTGTGGCTGCCTGGTGGCACGGCCGCGCGGCATCACTGATCTCCCTTGCTGGAACCGGACTTGCCAGGTGCACTCGGGAGCACGCTCTCTTCATCGAGCGTTCCTGCCGCCAGTTGCGTCTCGATGAACCGCTGCATCTCCTCTTTTTTCGGCAGTTCCAGCAGGTACTTCGATACGAACAGCCCGTTGTCGATACCGGCCAGCGCGTACTCCACCAGGGCATGGTCTTTTTGCGTGCACAGCAGGATGCCGACCGGCGGGTTGTCGCCTGCGGTCATCATGTTCTTGCGGTACCAGCTCACGTAGGTGTTCAGTTGGCCGATGTTCTCGTGGCTGAAGGCGGCGACTTTGAGCTCGACAAGGACATGGCATTTGAGAATACGGTGATAGAAAACGAGGTCCACGAAGTTGTGGGTGTTGCCGATCAGCACGCGCTTCTGCCGCGCTTCGAAACAAAAGCCGTGGCCGAGTTCGAGCAGAAAGTCGTGCAGCTTCGCCAGGAGTTGATCCTCAAGATGCGATTCGCTCATCACCTCCTCGGGCCTCAAGCCGAGAAACTCGAAGACGTAGGGGTCGCGAATGGCCAGGGTCGGTTCCGCTCGCTCCGCGCGCTCCTGTGCCAGGGCGGCCAGCTTGCTCTTGTCCATCGAAAGTCCGGATTGCTCGTAGTAGAGGCTGGCAATCTGCCGTTTCAGCTCGCGCACGGACCAGTTGCCACGGATACACTCCAGTTCGTAGAAGGCGCGTTTGGTTGCGTCGTCACATGACAGCAGTTCGGCGATATGACTGAACGAGAGCCTGGACAGGACATCGCCGGCCGTGATTCCCAATTCGGGAGTCGCCGACTCCCGATTTCCAGTGAAACCCGTTTGCGCCAGCAGCGTCGTGGCGAATTCGGGAGGCAGTGACTCCCGAATCTGCGGATAGGTCAGATAGAACTGGCGATAGCGCCGCAATTCCCTGGGCTCGGCCCGGCTGATGCCGGCAACGATCAGTCGATAGGACAGGCGCTCGATGAGGGTATCGCCATACTGGGCACGGTCCGACCCCTGTTGCTCGTACTCGGCGATGTACAAGCCGATCAGCCAGTTGCGCAGGGTGAGGCTGCTGTTGACCGCCCGTGACGCGTGCGCCGCCAAGCTCGCGTGCGCCCGCCCGATGCTCGTTACCAGATGTTCGAAAGACAGGGCCGAACGGGTCGGCTTGCGCACACTCATACGCCATCCGCCTCGAACATCAGCCGGTGGAAGTCCTCTTCGATCAGCCTCACCTTCCAGAGGGCGTCCGGGGTCTTGAGGTTTTCGAGATTGTTGCCGCCGTTCACGTAGATGAGATCGAATTCGCTGTCCCTTGCCGAACAGCTCTGCTTGGCAAACCATTCGTCGAGCACCAGGTTGTCCTGCTCGGGTTCGCCGGTCAGTTTGCGCCAGATGACCAAGGTCTTGCGACCGTCCGGCGTGCTACCGCTGACGGTACGGAACCAGTACGGGCCGCTGGCATCCTGCTTCAGGCGCCCATCGAGTTGCAGGCGCTTCTCGCTATCGCGTTCGAACGCCGCATTGAAAATCTGTCGCGCAGCGATGTGCCGGACGCTCAGGCCGATCAGCCAGTTGAAGGTTTCCAGCAGATCGACGTTAAGCTCGCGGCTTTCGTCCGACCCGGGCCGTTTGACCTTGAGCTTGTAGGCCGTGGGATCCGCAAAAGCTTGCACGTTGAGCAGCGTCGTGACGTGCGGTCTGCCCAGCTCTGCGATCCAGCCGGCCAGGGAGGCGTCCGTCGCTGCCAATACGCGCCTGGCGGCGAGCGCGAGCAAGTCTTTCTGCACTGGAGGTTTGTTTTTTTCCTCCCGAACATAGTCGGGCCAGTCGCCGAGCGTCGCCGAGCGTCGCCGAGCGTCGCCGAGCGTCGCCGAGCGTCGCCGGGCGGTACTCGAAGCGAATGACGAGTTCCTTGCCCTGCTCGCCGTCTTCCCGGGCGATGAAGTCGTGCCCGGAATCGCCAGCGGCCGCCAGGATAAACACCCGGTCCTTGCGCTCGACGGCCTTGACGTTGCCGTGTTCGCCCTCGGCGGCATCCGCCAGACGGAAGTGCACGCGCATGGGCTTGCGATCGTCGTCCGGGCGCAGGCGAAAGGCGTAGTCGCGCAGGTACTCGCTGGTCTTGATGTAATACTGGTCCTTGTTGGCCCAGTGCAGCGTAACCTCTTCGCCCTCGTAGGGAATGGCGTACACACCCGGCTTGTAGACGCGTTTGGCGAGAAAATCACCCTCGGAGTAGTAGCGACGGAAGAAGCTGAACAGGTGATCGTACACTTCGCTCTCCAGCGCGCCGATGTCCACTGCTTCGCTCGAAAGCCGAGCGCGCAGGTCGGCAACCTTGGGTGACTGCGCAGGATCCATGCCAGCGGCCTCGACGCCGCCGATGACCTTGGCCAGCTCCTTCTCGATCTCAGCCTTGTCAGCGGTCTTATATTGGCCGAATGCCGCCCTCACCTGCGGTAGCAAGTCCTTGTCGAGGAACTGCGACACTTCCGCGCTCTTGGCGTGCATGACGCGGTAGAGGCCGAAGTCCAGGTCAGGCTGGTCGAGCTGGAACAACTCCTGCAACAGGCTCTTCAGCTTTTGGTATTTCTGGGTCATCGCGTCGTTTGTCCTCTATCGATCATTCCGGGTTGGCGGCAGTCTACTGGACGGGCCAGCGGATGGTGAAAAGCGCTTCGCTCTCCGTATGCTGCGCGAGGCGTCGTTCCAGGGAGTCGATCAGGGTGTCGCGCTTCTCCATGATCTCGTCCTCGGCCTTGAAGATGTCCTGCCGCTGGCGGCACTGCTGCTTTTCCAGCTTCTGCAGCCGCTGTTGAATCTCGTGCTGCTCTTCCAGTGTGACGGCCTGGCGTGCCAGCCGTCGCAGGGACTTGATCTGCTCTTTGGTCGCGGCAAGTTCTTTCTCCGCTGACAGCACCCTGTCGTCAGCCCACTGTTCCAGCTTGTCGCGCGCCCGGTTGAAGTGGCCACTGTTCTGTTCGAGCGAACGGCTGATGGTCGCCTTGGCGTGCCGCGCCGCCTCGGCGTTCAGACGTTGCTGCACGGTAGCCGAGACATCTTCATGACCCTGCACGCACCCCGAGCAACTGAACAGTTTCTCCATGGTCTCCTGGTCAAGTGAAGCGCCGGTGTCTTCGAAGCCGGAGAACAGCAGGTAGTCCTCGCGTTCGTAGGACTCGACGACGAGGCGGGTGAGCGAGAGAAAACCGACCCGGCCACGAAGCGCTTTGACGGCATGGATGCGCGCCGGATGATGCGACACATCGAAGGCGATTCGCGCCGAGGGCGTCTCGACAGTCTTCGCGCTCTTGATGACATGCTCACCCAGCGGGTGCGAAACGCGGTAGAGAAAACGGGCTGTACTCCTCGCCACTTTCCCCGTTGGCAACCTGCGCCGCCCTGGGCCGCGACTTCGAGATCAGGTGGTAGTGGCCTCGCGCGATGTCGGTTCGAGGCGGGCGTCGAAGATCGAAAGCCAGCGCGTCGTCATCGAAGCGGGCGCGATCGTCGAGCATGAACCGGGTCAGGGACCAGAAGCGCTGGCCGAAGCGGTCGAGCTGCGCGCGTGCGTCGTCAAGTTGCAAGCGCAGGCGATGATGCACATCCTCGTCAAAGTGCTCGAACAAGGTCCGCCGTGTATCGTCAATGCGTGTGCGAATCTGCTCGTCCATTTCCGCCTGCAGGGTGCTGAACGCCACGTCAATTTCCTCTGACGTCCGGCACTGCTGGTAGATGGCGAGGATGCGCTTCTCGAAATCCACCCCCGACTCGATTGTCCCAAGCACTTCGTCCGAGGCGCCGAAGACGCCGTTAAAGAGACTGAACTTCTCGCCCAGCAATTCGAGAACGCGGCGGTCAGTGGCGTTGCGCTCGTTCAGGAAGTTGATCACGACAACGTCGTGCCTTTGCCCGTAGCGGTGGCATCGGCCAATGCGCTGCTCGATACGTTGCGGGTTCCAGGGCAGGTGGTAGTTGATGACCAGCGAGCAAAACTGCAGGTTGATGCCTTCTGCCGCTGCTTCGGTGGCAAGCATGATGGCGCTTGCGTCGCGGAAGTGTTCGATCAGGGCGGTGCGCACATCCACAGCGCGTGAAGCAGATGAACGCCCGGTGTCGCAGTTTTTCACAGCCCAGCGCTCGTAGACCGCGCTGGCTTCCGCCCCGCCGTTGCTGCCATTGAAGACCACCACTTGTCCGCGATAGCCGTGGGCTTCCAGAAAACTCTTCAGATATTCCTGGGTGCGCCGCGACTCGGTGAAAACCAGTGCTTTGCGCGCCGCACCGGTCGCAGCCATCCTTTCGAAACCGACATCGAGCGCGGTAAGCAAGGCCTTCGTCTTGCTGTCGATACCGATGCTGCGCGCCCAGGCCGCGAGCCGCTGCAGAATCTCGATCTCCTCGCGCAACTTCTGACGGTCGATCGTGGGTGACTCGCTTTCGTCTTCGGCATCGTCAGGTTCCGCGAGAATCTCGTCGAGCAGATCGTCCTCTATCTCTTCGGCCTCGATAAGCCCCGCGGCGAACGCCGCATCGTCCTGCCTCTTTTCGTCGCGCAGCGTTTCGAGGCGCGTACGCAGCGTGTCGAGCGTGGCAGCGATGGCCAGCGAAGAGGACGCCAGGAGTTTGCGCAGGATGAGTGCGGTCAGGTGTCGCTGGCGTGCGGGGAGTGCATAGCTATCATCACGCTGCAAGAATCCGGAGACGGCCTCGTACAGCGCGTGCTCGTCGTCACTCGGCGTGAACGGTCGCGTGATCGGTCTCCGTTCCGTATAGCGGATGTACTCCGTCACCTGGCTGCGCAGGGTACGTTTGCAGAAGCCCGCAAGACGCTGACGCAATGCTCCGATGTCGCTGCCAGCGCTGGCAAATTGAGATTGAAACGAGTTGAGATCGCCGAACAGGTGCTCGTCAATGAGCGTCGACAGGCCGTACAGTTCGAGCAGCGAGTTTTGCAGCGGCGTGGCGGTCAGCAATAGCTTGCGGGAATCCTCGGTCGCCCAGCGAATCCCTTGGCCGACCTTGTTGCTCGGCCGATAGGCGTTGCGCAGTTTGTGTGCTTCGTCAATGACGACCAGGTCCCAGGCGAAGGTCTTTATTTCCTCACGCAGTGCATTCGCGTAGTTCAAGGACATGATGAGCACGGCCTTCTCTGCCAGCGGCTCGCAACCGTTTCGCTGCCTCTCGCCATACGCCTTGGCGTCGAGCACCTGTGCAGGCAGATTGAACTTCTCTTGAAGCTCGGTCGCCCACTGCTTGCGCAGTGATGCCGGGCAGATCACCAGCAAGCGGCGTTTGCGCTCGGCCCAGAACTGACACAGCACAATGCCTGCCTCGATGGTCTTTCACCAGTATCTGCCAACGGTCCGCTACGAGAAGCAAGCGCGCCCGCCCAAGTTGCCGCCCCTCGCGGCTAAGCGCGGACAGCGCGAATTGCGTCTGCTGCACTACATGGATCGAACATTCGGGCTTTGCATCTGGCTTCATGTGGAATTCGATACTGGACTTTTTGGCCGGCATCGATATTGGTCTTCTTCCGTTCCGCGCGGACGGAAGAAACTGGCTTCTCAGAGCAGGGTCAGCATTCTCGATGGCAAACGGCCTGTTTTTGATCACGTACGTTGATGTGAAGGGGTGATTTGCCATCATCAAACTTGACCAAACTTTTGTGCGTGAAATCAGTGAGATACGATACGTTGCCAGGCACGAGTTGTGCTTGTTGCATGGTGCGCGTGCGGCACACAACGAGCCATTCGGCATGGCGACAAAACACCCGGAACGCAGGCAGGGTCAAGGCTGCGGGCGAAGCCCGCACCCGAAGGGCCTGGCCTTGATGCTGCCGGAGTGGAGGGTAGCCTTGGCGCGATGCCGAAGGGTGAGTGGCAAGAACGCCACCAACAACCATCAAAGAACGTGAACATCGCGCCATCAAATCGGGTGACCACACTCACTTATGTCCAACGCATCGCGGATGTGACAGTCACGAAACGTGGCAGGCCACCCAAGGGTGAACGACCGATGACTGACAGCGAGCGTAAACACGCTCAGCGGGCGCGCGACAGGCGGGCTGCCATAGAAGCGCCATAGGCGACGAGCAGAATGCTTCGCTAAGGGCGCTGCTGGCGATCCTGGCACGTGTCGAAAAGTCGGAACCAGCACGCCTTTCTGCACAGCGAGCGTGGGCCGAGTTTGGGCGGCGATATGGTTTCGTGAGTGTCACGCAAAATAAGCTGCGCATTGAATAAACACCGTCGAGGTACAACGAATGAGCGACAAAACGAAAGTAGACAACCTGCGCCCTGGCTGGAAACCCGGCCAATCCGGCAATCCCCAGGGCAGGCCGCCGGGCAGCAGGAACCGCATGACCCTCGTGGCATTGGCTGTCATGGAGGAAGGCGCCGACGCCATCGCAAAGAAGATCGTAGAAATGGCCAAGCAGGGAGACATGAGCGCCGCTAGGTTGGTACTCGAACGGCTGGTGCCACCGGCGAAGGAGCGCCCGGTATTCCTGCGCTTGCCAGACACCAACACCGCCGCGGGTATCACCCAAGCTCAGGCCACCATCCTGCAGGCCGTGGCTGCTGGCGACCTTCTACCCGGTGAAGCCGCGACCCTGGCCGGCATTGTGGAAGGGCAACGCAAGGCATTGGAGACACAAGAGCTTGAACAACGCATCGCCATACTGGAAAGCACGAAATGAGCACAGCCATCGAACGCCGGCTCATGAAGTTGAAGCAAGCGGCACAACCAGGAGAGAGCTGCATCGACCTTATTTGCCGCCGAATCATATCGCCCGATGGCGACAATGAAATCGTCCGAGCCCAGATCGACGACCGGATTCTCAAGCGTAATGCGGACGAAACCGAAGATGCCTTCGTCGGACGAGTAAAAGCGGAAGCGCGGGCGCGCACCACACCGCGGGCGCGCAGATTGATCCTACTGCCCGAGGAAAAGCAGCAATGACCAACACACTGGAACGTCGTCTGCACAAACTCGAAGAAGCGTTGCAGCCGAAGCCCCGGCAAACTGTCTGCCGCTTGAGCGAGCCCACGAACGATGAGACAGCCGAAAAATGGGCTGAGTACCGCCAACAGGTCAACGAGGCGGTAGCTCGCGGCGATTTCGTAATCGTGGTGGCGGCGATGCACCCGGCAGACAGACCCCGAATCGAGAAAGGCGCGACTTACTGCGGCACGGAATTCGAGGCGCAACTTATCGAAGCGTCGATGCTCCCCTCTGAGCGCGGCGGCAGGAGCCTCCTGGAAGGTGCCATCAAGGGCGCCATGGGCAACGTGTTTGGGCCGGTGGCCTGGCGCAAGGGCGAGGCATAGGCGGACGCTCTGGCCCGAGGCACAGCGAGGGCGTTGGCTTCGCTGGGGTCCCCGTACCACCCTGCCTGCCGTGGTTGGCTGTGGCGCTGGATGTCGGTCTGGCGCCTGCGATTGATGCGGGAGAGGCGAGCCCCGCGCCAGAATGGCTAGATACTGACCGAGCCCAATGGTCCCGACTTCTGACCGGCCCCTCGGGGCTTCTTCACAGCCTAGCCAATCAAGCGCCTGGAAACAATCGGGCCCGACTACAGGGTAACGAGAGCGCCGACCGTGACCGGTACCCGTCTCAGGTTGACAGATTCCGGTTACAAAGTTCTTACACGTAAGGCAGAAAGCAAAAAGCCCAACCTTTTGAGTCGGGCTAACTGCTTGTTTTCTTTGGTGGCCAAGCGCGGAATCGAACCACGGACACGCGGATTTTCAGTCCGCTGCTCTACCAACTGAGCTACTTGGCCATCGAGTGCGGCAGTATATCGAATCGATTCTCTGTCGTCAAAGCCAACAGGGCAATCGCAGCCCTGACGCATGACCCAGCCGAATCAGGCTCATTTGCCGGTAACGCCCGCTTTTGCGGTCGAGGCGGTCAGATTGCGGTTGGCTAGCGGCAAAGAACGGGTGGTGGAGTCAGCCAGGAGGATGCCGAAAGAATTTTTTGGACGGCGGTACGATCGCCAGGCGAGCCTTTCCGAACGCGGCGTACGCCGCGCTCGAGAGGATGTTTCGGGTACGCCTGTGTGAGGTCACTCAAGTTGAAGCAGGAATGGAGCGGCGAGGAGCGCGCGGATTCGTGCTGGGTCGAGCCAGGGGGCGGCGCAGGAGCTTCGGATAAAGGCGATGGCACCGCGCACGCCGAGTTGCTGATAGAGATCGCGTAGCTGTCGGGTGAAGCGTGCCAGGGTATTGAACACATGCGCCAGGCGCATGAGGAGGTGATAGCCTTTCATGGCATTCCAGTCGAGGGCAAAGGCATGCTCGTAGTGGTAGCCCTGATGTTTTTCGACGAGGAAGCCCGCTTCGATGCCCCAGCGGTGGCGGGCGCCGAGGTTGCAGCGCTCATGGACATTGTCTTGGCTGAGCGGTTGGCTGGAGAGCCAGGCGTGGCGCGATGTTTCGGTGACGGTCCTGGCCTGTTCATCGATCTTCTCCCAGCTTTCCTCACAGACCACCAGATTCAGCTTGAGACGCTGACGCCCGTTGGCAGCGAAGGCGTAGTCGATGTCGTTGACCCAGCTGAAGTGTTGTCGGCGTCTTCCCCAACCGCGCTGCACGGCTTGTGGCTTCAGGGCGTGGAGCGCGCGGAACTCCTGCCAGACCGTGGACAAATCCTTGTCCTTGAGCACGATCATGAACTGCCAGTGGGCGCGCAAGCAGCGCCGCATCACCGGCCCGTTGGCGTAGAGGCCGTCGAGCAGGAGCAGGATCGGCAGGCGGGGGAACAGCGTCTTGAGCCGGTCGCTCAAGCGCACAAAGCCGCGCAGCTCGCAGTCCTGCTTTTGCGCTTCGGTATCGCCCAGCGCGTGTTCGAGGAACTCGCTGAGCAGTGGGATGACCAGGCCGTTGTGGAAGGCAAAGCTGGCCTCGAGGACGTAGACGAAGTACTGAGTGTGACGGGTTTCGTCCTTGCCGACGGTACGTTGCAGGAGTTCCTCCGTCCAGAGGGTGTCGCCAGCGAGCTTCTGTGAGCCGTCGATGGCGATCGGATAGCAGTGGTCGATCAGATAGCGACGAAAGTTCTTGCCGCGAATCAGCCGCTTCACCAGATCGACGTGGGCCTGCTCGAGCTGTTCAAGGTCAATGTCGCGCAACAGCCGAAACAGGGTGTCGGCGTGTGGCAGGGTGTCGATCTCCGGGAACAGCAGCTGCAGGTTGGTCATGAACTGGGGACGGGATATTTCGCGGTTGGTCTCGCGCCGGGAAGAGAACTGAAAGACGAACATCAGCAAGCCGTAGAGCAGAAGCACGGTCAGCTTGTGCCGGCGCTTTTTGGGATCTCTCGGGTCGGGAATTTGTTCCAGTTGAGCGAGCAAGGCGGGCAGCTCTTTGCGCAGGAGGCGCATCTGTTTGCTCACGGCGTCCTCGCGGGCCTTTTGTTCCTCGTCGACGGTCGCGAAGGCCGAGCTTCTGTTGGGCAATGGAGCGGCTGAGTGGGGGACTTGTCCCGTTGCGCGCAGCTTCGCGTTCAGTACCTTCTCCTGCCGTTTCTTCTCCGAGCGCAGTTTCTTGATGGCCACGCGTGTCGGGCGACGGCAAGGTTTGCTCATGACCGCGGGCTCCCCGGCGCGGCGCACAGCGCGGCGCAAGCATCCGAGGTCAGCGCTTTGACCCACACCTGGCGGGGCGTGCTGTGATAGGACTGGCCAGGGCGGGCCAGCCCGCGCCCGCTGCTTGCCCCAAGCAACTGCCAACCGGCGGCACGGTAGCAGGTGCCGGCATAGTGACGCGGATCGACGAAGGTCTCCAGCAGCAGGGGCTCGAAGCCCCAGTGCTCGAGCCAGTCCGCGCGTGCGCGGCGCGCGAGTTGCCCGAGCACATGGCTGGCCAGATGGGGTACGCGGACGTGCGGAAAGATCAGGAAGCGGCTGTTGTTCACCACCCGCGCCACGTTCTCGCGGCGGGCCTGGGCCGTCCAGCCGATCCACTGATCGCGCACGGCCACCGCGCGGGCAGCACCGGACAGCAGGACGCAGCCCAGCCGCCGCTCGCCCGCCTTGATGAAGTAGCGCAGCCGGTAACCGAAGGCCCCCTGGAAACCCAGCGGGTGCCAGCGCGCCACCAGCGCATCCCACTGCGCCACCCGGGTCGCGTCGCGAACCACTGCCAGGGACACCGGCGCGAGCGCCGACAGGGCGCAGTGCACCGCCGGCTCGGCAACGGGGGCGACTGGGGCGGCGGATGCCGATGGCGGCGCGCAACGGCGCGGCGGCGAGGGCCTCAACGCAGGCAGTACCAGCAATCCGGCCGCCTGCAAACGCTCCAGGAAATCCAGGCAGGCGCTGATCTTCGCCGTCCCCGTCAGGGTCGTCCAGCCCAGGTGCTCGCACACCGTCGCCGCCAACTCCTTGCGTGCCAATCCCGGCAGCCACGCGACCGTCGCGCAGAGCTCGGCAATCTCCGTCGCGCTGAACACGCGACCACAGTGCACCCATTCCCCCGCACTCGTTGCAAGCATCGCAAAACCTCCGACTGAAGCGCAGATTGATTACGCTCCACCTATCCTGCCAGAAGTCCGCCCGGCCGTCTAGCCCTCTTGTGCGAAGGTTTTTTTTGCCTGCCCACCGCAACGCCTTGCCACTACTGGGCCGGCGTCGTCATGCTTCAGCGCTGGGGCAATCGCATGAATATAATGCGCGACTGAGGAAGCGGGCGCCGCCGTTGGCGGTGCTCGCGGCAAAAAAACGGCGCACCTGGCCCCCTTTCCCGGTCGTGAGTTTGCCACTTTGTCCGCTCTCGCCTGCTCATTTCCGCGGCCAGTCGGCTAAGCTTATGCCTCGTCGCCTTGGCGACGCGATTTCTGGACCAATGCACGCCACTTTGGGAGGGGGTGATGAGTGCCAGATCACCCGCCATCGTTGAACACAGGTCCAGTGAATGAACGCACGTATCCGCTTCGCCATCTCGGTGATCATCCTCGGTCTGCTGATGACCGGCCCCTTTGTCATTACCGCGCTGCTGATCTGGGCCGGCGCAAAAGTGCCCGAGCGGGCAATGCTCGTGCAGCTGATCGCGCCGCATCTTTCGCTCGGCGCGATGATGACCACTTTCGGCTTCGTCCTCGGCCTGCTGGTGATCCGCTACCTGTTCCGCCAATACGTGCAAGGGCTGCTCAAGATGGCCGAATGCCTGCGCCTGATGCTCACCGCCAACCGCGACTTTCGCGTCGTTCCCGAAGGCCCGCCCGAAGTCCGGCAGCTGGCCGAGGCGACCAACGATCTGGCGCAGCAACGTGATGGGCTGATGGACGACGTAGACATCCAGATCGCGGCCGCCAAGGCCTCGGTTGAGGAAGAGAAAAACCGCCTGGCGGCACTGATGTCCGAGCTGGCGCAAGCGGTGGTGGTCTGCAATCTCGACGGCCGCATTCTTCTCTACAACAGCCGCGCCCGGCTGCAGTTCAGGACCCTGGCGCAAGGCAGCACGACGGGCGCCGGGGGCGCGCTGATCGGCCTCGGCCGTTCGATTTTCTCGATCCTTGAGCGTAATCAGATCGATCACGCGCTCGAAGTGGTGCACCAACGCCTGCAAAAAGGCGCCGGGGCGGCGATCGCCAACTTCATCACCACCGCTCGCGGCGGCCAACTGCTGCGCGTGCAAATGGTGCCGGTGCTGTCGATCGCCGACGACTCGCCGGAGAACGACATCAGCGGCTACGTGCTCACCGTCGAGAACATCACGCGCAGCCTGGAACAGGAGTCGCGCCGCGATCAGGTCCTGCAATCGCTGACCGACGGCAGCCGCGGCAGCCTGGCCAACATCCGCGTCGCGGTCGGCAACCTGATGGACTACCCGGACATGGAAGCGGCGGTACGCGAGCGCTTCGTCGGTATCGTCAGCGACGAAGTCGTGCGCATGAGCCAGCGCCTCGACCAGACGATGAACGAGTTCGCCGATTCGTTGAAGACACGCTGGCCGCTGGAAGACGTCCTCGGCATCGACATCATCGCCGCCGCCCAGCGCCGCATCGAGGAGCAACTCGGGCTACCGAGCAAGACCGAGGAAATCGACGATGCACTGTGGCTGCGCGCGGAGAGTTTTTCGCTGGTCTTTTCGATCTGTTGCCTGGCTTTCCGCCTGCTCGAGCATTACCAGATCAAGGAGTTGCGTTTCCGGCTGCAACCTTTCGGCAAACTGGCCTACCTGGACGTCATCTGGAGCGGACAGGCGATGTCGTCGGAGACTTTTTACACCTGGGAAACGGAACCGATGCAGGTCGGCACGGAGAACTCGCCGCTGTCGCTGCGCGACGTCATCAACCGGCACGGCGGCGAAGTCTGGTACCAGCGCGACAAGGCCGCGCACTGCGCCTTCTTCCGACTGGTCCTACCGGTGGCGATTCCCGAAACGCAGGCTGAAAGCGAGGCCATCGACGACGAGCCAGATGCGCCCCGAGTACTACGATTTCGACCTCTTCCACTTTCGCGATCAGAGCATCGACCTCGACCGACCGCTGGCGGATCTCAGCTATACGGTCTTCGATACCGAGACCACCGGCCTCGAACCGGCGGCCGGCGACGAGATCATCCAGATCGGCGCGGTACGCATCGTCAACAACCGCATGCTGCGCCAGGAGAACTTCAACGAACTGGTGGACCCCGAGCGCCTGCTGCGCCCCGAAGGAATCCGCATCCACGGCATCACCGACGACATGGTGCGCGGCCAACCAAGCATCGACGCGGTGCTGCCGGCCTTCCACGACTTCTGCAGCGATACCGTCCTGGTCGCGCATAACGCCGCCTTCGACATGCGTTTCCTGCAACTCAAGGAGGAACGTACGGGAATTATTTTCAGCCAGCCAGTGCTCGATACGCTACTGCTCTCGGCCGTACTGCACGCCAACCAGGACTCACACCAGCTGGAGAAAATCGCCGAACGTCTGGGGATCAGCATCGAAGGCCGACACAACGCCCTCGGCGACGCTGTCGCCACCAGCGAGGTCTTCCTGAAGATGCTGCCGCTGCTCGAACAGATGGGAATCAGCACCTTGAGGCAGGCGCTGGAAGCTTCGCAGAAAACTTATTTTGCGCGGGTGAAGTACTGACGCACGACTGACGCGTGACAAAAGCGCGTACCGGTCAACAGACCGGTACGCGCAGGCGGCGCTGCGGCCTTACTCGACAGTCACCGATTTGGCCAGATTGCGTGGCTTGTCGACGTCGGTGCCGCGTACCAGCGCCACGTGGTAGGCGAGCAATTGCAGCGGCACGACGTGCAGCAAGGCCGACAGGGCACCGTAGTGCTCGGGCAGGTGCAGGACGTGGATGCCGTCCGACTCCTGCATCTCGCTGTCGGCGTCGGCAAAGACGTAGAGTTCTCCGCCACGCGCGCGCACTTCCTGAAGATTGGATTTGAGCTTTTCGATCAGCGCGTCGTTGGGAGCGACGGCAATCACCGGCATGTCGCGGTCGACCAGCGCCAGGGGGCCGTGCTTGAGTTCGCCGGCCGGGTAAGCCTCGGCGTGGATATACGAGATTTCCTTGAGTTTCAGCGCACCTTCCATGGCGATCGGGTAATGGCGACCGCGGCCGAGGAACAGGGCGTGCTGCTTCATCGAGAACTGCTCGGACCAGTTGCGAATCTCGGGCTCGAGTTCGAGGATCTTGGTCACCGCGAGCGGCAGGTGCCGCAAGGCGTTCAGTTCGGCGACTTCGGCCCGCTCGCCGAGGCGACCACGCAGCTTGGCGAGCACCAGGGTCAGCAGATAGAGGGCGGCGAGCTGGGTGGTAAAGGCCTTCGTCGAGGCGACGCCGATTTCCGGACCGGCGCGGGTAATGAAACGCAGGCTGTTCTCGCGCACCAGCGACGACTCCGGAACGTTGCAGATGCACAGCGTGCGCAACATGCCGAGCGACTTGGCGTGCTGCAGGGCGGCGAGGGTATCGGCGGTCTCACCCGATTGCGAGATGGTCACCAGCAGGGTCGTCGGGTCGGGGACCGAGTCGCGGTAGCGGTATTCGCTGGCGACTTCGACCGAGCACGGAATGCCGGCGATCGACTCCAGCCAGTAGCGCGCCACCAGGCCTGCGTGGTAGCTGGTGCCGCAGGCGATGATCAGCACTTGCCGGACATCCTTGAGAACCTCTTCGCTGGCCGCACCAAACAGGCCTGGCTGGATGCTGTTCGCGGTACCGAGCATTTCGAGCGTGTTGGCCAGCGCCACCGGTTGCTCGAAGATCTCCTTCTGCATGTAGTGCCGGTACTGGCCAAGTTCGACGGCGTCTGCAGAGAGGTGCGATTCGCTCTCGGCACGTTCGACTGGGGTGCCGTCGATGGTCGTGATGCGGTAGCTGTCGCGCATCAGTTCGGCACAATCGCCGTTTTCGAGATAGACCATGCGCCGCGTGACCTGCAAGAGCGCCGAGGCGTCCGAAGCGGCGTAGCAGCCATCGTGGGTGAGGCCGAGCAGCAGCGGCGATCCTTCCCGGGCCACGACGACGCGGCTGGGATCGGCTTCGCGCAGCACGGCAATGGCGTAGGCGCCCTGCAACTGCTTGATGGCCTTGCAGACGGCAGCCAGGAAATCAGGGGTGGTCTTCAGCTCGTAGGCGATCAGGTGGCCGACCACTTCGGTATCGGTATCGGAGGTGAACTCGTAACCGACGGCCTTGAGGCGCGCGCGTAGCGCCTCGTGATTCTCGATGATGCCGTTGTGCACGACGGCCAGCCCCTCCGAGATGTGCGGATGGGCGTTGCGCTCACTGGGGACGCCATGCGTCGCCCAGCGGGTATGGGCGATGCCGGTGTGACCGGAAATCTGCGCGCTGTCTGCCTGCGCAGTGAGCTCGGCGACGCGGCCAACCGAGCGCAGGCGTTGCAGGCCGGCAGCGTTGATCAGCGCCAGGCCGGCCGAATCGTAGCCACGGTATTCGAGCTTGCGCAATCCTTCGAGCAGGACGGGGATGATGTTGCGGTCGGCGACCGCGGCAACGATGCCACACATGATCAGCTCACTTATTCACTTTTTGTGGCCGTTTCCAGCCGCTAATCGAAACCTGCCTGGCGCGCGAAATGGTCAGCGTGTCGGGTGGCGCGTCCTTGGTCAGCGTTGTACCGGCACCCAGCGTAGCGCCGCGACCGACGGTGACCGGGGCCACCAATTGCGTATCGGAGCCGATGAAGGCATCGTCCTCGATGATGGTCTTGAACTTGTTGGCACCGTCGTAATTGCAGGTGATCGTACCGGCGCCGATATTTACCCGACTGCCGATGATCGCGTCGCCGATATAGGCCAGATGATTGGCTTTCGACTGCGCGGCAACTTTGGTGTTCTTGAGTTCGACGAAGTTGCCGACATGCACGCCAGCGGCGAGTTCGGTTCCCGGTCGCAGGCGCGCGAAAGGTCCGATGACGCCATCCGGTCCGACGATCGCGTCTTCGATGTGGCTAAATGCGGCGAGGCGCGAGCCGGCACCGATGCTGGCGTTCTTGAGCACGCAGCAAGGACCGATTTCGACCGCTTCTTCGAGCAGCACCTGCCCTTCGAAAACGCAATTCACGTCGATGAACACATCGCGTCCGCAGCGCAGCTCGCCTCGCACGTCGATGCGCGCCGGGTCGGCCAGGCGCACCCCCTGCTCCATCAGGCGCTCGGCGGTCTGCCGCTGGGCGACGCGTTCGAGTTCGGCCAGCTGCACCTTGCTGTTCACGCCGAGCACTTCCCATTCACCCTGCGGCTGCGTGGTCCGTATCGGCACACCGTCGGCGACCGCCATGCCGACAATGTCGGTCAGGTAGTACTCCTGCTGGGCGTTGTCGTTTGACAGACGGCCCAGCCATTCGGCGAGGCGCGCCGTCGGCAGGGCGATGATGCCGGTATTGACTTCGCGAATGCTGCGCTCTTCGGGCGTGGCGTCCTTCTGCTCGACGATGCGCACCACCTCACCTGCGGCGTTATGCACGATACGACCGTAACCAGTGGGGTTGGCCAGTTCGACGCTAAGAATGGCCAGTGCGCCGCGCGCTGCGTGCACCAGCTTCTTCAGGGTTTCGGCCTGAATCAGCGGCACATCGCCGTAGAGCACCAGCGTCGTCTCGGCAGCGCTGAGTTGCGGAATGGCCTGCATGACCGCGTGGCCGGTACCCAGTTGCGGCTCCTGCAGGACCCAGCGCAGATCCGGTGCAGCGATGGTCGTGCGCACGGCGTCACCCCCGTGGCCATAGACCAGACAGACCGTCTCGGGAGAAAGACTGCGAGCGGCAGCGATGACGTGCTCGACAAGGGCCTTGCCGGCGACCGGATGAAGAACCTTGGGCAGGTTCGAATGCATGCGCTTGCCCTGGCCAGCAGCGAGAATGACGATATTCATTGGCTAAACCCCTAACACCCCGTTCGAGGCGACGGTCTTGTCGTGGTCCTGCGGCCCTCTGTGGCTGGCGTACGGCGCTCGCCAGCCGGCACGAAGCGCAGCTGCAAAGCAAATCTGGAACCTCCCCTGCCGCCAACGGTATTCTTTCAGGAAGGACCGCGCGCGGCGCGGAATTATGTCACAAGGCAGGGTTTGCAATGCCGCGCGGCACCTCGTCGTGGTGCGGAAAAGAAGTGCCGCGACCGCAGACTGAAAACTCAGCGTGGCAGATCGGAACGACCCATCAGAAAGGCATCGACTTCGCGTGCGCACTGGCGGCCTTCACGGATTGCCCAGACGACCAGCGACTGACCACGCCGCATGTCACCGGCGGCAAAGACCTTGGCAACGCTGCTGGCATAGCAGCCATGGCCATCGGTGGTCGCCTTGACGTTGCCACGGGCGTCGAGTTCAAGGGCCAGTTGTTCCAGCAAGCCGTTCTTGATCGGCGCGACGAAGCCCATCGCCAGCAGCACGAGATCCGCCGGAATATTGGCTTCGCTGCCCGCAACTTCGCTCATGCGGCCGTTTTGCCACTCGACACGGACCAGCTTCAAAGCCTTGACCTTGCCGTTTTCGCCGATCAGTTCCTTGGTGGAAACGGCGAAGTCGCGCAGGCAACCCTCTTCGTGCGAAGACGAGGAGCGCATCTTCAATGGCCAGTAAGGCCAGGTCAGGCTCTTGTTCTCGCTCTCCGGTGGTTGCGGCATCAATTCGAATTGCGTCACTGACAGCGCGCCATGACGATTGCTGGTGCCCACACAGTCGGAACCGGTATCGCCCCCGCCGATCACCACCACGCGCTTGCCGGTGGCCTTGATCTGTGCCGGCACCTGATCGCCGGCGTTGACCTTGTTCTGCTGCGGCAGGAAGTCCATGGCGAAATGCACGCCATCGAGGTCACGGCCGGGCACGGGCAGGTCGCGCGGCGATTCCGCGCCACCGGCAAGAATCAGCGCATCGAACTCGGCCAGCAAGCGCTCGGCGGGAATCGACTGCTCGGAATCGCCGCCAATTTCCTGGTTGACGCGAAACTCGACGCCCTCGGCTTCCATCTGCGCGATGCGCCGGTCGATATGTGATTTTTCCAGCTTGAAGTCGGGGATGCCATAGCGCAACAGACCACCCAGGCGGTCGCTTTTCTCGAAAACGACGACGCGATGCCCGACGCGCGCCAACTGCTGCGCCGCCGCCAGACCGGCCGGCCCGGAGCCGACGACAGCGACGGTCTTGCCGGTCTTGACCTTCGGCGGCTGCGGCAGGATCCAGCCTTTTTCCCAGCCCTTGTCGACGATCGCATGCTCGATCGACTTGATGCCGACGGGGTCGGTATTGATGTTCAGCGTGCACGCGGCTTCACAGGGTGCCGGACAGATGCGGCCGGTAAAATCGGGAAAGTTGTTGGTCGAATGCAGAATGGCCAGCGCCTGCTCCCAGTGGCCCCGATACACCAGGTCGTTCCAGTCGGGAATGATGTTATTGACCGGGCAACCCGTATTGCAGAACGGAATGCCGCAGTCCATGCAGCGAGCACCCTGCAGACTGGCCTGCTCGTCGTTGAGAGTAAGGATGAACTCGCGGTAATGCTTGAGACGTGACTTGGCCGGCTCACTGACTTCCGCCAGACGCTGATACTCGATGAATCCAGTCGGCTTACCCATGCTTATGCTGCCTCCAGTTGCTTTTGCGCCGCGATCTCGGTGAGTACCCGACGGTACTCGTGCGGCATGATCTTGACGAACTTGGCGCGATACTTGCCCCAATCGTCGAGCAGCCTCCGCGCCTGCAGGCTGCCCGTGTGGCGATGATGCTTTTCGACCAGGCCCTTGAGCAGTACTTCGTCGACAACCCCGAGGTGACGCACATCCACCTTGCCATGACCTTCCAGCTCGTCACCCGCGTCGCTGCCCTGACGGGCGGCAAACTCTTCCTCGACCGGTTCGAGCGACACCTGCGCCATGTTGCAGCGCGACGCGAAAGTACCCTCCTCGTCGAAGACGTAAGCCACTCCACCGGACATGCCGGCAGCAAAGTTGCGGCCGGTAAGCCCGAGCACGACCACGGTGCCACCGGTCATGTACTCGCAACCATGATCGCCGACCCCTTCGACGACCGCTGTCGCACCCGAGTTGCGGACCGCGAAACGCTCACCGGCGACGCCGGCAAAGTAGGCTTCGCCTTCGGTCGCACCGTAGAGAACGGTATTGCCAACAATGATGTTGTGCAGGGCTTCGCCGCGGAAACCGGCATGCGGACGAACGATGATGCGCCCACCAGACAGCCCCTTGCCGACGTAGTCATTGCCTTCGCCAACCAGGTCGAGGGTCACGCCGCGCGCCAGGAAGGCGCCAAAACTCTGCCCTGCCGTGCCCTTGAGACGAATTTCGATCGTTCCATCCGGCAAGCCGGCGTGGCCATAGCGTTCGGCCAGCCGACCTGAGAGCATTGCTCCGACGGTACGGTTGAGGTTGCGCACCGGCAGGTCGATGCCGACTTTTTCGCCGCGTTCGAGAGCCGGCCTGGCGAGCGCAATGAGCTCGTTGTCGAGCGCTTTGGCGAGCCCGTGATCCTGCTCTTGCTGGTGGAAAACCGGCGTTTCGTCGGCGGCTGCCGGACGATTGAAGATGCGGCTGTAATCGAGCCCGCGAGCCTTCCAGTGGGTGATCCCCTTCTGCATGTCGAGCAGGTCGCTACGGCCAATCAGTTCGTTGACGCTGCGCACCCCCATTTGCGCCATCAGTTGGCGCAGTTCTTCGGCGACGAAGAAGAAGTAATTCACGACGTGTTCGGGCTGGCCAGAGAACTTGCGACGCAGCAGCGGGTCCTGCGTCGCCACACCCACCGGGCAGGTGTTGAGGTGGCACTTGCGCATCATGATGCAGCCTTCGACAACCAGCGGCGCGGTGGCGAAACCGAACTCGTCGGCGCCCAGCATGGCGCCAATGAGTACGTCGCGGCCGGTTTTCATCTGCCCATCGACCTGCACCCGAACGCGGCCACGCAGTCGGTTGAGAACCAGCGTCTGCTGCGTTTCGGCAAGACCGAGTTCCCACGGCGAGCCGGCGTGTTTGATCGACGACTGCGGGCTGGCACCGGTCCCCCCGTCGTGACCGGCGATCACCAGGTGATCGGCTTTGGCCTTGGTGACTCCAGCCGCAACCGTACCGACGCCGACTTCGGAAACCAGCTTGACACTGATCGAGGCCTTGGGGTTGGTGTTCTTGAGGTCATGAATCAGTTGCGCCAGATCCTCGATCGAATAGATGTCGTGGTGCGGTGGTGGCGAGATCAGGCCGACACCCGGCACCGAGTGACGCAGGAAACCAATGTATTCGGAAACCTTGTGGCCGGGCAGCTGACCGCCTTCGCCGGGCTTGGCACCCTGCGCCATCTTGATCTGGAGCTGGTCGGCATTGACCAGGTATTCGGCAGTCACCCCAAAACGCCCCGAGGCCACCTGCTTGATCGCCGAGCGCAGGCTGTCACCGGCTTGCAGCCGATAATCACGCTCGACCCGCGACTCGCCGATGACACTGGCGAGGGTCTCGCCACCCTCGAGGACCTTGAAACGTGCCGGGTCCTCACCGCCTTCGCCGGTATTCGACTTGCCGCCGATACGATTCATGGCAATCGACAGGGTGCTGTGCGCCTCGGTCGAAATCGACCCCAGCGACATGGCGCCGGTGGCGAAACGCTTGACGATCTCTTTCGCCGGCTCGACCTCGTCGAGGGCGATGGCGGGTCCTGCCGGCTTGATCTCGAACAGACCACGCAGGGTCATGTGGCGCTGCGTCTGGTCGTTGATCAGCGTCGCGTATTCCTGGTAGGTCTCGGTCTTGCCGGTACGCGTCGCGTGCTGCAGCTTGGCGATCACATCAGGCGTCCACATGTGCTCTTCGCCGCGCACGCGATAGGCGTATTCGCCGCCGGCGTCGAGCATCGTCGCCAGTACGGCGTCGTCACCGAAAGCCTGACGATGCAGGCAAATCGCCTCTTCCATGATCTCGAAGACGCTAATCCCCTCGACTTGCGTCGAGGTACCGGTGAAATACTTGTCAACGACGACCTTCTGCAGACCGACCACTTCGAAAATCTGCGCCCCGGTGTAGGACATATAGGTTGAAATGCCCATCTTGGACATCACCTTGAGGAGGCCCTTGCCAACCCCTTTGATGAAATGCTTGATCGCCTTCTCGCCCTTCGCGGCGTCGCCTCCGACCAGGTGCTGCAACGTTTCCAGCGCCAGGTAGGGGTGCACCGCTTCGGCACCGTAACCGGCGAGTACCGCAAAGTGATGCGTCTCACGTGCAGCGCCGGTTTCGACAACCAGTCCGACCCGCGTACGCAGCCCCTTGGTGACCAGATGTTGATGCACCGCCGAGGTGGCCAGCAAGGCCGGGATGGCCACGTGCTCGGCGTCGAACTTGCGGTCCGAGACGATCAGAATGCTGGAACCGCGATGGACATGATCCTCGGCTTCGTGGCACAGCGAGGCCAGCCGTGCTTCGACGCCTTCATTACCCCAGGCCAGTGGATAGCAGATGTCGAGTTCGGCGGAGTGGAACTTGTTGCCGGTATAGGCCGCAATCCGGCGCAACTTCGCCATGTTGTCGAAATCGAGGACCGGCTGGGCAACTTCCAGGCGATACGGCGGGTTGATTTCATTGATCCCGAGCAGGTTCGGCTTGGGGCCGATGAACGACACCAGCGACATCACCAATTGCTCTCGGATCGGGTCGATGGGTGGATTGGTGACCTGCGCGAAGAGCTGCCGGAAGTAGTTGAACAGCGGCTTGCTGCGGTTCGAGAGAACGGCCAGAGGCGAATCGTTGCCCATTGAGCCGGTGGCCTCCTCGCCGGAGTTGGCCATCGGTTCGAGAATGAACTTGACGTCTTCCTGGCTGTAACCGAAGGCCTGCTGGCGATCGAGCAAGGACGCCGAGTAGGTGCGCGCCGAGACGCTGGCCGGTGCCGGCAGATCGTCAAGCTTGATATTGATGCGGCTGAGCCAGTCCTGATAGGGCTTGAGGCGCGACAGCGTGTCCTTCAACTCGCGATCCTCGATGATCCGTCCCTGATCGAGGTCGATCAGAAACATCTTGCCCGGCTGCAGGCGCCATTTCTTGACGATACGCTCCTCGGCAATCGGCAGCACCCCGGACTCGGACGCCATGACCACCAGATCGTCGTCGGTGACCAGGTAGCGCGCCGGGCGCAGGCCGTTGCGGTCCAGAGTGGCACCGATCTGACGCCCATCCGTGAAGGCGACGGCGGCCGGACCGTCCCACGGCTCCATCATCGCTGCGTGATACTTGTAGAAAGCGCTGCGTTTCGGATCCATCAGCGTATGCGACTCCCAGGCTTCGGGAATCATCATCATCATCGCGTGCGCGAGCGAATAGCCGCCCATGACCAGCAGCTCGAGGGAGTTGTCGAAAGCTGCAGAATCCGACTGCCCCGGATAGATCAGCGGCCAGATCTTTTCCAGATCGGCACCAAGCATCGGCGACCAGGTGCCCTTCTCGCGGGCGCGCATCCAGTTGTAATTGCCGCGTACGGTGTTGATCTCGCCGTTGTGCGCGATCATGCGGTACGGGTGGGCAAGCTGCCAGGTCGGGAAAGTGTTGGTCGAGAAACGCTGGTGAACCAGAGCCAGCGCCGAGACACAGCGCGGATCCAGGAGGTCGGTGTAGTACTGACCCACCTGAGTCGCCAGCAGCAAGCCTTTGTAGACGATGGTCCGCGCCGACATCGACGGCTGGTAGAACTCCTTGCTGTGCTTCAGCCCCAGCGCCAGAATGGCGTTGGCGGCGCTACGGCGAATGGCGTAGAGCTTGCGCTCGAGCGCGTCGGTCACCATGATGTCCGGGCCGCGGCCGATGAAGATCTGGCGAATCACCGGCTCGCGGGCGCGCACGACGGGCGACATCGGCAGTTCGCGATCCACCGGCACGTCGCGCCAACCGAGGACGACCTGACCCTCGGTGCGTACCGCACGCTCGATTTCTTCCTGGCAGGCAAGCCGGGACGCCGACTCTTTCGGCAGAAAGACCATGCCGACACCATAATCACCGACGGGCGGCAAGCGCACGCCTTTGCGGCCCATTTCCTCGCGAAAAAGGGCGTCGGGAAGCTGAATCAGAACCCCGGCGCCGTCGCCCATCAGCGGGTCGGCACCGACGGCGCCGCGGTGATCCAGGTTGTTCAGGATCAACAGCCCCTGCTCGATGATCGAGTGACTTTTCTGGCCGCGGATGTGCGCTACAAAACCGACGCCACAGGCATCGTGCTCGTTGGCTGGGTCGTAAAGCCCTTGCCTTTCAGGTATGGTCGAATCGATCACGCTCGAATCCTCACAAAACAAAGATGCATGGTACCCACGCGAGCTGCAGCGGCAAGCTCACTAAAAGGGGCGCGAAGCTAGCCAGCTGGCCAGTCCGGGCGGCCCACGACTATACCCCTAATGCTGCCGGCCTTCAACATGCTGCGCCGCACCACAGCCCTGACGCATGACCCAGCCGAATCAGGCTCATTTGCCGGTAACGCCCGCTTTTGCGGTCGAGGCGGTCAAATTGCGGTTGGCTAGCGGCAAAGGACGGGTGGTGGAGTCAGCCAGGAGGATGCCGAAAGAATTTTTTGGACGGCGGTACGATCGCCAGGCGAGCCTTTCCGAACGCGGCGTACGCCGCGCTCGAGAGGATGTTTCGGGTACGCCTGTGTGAGGTCACTCAAGTTGAAGCAGGAATGGAGCGGCGAGGAGCGCGCGGATTCGTGCTGGGTCGAGCCAGGGGGCGGCGCAGGAGCTTCGGATGAAGGCGATGGCACCGCGCACGCCGAGTTGCTGATAGAGATCGCGTAGCTGTCGGGTGAAGCGTGCCAGGGTATTGAACACATGCGCCAGGCGCATGAGGAGGTGATAGCCTTTCATGGCATTCCAGTCGAGGGCAAAGGCATGCTCGTAGTGGTAGCCCTGATGTTTTTCGACGAGGAAGCCCGCTTCGATGCCCCAGCGGTGGCGGGCCCCGAGGTTGCAGCGCTCATGGACATTGTCTTGGCTGAGCGGTTGGCTGGAGAGCCAGGCGTGGCGCGATGTTTCGGTGACGGTCCTGGCCTGTTCATCGATCTTCTCCCAGCTTTCCTCACAGACCACCAGGTTCAGCTTGAGACGCTGACGCCCGTTGGCCGCGAAGGCGTAGTCGATGCCGTTGACCCAGCTGAAGTGTTGTCGGCGTCTTCCCCAACCGCGCTGCACAACTTGTGGCTTCAGGGCGTGGAGCGCGCGGAACTCCTGCCAGACCGTGGACAAATCCTTGTCCTTGAGCACGATCATGAACTGCCAGTGGGCGCGCAAGCAGCGCCGCATCACCGGCCCGTTGGCGTAGAGGCCGTCGAGCAGGAGCAGGATCGGCAGGCGGGGGAACAGCGTCTTGAGCCGGTCGCTCAAGCGCACAAAGCCGCGCAGCTCGCAGTCCTGCTTTTGCGCTTCGGTATCGCCCAGCGCGTGTTCGAGGAACTCGCTGAGCAGTGGGATGACCAGGCCGTTGTGGAAGGCAAAGCTGGCCTCGAGGACGTAGACGAAGTACTGGGTGTGGCGGGTTTCCTCCTTGCCGACGGTGCGCTGCAGGAGTTCCTCCGCCCAGAGGGTGTCGCCGGCGACCTTCTGCGAGCCGTCTATGGCGATGGGGTAGCAGTGGTTGATCAGATAGCGGCGGAAGCTCTTGCCGCGGATCAGCCGCTTCACCAGATCGACGTGGGCCTGCTCAAGGTGGTCAAGGTCGATGTCGCGCAGCAGCCGAAACAGGGTGTCGGCGTGTGGCAGGGTATCGATCTCCGGGAACAGCAGGTGGAGGTTGGCCATGAACTGGGGACGGGATATTTCGCGGTTGGTCTCGCGCCGGGAGGAGAACTGAAAGACGAACATCAGCAAGCCGTAGAGCAGAAGCACGGTCAGCTTGTGCCGGCGCTTTTTGGGATCTCTCGGGTCGGGAATTTGTTCCAGTTGAGCGAGCAAGGCGGGCAGCTCTTTGCGCAGGAGGCGCATCTGTTTGCTCACGGCGTCCTCGCGGGCCTTTTGTTCCTCGTCGACGGTCGCGAAGGCCGAGCTTCTGTTGGGCAATGGAGCGGCTGAGTGGGGGACTTGTCCCGTTGCGCGCAGCTTCGCGTTCAGTACCTTCTCCTGCCGTTTCTTTTCCGAGCGCAGTTTCTTGATGGCAACGCGTGTCGGGCGACGGCAAGGTTTGCTCATGACCGCGGGCTCCCCGGCGCGGCGCACAGCGAGGCGCAAGCATCCGAGGTCAGCGCTTTGACCCACACCTGGCGGGGCGTGCTGTGATAGGACTGGCCAGGGCGGGCCAGCCCGCGCCCGCTGCTTGCCCCAAGCAACTGCCAACCGGCGGCACGGTAGCAGGTGCCGGCATAGTGACGCGGATCGACGAAGGTCTCCAGCAGCAGGGGCTCGAAGCCCCAGTGTTCGAGCCAGTCCGCGCGTGCGCGGCGCGCGAGTTGTCCGAGCACATGACTGGCCAGATGCGGCACCCGGACGTGCGGAAAGATCAGGAAGCGGCTGTTGTTCACCACCCGCGCCAGGTTCTCGCGGCGGGCCTGGGGCGTCCAGCCGATCCACTGATCACGCACGGCCACCGCGCGGGCAGCACCGGACAGCAGGACGCAGCCCAGCCGCCGGTCGCCCGCCTTGATGAAGTAGCGCAGCCGGTAACCGAAGGCCCCCTGGAAACCCAGCGGGTGCCAACGCGCCACCAGCGCATCCCACTGCGCCACCCGGGTCGCGTCGCGAACCACTGCCAGGGACACCGGCGCGAGCGCCGACAGGGCGCAGTGCACCGCCGGCTCGGCAACGGGGGTGGCGGATGCCGAGGGCGGCGCGCAACGGCGCGGCGGCGAGGGCCTCAACGCAGGTAGGACCAGCAATCCGGCCGCCTGCAAACGTTCCAGGAGCTCCAGGCAGGCGCTGATCTTCGCCGTCCCCGTCAGGGTGGTCCACCCCAGGTGCTCGCAGACCGTCGCCGCCAACTCCTTGCGTGCCAATCCCGGCAGCCACGCGACCGTCGCGCAGAGCTCGGCAATCTCCGTCGCGCTGAACACGCGACCACAGTGCACCCATTCCCCCGCACTCGTTGCAAGCATCGCAAAACCTCCGACTGAAGCGCAGATTGATTACGCTCCACCTATCCTGCCAGAAGTCCGCCCGGCTGTCTAGCCCTCTTGTGCGAAGGTTTTTTTTGCCTGCCCACCGCAACGCCTTGCCACTACTGGGCCGGCGTCGTCATGCTTCAGCGCTGGCCGCACCACAGCCCTGACGCATGACCCAGCCGAATCAGGCTCATTTGCCGGTAACGCCCGCTTTTGCGGTCGAGGCGGTCAAATTGCGGTTGGCTAGCGGCAAAGGACGGGTGGTGGAGTCAGCCAGGAGGATGCCGAAAGAATTTTTTGGACGGCGGTACGATCGCCAGGCGAGCCTTTCCGAACGCGGCGTACGCCGCGCTCGAGAGGATGTTTCGGGTACGCCTGTGTGAGGTCACTCAAGTTGAAGCAGGAATGGAGCGGCGAGGAGCGCGCGGATTCGTGCTGGGTCGAGCCAGGGGGCGGCGCAGGAGCTTCGAATGAAGGCGATGGCACCGCGCACGCCGAGTTGCTGATAGAGATCGCGTAGCTGTCGGGTGAAGCGTGCCAGGGTATTGAACACATGCGCCAGGCGCATGAGGAGGTGATAGCCTTTCATGGCATTCCAGTCGAGGGCAAAGGCATGCTCGTAGTGGTAGCCCTGATGTTTTTCGACGAGGAAGCCCGCTTCGATGCCCCAGCGGTGGCGGGCCCCGAGGTTGCAGCGCTCATGGACATTGTCTTGGCTGAGCGGTTGGCTGGAGAGCCAGGCGTGGCGCGATGTTTCGGTGACGGTCCTGGCCTGTTCATCGATCTTCTCCCAGCTTTCCTCACAGACCACCAGATTCAGCTTGAGACGCTGACGCCCGTTGGCAGCGAAGGCGTAGTCGATGTCGTTGACCCAGCTGAAGTGTTGTCGGCGTCTTCCCCAACCGCGCTGCACAACTTGTGGCTTCAGGGCGTGGAGCGCGCGGAACTCCTGCCAGACCGTGGACAAATCCTTGTCCTTGAGCACGATCATGAACTGCCAGTGGGCGCGCAAGCAGCGCCGCATCACCGGCCCGTTGGCGTAGAGGCCGTCGAGCAGGAGCAGGATCGGCAGGCGGGGGAACAGCGTCTTGAGCCGGTCGCTCAAGCGCACAAAGCCGCGCAGCTCGCAGTCCTGCTTTTGCGCTTCGGGTTCGCCCAGCGCGTGTTCGAGGAACTCGCTGAGCAGTGGGATGACCAGGCCGTTGTGGAAGGCAAAGCTGGCCTCGAGGACGTAGACGAAGTACTGGGTGTGACGGGTTTCGTCCTTGCCGACGGTACGTTGCAGGAGTTCCTCCGTCCAGAGGGTGTCGCCAGCGAGCTTCTGTGAGCCGTCGATGGCGATCGGATAGCAGTGGTCGATCAGATAGCGGCGAAAGTTCTTGCCGCGAATCAGCCGCCTCACCAGATCGACGTGGGCCTGTTCGAGCTGTTCAAGGTCAATGTCGCGCAACAGCCGAAACAGGGTGTCGGCGTGTGGCAGGGTATCGATCTCCGGGAACAGCAGGTGGAGGTTGGCCATGAACTGGGGACGGGATATTTCGCGGTTGGTCTCGCGCCGGGAGGAGAACTGAAAGACGAACATCAGCAAGCCGTAGAGCAGAAGCACGGTCAGCTTGTGCCGGCGCTTTTTGGGATCTCTCGGGTCGGGAATTTGTTCCAGTTGAGCGAGCAAGGCGGGCAGCTCTTTGCGCAGGAGGCGCATCTGTTTGCTCACGGCGTCCTCGCGGGCCTTTTGTTCCTCGTCGACGGTCGCGAAGGCCGAGCTTCTGTTGGGCAATGGAGCGGCTGAGTGGGGGACTTGTCCCGTTGCGCGCAGCTTCGCGTTCAGTACCTTCTCCTGCCGTTTCTTCTCTGAGCGCAGCTTCTTGATGGCCACGCGTGTCGGGCGACGGCAAGGTTTGCTCATGACCGCGGGCTCCCCGGCGCGGCACACAACGAGGCGCAAGCATCCGAGGTCAGCGCTTTGACCCACACCTGGCGGGGCGTGCTGTGATAGGACTGGCCAGGGCGGGCCAGCCCGCGCCCGCTGCTTGCCCCAAGCAACTGCCAACCGGCGGCACGGTAGCAGGTGCCGGCATAGTGACGCGGATCGACGAAGGTCTCCAGCAGCAGGGGCTCGAAGCCCCAGTGTTCGAGCCAGTCCGCGCGTGTGCGGCGCGCGAGTTGCCCGAGCACATGACTGGCCAGATGCGGCACCCGGACGTGCGGAAAGATCAGGAAGCGGCTGTTGTTCACCACCCGCGCCAGGTTCTCGCGGCGGGCCTGGGCCGTCCAGCCGATCCACTGATCGCGCACGGCCACCGCGCGGGCAGCACCGGACAGCAGGACGCAGCCCAGCCGCCGGTCGCCCGCCGTGATAAAGTAGCGCAGCCGGTAGCCGAAGGCCCCCTGGAAACCCAGCGGGTGCCAACGCGCCACCAGCGCATCCCACTGCGCCACCCGGGTCGCGTCGCGAACCACTTCCAGGGACACCGGCGCGAGCGCCGACAGGGCGCAGTGCACCGCCGGCTCGGCAACGGGGGCGACGGATGCCGAGGGCGGCGCGCAACGGCGCGGCGGCGAGGGCCTCAACGCAGGCAGTACCAGCAATCCGGCCGCCTGCAAACGCTCCAGGAAGTCCAGGCAGGCGCTGATCTTCGCCGTCCCCGTCAGGGTGGTCCAGCCCAGGTGCTCGCAGACCGTCGCCGCCAACTCCTTGCGTGCCAATCCCGGCAGCCACGCGACCGTCGCGCAGAGCTCGGCAATCTCCGTCGCGCTGAACACGCGACCACAGTGCACCCATTCCCCCGCACTCGTTGCAAGCATCGCAAAACCTCCGACTGAAGCGCAGATTGATTACGCTCCACCTATCCTGCCAGAAGTCCGCCCGGCTGTCTAGCCCTCTTGTGCGAAGGTTTTTTTTGCCTGCCCACCGCAACGCCTTGCCACTACTGGGCCGGCGTCGTCATGCTTCAGCGCTGGCCGCACCAAGAGAGGGCGCCACCTCGCGGCTCAGGCACCAGGAAGCGGCACCGAAGACAGCCACCTCGCCTGTAGACACTACGCAGCGCACAATTTGTTCTTTGAGCAATATTCGGGCCACCCCAATCGCCGGTCGCCGCGCACCCACCCACGCGGGTGCAGCCAGGGACTTTCTTGGTGACGCCCGGTGGCCGATAGAAACGGTACCCGGACAGCGTGTTCCGCGTGCTGAATTCCTTTTTGTGCTTGTGGTAAGCTGCGCACGCTAGGCGCTTGACGGGGGTGCCTGTGCCGGTCGGCATGGCCGAGGCCAGGGGGAGGTCGTTCTGCGCACCGCGGAACGGGGAATTCTTCGACCGTTTTCAAGATTGACACTGGCGATTCGCGTTCGTGGGGTAGGCGAGCACCGCTGCTTGCGGGCCGTTTTCTTTGAACACTGGCACTAACGAGACAAGAGATGGAGGGCTGAATGCCGCTAACAATCGGAGTTCCGAAAGAGATTGCAGCAGGGGAAAAACGCGTTGCAACAGTACCAGAGGTGGTCGAGAAACTGATCAAGCTGGGTTTCGCTGTTCAGGTCGAAGCCGGCGCAGGCGATGCCGCGACGGTTTCCGACGACGCTTATCGCGCCGCTGGCGCACAAATTGTCGAAGACACGGCCACCTTGTGGTCGTCGTCGGACATCATCTTCAAGGTGCGTGGCCCGTCGACCGAAGAGGTCGGCTTGCTGAGCGAGGGCACGACGCTGGTAAGCTTCATCTGGCCAGCGCAGAATCCCGAACTGCTGGAACAGCTCGCCGCTCGCAAGGTGACCGTTCTGGCCATGGACAGCGTGCCGCGCATTTCGCGGGCGCAGAAGCTGGACGCGTTGAGTTCGATGGCCAATATTGCTGGCTACCGGGCGGTGATCGAGGCCGCGCATGCCTTCGGTCGCTTCTTTACCGGCCAGATCACGGCTGCCGGCAAAGTGCCCCCGGCCAAGGTATTCGTGATCGGCGCCGGCGTTGCCGGTCTGGCCGCGATCGGCACGGCGTCGAGTCTGGGCGCCATCGTCCGCGCCAACGACACCCGCCCGGAAGTCGGCGATCAGGTGACGTCGATGGGTGGTGAGTTTATCCCCGTCGACTACGTCGAAGAAGGTTCCGGCGTGGGCGGCTACGCCAAGGTGATGAGCGAGGGCTTCCAGAAGGCGCAGCGCGACGTTTTCGCCAAGCAGGCGAAAGACGTCGACATCATCATCACTACGGCGCTGATCCCCGGCAAGCCGGCACCCAGGCTGATCACCGCCGAAATGGTGCAGTCGATGAAGCCCGGCAGCGTGATCGTGGACATGGCCGCCGAGCAGGGCGGCAACTGCGAGCTGACCGAGCCGGGAACGGTGACCGTCAAGCACGGCGTAACGATCATCGGCTACGCAGATCTACCGAGCCGGCTATCGAAACAATCAAGCACGCTGTACGCAACCAATCTCTTCCGCTTGAGTGAGGAGCTGTGCAAAAACAAGGACGGCTCGATCGACGTCAATATGGACGACGAAGTGCTTCGCGGCACGACCGTGGTCAAGGATGGTGCGATCACCTGGCCGCCACCGGCACCGAAACTGTCCGCCCCAGCACCCCAGCCAGCCGCTGCCAAACCCGTTGCCGCGGCCGCGAAATCCTCGGGTCACGGCAAACCCGGTGCACCCTCGTCGGCGAAGCGTGCGGGCGTGATGTTTGGCGTTGCGGCCCTATTTTTCCTGCTCATCGGCGCCGGTGCGCCGAAAGAGTTCCTCGCCCACTTCACGGTCTTCATACTGGCCTGTTTTGTCGGCTACATGGTGGTCTGGAATGTCAAGCCGGCACTGCATACGCCGCTGATGAGCGTCACCAATGCGATCAGCAGCATCATCGCCATTGGCGCCCTGGTGCAGATCGCACCACCCATGGATGGAGTCGCCCTCGACCGGCCCGACGGCTGGATTCGCCTGCTGGCGATCCTGGCCATCGTGCTGGCGACGATCAACATGTTTGGTGGCTTCGCTGTCACTCAGCGCATGCTGACAATGTTCCGCAAATAGGAGTCGATGAATATGTCTTACAGCTTGGCAACCGTCTCCTACATTGGAGCGACAATCCTCTTCATTCTCTGCCTCGGAGGACTCAGCAATCAGGAGACAGCCAGACGCGGCAATCTCTACGGCATGATCGGTATGGCCATCGCCGTGGTGGCAACGATTTTTGGCCCCTATGTGGCCGGCTTCGGCGGCATGGCGTGGATCATTTTTGCGATGCTCATTGGCGCCAGCATCGGCCTTTACGCCGCCCGCAAAGTGCAAATGACGCAGATGCCGGAACTGGTCGCGCTGATGCACAGCATGGTCGGCCTGGCAGCAATGCTGGTTGGTTTCGCGAACTACGTTGATCCGATCGCCGCTTCACACCTCAGCGGCGCCGCGAAGACCATCCACGAAATCGAGATTTACGTCGGCATCCTGATTGGTGCAGTGACCTTCTCGGGCTCGGTGATCGCCTTCGGCAAGCTGTCCGGCAAGATCTCCGGCAATCCGCTGCTACTCCCCGGGCGGCACTGGATGAATCTCGTCGGACTGCTGGTGGTCATCCTGTTCGGATGGAAGTTTGTGCAAGCCGACTCGATCGGCACCGGCATGGCCTACCTGATCGTGATGACCATCATCGCCCTGGCGTTCGGCGTGCACATGGTGATGGCCATTGGCGGCGCCGATATGCCGGTGGTGGTTTCGATGCTCAACAGCTACTCGGGTTGGGCGGCCGCGGCAACCGGCTTCATGCTCTCCAACGACCTTTTGATCGTTACCGGCGCACTGGTCGGATCGAGTGGCGCCATTCTCTCGTACATCATGTGCGCGGCGATGAATCGCCACTTCATCAGCGTCATCGCGGGCGGCTTTGGAACTACCGGAGGCACCCCTGTGGCGGCTGACGGAGCGCAGCCGGCAGGTGAGGTGACGCCGATCCTGGCGCTCGAGACTGCCGAACTTCTGCGCGACGCAAAGAACGTGATCATCATCCCGGGGTACGGGATGGCCGTCGCGCAGGCACAACACACGGTGTACGAAATCACCCGCTTTCTGCGTGAGAAGGGCGTCAATGTGCGTTTCGGCATTCACCCGGTCGCCGGCCGCATGCCGGGTCACATGAACGTGCTGCTCGCCGAAGCCAAGGTTCCTTACGATATCGTGCTTGAAATGGACGAACTCAACGAGGACTTTCCGAAGACCGACGTGGCGATGGTCATCGGCGCCAACGATATCGTCAACCCCGGCGCCCAGGACGACCCGAACAGCCCGATCGCCGGCATGCCGGTGCTTGAGGCGTGGAAGGCGGCAACGTCGATCGTGATGAAGCGCAGCATGGCCTCCGGCTACGCCGGGGTAGACAATCCACTCTTCTACAAGGAGAACAATCGCATGCTCTTCGGTGATGCGAAGAAAATGCTGGATGAAGTGTTGATTGCTCTGAAGGCTTAAAACGGGCCTGCGTTCTCGCCCGCTACGACCGCACAACGCCCGCCTTCGCGGGCGTTGTGCTTTCTCGTGGTGATCCTCGGGCGCAAGCTGCGAGCGCATTTTCGGATGTCGATCGACATCTGATAGAATCAGCGCCAACAGTCGAGAAACGCTTCAGCTAGCTAGCCTATTCCAGGGGGAAACATGGAGGTCAAAGAAGTTCTGCAGGTCAAAGATTCCGCGCTGTTCGCTGTCCATCCGGACTCGCCTCTCTCGGAGGCGGTGATCATGATGGCCGAAAATGACATCGGCTCGGTAATCGTCATGGAGGGAGGCAAGCTGGCAGGGATGCTGACCTTCCGCGAGGTGATGCTGATCCTCGCCAAGCGCCAGACCGAGCGCCGCGTTGGCCCAACGCCGCCGATCGCAGAGATCCTGGTTATCGAAGCGATGGAAGCCAATCCGCCCACCACGGCTCTGGAAATGGACGTCGACGAGTTACGTCGCATGATGGTCGATACGCACACCCGCTACGTACCGGTCATGGAAGGCGACACCATCATCGGCATCGTCTCGTTTCACGACGTTGCCAAGGCCGTGCTTGAAGAGCGCAACATGGAAAACAAGCTCCTCAAGGCCTACATCAAGGATTGGCCATCACCGTGATCGTTCGGGCGCGGTGAAGCACCTGCGGCGATTTCCGGAAAAGAAACAGGGCTAGGGATCTGTTCAGCGCTGCGCAGGGACGGGACAGCTCGCCGCGCTTCAGCTCTCGCCGACGGCGAACAAACGCCGGTGCTCCTTGATCGCATAGCGGTCGGTCATCCCGGCAATATAGTCGGCCACCCGACGCGCCTGATCGCCATCGCCTGGCAGTTGATACTGCGGCGGCAAGAGGCGCGGCTCACTGGTGAAGGCAGCAAAGAGGTCGCCGACGATCCGCTGCGCCTTGCTGGCCATTCGCAAAACCCGATAGTGCTGATAGAGCTGCGTGCGCAGAAAGCGCTTCATTTGCCGCTGCGCCTGAAAAGACTCCGCAGAGAATGCCACCAGGGCCGAACCGGACTTGGCTGCGGCGAGATCCCGGGGCTGAAATTGGCGGATGTTGGCGGCGGTTGTTTCGATCAGATCGCAAACCTGAGCGTTGATCATCTGCCGGATCGTCTCGTGGATCAAGCGCCGCCCACCGACGACCGGATGAAGTCGCCGAACATCGGCGACGTGGCTCGCAAACAGGCTCAGCTCTTCGAGCTGATCGAGCGTGATCAGCCCTGAACGCAAGCCGTCATCGACATCGTGGTTGTTGTAGGCGATTTCATCGGCCAGATTGCAGATCTGGGCTTCCAGCGACGGTTGCGTGCGACTCAGGAAGCGCTCGCCGAGCTCACCCAACTGGCGAGCTTTTTCCGGCGAACAGTGTTTGACGATACCCTCGCGCGTCTCGAAACAGAGATTGAGCCCGGCAAAGGCCGCGTAGCGCTCCTCGAGCAGATCGACGATGCGCAGGCTTTGCAGATTGTGCTCGAAGCCGCCATGTTTGTGCATGCACTCGTTGAGCGCCTCCTGCCCGGCGTGACCAAAGGGCGTATGGCCAAGGTCGTGGGCCAGCGAAATGGCTTCGGCGAGATCCTCGTTGAGCTCTAGCGCACGCGCAATGGCACGCGCGATCTGGGCCACTTCAAGACTGTGCGTCAGGCGGGTACGGAAGAGATCGCCTTCGTGATTGACGAAGACCTGCGTCTTGTATTCGAGACGCCGAAAAGCCGTCGAATGCACGATCCGGTCGCGGTCGCGCTGGAACTCGCTGCGATACGACGGCTTCGTATCCGGGAAGCGACGGCCCCGCGAGTTAGCCGCCGTTACGGCGTAGGGGGCGAGATCAGGCATGCGCGGAGCGCGCCAGGATGGCTCCCCTGACCTCGCTCTCCGAGGCGACTTCACTGACCACTGCCTGACCAATGTCCTTCAGGAGCACGAAGCGCAGCTTGCCGTCGCGCACCTTCTTGTCGTGTTGCATCAGCTCCAGATAGCGCTCGACGGCCAGCGGCGGCCCGAACACCGGCAATCCCGCACGCTGAAACAAGCGCTCCACCCGCTCGATCTCGGACGCGCCGAGCCAGCCCAGCTGCGACGAGAGTTGCGTGGCGATGAGCGTGCCGGCGGCGACGGCTTCACCGTGCAGCCATTGGCCATAGCCCATACCGGTTTCGATGGCGTGCCCGAAGGTGTGGCCCAGGTTGAGCAAAGCCCGCTCGCCGCTCTCGTGCTCGTCCGCGACGACCACGTCGGCCTTGTTGCGGCACGAACGGGCAATGGCTTCCGCCAGCAACTCTGGGTCGCGGCACAGCAGTCCTTCGAGGTGGACTTCAAGCCATTCGAAAAACGGCAGGTCCCTGATCAGACCGTATTTGATCACTTCGGCCAGGCCCGCGCGCAGCTCACGATCGGGCAGCGTATGCAAGGTATCGGTATCGGCGAGCACCAGTTTCGGCTGATGGAAGGCACCGATCATGTTCTTGCCGAGCGGATGGTTGATTGCTGTCTTGCCGCCCACCGACGAATCAACCTGCGCCAGCAAAGTCGTCGGGACCTGGATGAAGGGCATGCCACGCTGAAAACACGCCGCCGCAAACCCGGTCATGTCGCCAACGACTCCCCCGCCAAGAGCCAGCAGGGTCGTTGCCCGCTCACAGCCAGCCTGCAGCAGAACGTCAAAAATGGTGGTCAGCGTTTGCCAGTTCTTGAACGCTTCGCCGTCGGGCAGGATGATCTCGACGATTTCGATTCCAGCACGCCGCAGCGACCCTGACAGGCGCTCGAGATACAGGGGCGCGACGATGGTATTGCTCACGATCGCCACCTTCGGCTGGCGCAGAAACGGTAGCAGCAGGTCGCTCGTGTCGAGTAGCGCCCGTCCAACATGAATCGGATAGGCGCGCTCCGCGAGTGCAACGGTCAAGGTTTCCATGGCTTTTCCAGTTTCTTGAGCAACAGTTGCAACACCGACTGCGCGCTGATCCGAGAACCGCTGACCACCAGATCGGCAATACTTCGATACAGCGGGTCGCGCTGCTGGTGCAGCTCCTTGAGTTTCCGCAGCGGGTCGCTGACCCTCAACAAGGGCCGATTCTTGTCGTGGCGCGTGCGCTCACAGAGGGTTTGTAGAGGCACATTGAGGTAGATGACCAGGCCGCTGCCCTGCAAACTTGCCCGATTCTCGGCGCGCAGAACCGCCCCGCCGCCGGTGGCCACCACGCGCCCGTGCAAAGACGAGAGGTCCTCGATGACCTGGGCTTCGCGTTTGCGAAAGCCCTCCTCGCCTTCGATCTCGAAGATCGTCGGCAGGCTGACGCCGGTACGCGCCTCGATTTCGTGGTCGGAGTCGACAAACTGATAAGCCAGGCGCTTGGCCAAAACCTTGGCGATCGTCGTTTTTCCGGCGCCCATCAGGCCGACCAGATAGACGTTCCTTTTCTCGTCCTCGATGTTCACGAGTCCATTTTATCGCAAGCCATAGAAGACAAACGCAGAGCGTGAAAAAAGCCGGCTCAGCGCCGGCTTTTCTGGCTTGCCAAGCCCGGGTCAACGTACCGACAGATTATCGGCAACGATTCTCGGAGTTATGAAGACCAGCAATTCGGTCTTGTCGTCGATGATCTCGCGGTTCTTGAACAGGAAGCCGATGTACGGAAGGTCACCGAAAAACGGGATGCGAGTGGTATTGTTTCGGGTTTCCTGCGTGTAGATGCCACCGATGACCACCGTACCGCCGTTCTCGACCAGCACCTGTGTCTTGACGTGCTTGGTATCGATGGCCACACCAGCGCCGGTCGACAAGCGGGTGTTCGGGGTGTCCTTGTTGACGTCCAGTTCCATGGAAATCTTGCCATCCGGTGTAATCTGGGGCGTTACTTTCAGCGCCAGGTTGGCTTTCCGGAAGGAGACGCTGGTCGCCCCTGAACTGGTCGCCTGCTGATAAGGAATTTCGACACCCTGCTCGATGATCGCCTCGACCTGGTTGGCGGTCATCACGCGTGGGCTGGAGATGACCTTGCCACGGCCATCTGCTTCGAGCGCCGAGATCTCGGCGGTCAGAAACTGCGTCAGGGCGTTGTTGAAGAGCAGGAAATTCAGTGTACCGGCGGCACCGGTTCGTGGTGTCGCCGGCAGGTTGACCTGCGTGCCGCCCATGTCGAGATTGCCGCTGACCGCCGTACTGTCACCACCGATCCTGACCGCACCGTCGGGGAAGGTTTGCCGCCAGCCCAGGCGTACGCCAAGGTTCTTTGCAAAGCTGTCACCAGCTTCGACGATACGTGCTTCGATCATCACCTGCCGGGCAGCGACGTCGACCTTGGCGATCATGGCCCGCACCTCGTCGAGGCGGCTGGGCGTATCCTTGACAAAGAGGATGTTTGAGCGCTCCTCGACAACGGCGCTGCCACGCTTGGACAGCACCGTCTGCTTGGGGTCGATCAACAGTTTCTGAACCGCGTCGGCCTTGATGTAGTTCATCTGGAAACTCTCGGCCACCAGGGGCTCGAGATCGCCAATCTGTATTCTCGATTCGAAGTCGAGCTTTTCCTTGGTGGCGATTTCCTCGCGCGGCGCAATCAGAATGACGTTGCCGTTCTTGCGCATGGCAAGCCCCTTTTGCTGCATGATGATGTCCAGCGCCTGATCCCAGGGAACGTCCTTGAGAATCAGGGTGATCGAACCACCGACGGAATCGCTGACCACCATGTTCATGCCGGTGAACTCACCGATCACCTGCAGCAGGCGCCGCACATTGACGTTCTGGAAGTTGAGCGACAGCTTTTCGCCCTGATAGCCGCCGCGGCTCCCCTGTACCAACTTGTTCGGGTTCTCGATAATCGGTTTGACTTCAATGACGAACTGGGTGTCGCTCTGATAGGCGTTGTGCTCCCAGAGACCGTGCGGGGTGATCGTCATGCGCGCGTTCGGGCCTTTCTGAACAGTGCTCACCTTCAGTACCGGGGTGGCGAAGTCGGTCACATCGAGCTTCTTCTGCAGGGCGCCGGGAACGCTCACATTGGCGAAATCGACGACCAGATTCGCTCCTTGTTGGCGGATGTCGATGCCGGCGTTGGCATCGCTCAGATCGACCGTAATACGCCCCTCACCGTCCTTGCCGCGCCGGAAAACGATGTCGCGAACGGCGTTCCCGGTGACCGAGGGTATCGCTTTGGCGAAATGCTCGACGGCGGTTGCACCCTGAATGGTCGAGCTCGGCACCAGAGCCAGCAAAAGGTCGTTGCCTTCAATGCGTGCTTCATAGGTCATCGGCTTGTGCAGGTTGAGGACCAGGCGGGTTCGGTCCTCGGCCTGGACAATATTGGCGCTCTTCAGCTCACCTTCGTTATACGCCTGACTCGACCTGCCCAAGCCGTTGATCGTATTCGCAAAATCGAAGGCGATGCGGGCTGGCTTGGCAACGCTGAACGCTGGTGGCAATACCGTCAGGGGCTCCTTGAAAGTGAGCCTGACGTTGAGCACCGAGCCCTGCTGAATGACATTCATCGACTCGATCGAATTCGAGTGAGCGTCCTGCGCGTTGGCGGGCCCGCAGATGAATAGAACAGCTCCAACCAGGCCGAGCAGGGTTTGTTTGATGATCTGCTTCATTTACTTTGCTCCCTTTTCCTGCAACAGCAGGCTGCTCGTCCTCTCCACCCAGTCACCGGCGGAATCTTGAACAAGCTCTCGCAACGTTATCTCTGATTCGGAAACATCGATCACCACGCCGAAGTTCTGGCCCAGGTAGTTGCCGATCTTGACCTGGTACAAAGCGCTCTCGACCTGAATGATGGCATACGACAGCTTCGCCCTGGTCATCACGCCGACGTACTGCAGCGATTCCAGTGGGTAAAGTTCCAGAGGCTCCTTGGGTCGGTCGAGATCAGGCTTGAAACCACTCCCTCCCTTTCTTGCATCCAAACCCAGCTTGGCTGGCTTGAACGGGTCGATCAGGTCACCGACATCGTAGGCCACGGGCTCATAGGGTTCGACCACGGGCAGCGGCGGGATCTTGCCTTTGGCGTCCTGCGCCACCGTGCTCATCCACTCGCGAAGATCCTCATGATCACCGCTGGCACAGGCGACCAGAACGAGGCTGGCCAGCAGAACAAGAAGTTTGCTCATTTCTTGCCACCCTTCTTGGCCGCCTCGGCCGCCCTCTTCTTGGCCGCCAACTCTTCCGCATCGAGATAGCGGAAGGTCTTGGCAACCGCATCCAGCACCAGCCTTCCATCCTTGCTCTGCGGGTTGTCGACGATCGAGATGTTGTTCAAGGTGACAATTCTGGATAGCTTGCCGATATCGCCGGCAAAAGCACCAAAGTCATGGTAGGTCCCCGTCAGGCGCACATTGACGGGCAGTTCGGCATAGAAATCCTGCACCTGCTCGCTGCCGGGCTTGAAGAGATCGAACTGCAGGCCCCGGCCCATCCCCGCCTGGTTGACTTCGACCAACAGCGCTTCGACTTCGGATTTGTTGGGTAGCTGCTTCAAAAGGGTACCGAATGAACGGTCAATTTCATCCAGCTGCTGAATGTACAGGTCAAGGTTGACCGCTTGCTTCTTCTTGGCCACGTACTGATCCTTCAGCCGCAGCTCTTCCTGCTCCTTGCTCGCCAGCTCGTCCAACTGGTCAGCCCAGACAAACCACCACCCGGCTAGCGAGAGCAAAATGAACAAACCGAGCAGAACGGTCACACGCGGCGCAACCGGCCACGCTCCAGGATCCTTCGGATCGAGATTCTCAAAGTCTCTGAGCATCTCGCGGAAATCGATAGACGGAAGCTTGGACGTCTTCATTTCTGCCCCTCCTGGCCCGCGGCGGCCCTTTTCAGGGAGGCGCTCATGCTGAACTCGTTGAGACGACGCTTGTCGACGAGCACTGCCTTGATCTCTATCAGACGAGGTTTCTCAAGCCATGGCGACGCTTCGATGTTCCGCATCAGCGTTGAAACGCGGGCGCTGGATTGGGCGTAGCCAACCAGATGAATGCTCTGCCCGACCTGCTTCAGCGAGCGGATATACACCCCCTCCGGCATCTGCTTGGCGAGCTCACTCAGCAAGCGCACCGCTTCGGCGCGATCGCGCTGCAAGGATTCGATGATTCGCTTGCGCGCCATCAAGGCGTCACTTTGCGCCTTGAGCCGATTGATTTGATCGATTTGCTTGTTAAGGACGGCGATTTCCTTCTGCAGGAAGTCGTTCTTGGCATCCTGGGCGGCAATATAGCCGCCAATCACGGAGTAGACGAGAAAGACGATCAGCCCGGAAAGAACGGTGATCAAGCCGAGCAGAGCATAGAACTGCTGTCGCCGCGCTCGTCGCTTCTCTTCCCGGTGCGGCAGGAGATTGATGCGTATCATTCGTCGAACCTCCGCAGCGCAAGACCGCAGGCAACCATCAACGACGAGGCATCGGTCTGCAGGTTCTTGGTGCGCACGCGATCAGCAAGCAACATATTGGCAAAAGGATTGGCAATGACGGTGTTGATCTGCGTGCGCGAGGCGACGACTTCGTCGGCTCCGGCAATGACTGCGCAGCCGCCGGCCAGGACGATGTGGTTGATCTGATTGAACTGAGTCGAAGTAAAGAAAAACTGCAAGGCACGCGACAATTCCAGCGCCAAGGACTCAAGAAACGGCCGCAAGAGCTCGGCTTCGTACTCCGCCGGCAAATTGTGGCGGCGCTTTTCTGCTTCGGCCTCCTCGAAACTCATTCCGAAAAGGCGGGCAATATCCTGCGTCAGCTGATTGCCGCCAAACGCCTGCTCGCGAACGTAGAGCTGCTGACCATCGCGCAGAACGGTCAGGTTCATCACGTTGGCACCGACGTCGACCAGGGCGATGATCCGGCCCCGGCCACCCTCGGGAAGCTGTTTTTCGATCAGTTCGAACGCCGAAAGCACCGCATAAGACTCGACATCGAGGACTACCGGCTTCAGTCCTGCTGCTTCTGCAACAGCGACACGGTCCTCCACCTTTTCCTTACGAGACGCAGCGATAAGAACTTCGATCTCGTCAGGAGACGATGACACCGGTCCGAGCACCTGAAAATCCAGATTGACTTCGTCGAGAGCAAAGGGGATGTACTGGTTGGCCTCGGATTCCACCAGCACTTCCAACTCGTCTTCCCTCTGCCCGGCGGCAACGATGATCTTCTTGGTGATCACATGCGATGCCGGCAGGGCAATGGCAACCTGCCGCGTAGCGGTCGCCAGCTTCTTCCACGCGCGCCGGACCGACTCCGCCGCAGCTTCCAGGTTGACAATGTTGCCATCCGAGACGGCGTCCCTGGGCAAGATCTCAATCGCGTAGCGCTCGACGCGGTAAGCACTTTTCGCGTCGCTCGCCAGTTCCACCATCTTGACCGATGATGAACTGATATCAAGACCGATCAGGGAGCGCGCCTTGGGATTAAAGATCGAAAGATCAAGCTGCAAATCGCCACCCCCGGCCAAAAAACCCTTCAATTATTTGTAGTTAGCGTACTTATAGATATTCTACTTTAGATGCTAGCAACAAGCTCCCGACCTGTAAAGCAATTTATCCGGCAGGGCCTTGGATATCTTGCTTTGGGCTAAGAGTGTAGCGTAAACCACTAAAATCATTGATTTTGCGTAGCCTGTTCGTAGTCAGGGAATCGGCATGGCCAAGAACGGCAGCGACGCCGACCGGCTAGGCACGGGGCGCCATCCTCGGATCCGGCGGCAAGCCCCTCGATGCGAGACGGAGGACAGGAGCGGCAAGCGCCGCGCCGATCTTCGCGCCTTTTCATGGCCGCGCCAATATAATAGCGGGATCTGCCTTTCTTTCCCGACGCCGTGTTGCCTACTGCCCTCCGCTGGATCCTGTACCCCATCGTCGTTGTTGTCGGCCTTGCCGCGATAGCCCTTGCCATGGTGGCCGTGGTCCTTAGCCTGGCCTACCCGAACCTGCCGTCGCTCGAGATTCTTACGGACTACCGCCCCAAGGTACCTTTGCGGGTTTACACGGCGGACGGCTATCTGCTCGGCGAGTTCGGTGAGGAGCGTCGTGCCGTAGTCAGCATCGACGAGGTCCCGCCAATCATGAAGCAGGCCATCCTGGCAGCTGAGGACGAGCGCTTCTATCAGCACAGCGGCGTGGACACGCTGGGCATCCTGCGCGCAGTGCAAGCCAACCTGGTGGGCGGTGGCAAGCGCCAGGGGGCATCGACAATCACCCAGCAAGTGGCCAAGAACTTCTTTCTTTCCTCCGAGAAAACCTACACCCGCAAGCTCTACGAAGCGCTGCTGTCTTTCAAGATCGAGCACAACCTCAGCAAGGACCAGATCCTCGAGCTCTACATCAATCAGATATTTCTCGGCCAACGCGCCTACGGCTTCGCTGCCGCAGCGCAGATCTATTTCGGCAAACCGCTGGCCGAGCTTACGGTCGCCGAAGTGGCCATGCTTGCCGGCTTGCCGAAAGCGCCCTCCTCGGACAACCCGGTGGCCAGGCCGAAGCGCGCCCGCATTCGCCAGCAGTACGTTCTCAGGCGCATGCTGCAACTCGAGTTCATCACCGACGAGCAGTACGAGGAAGCTCTGGGGCAGGCCTTGGTGATCAAGCGCGACGTTAGCGAACGACCGATTCACGCCCAGTACGTCACCGAGATGGCCCGCCAGATCGCCGCCGAACGCTTTCCCGAGGATGTCTACACGCGCGGCCTGCGCGTCTACACAACGATTCTCAAGGCCGACCAGGAAGCGGCCTATGACAGCGTTCGCCGCGGCGTCCTGGACTACGACCGCCGCCACGGCTATCGGGGCGCCGAGGCTTACGTCGACATCAGCCACATTAAATCGGAACAGGACGAGGCCCTCGAAGAACTGTTGCAGGACTTCACTGACGCCGAAGACATGCGCCCGGCGATCGTTCTGGAAGCGAACAAAAAGGCCATTCGAGCCTACCGGCGGGGCGGCGAGATCGTCACTCTCAGCGGTGACGGGCTGAAGTTCGCAGCGAGCATGATCGACAACAAGGCGCCGGCCAACAAGCGCCTCAGCAGGGGCGCGATCATTCGCGTCCAGAGCGACGAAAAAGACAATTCGCGTATCGTTCAGATGCCCGAGGTGGAAGCTGCTTTCCTGGCCGCAGATCCGCGTGACGGCGCCATACGCGCTCTGATTGGTGGCTTTGATTTCAACCGCAGCAAATTCAATCACACCACCCAGGCCTGGCGGCAGCCGGGTTCGAGCTTCAAGCCCTTCATTTATTCGGCAGCCCTCGAACGAGGCTTCACGCCGGCGTCGGTGGTCAACGACGAACGGATCAGCTTCCCGGCAACGGTTACCGGCAGCCAGGCCTGGGAACCGAAAAACTACGACGGCAAGTACGAAGGGCCGATGCGTATCCGGCGAGCGCTGGCGCGCTCGAAAAACATGGTCTCGATCCGTCTCCTGCAGGCGAGCGGCGTGCGTTTTGTGCAGGACTACGTGACGCGCTTTGGCTTTGACGCCAGCAAGCACCCACCTTACCTGACCATGGCCCTGGGCGCCGGCTCGGCAACCCCCTGGCAGATGGTCGCCGGCTACGCGGTCTTCGCCAACGGCGGCTACCATATTCGGCCCTACATCGTCAGCCAGATCCTGGATGACAAGAATCAGCTGCTGGCGCAGGCAGCGCCAACGACGGCCGGCGACGAACGCCTGCGCGCCATCGACCCGCGCAATGCTTTCCTGATGGACAGCATGTTACGCGACGTGACCATCTACGGAACCGGCGCACGCGCTTCGGCGACGCTCAAGCGGCGCGATCTCGCCGGCAAGACGGGAACCACCAATGATCAGGTAGACGCCTGGTTCTGCGGCTACCAACAAACCGTCGTCGCCTGCTCCTGGATCGGCTTTGACCAACCGCAAAACCTTGGCCGGCGAGAAACGGGTGGCTCGGCAGCGCTGCCGATCTGGATTGGCTTCATGAGCAAGGCGCTGAAGGATGTCCCCGAGTCCTTTCTCCCAGCTCCCGATGGAATTGTCTCGGTGGCGATTCCCGATAATGGCCGAGGGCCAGGCCGGGAGCTGTTCTACAAGGAAAACGCACCGGCCGAAATAGCACCCATCTGGCCCCTCGACGATGGCAGCGAAGCCGAGGACTGAGTTCCTTTGACAGCCGCCAGCAAGACCGCCAAACCAGCCACTTCGTCGCTACGAATCTATTTTCGCCTGCTCGGCTATTTGCGGCCCTTTCTCGGCATGTTCGCGGTCAGCCTGCTGGGCTACATGATCTTCGCCTCGTCGCAACCGATGATGGCCGGAATTCTGAAGTACTTCGTCGATGAACTGAGTGAGCCCAGCAGCGCAAGCCGGCAAACGACGGCGCTGACCGCTGATCTGGACCTGATCTACGGCATACCTCTGTTGCTGGTCCTCGTCGTCACCTGGCAGGGAATCGGCTCCTTTCTCGGCAACTATTATCTGGCGAGAGTTTCACTGGGTCTGATCCACGACCTCAGGCGCGCTCTTTTCGACAGCCTGCTACGTCTGCCGAATGGCTATTTCGACCAGCAAAACACCGGCCATCTGATCTCGCGAATCACCTACAACGTGACCATGGTCACCGGTGCCGCGACCGACGCCATCAAGGTCGTCATTCGTGAGGGGATGACGGTCATCTTCCTGTTCGCTTACCTGCTGTGGATGAACTGGCGACTGACCCTGGTAATGCTCGCCATTCTGCCCATCATCGGCGTCATGGTCACCCGTGCCAGCCGGAAGTTCCGCCGCCAGAGCCTCAAGATACAAGCGAGCATGGGCGATCTGACGCACGTCGCCTCGGAAACCATCCAGGGCTACCGCGTGGTCCGCAGTTTCGGTGGCGAGAACTACGAATCGACCCGCTTCCGAACAGCGAGCGAGGACAACACGGCCAAGCAGTTGCGCATGGTCAGAACGAGCGCAACCTACACCCCGGCGCTGCAGTTCGTCACCTTTTCCGCGATGGCGGTCCTCCTGGCTCTGGTCCTGGCGCTGCGCGGCGACGCCTCGGCAGGTGATCTGGTCGCCTATCTCACCGCCGCAGGGATGTTGCCCAAGCCGATTCGCCAGCTGTCCGAAGTGAGCTCGACGATTCAGAAAGGGCTGGCCGGTGCCGAAAGCATTTTTTCCCAGATCGACGAAGAGCCGGAACCCGATCAGGGACGTATCGAAAAGAAGAGAGTCAGTGGTCGGCTGGAGGTGAAAGACCTGTCCTTCGTCTATCCGGGCAGCAACACGCGCGTTCTCGACCAGATCAGCTTCGCGGCGGAACCGGGCCAGATGATCGCCCTCGTCGGGCGCTCGGGCAGCGGCAAGTCAACACTGGCCAATCTCATCCCCCGCTTCTACCATCACGACTCTGGCCAGATTCTGATTGACGGGGTGGATGTCGAGGATTTCACCCTGCGCAACCTGCGCCAGCATCTCGCGCTGGTCACCCAGCAGGTAGTGCTGTTCAACGACAGCATCGCGAGCAACATCGCCTACGGCGACCTTTCCGACGCCCCGCGCGAGGCCATCGAAAAGGCCGCCGAAGCCGCCTTTGCTCGCGAGTTCATCGACCGTCTGCCGGACGGCTTCGAAACCCTGGTCGGAGAAAACGGCGTCATGCTCTCGGGTGGGCAGCGGCAGCGACTGGCGATTGCCCGGGCGCTGCTCAAGGATGCACCGATCCTGATTCTTGACGAGGCGACCTCAGCGCTCGACACCGAGTCGGAACGTCATATTCAGAGCGCTCTCGACGAGGTGATGGCCGGCCGAACGACGCTGGTCATCGCGCACCGCCTGTCGACCATCGAAAAAGCCGACCTGATTCTGGTCATGGACCAGGGACGCATTGTCGAACGCGGCAGCCACGCCGAGTTGCTGGCCGACGATGGCCACTACGCGCGCCTCTACGCAATGCAGTTCAGCGAGCCCGCCGACAGCACACCCGGCGCAGCCTGATCGGCAGCCGCCAGCGCGCCCGAGCGGATCGCTGGCGCAACGCGGGGTTTCAAGCGGCGGGTAGCTGCTCGTCGAGCCAGCGCTGCAGCTCACAGCCTGACGGCCAGTTGCGTAACAGGCGGGCGCGGTCGCGCCGCCAGGCACGCGCATGCGCGATCGCCGAGCGATGCTGCACGACGCCATCGAGGTCGATGAGCAGCACGCGCTCGCCGTCCCAGAGCAGATTGGTGGCCTTGAGATCGCCATGGCTGATGCGATGTCGGCACAAAGCTGCAAATAACTCGCGGATGGCCTTGCCCTCATCAGCCGGCGGCGCACTATCGGCCGGCAGATGGCGCAGCAGATTCGGGCCCGGGCAGTACTCGCAAATCAGCCAGGCGCGTCGGCGTAGCGGTCCGCAGCGCTCCTCGATCAGCGCCAGCGGCCTTGGCGTCGGGATGTCGAAGAACAACAACCGATGCGCCTCGCGCCACGAATGCCAGGCGCGGCTCGGACGCCACAGACGGCCGAGGGCGTGCCGCAGGTTCTTGAGGTTGTAGCGCTTGATCAGCAGCGCCCGGCCCTTCACCACGATGCGCGCCACCGTCGTCGTGCCACCATCCTTGAACACCTCGCCGCTGCTGATGGCGCTGTCGGGCGCCGCCAGCAAGGGAGCCAGCACTTCCGCTTCCTCGCGGCGCACGGCGCAAAAGCGTGCGCCTGTCTGCTCGACCGCGAACAGCGTGCACTCACGCACTGTCTTGGCCAGCAGGTCGCCCAGGCGCCAGGCTCTGACGCGCTCGATATTGCGTTGCAAGACCGCCGGCTCAGGCAAGCAGGCCTGCTCGGCAGTGTACGCGGGCAGCAAAGCACTGAGCTGGCGGTCCCACGCCGGCGGCAACTGCGCCAGCAGAACCGCCAGGTTGGCGCCAGCGTCCGCTGGCGCCAAGCCCTGTCGGCAGATCACGCGCACCGCATCGCCATCGACGACCAGCACCCTGCCGTCATGACGTAGAAAATTGCCGAGATGCAGGTCGTCCTGGACCAGGCCAGCGGCGTGCAGCCGCCCAAGCATGCCCAGTGCCGGCGCGAGGACGGCCAGCGCCTCGCCGTCCCCGGCGGCTCGCCCGGAAACCCGCGCCCAGGCTTCGGCGAGGCTCTCGGCCGTTTCGAGAAAAACAGTCAGCAGGGCGTAACCACCACCGGCCATGGCCATTGCGGCGAGCACTTCAGGAGTCGGCACGCCGGCCGCACGCAGCGCTTCGAGCCCGCCGCGCTCGTGCCGCCAATGTTTTTCGCAGCGCCGCCCGACGAAGAGCTTGGCCAGCACCCGCCGACCGTCGAGTTCGGCCTCGCCAACCAGCCGCTTGCCGGGCAGAACACGCAGCAAGCGCCGCATGCTCAACTGGCGCCCATCGGCAAGGGCCACGCAAAACGGCAGTCGCGGCTGGCGACCGGCGGCGCGCAGCGTTCTCGCATCGCTCAACACGGGCACGCTCATGGCCACCGCGATGGCGCTCGGCAGCGCCCGCCGTGCCTACTCTCGGCCATCAAAAAAGTGAACGATCTTGGCGATTCGCTGCCGATCGCCATCGCCGACGCGCGCCTGGCCTGCGTAATCAAGGTAGAAGCGCAAGCGCTGACTGCGCGACAGTTTTTTCTTGGCCAGCTTGTCGAGGCAGGCCAGATCCTTGACAATCCGGTACTCGAGAACGGCGCCACGATAATAGTTGCCACTCGGACAATCGATCAGATAGACCGTCGGCAACGCACCGCCATCGACCAGCAGGTTGCGCCACTTCAGATCGTTGTGCACAAAACGAGCGTCGTGTAGTGTTCTGGTCAGGCTGGCGACCTGCCGCGACACCTGCGTCAGCCAGGCATGATCGCCGAGTCGCGGATCGTCGCTGTAAGCGAGGTAGGCGAGATCCCTCGTATCCGGAATTTCCTCGGTCACCAGCGCGCCGCGAACGAAGCCGCCAAAGCGCCGTTCCAGGCCATAGGCGACCAGGGTTGCGGTCGGAATACCCCAGCTGCGAAAGGCGAGCAGGTTGCGCCATTCGGCACGCACCCGCAGGGGCCCCAGCCAGCGCCGCAGGCCGAACCAGCGGCGGCGCAGGTTTTTGCCATTGCCACTGTAGCATTTGACGTAATAGCGTTTACCACCAACGCTGACGCGCAACACCCGGCTCAGCGGCGCCTTGGCAATCGGCTCACCGTCCAAGGCAAAGACGCGCTCGATATCGCCAAATTGCGTGCCAGCTTCACCCGCCGCATACTGTGGATTCACCCACCAGTTTCTCATGTCATTTCCCCTGCCGCCACCTTACGAGCGAAACGTGCCTGCAAGCGACGCGTTTCGCTCGCCAGATGCGAAAACAGCGGCGCTTCATCGCGCAGAACATGCCGCAAGGGGCAGGCAAAATAAGCCGCCAAAAAGCGCAACAGATCACTCCTGCTCAAGCCGATGTCGACAGCCGAGAAGTATAAAGCCGCCAGATCCTTGTCGCGCCAGCGTCGCGGCAGCTGCGCTCTGAGCTGCGCGCGGTGCAAGTCGATCAGAGACAGCCTGAACTGGTCGGCGGTCGGTGCCGGGTCGAGGTGCAGAAGAAAATGACAGAGGTAGAAATCGCGATGATTGATGCCCGCCCGATGCATTCTTCCCGCCATGCCAGCGACACGGGCGATCAGCGCGCGCTTCAGGCGTAGCTCCGGGGGATGCTTTTTCCATCCCAGGCAAAACTCTTCGAGACTGAGCGTCGGAGCCAGTTCCTCGGTGATGATGAACGAGTGTTGCCGCCCGGGGTTACGGCCACGCAGTCCGTAGGCGACAGCGTGCATGCTGTCGACGCCGAGTTCGCTCAGGCGCTGGATGGCCCGCCACTCATTCGCTGCCCCGAGCACCGGCAGGCGTAGCGAAAGAAGATTCTTGACGATCTCGGCCCAGCCGACGCCACGATGAATCTTGACGAAGTAGCCACGCCCGGCGACTTCCGTTCGCAAAGTGCGGCGCGCCTCGAGTTCGCGAAAAATCTCGCCTGCGAGGGCCTCGACAGCGACGAAGGGATCCTGCCCCGCCCACAGCGAGCGAAAGGGCTCGTCAAGAAACAACACGCCGCCGCTCATGCCCTTTCCTTGAGGATCAGCTCGGCGGCACGTTCAGCGTTGCTGTAGATGTCGGCCTGCTCGGCAAAGGCCAGGGCGCGAGACTGCCATCGCCGACGTGCTGGCTCGTCACTCAAGATCTGCGCCAGCAGGCGATTGAGGCAGGCTTGTTCAAAAGGCTCGGGCACGACCCGACCGGCATCGACATCACTGACGAAATGCGCGTAGCCGCAAACAGCGGTGGTGAGCACCGGCAGGCCGGCGACCATTGCCTCGAGCAGCACCGTGCCGGTGTTTTCGTTGTAGGCCGGATGGATCAACAGGTCGGCGCCGAGCAAAAAGCGCGGAATGTCGCTGCGTCCGCGCAGAATGCGCACCCGATCAGCAACGCCGAGCGCTTGCGCCTGGGCATGAAACAGCTTCGCCTCGTCGTCGCCGATGGCAAACAGTCGGCACCGCTTGGCGAGCGCTGCCGGCAGCGTCGCCAGCGCCTTCAGGCTGCGGTCCAGGCCCTTGGTCTTGAAGCCCGAGCCAAGCTGCAGCAGGAGCAAATCGTCGGCGCCCAGCGCGAACTCGTGCCGAAAAGCGGCCCGGATCTCCGCGGCATTCGCGGGCGCCCGGCGGTCGCGCGCAATGCCCGGCGGCAGCAGATGAAAGCGCTCCTCCGCTGTGGCGTAGTACTTCTGGAACAGCGGCTTTTGTAGTGGCGAGATCAGCAGAATCTCGGTGCGCGCCTCGGCCCCGAAAACAGCGCGCTCGTACGCCGAGAAATGGCGGTAGCGCCCCGACAGCCGATAGAGGGCACTGCGTAGCGTGCGCGCCTTGTCTTCGAAACAGGGGTCGGCGGCAAAATAGACATCAAGTCCAGGCATCTTGTTGAAACCGACGACCCGGTCGGCGGCTCGCGCCGCCAGATCCCGACCGACCCAGTGACTGAACTTCGCGTAGCGGCGCGGATTGCTTAGCGCCCTGACCGGCACCAGGACCACTTCAAAGCCCGCCGGAACATCGCCACGCCATTCCAGTGTGTACGCCCTGATGCTGTGGCCGCGGGCCTGGCAAGCCAGAGCGATACGCAGAAAATCGCGCTGCAGGCCGCCAAACGGGAAGTATTTGTAAAGGCAGAAGGCGATCTGCATCAAGAAATCCCGGCGCCGGCGGCAAGGGTGCAGCGACAGTGCGCAGAATCAATCACCGCTCGGCACCCTGCCGTACGCCCTGCTGTACGCCCTGTTGAGCGCCGGCTTCCGCCGGCGGCGCTACTGCACTGCTGCGCCGCCGCTTGTAGCGGTTGTAGCCCCAGAGATACTGCTGCGGGCACTGGCGAACCAGCACTTCGATCTGCTGATTGATCTGTAGCGCCCGCTCCTCGATGCTGCCACTGATCGGCTGCGTCGGCGCCTGCAGGTGAAAATGGTAACCGGCGCCGGCGGGCAGCCGTTCAGCCCAGACCATGATCACGCTCGCCCCGGTCTCGACCAGGCGCGCAGCGAGGGTCATGGTGTAGGCGGGCCTGCCGAAGAAGTCCAGCCAGCGCCCTTCACCAGCCCGCGGCGCCTGGTCCGGCAGCATACCGACGGCTTCACCGCGTTTCAGCGCCTTCAGCAAGCCGCGCACCCCTGACAGATCAGCCACCGCCAGGTGCAACTGCGCGCGCGCCCGCCCGGCTTCGATCATCGTCTGCAGCCAGGCCTGCTTGGGCGGCCGATAGAGAACCGTGATCGGGGCATGGGTGGACAGGTACTGCGCGGTGACCTCGAAACATCCCAGATGCGGCGTCAGATAAAGGATTCCCTTGCCGCGACGTGAAGCCGCTACGACCAACTCCCACCCCGACACCTCGACGACACGACTGGCCGTCTCGGCGAGCGGACGTAACCAGACCAGTGGCAGTTCGAGCATGCCCTTGCCGGCTTCAGCGATGGCTGCCGAACGTAGGCGCCCGGCCTCTGCTGCGCCAAGTGCGAGCACCATGTTCTCGTGCATGTGGCGGCGGTAGGTCGGCGACAGCAGCCAGGTCAGCCAGCCGACAACGAAGCCCAGAGAATGCAGCCAGGCGAGCGGCAAGCGGCTGAGGAAACGAAAAAGTGTGATCACGGTGCGGTCCGGTAGCTGCTGACGTTTGACCCGCCAGGCAGAGAAAAACTATAATTATCCCTCCGCCGAGTTAATCAGGACAACTTGCAGGGCGGGGAAGCCGTAAGCGCGGCCAAAAAATACTGCTAAAGCGTCGTCTGCTCGAACCCCGGAGCCGGCAACGCCGCCGTTTCGGGGTTTTTCCATTGGAGCAGATCAAAGCATGAGCACAGAGCACCTCTTTACTTCGGAATCGGTTTCCGAAGGCCATCCGGACAAGGTCGCCGACCAGATCTCCGACGCCATTCTCGACGCCATTCTCGCCGACGACCCGCCTGCGCGGGTCGCCTGTGAAACCCTGGTCTCGACCGGGCTGGTCGTCATCTCCGGCGAGATCACCACCAAGGCGCACATCAACTATCGCGAAATCGCGCAGGAAACCGTTCGCCGCATCGGCTACAACAACTCCGATATCGGCTTCGACTACAAAAGTTGCGCGATTTTAACGGCCATCAACCGCCAGTCTCCCGACATCGCTCAGGGCGTTGACGAGGGTCAGGGTATCGACCTCGACCAGGGAGCTGGCGACCAGGGACTGATGTTCGGCTACGCCTGCAACGAGACGCCGTCGCTGATGCCGTTGCCAATCCATTACGCGCACCGTCTCATGCAACGCCAGGGTGAAGTTCGCCACGACGGCCGCCTGCCGTGGCTGCGCCCGGATGCCAAGAGCCAACTCACGGTCCGCTATGTGGACGGCAGGCCGGTCTCGATCGACACCATCGTCGTGTCCACACAGCACGACCCGGACGTCTCGCACGCACAGATTTCGGAAGCCGTGATCGAGGAAATCATCAAGCCGGTCCTGCCGCCGGAGCTGCTCACCAGCGAAACCCGCTATCTGGTCAACCCGACCGGCCGTTTCGTCGTTGGCGGCCCGCACGGCGACTGCGGCCTCACCGGCCGCAAGATCATCGTCGACACCTACGGTGGCGCGGCCAGACATGGCGGTGGTGCGTTCTCGGGCAAAGACCCGTCAAAAGTCGATCGCTCGGCTGCCTACGCCGCGCGCCACGTCGCCAAGAATATCGTCGCCGCAGGCCTCGCCGACCGTTGTGAAGTACAGGTGGCGTACGCCATCGGCGTCGCCCGGCCGGTGTCGCTGATGGTCAACACCTTCGGCACCGGCAAGCTCAACGACGAAGCCATCGCCGCACTGATCGGCGAGCACTTCGACCTGCGCCCGAAAGGCATCATCCAGGCTCTCCAGCTCTTGCGGCCGATCTACCGCAAAACCGCGGCCTACGGCCATTTTGGCCGCGACGAGCCCGAGTTCACCTGGGAAGCCACCGACAAGGCAGCGGCACTACGCGCAGCTGCCGGGCTCTAGCAATACGGCTCGCGAAACAGGGGCCGCGAGGCCCCTTTCTTTCTTCGGCATACCGGGTAGACTAGCGCTGGCTCCAGCGTGGAGCCCCCACCGAGAACCCGCCATGCTCAAGCGAATCGGCGTCCAACAGCTGACTGTCGGCATGTACCTCAAGGAGTTCTGCGGCCCCTGGCTGGAACACCCGTTCTGGCGCTCATCGTTTGTCATCAGTGATGCCAAGGACATTGACACTATCCGCGCCAGCAGCGTCAGGGAAGTGTGGATCGATTGTGCCAAAGGCCTCGACCTGCCGCCGGGCGAAGCCGTCGTTTCGGTCGCCGAATCGGAGGCCCAGGTCGACGCCGAACTGGCAGTTACGGCGGACAGCGTGCGCGACACGGCACGCGTTCCCAGCGCCGCAGAGTTCACGCGCGCAGCCAAAATTGTCGCCAACTCGCGGCAGGCGGTCACCTCAATGTTCGCGGAAGCGCGAATGGGCAGGACCGTCGACACCGGCGGAGCGCGGCGACTGGTCGAAGAGATATCCGACTCGGTGAGCCGCAGCGCGGGCGCACTGATCAGCCTGGCGCGCCTGAAGACCGCCGACGATTACACTTACATGCACTCGGTGGCCGTCTGCGCGCTGATGGTCGCGCTCGCCCGGCAACTTGGTCTCCGCAAAGAAGAAGTGCGTTCTGCCGGCATCGCCGGCCTGCTGCACGACCTCGGCAAAGCGGCGATACCGATCGAGATCCTCAACAAGCCTGGCAAGCTCACCGATGCCGAGTTTGCGATCGTCAAGGCGCATCCGGAGAAAGGGCAGCAGATCCTTCTCGAGAGCAGCGACGTCGACCCGGTCGCCCTGGATGTTGTCCTCCACCACCACGAAAAAAACGATGGCTCGGGCTATCCCAAGCGCCTGCGAGGTGCCGCGATCAGTCTCTTCGCCAAAATGGCGGCGGTCTGCGACGTCTATGACGCGATCACCTCGAACCGCCCCTACAAGGCTGGCTGGGATCCGGCTGAATCCTTGCGCAAAATGGCCGAGTGGAGCAATGGCCATTTCGATCCGGCGGTCTTCCAGGCCTTTGTCAAGAGCATCGGCATCTATCCGATTGGCTCCTTGGTGCTACTCAATTGCGGCCGCATCGGCGTGGTCATCGAGCAGAACGAGAAGTCGCTACTCCACCCACAGGTCAAGGTCTTTTTCTCGACGCGCCGCGCGACCCGCATTCTCCCGGAAGTCCTCAATCTCGCCCGTCCCGGCTGCCGGCAGAAAATCGTCAGCCGTGAAGACCCGGCCAAATGGAACTTTCCTGACCTCAACGAAATCTGGTGCGGACTGGCCGAAAGCTCACCCTGACCGGCACGGCAGTCATTCTCCGGCAATCGCCCGAGCCAGCCAGCGCCGCCTCCCGGCTCCCGGCTCAAACGAACTTAGCGAGCAATGCCGCCTTCTTGGCGTCGAATTCGGCCTGCGAAAGGATCCCCTTGCCGACCAGCGCGTGCAGCTTCTCCAGCGTCGCCACCACCTCGTCGGCGCTGAGCGCTGACGCTGGCATCGGCGCCGCAACGCCCTGCAGCGAAGCACCGGCCACTGCCAGCTGCCCCGCCGGCCCCCCCGCCGCCGGCATGGCCGATCCCATCGCCGTGCTCATTACCTGGCCAATGCCGAGCCCCGCACCGAGACCTGCGCCGAGACCGGCGATGCCGCCTTCGTTCTGCGCCGCCAGAGGAATACTGCTTGCCACCTGGTATTGCGTGTAACGTCCGAGGTCGCCAATCATGTTCATGCCGATGCGCGTATCGAGAACTTTCTGCAGTTCTTCGGGCAAGGACACGTTCTGCACGACCAGGCGGTCGAGCAGCAGACCATAGCGCTCGAAAACCGCCTCCAGTTTGCCTTTCAGCGCCCGACTCAACTCGTCCTGGTTGGCCGCCATATCGATGAAAGGCACGCCCGATTCGCCGAACAGGTCGGTCATCGAGCTGATCACCAGGTTGCGCAACTGGCCGTCGAGATCTTCAACCGTATATTCCGCGCGCGTGCCGGAAATCTCGCTGTAGAACTTCTTCGCATCGCTCAACTGGTACGAATAAATCCCGAAAGCACGCATCCGCACCATGCCGAAGTCCTGGTCACGGATGGTGATCGGATTCGACGTTCCCCACTTGCGGTCGAGTTGCAAGCGGGTCGACAAGAAATAGACTTCCGACTTGAAAGGCGACTCGAAGAGCTTGTCCCAGTTCTTGAGGTAGGTCAGTACCGGCAGCGTCCGGGTCGTCAGCCGGTAGCGCCCGGGGCTGAAGACATCGGCGACCTGACCTTCATTGACGAAAACCGCGATCTGCGACTCGCGCACCGTCAGCTGCGCGCCGTACTGAATCTCCATATCCTGCATCGGATAGCGCATGGCGAGAATGCCGTCGCCGTCTTCAGTCCAGTGAATGACATCGACGAACTGCTTCTTGATGAAGTCCATGAGGGCCATGGCGATCTCCTGAAATCAAGCGTTGGTGATCCGCCGCGGTCACGGGATGAGCGCTCCCGGCAGAGGATCGGTGAGTAGGGCATGCAGGAAGCGTCGATGCGAGCAACAACCGGCAGCGAGAGGGCTGCGCGCAGCGCTGTTCAGCTCCCCGGCGAAGCAGCGAAGCGCAACAGCCCGTCGAGAATCAGATTGTCCATCAACTGGCAAGGAATCTTCAAGTGCGCGGCCAGGCGCCGGGCGCCGCCGCCAGTCAGCAAACAGCGGGCATCAGGCTCGTCGACAAGCGCGTGGAACATGCGCTCGACCGCGCCCAGCTGCGCTTGCAGGCAACCGCTGACGATGGCATCCACGGTGTTGCGCGGTTGCGCGCAGAAAACGCCCTCGGCCAGTGGCAGTTGCGCCGTATTGCGTGCCAGCGCCGCACGCATCAGGTCGAAGCCGGGCAGAATCAGCCCACCCGCAAAAACCCCGGCGGCGTCGAGGCGGTCTACGGTGGTCGCCGTTCCGGCGCAAACCACCAGACAGGCACTACCCAGAACGGCACGTGCGCCGATCAGCGCCGCCCAGCGGTCGGCACCGAGTTGCTGTGGATTCTCGTAGCTGCTGCGCACGCCACAGGCCGCAGCACTGGCATGCAGGAATGAGAGCTCGGCGTGGCGCCCGGCAAACAAGCGCGAAATGCTGTCAGCGACCGTCGACCCGGCGACGTTGCAGACCACCCCGCGGGCATTGGCCGGCCACTGCGCAGCGACTTCGGCCAGACTGGCGACGTCAGCCGTCGCCAGCACGCCGCTGTTCAGCCAGCCGTCGCCATCATGAACGCCCCACTTGATGCGGCTGTTGCCGGCATCGATGGCGACGATCATACGGCCCGCAGCGACACGTCGCCGGACAGACAACGTTCGAGGCCAGCGTCCGTCTGCAGCAGCAAGGCGCCGTCGCTATCAGCCCCCATGCATAAGCCCTGCCGATCAAGCAGCACGCCGTCGAGCAAGCGCACCTGCCGCCCCTGCCAGACGTGATACGCCTGCCAATCGCTGCGCAAAGCGGCGAAGCCGCCGTCCGCAAAGCGGTCCATGATCTCTGCAAGGTCGGTCAGCAGTTGTGCCAACAGATGCTGACGATCTGGCAGCAGCGCCATCACCTGCGCCAGCGCTGCCGGCCGATGCAGAAATTCCTCATCGCCGTCGGGCGGCAACTGCAGGTTCAGGCCGATGCCGATTACCGCCAGCGAGCCGTTTGCTGTCGCCTCGAGGTCCACCAGAATGCCGCCGACCTTGCCGCCCGCAAGCAGAATGTCGTTCGGCCACTTCAAGCCGACGCCGCCGACACCGCTGTTCGCCAGGCCACGCGCGACCGCCAGACCTACCGCCAGTGACAGGCCGGCGAGTCGCGCAACGCTGCCCTCGAAACGCCAGAGCAAGGAGAAGGTCAGGCTGGCCTCGGGCGTCGACAACCAGCTGCGCCCGCGTCGACCGCGCCCGGCAGTCTGTCGGTCGGCGACCAGCACGGAACCCGACGCGGCGCCCTGGCCGGCGCGTTCGAGCAGCACGCTGTTGGTCGACACGCACTCGGCCAGCGCCACAAGCGTGAAACGCGAGCTTAGCGGCCCGAGCAGGGAATGCACGCGGCGCGGATCAATCCGGCAACTACTCGCCGCGGCGGCGGCAAAAGGTGTGTTAGACGCGGTAACAGGCTTGGTGGCGGATTCGTCCATGGCTTCGTCATCAGGAGCAAGGGCTCATTATCGCCGATTATCGCGGCAGGCAGTCCTCGCGATCTTCCCCGCTGCCGGCGTTGCCGCCATCGAGTCCGAGCTCCTGAATCTTGCGGGTGATGGTGTTGCGACCGATACCGAGGGTCTGTGCAGCTTCGATTCGGCGCCCGCCGGTATGCGCCAGCGCGCGCTTGATCAACACCCGCTCGAAAGCCTGCGTCAGTTTCTCGTGCACCTGACCGGCATCGCTGACCAGCATCCGCTCGACTTCCTTGGCCAGCGCGCTCTGCCAGTCGCTGCTCGCCAGCGCCGGCGTCGCTTCGCGAAGTTCCGGCGGCAGATCGATGATTTCCAGAAGTTGCCCGGGCGCCATGACCGTCAGCCAATGACAGAGGTTCTCGAGTTGCCGAACGTTACCCGAAAAATCGAGCCCACAAAGGTGCTTCAAGGCGGCGTCGGAAAAACGCTTGCCCTCGACGCCGAGCTCACCGGCGCTTTTCTGCAGAAAGTGCCGGGCCAGAATCGGAATATCCTCACTGCGTTCGCGCAGGCAGGGCAAACGCAGGCGGATCACGTTCAAGCGGTGAAAAAGATCCTCACGAAAGAGCCCCTGGCGAACTCTTTCCTCGAGATCCTGGTGCGTCGCGGCAATGATCCGGACCTTGGTCTTCAGCGGAGAATGTCCGCCAACGCGGTAGTAATGACCGTCGGAAAGCACCCGCAGCAAGCGCGTTTGCAACTCTGCCGGCATGTCGCCGATTTCGTCGAGGAACAGCGTCCCGCCCTCGGCCTGTTCGAAGCGACCTTGTCGCTGCGCCGCCGCGCCGGTGAAGGCCCCGCGTTCATGACCGAACAGTTCGGACTCGAGAAGATCGCGGGGAATGGCGGCGGTGTTGATGGCGATGAAAGCTTGCTCGGCGCGCGGACTGTGGCGATGCACGGCGCGCGCCACCAGTTCCTTGCCGGAACCCGATTCGCCGGTAATCAACACCGTGGCACTCGATTGACTGAGCCGGCCAATCGCTCGAAAGACTTCCTGCATCGCCGGGGCCTGGCCAAGAATCTCGGGCACCAGGCCGACTTCATCAGGCGCACCGGACTGGTGCATACTTTCGCCGATCGCTCGCCGAATCAGTTCCAGCGCCTGGTCGACGTCGAAGGGTTTGGGCAGATACTCGAAAGCGCCACCCTGAAACGCCGACACCGCACTCTCCAGGTCGGAGTAGGCGGTCATGATGATCACCGGCAAAGCCGGGAAGCGCTCCTTGAACAATTGCAGCAACTCGAGCCCGGACTGCCCCGGCATGCGAATGTCGGAGACCAGCACCTGTGGCGGCTCGCTGCCCGCGTCGAGCTCGGACAAGGCTTCAGTGGCCGACGAAAAACTCCGCATGGGGATCTTCTCCCGGGACAGGGTCTTTTCGAGGACCCAGCGAATTGATTTGTCGTCATCAACGATCCAGACTGCTTTCATCGCTTCCTCAGCTTGCTTGGCTAGTGTTGTCAACTACTACTCAAGCAAGAAACCTGCCAGAAATCAGCCAAGCGGTAAGCGAATGGTAAAACAAGTGCGCCCCGGCCGACTTTCACAATCAATCGTTCCGTGGTGTTGCTGGACAAAACTCTGCGCCAAGGTCAGCCCCAAGCCGCTGCCTCCTTCTCGCCCGGAAACCAGTGGATAGAACATGCGCTCGCGAATATCTTCGCCAATCCCCGGGCCGTCATCGATCACCTGCACTTCGAGAGCCAGGCGATAGCGGCGCTTGAACAAAGTCGTCTGGCGAGCGACACGGGTGCGCAGAGTGATTTGGCCGAAGCCGCGCAGCTTGTCGTCGGGCTGACGCTGGATCGCCTGTGCGGCGTTTCTGGCAAGGTTCAGGAAAGTTTGAATCAACTGCTCGCGGTCGCCGATCAGCTCCGGCAAACTGGTGTCGTAATCGCGTTGCACGGTAAGCAAGGTCGGAAACTCGGCGGTCAGCAAACTGCGCACCCGTTCCAGGATCTCGTGAATATTCACCGGTCCCGGCTGCATCGGCCGGTGCGGTGACAACAAGCGCCGCATCAGGTCCTGCAGGCGATCGGCCTCCTTGATGATGACCTGCGTGTACTCGCGCAGACCGGCGTTGTTGAGTTCGTGCTCGAGCAGCTGCGCAGCACCGCGGATGCCGCCCAAGGGGTTCTTGATTTCGTGCACCAGGTTTCTGATCAGCTCGCGATTCGCGTGCTGCTGCTCGACCAGCCGCTCTTCCCGGGTGGCCCTGAGCTGCTGATCGATCGGCCACAATTCGACCAGCAGGCGGGCTTGCGGAGTATCGACCGGGTTTACCGTACAGTTCAGCCGCAGCAGCTCGCCAGCGGTAAGGCGCAGGTCGATATTCTGCCCCGTGTAGTCCCAGCCATGGTTCAGGGCGCTGTCGAGCGCCGCCAGGAAGGGCGCTGGGCACTCGATGACGCCAGCCATCGGGCAACCAACGAAGACCTTGCTGCTGATCGCCAGCAGATTCTCGGCGGCCGGATTCAGGTACCGGATGGCCAGATTCTCGTCGAGCAGAATGACTGCCGACGACAGCAGGTCGAGCCCACCGAAGGGATTTGCGGAAGTTTCGGACATGGTTTATGGGGGAAGACGGCAGGCGTAACGCCCGTTGATCAGCGCAGATTACCAATCTCTTTGCTGATGGCCTCGATATTGCGCTCGTGCAACGCCACTTTATCCTTGTACGGCAGCAGCCGCTCCTCAAGCTTGCCGCCACTGATCGCGCCGCCTTGCATGCGCTCATTGGGCAGCACCACGGCCTCCTGCTCGGCGAGTGCTTTCTTGGCCTGTTCGGCGTTTTTCTGCTCGGCCGCAAGTTCGGTTTCGAGAATCCGGCGGCGGTCGCTATCACGAGACTTCTGCGTCTCGTCGTCAACCTTCGGGAAGCTGCTGGGTGTTGGTGTCCGCGCCGCCTTGGTCGCCGGCGCCAGGTTGATCGGGTCGAGAATCAGCTTTCTGCATTTGGTGGTGGGAACATTCGAGTAGGTCGTTCGCCCATCGACGTCACACTTGTAAATATCCTGGGCGAGGGCAGGCCACGCCAGCAGCGAAAGCAGTGCGCTCGAAAAAAACAGGTCTTGCGCTTTCATCGTCGTCCTATTCCTTGGTCGCCACCCGCCACCCGCTGGTCTTGGGCTCGCCTCATGCCAAATCGCGAGTCAGACCCGAGTGTATTGGATGACCCGAACTTATACAAACGCAGCAGCCCGGCAATCGGCAGACGAAAAAAAGGACGGGCAAGCCCGTCCTCTTCGCGACAGCACCTGATCAGCAGCTGTAGTACAGATCAAACTCGACCGGGTGGGTGGTCATGCGAACCTTGTTGACTTCGTCCATCTTCAGTTCGATGAAGGCGTCGATCCACTCGTCCGAAAAAACACCGCCACGGGTCAGGAACTCGTGATCCGCGGCAAGCGCGGCGAGCGCCTCTTCCAGGCTGGCGCAAACGGTCGGAATCTTGGCATCTTCTTCCGGCGGCAGATCGTAGAGGTTCTTGTCAGCCGGCTCACCCGGGTGAATCTTGTTCTGGATGCCATCGAGGCCGGCCATCAACAGCGCCGCAAAGCACAGATAGGGGTTGGCGATCGGATCGGGGAAGCGCGTTTCGATGCGCCGCGCCTTGTCGGAGGTGACGTGCGGCACGCGAATCGAAGCCGAACGGTTCTTGGCCGAGTAAGCGAGCTTGGTCGGCGCCTCGTAGTGTGGCACCAGGCGCTTGTACGAATTGGTACCCGGGTTGGTAATCGCGTTCAGCGCCTTGGCGTGCTTGATGATGCCGCCGATATAGAACAGGGCCGTTTCCGACAGACCGGCGTAGCCATTGCCAGCAAAGGTGTTCTTGCCGTCTTTCCAGATCGACTGGTGAACGTGCATTCCGGAGCCGTTGTCGCCAACGATCGGCTTGGGCATGAAAGTTGCCGTCTTGCCGTACTGATGGGCGACGTTATGCACCACGTACTTCAACTGCTGCGTCCAGTCGGCGCGCTTGACCAGGGTGCTGAACACGGTTCCTATCTCGCACTGGCCGGCAGTGGCGACCTCATGGTGATGCACTTCGACCGGCACGCCGATCGACTCCAGGGTCAGCACCATTGCCGAGCGGATGTCGTGCAGGCTATCGACCGGCGGCACCGGGAAATAGCCGCCCTTGACACCCGGACGGTGGCCAGAGCCGCCGCCACCCTCGGATTTCTCGCCGCTCGACCAGGCCGCTTCATCCGAGTAGATCTTCAGGGAGCAGCCCGACATGTCGACATTCCAGGCCACCGAGTCGAAGACGAAGAACTCGGGCTCCGGACCGAAATACGCCGTGTCACCGACACCGCTGGCTTTCAGATAGGCTTCGGCACGCTTGGCAATCGAGCGCGGATCGCGGTCGTAACCGCGGCCATCGGAGGGATCGACGACGTCGCAGGTGATGACAACGGTCGTTTCGTCGAAGAAGGGGTCGACGTAGGCGGTACTCGGATCGGGCATCAACTGCATGTCCGAGGCCTGAATTCCCTTCCAGCCGGCGATCGACGAGCCATCGAAAGCGTGGCCATTTTCAAACTTGTCTTCGTCGAAAGCACTGACCGGCACGGTTACGTGCTGCTCCTTGCCGCGGGTGTCGGTAAAGCGGAAGTCGACGAACTTCGCCTCGTTTTCCTTGACCATGTTGATCACGTCTTGCGGGCTTGACATTGCAAAGTCTCCTGAACAGGTGCCGGCTCAACCGGCGGCAGTAGAAAATAGGTACGAGGGAGATGAGAGCAGAAAACGTGCCAGCCCATGCCCTGCGGGGGTTTTATTGTGCCACAAGCCAATTGAGCGTTCTTGGGCTTTTTTTTGCACCATAGCGGTGCATTGGCCCTAAGGAACGCACTCCGCAGGTGCGCGCCAGCCACACTCGTAAGCACTGGTGCGAGGGAACAGTCAAGGACCGCGTCTCGGTTTATACTGCGCTCCTCGTGCAACGACATTCGGTGGGCACCATGGGAAGATTGACCGATCTGCTGCAACTGGCTCAGGAACGCGGACGCGAGCTGGGCCTCCCTTACGCGGGCGCCCTGACGCCGCAGGAAGCCAACGAGGTGTGGCACCTGGCACCGGGAGCCAAGCTGGTCGACGTGCGCACGCGCGCCGAACGCGATTGGGTCGGGCGCATTCCCGGCGCCATCGAGATCGAGTGGCAGAGTTACCCCGACAACAAGCCGAACCTCCACTTCCTGGCGCAACTCAAGCAACAGGTCGATCGCGAAGCCCTGTTGATGTTCATCTGCCGCAGCGGGGCACGTTCCCACAATGCGGCGGCACTGGCCAGCAAAGAAGCGCAGGCCGATTGCTACAACGTGCTCGAGGGCTTCGAGGGCGACAAGGACGCGCACGCCCAGCGCGGCAAGATCGGAGGCTGGCGCCACGCCGGCCTGCCCTGGCGTAGCTGAACTTTTTTCCGCGAGCCCGGTCTGGGCTCTGTGCGATTGCCCCGCGTATCCGAGTGTGCGAGTACCCGAACATGCCAACAGCCACCATCAATTTCGACAAATTCAACCAGTTGCAGGACGACGCCTGTCATCAGCGCATTCGCGCTGCCCGCGAACGGCTCGGCAACAAGGCGGTACTGCTCTGCCACCACTACCAGCGCGCCGACGTCTATCAGTACGCCGACCTCACCGGCGACTCGCTGAAACTCGCGCGCCTGGCCTCGCAAACCGACGCCCAGTACATCATTTTCTGCGGCGTGCATTTCATGGCCGAAGTCGCCGACATCATGTCGAAACCGGAGCAGACGGCCATTCTCCCCGACCTCGCCGCGGGCTGCTCGATGGCCGACATGGCCAATCTCGCCAAGGTCGAACGTTGCTGGCGGGAACTCGGCGAAGTGCTCGACGTCGAGCAGCAGGTGACGGCGGTGACCTACATCAACTCGGCCGCCGATCTCAAGGCCTTCTGCGGCGCCCGCGGCGGCATCGTGTGCACCTCGTCGAACGCCGGGACGATTGCCACCTGGGCCTTCGGGCGTCGCGACAAGATCCTCTTCTTCCCCGACCAGCACCTCGGGCGCTGGACCGGCCACAAAATGGGCATCGCGCTCGACGAGATGGAAGTCTGGGACCCCGACCTCGAAATGGGCGGTCTCAGCGCCGAGCAGATCCAGCGCGCGAAACTGCTGCTCTGGAAAGGGCATTGTTCGGTGCACCAAATGTTCCAGCCGGCACACATCCTGCGTTTTCGCAACCAGTATCCGGACGGACTGGTCATTTCGCACCCCGAATGCAGCTTCGAAGTCTGTCGTCAGTCGGACTTCGTCGGCTCGACCGAACATATCGTCCGCACCATCAAGGAAGCCAGCCCGAATACCCGCTGGCTGGTCGGCACCGAACTGAACCTGGTCAATCGCCTGGCCGAAGAAGTCCGGCACGAGGGCAAGATCGTCCAGTTCATGGCACCGACGGTGTGCATGTGTTCGACCATGCAACGCATCGACCCCCAGCATCTGGCATGGACCCTGGAGAATCTGGCCGACGGCAAGGTAGTCAACCCGATCCGGGTTCCCGAGCACGAGGCTGAACTGGCCAGAGTGGCGCTGGAGCGGATGCTCGCCGTATCCTGACACTTTGGGCTCGCCAGCCCCGAAACAAATGTCCGTCGACCAGCAAGCACCTCCCCGCCGCCTGCGCATTTTCGGCATCCGGAATTGCGACACCATGAAGAAAGCCTTTACCTGGCTGAACGATCACGGCCTCGCTTTCGACTTCGTCGACTACCGCCAGCAAGGGATCAGCGCCGAGCAACTCGCCGCGTGGAGCCAGCGCTGCGACTGGAAGCTGCTGCTCAACACCCGCGGCACGACGTGGCGAAAGCTCGCCGAAGAACAACGTCGCGGCATCGACGAAAGCCGGGCGCTGCAGCTGATGGCGGCGCACCCGAGCCTGATCAAACGACCGGTGATCGATTGCGGCGAGCACCTGCTGGTCGGCTTCGATCGCCAGCGCTATGCCAGCGAGTTGATGGCCTTGATGGCATTCCCGGAATCCACGGAAACAGAATGATTAACGACACCCTCTGCCGCTTTCTGCTCGAAGACCTCGACATCGCCGGGGCCGTCGTCCGCCTGGGTCCTGCCTGGCGACAGATGCTCGACCAACGCGACTATCCGGCGCCGGTCGCCTGCCTGCTTGGCGAAATGACCGCCACCACCCTATTGCTCGGCGACAAACTCAAACAAGCCGGCCGGCTGAGCATCCAGCTGCGCGGAAGCGGCGCAGTCTCGCTGCTGGTCATCGACTGCAACGAACGGTTGCAGATCCGCGGCATGGCCAAAAGCTCCGCCGCGATCGAAGACGGCTCGGCCGCCGAGCTGCTCGGCGACGGGCAGCTGCAACTGGTACTGGACATGCCGTCGATGCGCGAGCCCTACCAAAGCATCGTGCCGCTGGCCGGCGACAGCATTGCCGAAATCTTCGAGCACTACCTGGCTCAGTCCGAGCAGTTGCCGGCACGCCTGTTTCTCGCCGCTGCCGCCGACGGCGCAGCCGGGCTCTTCCTGCAGCGACTGCCGACCGCAGAGCAGCGCGATACTGACGGCTGGACGCGCATCGAAGCGCTCGCCGCAACGGTCAAGCCGTGCGAGCTGCTCTCGCTGCCCGCCGAAGAACTGCTGCGGCGTCTCTTTGGCGAAGAAACGCTGCGCCTGTTCTCTGCCCGACCGGTCACCCACAACTGCCCCGAAGACTGGGAAAAAGTACGTTCGATGCTGCTTTCGCTCGGCCGCGAAGAGGTCTATGCGGCGCTCCAGGAGCAGGGCGAAGTGCTCATCAAGGACGACATCTGCAATCGCCAATACCGCTTCGACGCGCAGGCCATCGACGAGCTTTTCGCTGCCCCCCCGTCCGCAGCCGATACGCCACCGACCGTCCACTGATTGCGGCAAGGCAAGGCTCAGAGCACCTTGCCGGGATTCATCAAGCCCTGCGGATCGAGCGTACGCTTGATGGCGCGCATCATCTCCATCTCGACCGGGCTCTTGTAGCGTAGGAGTTCTTCGCGCTTCAGTTGCCCGATGCCGTGTTCGGCGCTGATGCTGCCGCCGAGCTCGTGCACCAGCTCATAAACGATGCGGTTGACGGCCGGCTGCGCGGCGATGAAAACGGCGTTCTCGCCGGCTGCCGCTTGCGACTGGTTGTAATGCAGGTTGCCGTCGCCGAGGTGCCCGAAAGCGACGATGCGGATATCGGGAAAAGCCTGCGCGAGCTCGCGGTCGGCGCGCTCGACGAACTCCGGAATGCGCGAAATCGGTACCGAGACGTCGTGCTTGATACTCAGTCCCTCGATTTTCTGCGCTTCGCCGATATTCTCGCGCAAGGCCCACAGACGCTGCGCCTGCTCGCCGCTCTGCGCGATGACCGCGTCACTGATCGTGCCGCTTTCCAGGGCTTCGCCAAGAAAAGCCTCGAATGCTTGCCGTCGCGACTGATCGTCGTCGCCGCCCGAGATCTCGACGAGCAGATGCCAGGGACTTGCCGAGAAGCCGGCCTGGGCCGTCGGAAAATGCTTGCGGACCAGGCTGAGAGCGACGTCCGAGACCAGCTCGCAGGCGGTCAGCAAGGCGCCGAAGCGGGCCTGCAAGTCACCAAGCAGACGCACCGCCAGCGCCGGCGAGGCAATCGCCAACCAGGCCGTCGCCGTTGCCCGTGGCAAGGGAAAGAGCTTCAGAACTGCGGCCGTGATGATCCCCAGCGTACCTTCGGCGCCGATGAACAAGTGCTTCAGATCGTAACCGGTGTTGTCCTTGCGCAGACCACGCAAGCCATCCCAGATCTCGCCGCTGGGCAGCACCACTTCCAGGCCCAGGGTCAATTCACGGGTATTGCCGTAGCGCAGGACCTGCACTCCGCCGGCGTTGGTCGACAGATTGCCGCCGATCTGACAGCTTCCCTCGGCAGCCAGCGACAGGGGAAACAGGCGTCCGGCCTGCGCCGCCGCCTCCTGCAAGGTCTGCAACACACAGCCGGCCTCGACGGTCATGGTGTTATTTTCCGGATCGATCGCCCGCAGCCGCCTGAGCCGGCTCAGGCTGATCAGCACCGCCTCGCCTTCCGGTCCCGGCGTCGCCGCGCCACAGAGGCTGGTATTGCCGCCCTGCGGCACCATCGCCACGCCGGCCTGCGCACAGGCGCGGACCACCGCCGCCACCTCCGCGGTGGTGGCCGGACGCAGCACACAAATGGCGGCACCGCGATAACGTCCACGCCAGTCGCCGAGATGGGCGGACATCGCTTCGTCGGTGGTCAAAACCTGCTCGGCGCCGATGACTTCGGCAAGCCGGCTGAGCAGAGACGCATGATGGGCAGATTTCAATGCAGTTCCTCGGGCAGGCAAACGACAGACAGGTAAACACTTCACTTTGCCGACGCCAGCGCGTCGCTGAATGCTTGGGCGATCGCTGCGCCGATCACCGGACAGCCTTGCCGATTGTACGGCTCCGCGAGCCGCTTGGCTGCAAACGGGGCCGGCCTGCGACGCGACCGCTGCGCTCCGCGCTTGACAGAATGCGCGTCGAACCGACAGACTCCGGAAAGGCTTGCACTCGTTCGACGAGGATCGTCCGGCCTGGCAACATGGCTCTTTGATCGGCGCAGCAGCGGGGGCGAGGATTCACGCCCCGGCCCGCGCTTACCGCCCTCCGGGCATTTTCCTCTCGAAGCTGTAGCCGCCTTGCCAGCACAGGGGCGAGCGTCAGCCGCAGATCTCTCCGACGCCGCTCCATGGACTCCCCTTCCCCTTCCCCTTCCCCCGCTGCCACCGCCTCCACCGCGCTGCTGGTCGCCGACATCGGTGGCACCCGCGCGCGCTTCGCCCTGCTCGACGAGAGCGGCGCGCCGCAGCAGGTGCGCATTCTCGCCGTCGCCGACTTTGCTGGCCCGATCGAGGCCATCGAGGCCTATCTCGCCGAGGTCGCCTGCCCTGGATTGCGCGCCGCTGCAATCGCCCTGGCGGCGCCGGTCCATGAACCGGTGATCCGCCTGACCAACGCCGCGTGGACCTTCTCGCGCGACGAGATCCAGTCGCGCCTTGGGCTGCATCGCCTGCTCCTGCTCAACGACTTCACCGCCCTGGCGCTGTCCCTGCCGCGGCTTGCGGCGAGCGACCTGCGGCAGGTCGGCGGCGGGCGCAGCGTAGCGCTGGCAGCCAAGGCCGTACTCGGTCCCGGCACCGGCCTCGGGGTCTCCGGCCTGCTCTGCGATCGCGGCCACTGGCTGGCACTGAGCGGCGAAGGCGGACACTGCTCGCTGGCACCCGCCGACGGGCGCGAGGCGGCGATTCTCGGCCTCGCCTGGCGGGAACTGCAGCACGTCTCGGCCGAGCGCCTGCTTTCCGGAAGCGGCCTGCCGCTGCTCAATCACCTGGTCGCCGAAGTCGACGGCCGGGCCAGCGAAACCCTGAGCACCGTCGAGATCGTCACCCGCGCGCTGGCCAACCAGGACGTCCAGTGCAGCGCGGTGCTCGACACCTTCTGCGCGATGCTCGGCTCGCTGGCCGGGAATCTTGCGCTGACGCTGGGCGCCCAGGGTGGCGTCTATATCGGCGGTGGTATTATTCCTCGCCTCGGCGAGCGCTTCGAGCGATCACCCTTTCGCGCCCGCTTCGAGACCAAGGGGCGCTTCGCTGCCTACTTGGCCGCAATCCCGACCTATGTAATGCTCTCGCCTACGCCAGCCTTGCTGGGCGCCGCCCATGCCCTGGCCGACAGTGAGCATGGCCTTTGAAAACTACTACTGGAGTACTTCCCTGATGTCCAAAGCCGTTGTATCGCATCCTGAAGGAGAGCCGCTGCGCTCGCAGATCGACCACAAGCTGCTCTGTCAGGTGGCTAGCGACCGAGATGTCGCCGGCAAGGCGGAGTACTACCATGCGCTGGCACACGTGGCCCGCGAGCAACTGGCAGAACGTTGGGTCAATACCCAGCACGCCGACCGCGAAAACAAGGCGCGGCGGGTCTATTACCTGTCGATGGAATTCCTGATCGGGCGGGCGATGAACAACGCCTTGTCGGCTCTCGACCTGCGTGAGCAGGCAGCGACCGTGTTCACCCCGCCGGGTCCGTCACTGAACGAGGTCATGGAATGCGAGCCCGATGCGGCCCTCGGCAACGGTGGCCTGGGACGCCTGGCGGCCTGCTTCCTGGATTCGATGGCCACTCTCGGGCTGCCCTCCTGGGGCTACGGCGTACGCTATGAGTACGGGATGTTTGCCCAGTCGATCGTCAACGGCCAGCAGGTCGAGGCGCCCGAAGCCTGGGTGCATGATCGCTCGCCCTGGGAATTCCCGCGCAGCGGCAAGCACTATACGGTGCATTTTGGCGGCACTGCCGAACACAGTGGTGAATGGGCGGAATGGCACCCGGCCGACGCCGTCGAAGCCAAGGCTTTCGACCACGTCATCCCCGGTCATGGTACCGAACGGGTCAGCACCCTGCGCCTGTGGAAAGCCGCCGCCCCCTCGCAGATCGACCTCGGCGCGTTCAATACCGGCGACTACCAGCGTGCGGCCGAATTCAAGAACCGCTTCGAGAACATTTCCTGGGTCCTCTATCCCAACGACAGCACTGCCGCGGGTCGCGAACTGCGCCTGCGCCAGGAATATTTCTTCGTCTCGGCGTCGATGCAGGACATCCTCACTCGCCATCACGACGAGCACGGCAGCTTTGACAAGCTCGCCGACAAGGTCGCCATCCACCTCAACGACACGCACCCGGCGATCGGCGTGGCCGAATTGATGCGCCTGCTGGTCGACGAACACGCCATGAACTGGAATGCGGCCTGGGAGCAATGCCGACGCATCTTCTCGTATACCAACCACACGCTGATGCCGGAAGCGCTGGAAACCTGGAAAGTGACGCTGATGCAGCGCGTGCTGCCGCGCCACATGCTGATCATCTACCGTATCAATCAGGAATTTCTCGACGAGGTGGCTCGCCTCTACCCGGGCGATATCGATCTCAGGCGGCGGGTGTCCCTGATCGACGACGGCAGTGGCCACGACAAAGACAAACGCGTCCGCATGGCGCACCTGAGCATTGTCGGCAGCCACCGCATCAACGGTGTCTCGCAACTGCATTCGGACCTCATGGTGCAAACCATTTTCGCCGACTTTGCCCGCCTTTACCCGGAACGCTTTCACAACAAAACCAACGGCGTCACGCCGCGGCGCTGGCTGGCGCAGTCCAATCCTGGCCTTTCGGCGCTGCTCGACGAGCACCTCGGCAAGGAGTGGCGTCTCGATCTCGACCGCCTGGAAGGTCTGCGCAGCGTCGCCGACGATGCCGATTTCGGGAAGGCCTTTGCGGTCGCGAAACGCAACAACAAGCTGCGCCTGGCCGACTACGTGGCCCGCGAAACGGGCATCACGCTCAATCCTGACAGCCTCTTCGACGTACAGGTCAAACGCATCCACGAGTACAAACGGCAGTTGCTCAACGTCTTGCACGTCATCACCCGCTACAACGCGCTGCTGCGTGGCGAGACGGCCGGCGTTGCACCACGCAGCATCATCTTTGCCGGCAAGGCCGCTTCTTCGTATCACATGGCCAAACAGGTGATCCGCCTGATCAACGACGTCGCCGCGGTGGTCAACAGCGATCCGCGCACGCGCGAGCTGTTGCAGGTCGCATTCATCCCCAACTACGGCGTTTCCGTCGCCGAGTTGATCATGCCGGCGGCCAATCTTTCCGAACAGATTTCAACGGCCGGCACCGAGGCCTCGGGCACCGGCAACATGAAGCTCTCGCTCAACGGTGCGCTGACCATTGGTACCGAAGACGGAGCCAATATCGAGATTCGCGACCAGGTCGGTGCCGACAACATCTTCATCTTCGGCAACAACACGGCGCAGGTTGCCGCCATCAAGCAGGCCGGTTATCAGCCAAACGATCTCTACCAGAACGACCCGGCGCTCAAGGAAGCTCTCGACAAGATCGACGGCGGCTTCTTCTCGCCCGGGGAACGCGGACGCTATCACGATGTGTTCAACTGCCTGGTCCATTACGGCGACCACTATCTGCTCCTCGCAGACTACGCCGACTATGTCGCCACGCAGGCACGCGTCGACGCCCTCTACCTGACTCCCGGCGAATGGCAGCGCAAGGCGATCCTCAACGTCGCTGGCATGGGCACCTTCTCGGCCGATCGGACGATCCGCGACTACGCCGACGACACCTGGAAGCTTTGAACACTCACTAACGGTCATGACAATCGAGACAGCCCAGATGATGAAAGTCATGACCGTTTTCCCCTCTTCCCCCGGCCCTTCTCCCGCAAGGGGCGAAGGGAGGTTCGTGAGTCGCTTACGCGACTTTCACATTAACTGAGGAAACGCGTCAATGATTGACAATGCAGAGATCATTTCTCTCTGTCGGGCCGAACACGGCAACCCCTATGCAGTCCTCGGGATGCACACTGACGCCGACAAGCGGCTTTGGGTGCGCAGCATGCAACCGGGCGCGCTGGCGGTGGCGGTGCTCGACGCCAAGACCGGGAAAGAGGTCGCTGAGCTCAAGGAACGTGACGTCGAAGGCGTCGAGGGGTTTTTTGAAGGCGTCATCCCGCGTCGCCGCAACGACTTCTCCTACCGCCTGCGCATCACCTGGGAGAACGACGTCCAGGAAACCGACGATCCCTATCGTTTCTGGGCGGTGCTCGGCGAGATGGACGTCTGGCTACTCGCCGAAGGTTCGCACCTGCGCCCCTTCGAGCGCCTCGGCGCGCACCTCTGCGAAATCGACGGCGTCGCCGGAACGGCATTCGCCGTCTGGGCGCCTGACGCCCAGCGGGTCAGCGTCGTCGGTGACTTCAATAACTGGGACGGCCGTCGCCACCCGATGCGCCTGCGCCGCGAATGTGGTGCCTGGGAGATCTTCCTGCCCGGGGTGAGCGCCGGCGCCCGTTACAAATACGAAATCCGCTCTCGCCACGGCCATCTGCTGCCCCTCAAGTCCGATCCCTACGGCTTCGAAGCCGAGTTGCGGCCATCGACGGCCTCGGTGGTCTGCGCCCTGCCGCCACCGGTCGCAGCCATGCCCGTCCCGGCCGGCGACCTGCTCGGCGCGCCGCTGTCGATCTACGAAGTGCACCTGGCTTCCTGGCGGCGCGCCGACGATGGCGGCTTTCCCGACTGGCAACGCCTGACCGAAACGCTGATCCCCTACGTCGTCGACCTGGGCTTCACCCATCTTGAGTTGCTGCCGATTTCCGAACATCCCTTCGACGGTTCCTGGGGCTATCAGCCGCTCGGGCTTTACGCCCCCACCGCCCGTCACGGCAGCCCGGCCGGCTTCTGCCAGTTCGTCAGCGCCTGCCATGCCGCCGGTCTGCGCGTGCTGGTCGACTGGGTACCGGCGCATTTCCCGACCGACGAACACGGTCTGAGTCGCTTCGACGGCGATGCGCTCTACGAACACGCCGATCCCCGTGAAGGCATGCACCAGGACTGGGGCACACTGATCTACAACTTCGGTCGTCGCGAAGTGAGCAACTACCTGATCGGCAACGCCCTGTTCTGGATCGAGCGTTACGGCGTCGACGGCCTGCGCGTCGATGCCGTGGCTTCGATGCTCTACCGCGACTACAGCCGCTCCGAAGGGCAGTGGCTGCCAAACGTGCATGGCGGCCGCGAAAACCTCGAGGCCGTCGCCTTCCTGCGCCGCATGAACGAGGTCCTCGGTCAGGAGCACCCGGCGACCGACACCCACGCCGAGGAGTCGACCGCCTGGCCGATGGTCAGCCGGCCGCCGTCAATGGGCGGCCTCGGTTTCCACTACAAGTGGAACATGGGCTGGATGCACGACGTCCTGTCCTACATGGCGCAGGATCCGATTTATCGCCGCTACCATCACAACAAGCTCAGCTTCGGAATGATGTACGCCTTCACCGAGAACTACGTCCTGCCGCTGTCGCACGACGAAGTGGTGCACGGCAAGGGCTCCTTGCTCAACAAGATGCCCGGCGACACCTGGCAGAAATTCGCCAACCTGCGCTCGCTCTACGGCTTCATGTGGGCGCACCCGGGCAAGAAGCTGCTCTTCATGGGCGGCGAATTCGGCCAGTGGAGCGAGTGGAATGAAGCCGTTTCTCTCGACTGGGCCTTGCTCGATTTCCCGAACCACGCCGGCGTCCGCAATCTGGTTCGCGACCTCAACAGCCTCTACCGCAGCCGTCCTGCCCTGCATGAAGTCGATTTCGAACCGGCTGGTTTCGAGTGGATCGCGGCCGACGACGCCGATAATTCGGTAGTCGCCTTCGTGCGCTGGACGCGTGATCGTTCGCGCGCCATGCTCTACGTTGGCAACTTCACCCCGGTCATTCACAAAGACTACCGCATCGGCGTGCCGCATGCCGGCAGGTTCTACGAGCGCATCAACACCGACTCGCAGTACTACGGCGGCAGCAACGTCGGCAACGGGCCTGACGGACTGGTCGCCGAAGCAGTCGCCGCGCACGGCCGCGAGTTTTCGCTGCGCCTCACCCTGCCCCCCCTCGCAGCGCTGTTCCTCGAATGGGTACCATGAGCGCCAAGGCCAGGCTCGCCCTCGTCGCCGGGCGGCCGTCACCGCTTGGCGCGACCTGGGACGGCCAGGGGGTCAACTTCGCGCTGTTCTCGGCGCACGCCGAAGGCGTCGAGCTGTGCGTCTTCGACGGCCAGGAGATGCAGGTCTTGCCCATGCTCTTCCGCAGCGACCAGGTCTGGCACGGCTACCTCGCCGGGGCCGCACCCGGCTTGCGCTACGCCTACCGCGTGCAGGGCCCGGCGGCCCCCGAGAACGGCCAGCGCTTCGCCGCCGAACGCCTGCTCCTCGACCCCTACGCCCGCGAAGTCGTCGGTGATTTTTCCTGGCCGACGGCGGACGAACCGGCCCACGGGCTCCAGTGCAGCGTCGTCGACGAGCATTTCGAGTGGGCCGGCGACGCCCCACCGGCGACGCCCTGGGCGGACACCGTGCTCCACGAAGTGCACGTCAAAGGCATCAGCCAGCAACACCCGGACGTCCCCGAGAAACTGCGTGGCACCTACGCCGGCCTCGCCTCGCCGGCGATGATCGCGCATTTCCAGCGCCTCGGGGTCACCGCCGTCAGCCTGCTGCCGGTGCACCATTTCCTCGACGAGCAACGACTGGTTGGCCAAGGCCGGGTCAATTACTGGGGCTACAACTCGCTCGCCTTCTTCGCTCCCGAACCGCGCTACGCCGCGCGCATCGACGGACAATCGCTGATCGCCGAGTTCAAGAGCATGGTTCGCACGCTGCACGCCGCCGGCCTCGAAGTGATTCTCGACGTGGTCTTCAACCACACCGCAGAAACCGACCAATTCGGACCGACGCTGTCTTTTCGCGGCATCGACAACCAGAGCTACTACCTGCTGCCGCCAGGCGATCTCGCCGCTTACGAAAACTACAGTGGCTGCGGCAATACTTTCAACCTCACCCAGCCACGCGTCCTGCAACTGGTGATGGATGCACTGCGCTACTGGGTTGGGGTTATGCACGTCGACGGCTTCCGCTTCGACCTGGCCGCCGCACTGGCCCGCGACAGCGCCTTTCTCGCCGCCGTTCGCCAGGACCCGCTGCTGCAGAACGTCAAACTGATTGCCGAGCCCTGGGACATGGGCCCCGACGGCTACCGACTGGGCCGCTTCCTGCCCGGCTGGAGCGAATGGAACGACCGCTTCCGCGACGACGTGCGAGCCTTCTGGCTGACCGGCGAAGTGGCCGCCGGCGCCCTGGCGCAGCGGCTGTCCGGATCGAGCGAGCTGTTCAAGAATAGCGGCCGCGCACCGCAAGCCAGCGTCAACTTCCTCACCGCGCACGACGGCTTCACCCTGCGCGATCTGGTCAGTTACCAGGACAAGCACAACGAGCTCAACGGCGAGGAAAACCGCGACGGGCACGGCCACAATCTGTCGTGGAACTGCGGCGCGGAAGGTGAAAGCGACGATCCGTCGGTGCTCGAAAAACGCCGCCGCCTGCAGCGTGCGCTGCTCGCCACGCTCCTCATCGCGCAAGGCGTACCGATGCTGCAGGGTGGCGACGAACTCGGCCGCACGCAGGGCGGCAACAACAACGCCTACTGCCAGGACAACGAAATGACCTGGCTCGACTGGCAGAACGCCGACAGCGAGCTCATCGACTACGTCGCCGGGCTGATTGGCCTGCGCCGGCGCTTCCCGCAACTGCGGCTGACCGGCTGGCTGAGCGGTGCAGCGAGCGGCGACGAACAGCCTGACGTGCTGTGGTGGCATCCCGCGGGCCGGCCGATGGGCATCAGCGACTGGCAGTCGAACAAGCTCGGCGCCTTCGGCCTGCAACTGGCTCCCGAGGCGAGCGCCGCCACGCCGGCAGAGAACGGCGCGACCCTGCTCTGCCTGATCAATCGCGACGCCATCCCGGTTCCCTTCCTGCTCCCGCCCGGGGTCTGGAAACAGCTCTGCGACAGCAGCGCGCAAGCGCCCTTTGCCAGCTGCCGACGCGAGAAAACCAGCCCGGTCGCAGCGCGCAGCGTGCAGCTTCTCAGCCTGGAGTGAAGTCTGGCGGCGCAGCGGCAACGCCCAGCAAGCCGGCCGCTGCGCACCAATCGCCACGCAGGCTGCTCGCCGCCGCTCTGCTCGCGCTGAGTGCTTCGGCAGCAGACGCCGCCGCGACGATTACCGGCGGCCAGTACGCGGCGCCGGTCGAGCACTATGGCCATTTCGCACTCGGCCGGCCACACGAATACGCCCGCCTGACGGTGAGCACCAGCAACGGCCAGCGCCATTCCCTCGAACTTCCCGAGGACGCCGTGTTCGAGGATCTGGCGCCGCGGCTGGTCACGCTGGCAGCCGGCGAGCCGCCGGAACTCCTGGCTATCGTCAGTCAACGCGACAGCGGCTCGCGCCTGGCGCTGATCGGCTTGCGCGACGACCGCCTCGAAATCAGCGCCCAGTCGCCGCCCATCGGCACGCCCATGCGCTGGCTGAACCCGGTCGGCGTTGCCGACCTCGACGGCGACGGACAAGCCGAGATCGCCGCGGTCACCACCCCGCATCGCAGCGGCACGCTGCGCATCTACCGGCGCAAGGGAAAGCAGTTGCTCGAGGTCGCCGCACTGGCCGGCGTTTCGAATCACGTCTACGGCTCGTCCGAGCTGGCCATGTCGCTAGCGCTGACCATCGCCGGCGAAATGCAGTTGCTGGTCCCCGACTCGACACACCTCCGATTGCGCATCATCGCGCTGCACGACGGGCAACTGCTCGAAACCGCACACTGCCCCCTCGCCGCAGCGCTGACCGGCGCAATCAGGCAGGTGTCAGCGACGGAGGTTTCGGTCGAACTGCTCTCGGGCCCGGCGCGGATTGCGCTGCAGGATTGCCCGGCCAGTCAGGAGTGAACTCACGAACTGGAAGAACCAGTACGCGAGTGATCATCATGATTTGTTCTCGCAAGATTCAAAGCATGGGTATGAGTCACAGGAGAGCAATGTGGCCATCGTGATCGAAGATGTCGAGATCGAGCGTCTGGCGCAGAGTATCGCAATCGCCAAGGGAGTGCCCGTCGCCGAGGTCGTGCGCGAAAGCCTGCTGCTATCCCTCGCCGGCCAGCGCGACCTGCCGGTCGGAAGGCGGCCCCTGCGCTCCCGGGCAAGAAGAATTGATTGCCAAAGCCGCCCAACAAGGCGTTGCTGCGGACGACCGCCCTCCCTCGCTGCGCTCGGTCTGGCATTTGCCGCAGAACGCCGGTACGTTGGGCGTCGCAAATCGCGGCCGTGTCCCATTCGGCGGAGAAGACGCTGAAGACAAACGGCACACAGTCTGCTAGGGTACGCAGATGACGAAGAGGTTCAGATGGGACTCCGACAAGAACGAACAGCTCATTCAAGAGCGTGGCGTTTCTTTTGAACAGATTACAGTAGCAGTTGAGAACGGTGATCTGCTTCAAGTTCTACAGCATCCGAACCTCGCCAAGGATCCAAGGCAGAAGATTATGGTTGTCGGAATAGACGGATATGCGTATCTGGTTCCGTTTATTGAAGAGACAGATTACTACTTTCTCAAGACGATCATTCCCAGCCGCAAGGCCACTCGCGATTTCATCGAAGGTAAGGAGTAGCGAAATGAAACTCGACAAATACGAAGAGGAAGTGCTTGCAGAATTCGAGTCTGGCGCGCTTCTTCCTATTGCCACAAAAGAAGTGCTTGAACAAATCCGTGAGTCTGCACGCGCAACGGCCACTAAGGATCAGCGTATCAACATCCGTCTGTCAGCTGGCGATCTTCGGGATATTCAGGTAAAAGCAATGCAAGAGGGAATGCCATATCAAACCCTCATTGCCAGTGTGCTCCACAAATATGTCACCGGCAGACTCGCAGAGAAGACTCCTGTCACTCAGGCCGGGCAAAGCGGCGTCGCCTAACGAATAAGGATTGCGCTCAGCGCCAGCCACGCATCAGCGCGACGCCGTGTGCCCCCGCGTGACAAGCCGTTTCGAGCATCTCCGGCTGCATCCCGCCAAGCGCGTAGACCGGTAACGGCGAGCGGTCGACGAGGCGCGAGAACTCCGCCCAGCCAATGCCGGTCGCGCCGGGATGGCTGGGGGTGGGCAGCAGCGGACCGAGAACGGCGAAGTCCAGCCCGAGTTGCGCCGCCCGCGCAAGATCGGCGGCGCCGTGGCAGGAGGCGGCGACGCGCGCGAAATCCGGTCGGCGGTCGAGCTGCCAGAGCTGCTGCGACGAGAGGTGGAGGCCGTGCGCGCCGACCGTGCGGGCCAGCTCCTGATCGTCGTTGATCAGCACGCAGGCTTTTGCCGCACCGCCAGCGAGGGCCATGACGGCGCGTGCGAATGCCAGCCGCGGCGCTGGTGCCAGCGTCTTGTCGCGCAGTTGCAGCAGGTGTAAGCCGCCCGCCAGGGCACGTTCGATGCGCTGCAGTTCGGCTTCGACGCCGTTCTCTTCGGCATTGCTCAGCGCATAGACAGGCGGCAGTTCAAGCGCCTGCAGGATCGGGCCATTGGCGGGGAGAATCGGTGCGACGCCGGCCGGCTCGCCTATTTTCAGCCAGGCGAAAGCGCTGTGCTCGATTGGCGCGATCTCGCCGTGCCAGGCGTGGATGCGGTAGAAGCGCAGGCGGACGCTGGCGTGCGGATAGGTGAACTCGCAGCAAAGCCATGGCCAGACGTCGTCGACCGTAATTCCCAGCTCTTCCTGCAATTCGCGCACCAGTGCCTGATACAGCGTCTCGCCCGGCTCGACCTTGCCGCCGGGAAACTCCCAGTAACCGGCGTAGACCTTGCCGGGCGGCCGTTGCGCGAGCAGAAACTCCGGCGCCGTCGCATTGCCGCGCAGCAGGACGGCCGCGGCAACTTCGGTGATGGTGGTCATCGAGCGTCCAGTCGCGCCGCGCCAGGCCCCGTTTTGGTGCGCGATCGTTTCGGGCGAGCCGGCGACGTCAGCTGCCGCCCCGCCCAGTCACGCGCGAACTGCCAGGCGACGCGGCCGCTGCGCGAACCGCGTTCGAGCGCCCAGTTGAGCGCGTCGCGTTCGGCAGCCCGGATCTCATCCTCGGCGCAGCCAAAAGACTTCAGCCAGTGAGCGACGATGTTCAGGTAGGCGTCCTGGTCGAAGGGGTAAAAGGAAATCCATAGCCCGAAGCGCTCCGAGAGCGAAATCTTCTCCTCGATCGCCTCGCCGGGATGAATCTCCTCGCCGACGCGCTTGCTTTCGAGGTTTTCGGCAAAGTACTCGGGCATCAGATGGCGGCGGTTCGACGTCGCGTAGATCAGCACGTTTTCGGGCGCGGCCGCGATCGAGCCGTCGAGGACGACTTTGAGCGCCTTGTAGCGCGCGTCGCCGGAGTCGAAAGACAGGTCGTCGCAAAAGATGATGAAGCGCTCGGGGCGCCCGTCGATCAGCTCGACGATATCCGGCAGCTCGGTAAGATCGCCCTTCTCCACCTCGATAACCCGCAGACCATCGGCCGCGTAGGCATTGAGCAGCGCCTTGATCAGCGACGACTTGCCCGAACCGCGCGTGCCGGTAAGCAGCACATTGTTGGCCGGCTGGCCGGCGACGAAGTGACGGGTATTGGCGTCGATACGCGCTTTCTGTTGCTCGATATCGTGCAGGTCGTGGAGCTGGATGGCCGGCAGGCGGGTAATTGGCTGCAAGTAGCCGACGCCACGACTCTTGCGCCAGCGAAAGGCTTTCGCCGCTTGCCAGTCGGGTAACGGCGACGCCGGAGGGAGCAAGGGTTCGAGGCGCTCGAGGAGCTGCTCGGCGCGCTGCAGAAAGCTGGCAAGTTGCCGCAAGGGATCAGTCATCGGCAGCAGTTCTCATTTCAAATTCCATGGTAGCGGGCGGTGAGGGTAAGGAGAGTTGGATGGGGTCAGTCAGCCGGTGTCTGGGGCGTTGGGAGCGAGGCCCTGCTGCATGAAGCGCATGAGGTGATCCCAGTCATCGAACGGCAGGTACTGTAGCAAGGCGCGCAGGTGTTCGAAGAAGGTGCGGCGGGAGGGCAGCAGGCCGCGCACCTTGGCGTAACGGGTGTCCATCCAGTCCAGGGCGGTATGGACCAAGAAGGCCAACAAGATCAGCGTGGCGAACAGGTTGGCCAAGAAGTGTTTGCCGTGTCCGAAGTTGTGGTCGAAATGGTAGCCCTTGGTCTTGAGGGTGTTGTTGTTCTCGTTCTCGATTTTCCAACGCGCCCGCCCGGCGGCAGCCAGAGCGGCGACGTTGTCGTCGGTGATGGCATGCGAGGTGGCCCAGGCGTTCTTGAAGACGATGGCACCGCGGGCATCGGTGGTGACCAGTTCCAGCCAGTTGGCCATCACGGCATCGTCCGTGTCGCGCAAGGGCACTTGATGGACATAGCGATAGGTGTCGATAAAGGGCTTCTTGCCGACGCGTCGCGCCTGTACGACGCGGCCGAGTTGCTCGTTGCGCTCGAAATCGCCGACCCACTCGTAGAGCGTGGCATGGGATTCGGGCTTGCAGGTGAACAGAAAGTCGGCCTGTTGCGCCCGCACCCGCAGGCAATGCGACTGATGGCAGTACAGATCGTCGCCCAGGTAGGTGATGCGCCACGGGCGGTAGTGCTCGCCCCAGCGCGCCAGCCAGCGGGCCGAGGCGGCCAATTCGCAGTCCTGCTTGTCCTGGCCGTCCTGGGGCTGCACGAATTCGGGCGGCAACGGGATGGCGTTCGCCTGACCCGGCGCCACCAGCACCGGCGTCACGGCAATGTGGCGATAGAGAACCCGATCGTTCTTCAGGCGCGTCTCGCTGCAACGGGCACAGGAAATCTTTTCCGAGGAGAAGAAATCAGTGCCGTCCAGGGCAATCAGCAAGGTGTCGTTAATCGAGCGAAATCCCGCCAGATAGCCTTGCTGGTACAGGGCATCGCCAATCTCGGCCATGACCGGGTACACCGTTTCCGGCGGCACCGGGTCCAGCAGATTGCGAATCTGGTTATCGCAGGGAATCTCATGCACCCCGAACAGCGAAGAGGCATTGTTTCGCCCCAACTGCTTCTGCATCCTGACTTGGCTATCGAGGAAAGACGGACTTTGCGAGAAAAACACGGCGAAGGCCGACAGAGCCGCATCCTCGATCTCATAGAGCCGGGCGTTGCTCTGCTTACGCCCGTCCGGCAAAGCCCGAAATGCATCCCGAACCTTCTCGATCAAGGCGACGGCGGGGCTTGGCAGGGGGATGAGGGCAACAGTTGAAATGGGCTGGGTACCTGAAAATCATCAATACTTCGATCAAGTTCGAGGTTAACACCATAACATACTGTTTACCAGCACTATTTTCAGAACGGCCGGAGTTTACCTCAATCTTCATCGCCCAAGTCTGCCAATCCTCGTGCGCCAACCTACGCCAACAGCCGCCTTCCGTGGGTTTGAAATGAGAACTGCTGAGTCATCGGACGGTATACTCAGCGGATTTACGAACCCGACACTGTAGCCAAAACCATGCTCAAAAGCCAATCACGGACGCCGCGTAAAGCGCTTACAGCGCGGAGCCTCGGCGCCCTTGCCGCCACCCTGCTGACCTTGCTGCTCACCGCCTGCGGCACGAAAAGCGAAGCACCAAAAGGCGACTGCCCGGTCTGCCCGACCTGTCCGGTGTGTGAGCCGGGTGCGACAGCCAGGCCGGGCGAGCCAGCGCAGCCAGCAACGCCCGCCTTCAAGCCGCTGCAGCCGGCGCGCTGGAGCGACTTGCCGGCCTGGAGCGACGATGATCTGCGCGCCGCCTTGCCGGCTTTTCTGCAATCCTGCCGCGCCTTTGCCAAACGCCCACAGTGGTCTCTCTGGCGCACTGCCTGCGAGCAGGCGCAGGCATTGCCGTCCCCCTCCAGCACCGCCCTGCGCAGCTTCTTCGAGTCCCACTTCCAGCCGTGGTTGCTGACCAATCCCGACGGCAGCAGCGACGGTCTGGTGACCGGCTACTACGAACCGCTGCTGCGGGGATCGCGAACCCGCGGCACGCCCTATCTCGAAGCCGTCCTCGGCGTTCCCCCCGACCTGCTGCGCATCGATCTCGGCGCCGTCCAGCCGGAACTCAAGAACCTGCGCCTGCGCGGTCGCCTGCAGGGCAACAAGGTCGTTCCCTACTACACGCGAGCCGAGATCACCAAGGGCGACCAGTCCAAGAGCGGTCGCGTTCTGCTCTGGGTCGACGACCCGGTTGAACTCTTCTTCCTGCAGATCCAGGGCTCGGGGCGCGTCCGCCTGCCCGACGGCAGCATGACGCGCCTGGCCTTCGCCGACCAGAACGGCCACCCCTATCAGTCGATCGGCAAACTGCTCGTCGAGCGCGGCGAAATGAGCCTCGATCAGGCCTCGATGCAGGGCATCAAACAATGGGCGCGCGCCAATCCGACGCGCCTCAGCGAACTGCTGAACGCCAACCCGCGCTACGTCTTCTTCAGCGAACAAGCCATCAAAGGTGGCGATGGCGAGGGTCCGAGCGGGGCCCTGAGCGTACCGCTGACGCCCGAGCGCAGCATCGCCGTCGATCCCCGCCATGTCCCTCTTGGCGCCCCCGTTTTCCTGTCCACGACCCGACCGTCGACAAGCACCCCGCTGCGCCGACTGATGCTGGCACAGGATACCGGCAGCGCGATTCGCGGCGTCGTACGCGCCGACTTCTTCTGGGGTTTCGGCGAGCAAGCCGCCACCGAGGCCGGACGGATGAAACAGCAAGGCAAGATGTGGGTACTCCTGCCGCCCGGCGCCGCACCAGAATAGCGTCAACGCAGCACGCAGCGGCGCAACGAGCCCCAGAAAGGGGCGCCAGCAAACGAAAAGCGCACAAGACTGGTGCGCTTTTCGTTTGCTGGCGCCCAAATCCCTGATTGCACGCACCATCTAGTGCCGGCACGCATCTTGCTTGATGGCTTCGACACGATTTTCAGGAGGGGCCATGGAAGTTCTCAAGTCTGGTAGCGACGTTCTCTTCATTCTGCTCGGCGGCATTATGGTGCTCGCCATGCACTCCGGTTTTGCCTTTCTCGAACTGGGCACGGTGCGCAAGAAGAGCCAGGTCAATGCACTGGTAAAAATCCTTACCGACTTCTCGGTATCGACAATCGCCTATTTCTTCATCGGCTACAGCATCGCCTACGGCATCGATTTCTTCCATGGCGCCGACACCCTGCTGCAGAAGAACGGCTACGAGCTGACCAAGTTCTTCTTCCTGCTGACCTTTGCGGCAGCCATCCCGGCCATCGTTTCGGGTGGCATCGCCGAGCGCGCCAAATTCAATCCGCAACTGGCGGCGACTTTCATGATCGTCGCCTTCATCTACCCATTCTTCGAAGGCATCGCCTGGAATCAGGCCTTCGGCGTACAGGCGTGGTTGAAAGCGACCTATGGTGCCGAGTTCCACGATTTCGCCGGATCGGTCGTGGTGCACGCCATGGGCGGCTGGATAGCGCTGCCGGCAGTGCTGCTGCTCGGCGCGCGCCATGGGCGCTACAACCAGCAGGGCGGAATCTCCGCACACCCGCCGTCGTCGATCCCCTTTCTCGCACTTGGCGCCTGGATCCTGACCGTCGGCTGGTTCGGCTTCAACGTGATGAGCGCGCAAACGATCGAAAACATCTCCGGGCTGGTGGCCATAAATTCGCTGATGGCCATGGTCGGCGGCACGCTGGTGGCTCTGGTGGCGGGCAAGAACGACCCGGGCTTCGTGCACAACGGCCCGCTCGCCGGTCTGGTCGCCGTCTGTGCCGGCTCGGACATCATGCACCCGATGGGCGCACTGGTCGTTGGTGGCATCGCCGGCGGCATGTTCGTGGTGATGTTCACGCTCACCCAGAACCGCTGGAAAATAGACGATGTCCTCGGCGTCTGGCCGCTGCACGGCCTGTGCGGTGCCTGGGGCGGTATCGCCGCCGGCATTTTCGGCAGCCAGGCACTGGGCGGTGTCGGCGGCATCGCCTTCATGCCGCAGCTGATCATGACCGCACTGGCCATCGTCATCGCGCTGGTCGGTAGCTACATTGTCTATGGCGTCCTGAAAGCAGCCATCGGCCTACGTCTCGACCAGGAGCAGGAATACAACGGCGCCGATCTCTCGATCCACAACATCACGTCCACCCCCGAGCGGGAAAGCAACTGGTAAGCACTGATTGCGAGCTGTCGAGCGAGGCCCGCGGATTTCTCCGCGGCCTCGTGCCGCTGGATCAGCCTTCTCCGTGCCCGGCTCGGGCGGGCGAATGCGTCCACACCAGGCGCTTGTGCTCCAGGCTTCGCCCACCAAAATTCAGCAGCAAGCCGCGCGCTCGACCACTGGCTTTCAGGTAATTGATAACTTGCGACTCCTCGCGAGTCGTCAGACGTTCAAGAGCCTTCACCTCAACGATGACTTCATCAAAGCAAAGAAAGTCTGCCCGATACCCCGTATTGAGCCTTTGCCCGCGATAGCGAATCGGCAACTCCACCTCACGCGCGAACGGAACGGCGCACTTCATGAACTCAACAGCCAAGGCTTCCTGATAGACCGCCTCAAGAAAACCGTGCCCAAGTTCACGATGCACGGACATGGCCGCACCAATAATCGCAAAGCTCTGCTCATCACCACTCATAAAAGCCCTTCCATATCCACAGATTAAATCCGACAAACAACCCTCCTTGAATCTGCGAGAATCTGCGGACAAATCAAGCCCTTAAAATCCGCACTTCGTCGCTTCCTTAGACCTCTTTCGCGCTGCACGGACATCACCGCGGAAAAAAGCAGAGATATCCGCAGATTACGCAGATTTCCACAGATTAAGTCCAACCAGCAGGGGTTCTTGAATCTGCGAGAATCTGCGTAATCTGCGGACAAATCAAGCCCTTAAAATCCGCACTTCGTCGCTTCCTTAGACCTCTTTCACGCTGCACGGACATCACCGCGGAAAAAAGCAGAGATATCCGCAGATTTCGCAGATTTCCGCAGATTAAGTCCAACCAGCAGGGGTTCTTGAATCTGCGAGAATCTGCGTAATCTGCGGACAAATCAAGCCCTTAAAATCCGCACTTCGTCGCTTCCTTAGACCTCTTTCACGCTGCACGGACATCACCGCGGAAAAAAGCAGAGATATCCGCAGATTTCGCAGATTTCCGCAGATTAAGTCCAACCAGCAGGGGTTCTTGAATCTGCGAGAATCTGCGTAATCTGCGGACAAATCAAGCCCTTAAAACCAGCCCTTCGTCGCTCGCTTAGACCTCCTTCGCGCTGCACGGACATCACCGCTCAAAAAAAAAGCAGAGATATCCGCAGATTACGCAGATTTCCGCAGATTAGATCTGACAAGCAACGCTTCTTGAATCTGCGGACAAATCAAGCCCCGAAAATCGGCTCTTCGTCGCAATCCGAGGCTGCTGGTTGCCGCCGCAAGCAGCGGCGGCAAACACGCGCCCCGAAGCACGCTGGCTGTCCAGGTAGAACTTCTCCGCCGATACGCCTATCATTACGCGACATTTCGCAACCATTTGTGACGGCACGGCGTGACAGCCAGGAAAGAGATGAAGAAGGCCGAACCTGAGGCCGCGGGGTCGCGGCAGCGCTACGCGATTGCCACCACCGAGCGGCTGAACGAAGCGACGACGTTCCAACTACTGATGGCTGCTGCCCATGTGCAGCCAGGATAAACGTCCTCCATCCTGCCCGGCTTCCCCGCCAAACGAGCGTCCGGACGCCGAGCAGACGCTGCGCTTGGCTGCCGCAGAGCAACTACAGGAAAAAGCGGCGCAGGTGTCGCCAGACATCGAGGCCGCCTGGCCGGACGCGGCACGGCATGTTCTCTACGAACTGCGCGTGCACCAGACCGAGCTGGAGATGCAGAACGAAGAACTGCGCCGGGTGCAGCTGGAACTCGACGCGACCCGCGCACGCTATTTCGACATCTATGATCTGGCGCCGGTCGGCTACTGCACTTTGAGCGAGCAGGGGCTGATCCTGGAGGCCAACCTCACCGTTGCGACTTTGCTGGGCGTCGCCCGCGCCGAACTGGCCAGGCAGCGCATCAGCCGCTTCATTCTGAAAGCAGACCAGGACATTTTCTACCTGCACCGCAGGCAGCTTGTGGCAGACGGTCAGCGGCAGTCGTGCGAGTTACGCCTGGTGAACTTTGCAGGTGCGCAATTCTGGGCGCAGCTGGAAACCGTTGCCGCACGGGACGCCGATGGCGCGCGCGTACTGCGCACCGTGATCAGCGACATCACGCTGCGCAAACAGACCGAGGCCGAGCTGCGCATCGCCGCCGTCGCCTTCCAATCGCAGCAGGGCATGCTGGTGACCGACGCCAATCGGGTAATCCTGCGCGTCAACCAGGCGTTCACCCGAATGACCGGCTACAGCGCAGAGGAAGCCGTCGGCCAGACACCGTTCATGCTCGAATCGGGCCGTCACGATGCCGACTTCTACCGCGCCATGTGGACGTCGATCGACCGCAAGGGCTTCTGGCAAGGGGAAATCTGGGACCGGCGCAAGGATGGCGAAGTCTATCCAAAGTGGCTGACCATCTCGGCGGTGAAGGATGGTGACGGCGCCGTAACCAATTACGTCGGCATGCAATACGACATCACCGAACGCAAGCGCGCCGAGGAGAGAATAGAGGAGTTGGCCTTCTTTGATTCTCTTACCCATTTACCCAACCGCACGCTCTTGCGCGATCACCTGAAACAGGCCATGACCGCGGGGCAGCGCAGCAAGACTTTCGGTGCGCTGCTGTTCGTCGACCTCGATCACTTCAAGACGCTGAACGACACCCGGGGGCACCACCAGGGTGACCTCCTGCTGCAGGCAGTGGCGCAACGTCTCACCGCCAGCGTACGCGAATCTGACACCGTGGCCCGGATCGGCGGTGACGAGTTCGTGGTCATCATGGGAAACCTGCACGGCACGATGGAAGAGGCCGTCGCACAGACCAAGCTTGTCGGCGCGAAGATTCTTGCTGCCCTCAATCAACCCTATCGGCTCGACGATGTCGATCAGCACAGCACCGCGAGCATCGGCGCCACCTTGTTTTGGGGCCTGGAAACCTCCAGCGACGACTTGCTCAGGCAAGCCGATCTCGCCATGTACAAAGCCAAGGCCGCCGGCCGCAACGCGCTTCATTTCTTTGACCCGGCAATGCAGGCGGTCGTCTTCGAGCACGCGGTCCTGGAAGCGGGGCTGCGCCAGGCCATCCGGGAAAACCGCCTGGTGCTGCACTATCAGGCGCAGGTGGCCGCCGATGGCCGGGTCAGGGGAAGCGAAGTGCTGCTCCGCTGGCAACACCCGGAACGCGGCATGCTGGCACCCGGCGAGTTCATTCCCCTGGCCGAGGCCACGCACCTGATCGTGCCTCTGGGCTATTGGGTGCTGGAGACCGCGTGCCTGCAGTTGGCAGCATGGGAAAGCCAAGCAGAGATGGCGCCGCTCACGGTGGCAGTGAATGTCAGCGCACAACAGTTCCGGGAGCGCGACTTTGTAGACCGGGTCCTGGCGATACTGACGCGCACCGGTGCCAACCCGAAGCGGCTCAGCCTGGAGCTGACGGAGAGCCTATTGGTGGACCACGCGGAGGACAGCATCGAGAAGATGGTGGCGCTCAAAGCCAGAGGCGTTGGCTTCTCGCTCGATGATTTCGGTAGCGGCTATTCCTCGCTTTCCTGCCTGAAGCGCCTGCCGCTGAATCAGTTGAAGATCGACCAGTCGTTTGTACGCGATATCCTCAGCGACCCCAGCGACGCCGAGATTGCCAGGATCGTCGTCGCCCTGGCGCGCAGCCGTGCCCTGGAGGTGATCGCCGAAGGAGTGGAAACACAGGCACAAAGAGATTATCTGGAGGATTCCGGGTGCTATCTCTATCAGGGCAATTTCTTTAGCCAGCCCCTGCCGCTAGAGGGTTTCGAGGCCTATGTGCAGCGCGGAAGTCATGACCGTCCCGCCTCTTTCCCGGCCTTTCTCCCGCGCGGGGAGAAAGGCGTTTCGTGAATCATCATCAGAAGGAGCAAGCATGCCGCCAAGCAAGCGAGAGGAAACAAGCCGCGTTGATCTGATCGTCGGCGGGCTTGAGTATCTGGCGCAGGGTTTCAGCATTTTCGACCGTGAGCTGCGCCTGGTGACATGCAACCGGCGCTTTCTCGAACTGCTCGGTTTTCCCGAGGACATGGGAAGCATCGGCCGGCCGCTCGCCGATTTTTTCCGCTTCAACGCCGAGCGCGGCGACTACGGTCCGGGCGATATCGAGGAACAGGTCGAGGAGCGTATCGTCCTGGCGAGCAAGGCCGAGGCGCATTGCTTCGAGCGCGTGCGACCGAATGGCACGGTGCTCGAAGTGCGCGGCACCCCCTTGCCGGATGGCGGCTTCGTCACGACCTATAGCGATGTCACCGAACGCAAGACCTGGGAAGAAAACCTGCAGGCGGCGAAACAGAAAGCGGAGGAAGCGAACCAGGCCAAGTCGGCCTTTCTCAACATGGTCACCCACGACCTGCGCACCCCGCTGACGTCGATTCGCTCCTTCGCCGAGATCCTCAGCGACGACGCCGAGATCGGCAGCGAGCAGCGAAAAGAGTTTCTCGGCATCATCAATAGCGAGTGCCTGCGTCTGGTACGCATGCTCAACGACCTGCTTGATTTTGCGAAGATCGAGGCCGGGCGCATGGATTGGTGCATCGACGACCTCGACGCCGCGGAACTGCTGCAGTCGGCGGTCACGTCGATGACACCGATGTTCGCCGAGAAGCAGGTCGCGCTCGAATTGAACCTACCGGCGCAGGCCCCGCGCATCGCCGCTGACCGTGATCGCCTGACGCAGGTGATCATCAACCTGCTCTCAAATGCCTGGAAGTTCGCAGCCGAGAACAGCGGCCGTGTTCGCGTCTGCCTGGATTGCCAGGCCAGCGAAGCAAGAGTCTCGGTCATCGACAACGGTCCGGGAATTGCCGCCGAAAAACACGACGAGGTCTTCGAGGAGTTCCGCCAGCTTGTCAGCGCCAACGCCACCCACCCCGCCGGTACGGGACTCGGCCTGGCGATCTGCCGGCGCATCGTCGATCATCTCGGCGGACGCATCTGGGTGGAAAGTACGCCACCGGACGGCGCCACCTTCCGCTTCACCATCCCCTACAGCCGCTGACGCGCTGGCCCGAAACCTCGCTCAGCCGACGCCGAAAAGACTGGCCAGAAAAGAGCAACGTTCAAACAGCGTGTGGCGGCGCGATTCGTCGCTGAAGACGTGCAGGCAGACGACGAAGCCCCAGACGGTGAGGAAGGACCACAGCCTTCCTGCGAGCGTCGGCGAGGGCCTGTAGCCGGCATTCGCACGCACCTGAGAAATCCCGATACCGGTCGCCAGAATCACACAATAGAAGGCGTAACTGGCAAACGACACCAGCGACCCCGACAAGCCCATCGTCGCCACCAGGTCGACTTCGCGGACAAGGTGGAAAATGGCATTGCCGACCCCAGCGGCCATGAAGGTCGCGAAGAACATGCGCAGGCGTGGATGCTTGCGAAACACGCGGAAGAAAGTCGGCACGAAGAAGAAGTCGACCAGCAACTCCTTGAAGTAGTAGGAAAAGCGATTGAAGTACTCGATCAAGGTCCGTGCTTCGAGTGGTCGCCAGGTGGCGCGCGGCAAACGGAATCCGGCCAGCCGTGCGCCGCCAATGAAAAGATGACCCCAATACGCGGTCCGCAGACAGAACTTGGCGGTAGACCAGAGCAGCGCCGACCAGCCCAGCGCGATCGGAAACGCCTGACCGTCGAGGAAAGCGCTCACGGCCAGTTCGACGCTGGGGATATTCAGTTGCTCTTCGCAAAGCCAGGTCAGCACCATTTTCAGGCCCAGCAAGAGGTTCGACCAGAGCAGCAACTTGACGCCCTTGATTTGCGTAACCGCCAGATCTGCTGGCGTTTTCGACAAGGTCTTGCGCAGGAAGCCGGCGCCCTTGCCAAACGGAATCGACGAAGGCCCACCCCAGAAGGGATGGAAAGTTCCCAACTGAAAAACGTCCGGACTACGGTCGCGCGCGCGCTGGTCGACAATGGCATAGGCCAGGAACCAGATATACGGTGTGTACACGCTCAGGAAAGACCACAGCGCAAGCCGCGGCAGGCCATGCAGCAGATCCAGCGCGGTCAGCCCGCATAAAGTGACGTAGAGGGCCAGCAAGGCGATGACAGGTCGCCGCGCCAGAATGAAACTCTTGTGCTTGCGTACGGCCATCAACGCCGACCACGAAAAAACCATGAACGTGATCAGCGCAAGATGCGCAAGCAGCAAGGTGGAAACATTGCCGACGCCTTCCTGCGCGGCGACCACGGCGATATTTTCCTCGATCGCCGTTTTCGACAAGCAGAGGGCGGAAAATGCCATCGCGTAGGTCGCGGCAAAGAGGATCAGATTGCGCTGCTTCTCCAGGTAGGCGAAGGCCATCGCCGCGCCGACAACGAAAGCCGCTTCCCACCACGAGTTGTAGCTCGACACCGCCAACACGGCGACGGCAAACAGCAGCACCCGGCCGCGAACCGTCTGCGCCAAAGCGGCAAGCTGCTGGCGTTCATCGATGGCCAGAAAATTGCGCAGAGCCGAGCGGCCCGGAGTGACACTCATGCAGAAAGCGGGCCGTTGCCGACCTCGATCTTCTTCGCGGCGCCTGCCAATCTGGAATCAAGCACCTGCATTGGCATCGACGAAGGCTGCGATTTCGTCAAGGGAATCAATCAGGCTGACGTCGAAGTCGACCGTCGAGAAATCGAGCCCGAAAGCTTCTTCCAACTGCATCACCAACTGCATCATGGAGAAGGAATCGAGCCGACCACTGACGAAGAGCGACTCACTGTCGTTCAGCTCGCCCTGGTCACCATGCTTTTCCAACGCTTCCTTGAGAAACTTGCGCAACTTCAACTTGCCATCACTGTTCATTAGATCACTCCAAAAAGACTACCGAGAAAAGCGAGTCGCTCACCAATGCTGTGGCTGCGCGAGCCATCGCTGAAAATATGCAGACAGACGACGAAAGACCAGACGAAAAGGAAAGACCGAAGCCTTCCCGCCACGCTCAGTGAGGGCTTGAAGCCCATGCTCATGCGAACTTGCGAGAGACCAAGACCGGTCGCCAGGACCAGGCAGTAGAAAGCGTAGCTCTCGAAGCTCGCCAGCGCCCCGCCAAGGCCGATCGTCGCAATCAGGTCGATATCGCGAATAAAGTGCCAGATCGCATTGCCGACGCCGGCGGCCATGAAAGTGGCAAAGAACAGGCGCAGCCGCGGATGACCGCGAAACACTTTGAAGAAAGTGGGCACGAAGAAGAAATCGACCAGCAGTTCCTTGAAGTAATAGTGAAAACGGTTGAAGTACTCCATCAAGGTCTTCGAGCCGAGCGGACGCCAGGTACTGCGCGGCAGCCTGAAACCCGCCAGCCGTGCGACCCCAATGAAAAGATGCCCCCAGAAGGCAATCTGCAAGGAGAACTTCGCGGTGGACAGAATCACCGCCGCCCAGGCATAGGGCAGCGAGTGGGACTGCCCGGCCAGGAAGGCATCCTGTGCACCCTCCAGACCGGGTACCTGCAATTGCTCCTGGAACACCCAGACCAGAGCGATCTTGATGACCAGCAGGACATTTGCCCACAACAGCAGCTTGACGCCCTTGATCTGTGTGACGGCCAGGTCTTCCGGCGACTTGGCAGAGGTCTTCCTGAGGAAGGCCGCGCCCTTGCCGAAGGGCAGAAAAGTAGGCGACCAGAAAGGCCGCAGTACGCCCATCTGGAAGATCGGCGGACTCGCATCGCGTGAGCGTTGATCCGCCAGGGCGTAGGCCAGAAACCAGAGGTAGGGCGTGAACACGATGAGCAGTGACCACAGGAGGACGCGCGGCAGGCCGTTGATCACGCTCAGCGAACAGAGCCCGCAGAGGACGGCCTCGATGCCCAGCAAGGCGAGCATCGGACGACGCGCAACGAACAGGCTCTTGTCGCGGCGGCTCAGTTCCAGGACGCTCCACGCGCCGACAAAAACAACCGCCATCGCCAGCAGGCCGAGCGCCAGTGGCGACACGTCATGAACGTTTTCCACGGCCATCATCGCGCGGATGTTGTCCTGGATAGCATTCTGCGAAAGGCACAAGGCGAGCAGCGCGGCCGTCCAGGTGCCGCCGAGGAGGATCCAGTTGCGATACCTCGGCAGGCGCGCATAGGCCATTGCCAGGCCGACCAACAGGGCCGCCTGCCACCGGTCCTCGAAGCTGGAAACGGCGAGCACGGCGACCAGGAAGATCACCAGCTGCCCAAGCCAGGTCTGCGCGGCAAGGACGAGGGGCTCACGTTCGTCGATGGCCAGCAGGTCGCGCAGATTTTTCTTCCCGAAGCAGGCACGAAGCCGAGCTGGCTGTGCTTCCTCGGCGGACTCGTCGCCACTCTGCACCGCCGACGGCAGGCTCATGCCGGGTCTTTGTCCAGCAGTCTCCTGAGCGCCTGACGGTCGACTTTCCCGCTTTGGTTGAGGGGCACCGTTTCGAGAGCGATCAACTGATTGGGGACCATGTAGGCAGGAAGCCTGGTTTTGATGTCGCGTATGAGCTGAACCGAGTCGACGGCTCTCGCGCCCAGGAAGCCGACGATTCCTCGTGCCATGCCGTCAACCGTCGGCCAGGCCACCGCGCCGACCAGGTCAATGCCGCTCACGGCGCGCAGGTGCGCGTCGACTTCCTCGAGTTCGACGCGGTAACCGAGCACCTTGACCTGATTGTCGATGCGACCAAGACAGTGAAAAATCCCCGCGGCATCGACGCTGGCCAGATCGCCGGTCAAATACCAGCGCTTGCCATTGATGGTCGGGAATCGCGCGGCCGTCATTTGCGGGTCGTTGAGATAGCCATCGGCCAACTGCACGCCGGCGACCGCCAGCTCACCCGGGGTCTCGCCGAGCACGGCTTCATTATTGCCATCGACGATCATCGCTGCGTTGCCCGGCAAAGGTGTACCGATGGCGATGAAGTCGCGTCCGGCGGTGATCGGCGTGTCGTCCGCAACCTCCTGTCCCAGGCAGAAAACGGTGGCCTCGGTCGGACCATAGAGGTTGAAGATCGCCGTATTCGGCGCCGCAACTCGCCACGCCGCGACCGTACTCTCCGGGAGCGCCTCGCCACCGAAAACGGTCACCCGCAGGTCTTCCAGACTGTCCGGATGCAGGGTTTTCAGCTGGCGCAGCATGCCCACCAGCGAGGGCACCGAATTCCACACCGTCAGCTTTGCGTTGCGGGCGAATTTGACGGCATTCATGACGACCGTCGCGGGCAGGATGTGCAGCGCAGCACCCGCTTCCCAGGTGCTGAACATGTTGTGCACCGAAAAATCGAAAGTGAGCTCACAGGTTTCGAGGGCACGATCACTGGCTCGCAGCTCGAGCAGGCGGCTGATCATCTGCGCGTAGTGCCGAGCCGCGGCCGCCGAGATCATCACCCCCTTCGGGACACCGGTCGTTCCCGAGGTGAAAATGATATAGGCAAGGTCGCTGGCAGCCATGGGTGCAGGAGCGTCAGCGAGGCCGGGCAACACCGCCTCTCCGGCCGCTGCGATGGCGTCGATTTCCTCGTGCATGGGCTCATTCGCCGAGCAAATGAGCACTGGCGGACAAGCAGCCCGCAAGCGCTCGCTGAGCAACTTCGCCCCGTCGGCGTCAGCGACGATCGCCGTCAGCTCGCACAGCGAGAGAATGGTGAGCATCCGCTCCTCCGGAAGCTTCAGCCCGATCGGCACGTAGGTCGCGCCCGCCCAGCAGGTGCCAAGCAAGGCCACGCAGGCGTCAATCCCGCGCGAAGCCAGAATCCCGACGCGCGGCGGCTGGCCGTGATCGCCTTGCCAGTGCTCACTCTGCCTGAGTGCTTGCGCCAGACGCGCCGCACGCTGCGAAAGTTCTCGATAGCTGACGGACTGGCCCTTGTAGGCAACAGCGACAGCGTCGGGCGTGTGCAGGCCATGGCGATGAATCGCGCCGGCGAGATTGTAATTCGTGGTCATTTTCTGGGAGAACCGTGGAGTCGTCAGGAGAGGGTGTTCGCGGAACCGCGAGCCGGGTTCAGCCATGGGCCGCGCCGTGTCTGTCGTGCCAGCTGGCTGCCAGTTCCGCAGAGCTGCTTATTCGCCTTGGAGCCAGGCGCTGGGCGCCGCCAGGCGGCGTTTGCTGATTAGCAGCTAAGCACTCTCGTTGGCTGGCCAGAAATCCATTCTCGAGCAGGCAGCTAGAATACGCGCATTGGCGGAAGCGGTGAGATTCGAACTCACGGACGGTTTCCCGTCGCTAGTTTTCAAGACTAGTGCAATCGACCACTCTGCCACACTTCCCGCAAGCCCAGCGGCGGCGTTTCCAGCCAGCCGCAACGGCGAGGCGAATGATAGCACGGCGCCGCGGCCAGGAAACGCCACCGTCGCGCTGTCGAGAGTGCTTGTAGCCGGGCACGAGCTATTCGGGAAAGCGGATAGTGATTGAAACTTTTCGCCGATTTAGCTAGTCTCAGCGCCGTATTCGTTATCAGCAGTTCCATCAACAGGAGGAAATCCATGCAACCCCAGTTTCAGATGACAGGCCAGGCCACTCGCGAGGTGTCGCTGCAGCAGAACCGGGTTCTGCGCAATACCTTCATGCTGCTCGCGCTGACCATGGTGCCAACCGTACTTGGTGCGTTGGCCGGCATACAGATGCAGTTCACGTTCATGTCCGGCAGCCCCATGATGTCCTTCCTGCTGTTCCTCGGTATTGCCTTCGCCTTCATGTGGGGTATCGAGCGCACCAAGAACAGCGGCATGGGCGTCGTGTTGCTGCTCGGCTTTACCTTTTTCATGGGGCTGATGCTGTCGCGCATCCTGCAAGTAGCGCTCGGCTTCAGCAATGGCGGCCCGCTGATCGCCATGGCCGCGGGGGGTACTGGCGTGATTTTCTTCTCGCTGGCGGCTGTGGCCACGATCACCAAGAAGGATTTCAGCTTCATGGGCCGCTTTCTGTTCATCGGCATGATCGTCGTCCTGCTGGCGATCGTGGCCAACATCTTTTTCCAGATCCCGGCCTTGTCGCTAACCATTTCGGCGGTGGCCGTACTGATCTTCTCGGCCTACATCCTTTACGACATTAGCCGCATCGTGAATGGCGGCGAGACCAACTACGTCTCGGCGACCCTGTCGGTGTATCTGAGCATTTACAACGTCTTCGTCAGCCTGCTGAACCTGCTGATGATGTTGAGTGGCGAACGCGACTGAGCGACTGCCGTACAGAACAAAGGGCGGCTACGGCCGCTCTTTCTCGTTGACCGGTTGGCGACGCCGGCTGGGTAGCGCCGTGCCGTCAGACCAGCAGCAGGCCGACGGCGACCTTGCGACCTTCACCCATCAGAACATTGTAGGTACGACAGGCGGCCGGCAAATCCATCACTTCCAGACCCTTCTGCGCGCGCGCCATTGGGCGCATCAGCTCGGGAGCCGGAAAGCGTAGCCGACTGCCGGTGCCGAGCAGGATGATTTCAGCGTCGAGCGAAGCCAGCCATTCGAAGTCCTCGAGGCGCAGGGTTTCGAAAGTGGCCTGCGTCCACTCGGGAAACAGGCGCTCCGGCAACGCCGCCAGGTTACAACTATGGCGGATACCGTTCACGCTGACGTAGCCCTCACCGTAGGCGGTAAAGGTGTTCAAACCGTCGGGTCTGTCGAGCTGTAGCTTCATGAAAATTGCGGCGCAGAAAACCTTAAAGTACGATTATAGCTTTTTTGCCGATCGCCTCCAGCCAGGGACCGCGTGCAAGCGTGACCTGCCCTGCTCGCCGATCGACGCGTCATCAACAGCGCTGCCCTTACTCGAGCCCGGATCATGAGAGAGTTTTCCCGCATCCAACGTTTGCCGCCCTACGTCTTCAGCATCACCGCCCAGCTGAAGATGGCCGCTCGCCGGCGCGGTGAAGACATCATCGACATGAGCATGGGGAATCCCGACGGACCAACGCCACAGCACATCACCGACAAGCTGGTCGAAGCGGCGCTGCGCGAGAACACGCACGGCTACTCGGTTTCGCAGGGCATTCCGCGGCTGCGCAAGGCGATCTGCGACTGGTACCAGCGGCGCTACGACGTGACTCTGGACCCGGAAAGCGAAGCGGTGGTGACCATCGGCTCCAAGGAAGGCATCGCGCATCTGATGCTGGCCACTGTGGACCGCGGCGATACCGTCCTGGTCCCCAATCCCTCGTACCCGATCCACATCTATGGGGCGATCATTGCCGGCGCCGACATCCGCTCGGTGCCGATGACGCCGGACGTCGACTTTTTCGAGGAGCTGCAGCGCGCCGTCATCGAGACGACGCCGAAACCGAAGATGATGATTCTCGGCTTTCCGAGCAATCCGACCGCCCGCTGCGTAGACCTCGAATTCTTCGAGCGCGTCATCGCCCTGGCCAGGGAGCACAACATTCTGGTGGTGCATGACCTGGCCTACGCCGATATCGTTTTCGACGGTTATCAGGCGCCGTCGATCCTGCAGGTCCCCGACGCACGCGAGATCGCGGTCGAGTTCTTCACCATGTCCAAGAGCTACAACATGGCCGGCTGGCGGGTCGGCTACATGGTCGGCAACGAAGAGCTGTGCCGGGCACTGGTGCGCATCAAGAGCTATCACGACTACGGCACTTTCACGCCGATCCAGGTAGCCTCGGTGATCGCCCTGGAAGGCTCGCAGCAATGCGTCGAAGAGGTACGCCAGACCTATCAGCGGCGCCGCAACGTGCTCGCCAAGGGGCTGCACGAAGCCGGCTGGATGGTCGAGGTCCCGAAGGCGTCGATGTACATCTGGGCCAGAATCCCGGAGTTCTACCGGCACCTGGGGTCGATGGAGTTTGCCAAGAAGCTGCTCCTCGAAGCCAGGGTCGCGGCTTCGCCCGGAGTCGGCTTCGGCGAGTTCGGTGACGATCATGTCCGCTTTGCGCTGATCGAGAACGAAGAACGCACGCGGCAAGCAGTGCGCGGCATCCGCGACATGTTCAGGAAAGACGGCCTGCTGCCTGCCGGCAGCGGCCGAGAAAGGCAGACGTCATGAAACCGGTGCGCAAATCGAACAAGCTGGACAGTGTCTGCTACGACATCCGCGGCCCGGTCCTCGAACAGGCCAGAAAGATGGAGGAAGAAGGCCACCACATCATCAAGCTCAACATCGGCAACCTGGCCGCGTTCGGCTTCGACTCGCCGGAGGAAATCCAGCTCGACATGATCCGCAACCTGCCCAGCGCGGCCGGTTACTCGGATGCAAAAGGCATTTTTTCGGCACGCAAGGCGGTGATGCATTACACCCAGCAGAAGCACATCCAGGGGGTGACGCTGGAGGACATCTATATCGGCAACGGTGTCTCCGAGCTGATCGTGATGGCCATGAACGCGCTGCTCAATGCCGGCGACGAAGTGCTCGTGCCGACACCGGACTACCCCCTGTGGACCGCTGCGGTGAGCCTGTCCAGCGGCACGCCGCGCCACTATCTCTGCGACGAAGGCAGCGACTGGTTGCCCGATCTGAAGGATCTGCGCGCCAAAATCACGCCACGTACCCGCGCGCTGGTGGTGATCAACCCGAACAACCCCACGGGCGCGCTTTATCCTGACCAGGTGCTGCTGGAAATGGTCGACATCGCCCGTCAGCACAACCTGATCATCTACGCCGACGAGGTGTACGACAAAGTGCTCTACGACGGGGCAACGCATACGGCGATCGCTTCGCTATCGACCGATGTCCTCACCGTGACTTTCAACGGGCTGTCGAAGAACTACCGTTCCTGCGGCTATCGCGCCGGCTGGATGGTCGTTTCCGGCGACCTGCGCGAAGCGCGTGACTATATCGAGGGTCTGGATATGCTGTCGTCGATGCGCCTGTGCTCGAACGTGCCCGGGCAGCATGCCATCCAGACCGCCCTCGGCGGCTACCAGAGTATCGACGATCTGGTCGCCCCGGGTGGCCGCATGTGCCGCCAGCGCGACCTGGCGCACGAGCTGATCACCGCCATTCCCGGCGTCAGCTGCGTCAAGCCAAAAGCGGCGCTGTACATGTTTCCGCGCCTGGACGCGAAACTCTATCCGATTCGCGATGACCAGAAGTTCATTGCCGAGATGTTGCAGAAAGAACGCGTGCTGCTGGTCCAGGGCAGCGGTTTCAACTGGCCGCACCCCGATCACTTCCGGCTGGTTTTTCTGCCCCACGAAGACGACCTGCGCGACGCGATTGCGCGCATCGCACGTTTTCTGGAAAGCTATCGTCAGCGCGCGGCGACTCCCGGCGCGGCCTACGCCGCGGCTTAGGCCGCGGCTTTCCCTGACCCGCGGGTACATTCTCGACGCATCTCTCCACGCATCTCTCCAATTCCACATTCCACATTCCATCCTGGACCCTCAACCTCCCCTCCTGGCTGCTCTATGAAACCTATCAATGTTGGACTTCTCGGCATCGGCACCGTCGGTGGCGGCACCTACGCGGTACTCAAACGCAACGCAGAGGAGATCGCGCGCCGCGCCGGCCGTCCCATTCAGGTCAGCGTCGTTGCCGACCGCAATCTCGATCGCACGCACCGCTTGACCGACGGCAGCTGCCGGGTCACCGACGACCCCGTTGCGGTGGTCTGCGACCCGGACGTCGACATCATCGTCGAACTGATCGGCGGCGATAGCGTCGCCAAAGAGCTGGTCCTGCAGGCGATCGCCAACGGCAAGCACGTGGTGACCGCCAACAAAGCGCTGCTCGCCAAACACGGCAACGAAATTTTCGCCGCCGCCCAGAAGCAGGGCGTAATGGTCGCTTTCGAAGCTGCCGTCGCCGGCGGCATCCCGATCATCAAGGCGCTGCGCGAAGGACTCACCGCCAACCGCATCGAATGGATCGCCGGCATCATCAACGGCACCACCAACTTCATTCTCACGGAGATGCGTGACAAGGGGCTGTCCTTCGAGGTGGTGCTCAAGGAAGCGCAGCGTCTCGGCTATGCCGAGGCCGATCCGACCTTCGACGTCGAAGGCGTCGACGCGGCACACAAGCTGAGCATCATGTCGGCGATCGCTTTCGGCAATTCGATGAGCTTCGAGAAGGCGCACATCGAAGGCATCAGCCAGCTCGACGCGGCGGACATCAAGTACGCCGAACAGCTCGGCTACCGCATCAAGCTGCTCGGCATCACCAAGCGCACCAGCGAAGGTGTCGAGCTACGCGTGCATCCGACGCTGATCCCGACCCGACGCTTGATCGCCAATGTCGAAGGGGCGATGAACGCCGTCCTGGTCAAGGGCGACGCCGTCGGCCCGACGCTCTACTACGGCAAGGGCGCTGGCGCCGAGCCAACGGCGTCGGCGGTGATCGCCGACCTCGTCGATGTCACGCGCATGCACACCGCCGACCCGGAGCACCGCGTGCCACATCTCGCTTTCCAGCCCGATGCGATGGTCGACCTGCCGATTCTGCCGATGGCCGACGTCATCACCAGCTATTACCTGCGTCTGCGGGTTGATGATCGGCCGGGTGTGCTCGCCGACGTGACGCGCATTCTCGCCGATCAGGAAATCTCGATCGACGCCATGATTCAGCGCGAGCCCGCCGAGGGTGAAGTGCAGACCGAGATCATCATGCTCACCCATCAGACGCGCGAACGAAACATCGACGCGGCGATTGCCCGCATCGCTTCGCTCGCCGCCGTCAAGGGGCCGATCGTCCGCCTGCGTCTGGAAGAGTTGCTGTAAGCCCAGGGCTGGCGCCGCATTCGGCGGCGCCTTGCGGCCCGACTTGGTCCAGGTCTTGACCACCCTCCGGGTCAGGGTCCTGGTCGACCTCCTGCTCATGCGCAGCGGGCGCAGCGGGCGGCATGGCCGCCGTCGGCTGTGCGGCCAGCTCACGCAGGCTGATGCTGCCGACCATCGCCTCCAGTGCCTGCTGCATGTGCTCGAATACCTGGTCGACTGCGGGCAGCGCCGGCAAACCAGCGGGTGAAAAAAAGCGTTCTTCGCCGGCGCTGCGTACCGTCTCCAGGACCTCCACCACGCTGATCAATGCCGGGTCGCGTCCGGGCAGGTAGAGCGGTGGATCGTCGCTGCTTTGCAGCAGCAGTTTCTCGCTCTCCAGGGCATCGAGCACGTTCTCCAGGACGTGCCTCGGCATTCGCAGCAAGCGAATGAATTCGCCCAGCGAGGGCGTCGGCTCGCCGGCAACGAAGCGGCTGGCGACCAGGGTCATGGTCGACAACGCCAGCCGCTCGCGCATGCGGTTGCTCAATCGCGGTTCGCCGACACCGGCGTAGAGGTACTCCGGATGCTGCGCGTAAAAAGCGACACTGGCGCCGAAAAGCAGGATCAGCCAGCTCAGATAGAGCCAGATCATGAACAGAATCAGAATCGCCAGGCTCGAGTAAATCGCTGCGTACTGGTGCGAACTGGCCACGAAAGTTGCAAATGCCCAACCTGCGGTTTGCCAGGCGACACCACCGGCAATGCCGCCGATCAAGGCCGGGAGCAGACGCACACGCGCGTTGGGGATGAACATGTAAACAAAGGTGAAGGCGGCGATCACCAGCAGATAGGGCGTCAAGCGGCTGATCGTCTGCACCAGCTGGCCGAGCATCTCGATCGCCAGCAGTCCGCGCACGGTCTCGACATTCATCACCGTGGCGGTGATGCCCAGGGCCGCAAAAACGAGTATCGGACCGACCATGAGAACGCTCAGATAGCGGCTGAAACGATCGGCCAGCGGCCTGTGACGCTGAATGTGCCAGATGTAGTTCAGCGATTCCTCGATTTTCTGCATCAAGGAAATCGCCGTGTAGAGCAACAGCGCCAGGCCCAGGGCACCGAGCACGCCGACGTTCATGTTCTGGATGAAGGCGATGATGTTGTCCGCGATCTCCTCCCCCTCCTTGCCGAGGGGCTCGAGAAACTTCAGCAGCATCGGCTGAATCTGGTTGTGCACGCCGAAGGCCTTGAGCACCGAAAAACTCAGGGCCAGCAGCGGTACGATCGACAACAGCGTCGTATAGACCAGGCTCATGGCGCGCAGGGTCAGCTGCCCATTCACCACATCGCGCACCAGCAGCAGGAGCGTACGCAAGACCCGCATGCCGCGCGCCTGCCACAAGGGCAGGCCGTCGCCGCCGTGGCGACCCCAGATATTGTCGTCCAGTCGACTCAACAAACCGGCATCGGCGACTGGCTTCACTTGGCGACCTCGAGTTCGAGCTGCAAGGTAACCGCCTTGTTGGTCGCCGCACTGGCCGGCCGCGCTTTGCCGAGCTGCACGCGCTTGGCGTCCACTCCATCAGCGCCAGTCAGCTCGGCGACGATCGCTTCGCCGCGCCGTGTCGCCAGCCGTGCCAGCTCCTCGTCGGAGACTGGCTGCTCCTTGATCATGCGCTCGACAAGGTTCTGGTAGAACGCCGGCGGCGGTGCCGCGGCTGACTTCCCGCCAGGCGGTGCGGCGGCCAGCGCCCGCTGCTTTACCAGCGCCAGCACTTCGGGAGCATAGCGCTCACTGAACACCGCCTCGATCGCCACCTGCGCACGCGGGTTGGCCGCGTCGACCGGGCCCGGATCTTCGCCTGGCGTCAATTCGAGTCCCATGCGCGCGACAATGGCGGTGCGCACGGCGAGCGATTTGAGCGCCGGCGTGTCAACTTCGGCCGCCTGCGCAGGTGGCACCACCAGGGTCAGCGTCTTGCGCTCCTTCATCGCACCGGCGACCGCTGCCAGTTTCTCGCGCTCGGGCGGCGCCAGCGCGGCGCGGCCGGGTTCGAAGTCGATGCTGTCGAGCTTGGCGTCGCTACCGGCACCGAAGAGCGCCCCGAGCGCCCGGAAGGGCGCGGTAATGATGCCGGCAATCAGGTTGCCGAAGGCCTTGCCGATCACCGCTCCATAGGAAAATTCAGGGTCGCCGAGATCGCCGCTGACCGGCAGGCCGATGTCGATGACCCCCTTTGAGTCACTCAGGATGGCGATCGCCAGATCGAGCGGCAGGTCCGCCGCGCCTGGGGAATCGACCTGTTCGCCGAGTTTCACCTGCTTGAGAACGATCTTGTTCTCGCCGCGCAGCTTGCTGTCCTTGATCTTGTACTGCAGATCGAGCGCCAGTTGCCCGCCGGTGATCCTGCGGCCCGCGAATTTGACCACGTACGGCGACAGCGAGCTCATCGTCAGGTTGCGGAAAGTCATCTCGATATCGGTCAGTTTTTTCGGGCGAAACACGCTGATCTCACCGCGAATCTTCGCCGACCCGTACTTGTCGACGTTGGCGTCGAGTTGCACTTTGGCGCTGCGGGTCGGATCCGTCCCCAGACCGGTGATCACCCCTTTCAGGTCATGCATGCGCGTCCCGAACTGCGGTCGCAGACTGAGGTCGGCAAAATCGAGCACGCCCTTGGAAATGCGCATGCGGGCGATGCTGACCGGGAAAGGATCATCCGCCGGAGCGCTGTCGTCCGCAGTTGCCACCGCGGTGGCGGCTCCTGCAGCGTCATCCTTGCCGGCCGCCTCGTCGGCAGCAGCCGACTCGTCGCCTTTGGGCTTTTTCTTCAGAACGTCGGTCAGATTCACCGACTGATCCTCGGCAATGATCAAGCGCCCGTCCGGCGCCACGAGGCGCAGCTCGCCGATATCCAGGCGGTTCGGCTCGACGCTCAGCAGCAGGTCGTCAGTCGCCAGGGTCTCCCAGGTGACGAAAGGCCGCTTCGGCTCGATCTCGTCGATCTGCAGCTTATCAACCGCAAAGCTGCCTTTGTAGGCCAGTTTGCCAGCGGCGGCCGGGTCGCCGTAGCGCAGACGCCCGGCAGTCGACAGCGTGCCCGACGCCAGAGTCAGTTCGGCGACCTCCGACAGGTAGGGCTGCACCGGCGCCAGGGCGATGGCCGCCAGCTTGAGCTGCAGGTCCGAGGCACCGTTGTCGGCGCGAACGCTGCCCTTGGCCTCGATCTCGCCGCCGCTGACCACCCTGGCCTTGAGCTCGACCTGCATCGGCGTGCTGACCCCGGTGGCGAAACCGGCGATGCGCGCGCGAATCGCCTCCAGCCCCACCGCCAGCGGCGGGCCGCCGCTGCGATCTTCGAAGCCGAGCGCGAAGTTGTCGACCTCGACCGACTTGACGGCCACCCGCCAGGCAACTTCCGCCGCGGTGGCGTCACCCTCGGCCGCGGCGGCGGCCTCAACTGCCGCCTCGGCGGCGCCGCGAGTCACGATCAGCCCGTTGAATTTGCCTTCTGCGTCGAGCCAGGTCTGCGCCTTGCCATCGGCAAGAACGAGCTTGTCGACGCTGAGCACACGATCCTTCAGGCGCAGCACGCCGCCAGTGATGTTGGTGCGCGCAAAGCGGACCATTTCGGTCGCAGGATCGGCAGGGCTGTGAAAAACCGCATCCGACAGCGCCACACTGAGGCCATCGCCGGTGACATCGAGCGGACCGTCGGGCAGCGCGATCAGCAGCGACTTGGCGCCAAGGCTGGCCGCCGCAATCCGCGCAACTTCGGACGACGAGCCCTGGGCAACGGCACCGAGCGCCTTCAGTTTCAGCGCTACATCGGCAAAGCTCAGCCTCAAGCCAGAGGCAGCGGGCGAGGCAGACGACCCAGCCAGGGTGGCGGCAATGGCGCGCACATTGAGGGCGGCGTCCTGCCATTTGATGCGATCTGCGCCCTGATGCGCAGCAAGGCCAGCCATCGAGACCTGCGCAGCAGCCGCGTCGATGCGCAGAGCGGCGTCGCTCTGCGCCAGCGACAGTTTCTCGCTGGCGATCGCCAGATTGCCCAGATCGACGCCGTCGGCCCCGCTCTTGGCCTTCAGCCCGTCAAAGCTCGTTTGTGGCTTGTCGATCGTGAGCTCGAGCCCGGTGTTGCGCTGCGCCAGCGACAGCTTCTCGCCGGCGATCGCCAACTTGCCCAGAGCGACGCCGTCGGCCCCGCTCTGCGCCTTCAGCCCGTCAAAGCTCGTTTGTGGCTTGTCGATCGTGAGATCAAAAGCGGCATCGGCGATGAGCATGGCGATCTTCTCGGCGGCAACCGAGCCGTCGAGCGCCAGCGAGTTCGCGCCGCTCTTGAGTCGCGTACCGCTCAGTGCCAGCTTCGGCTGCGCCAGCTCGACGCGCGTTCCCGCCACCGCCAACTCGATCGACGGCGAGGTCTCGAAAGCGAGCGCGGCAACGTCGAGGGCCAAGGCCTGCGCCGGGTCAGCATAGCCGAACTCGATTTCGGAGAGTTCAGCACTGTCGATGAGCACTCGCCATGCGCCTGGCACGGGCGCCTCCGGCACTTCCGGCGCGTCGGCAACGGCCGCGACCACTGCGTCCGCCACGACCTCCGACTCTGGCTCCACCTCTACCGCCGCAGGTGGCGCAGGTGCCGCAGTTTCCGCAGTTTTCTCTGCAGGCGCCTGCGCGGTGGCACGCAGCAGTTTTTGCCAGTTGAGCTTGCCGTCGTCGTCAAAGGCGACGGCGACGCGCCCTTTCGCCAGGCGGAAAGTCGCCAGCCGTGCTTCGCGGGCAGCGAGATCGACCCGTCCCTGCTTCAATGACAGCATTTCCAGGGCCAGCAGCGGCGAAGCAGCATCGGCAGCGCTGAGCGACAGGCCCGCGATGTCGAAATCGAGATCCTGCACGACACCGGCGAGCTCCCCACCAGCATCGACCGCGAGGTCGAAGCTGGCGCCGAGATCCACTTTCCCTGCCGGCGATTCGATGGCCAGCAGACGCGGCATACTCCTGACCAAAGTTGCTAGCTGCAAGCCGCTCAATGTCAGCCGCCCCTTCGTGGCGATCGGGTTGAGCGCCAGTTCACCGCTGCTCTCGAAGGCCTCGTCGACCGCGGTCCGCGCCGACAGCCGGTAGCTGGCGGCCTGCTCGGGCAGGCTGGAGAGATTGTCGATCTCGATCGAGAGCGGCTCGATGTGTGTCACCAGCGGCTCGTCGTGCAGCTGGTCGGAGAAATCGAAACGACCATCGGTCACCGCGACGCGCTCGACGATTAACCGCGGCAAGCCGGCGTCGTCCTGATCCGGCTCGCTTTCCGGCAGACGTTCGAGCAGAGGCGCGAAGTTGTGCCGGCCGTCCTTGTCGAAGGCAAAGTGCAAAACCGGGGCCTCGAGACGCACTTCGGCGAAAGTCCAGGCGCGATCGATGAGGCTGCGCAACTCGAAATCGACCAGCAGGTATTTGAAGCCCAACAGCGGCTGCCCGTCGGGGTCGGAAAAGGCGAGGTCCTCAACCTCGAACCTGAACAGCAGCGGATTGAAGCGTACGTCGCCGACGCTGAGCGAGTGGCCGAGTTGAGCGGACACCTGTTTCTCGACCTGCCACTTGACAATTGCCGGCAAGGCGAAGAAGCCGCCGAGCACGTAAAGTGCGAGCAGCAACCCGGTGATGAGCACCGATTTTCTGGCAAAGAAGATTCGCAAACTGTTGAGCATGATTGGCGCTTCCACGGCCTGGACAACGGCTAGGCCTCTGTATGTCTGTATCTCTGTATACGTGCCAGCGACACGGGTTGGCGGTTGCCCATTGGCAAGCGGTTCCGACAGCGTAAGGGCAATGCTGGTTCCAGCGGCTGAGCCACACGCCTCAACAGTACAGGCATGGCGAGCCAGGGGATATTCATCATAACGCGTTGTAGCCCTTGAGCATAACCGTCGCCGCTCGCGTCGGGGCTGACATGTCATGACCGTTACAATGCATCATTCGACGCAAGCTGGCACAATTCGTCACGACTCGCCACCTTGCGCCTTTCCCGCCCTTGACAACGCCTTAGCTTGCTCACTTCGCATGGTTGCGCGCACTTGCCGCTCTGCCATCGAGCCCCACCAACCAGCCTCTTTCGAAAGCCCCTCAGCATGCGCCCACCCCCTCTCGACGGACTTCGCGTCCTTGATCTGAGCAGACTCCTGCCAGGACCTCTGGCAACCATGCACCTCGGCGATCTCGGCGCCGACGTGATCAAGATCGAGGACACCGGTGCCGGCGACTACGCACGCAGCGCCGGCGCAGTGCACGGCAAGACGAGCTATTTCGAGCTGGTCAATCGCAACAAGCGCAGCCTGACGCTGGACCTCAAGCAGGCCGCCGGCGTCGCCGCCTTCATGCGCCTCGCCGCCAGCGCGGATGTCGTCGTCGAGGGCTTTCGCCCCGGCGTCGTCGACAAGCTGGGAATCGGCTACCAGGCGGTAGCGGCAATCAACCCGCGCATCGTTTATTGCGCGATCACCGGCTACGGCCAGGACGGCCCCTACCGCGACCGCGCCGGCCACGACCTCAATTACCTGGCCTACAGCGGCCTGCTCGACCAGATCGGCATCGCCGGCAGTGCGCCGGCAATTCCCAACTTCCAGATCGGCGACCTGCTCGGCGGCTCGCTGAGTGCGCTGATCGGGCTGCTCGCCGGCGTCGTCGACGCCCGCGCCAGCGGTCGTGGCCGCTACGTCGACGTGTCGATGACCGATGCCGTTTTCGCGCACACCATTTTCCCGCTACTGGCCGTACTCGACCGCGGGCGCGCGCAAGCGCGCGGCGCAGACCTGCTTTCCGGCGGCATGCCCAGCTACGGTGTCTATGCGACCAGCGACGGCCGCCACCTGGCAGTCAGCGCGATGGAGCCGAAGTTCTGGCAGACCCTGTGCGACACCCTCGACCGCCCCGAGCTGCGCCCCTGCGCTTTTGCCACCGGCGCCGAGGGTCAGCGCATCCGCGGCGAACTGGAGGCCATTTTTGCCCAGCGCAGTCTCGCCGAGTGGACCTCGGTTTTCGATGGCGTCGACTGCTGCGTCGCGCCGGTCCTGCGACTCGAGGAGAGTCTCGAAAACGAGCAGTTGAAGGCGCGCGAGATGATCGTCGAAGTCGCCGGCGTCAAGCAGTTCGCACCGCCGTTCAAAATCAGCGAACACCCTTTCGAAGCACGCCACCTGCCACCAGCCGCCGGCGAGCACAGTGAGGAGATCCTGGGCGAAGCCGGTTTCAGCCCTGCCGAGATCGCCAATCTGCGCGCGCAGAAAGTCATCTGAGCCGCGCTGACCGGACCCGACTCCATGCAAGGCGTTCTTCTCCTGCTTCCCGATTTCGGCCTGATCCTGCTCGGCTGGGCGCTCTACCGGCTGGTCGATTTCGGTGAGCGCTTCTGGAGTGGCCTGGAAAAGCTGGTCTATTTCGTTCTCTTTCCGGCCCTGCTGTTCAAGGCCCTGGCCAGCACCCACATCGACTTCGCCACCGCCGCACCGCTGTTCGCCAGCGGCGCCGCGGCGCTCGGCTGCGGGGTGCTTTTCGGCCTCTTCGCGGCGCCGCTGTTCAAGGGCAACAAAGCAGTTTTCGCCTCGCGCTTCCAGTGCGCTTTCCGCTTCAACTCCTACCTCGGACTGGCGGTCATCGGCAAGCTGCACGGTGCCCCGGGGATCGCCGCGATGGGCATCCTGATCGGCGCAATGGTGCCACTGGCCAACCTCGCCTCGGTGTGGATGCTGGCCCGGCACGGCAATCTCGGGCTGCTCCGCGAAATGGTCCGCAATCCGCTGATCCTGGCCACGCTGGCCGGCTTTGCTTTCAGCGCCAGCGGCCTGACCCTGCCCGCCGCCGCCGGCCAATTGCTGGGCCGTCTCGGCGAAGCGGCGATCGCCCTCGGCCTGCTGGCCGTCGGCGCGGCCTTGAAGTTGCGCGGCACTTCCGGATCGCATGCCGCTTCGTGCTACCTGCTGGCGGTCAAGCTCCTGGCCGTGCCGGCGGCAGGCCTGCTGGCGGCCAGCAGCCTGGGCCTGAGTGGGGTGTACTTCGATACGGTGATCGTTTTCAGCGCCCTGCCAACTGCAACCTCAGCCTATATTCTGGCGGTACGCATGGGCGGCGACGGCCCGGGCGTCGCCTGGCTGGTTTCGGCGAACACCCTGGTGGCGATGCTCACCTTGCCGCTGTGGCTGACCATTGCCTTGCGTTACTGAGCAAGCCCCGGCCAGTATCCGCGCCTTTTTTACCAAGCATCGCCGCCGATTCGTCATTCCTCGCTGGCGGCGGCTGGCCGGATGACGACCACGGCCACCGAAATGTTGTCGCTACCATCACGCACACAGGCCAGATCGACCAAGCGCTGACTGGCTTCTTGCGGTTCCAGGGAGGCGACAAACTCGGCGATTTCAGCGGGCTCGATTGAAGCATGCAAGCCGTCCGAGCAGAGGACGAAGGCGTCGCCGATCTGCGGAGCAGCGCAGTTCTGGGTGGCAATCTGCAGACCCGAATAGGTGCCGAGGGAGCGCATGAGGACGTTGCGCATCGGGTAATTGCGAGCGTCTTCCGCGCTGAGCACGTGGTTCTTCACCATTTGTTGGACCAGGGTGTGGTCCTCGGTCAGTTGCCGACAGCGGCCATTGGCGCAGTGGTAGAGGCGACTATCGCCAACATGCGCGAAGAACACCCTGTTGTCCACGACGACCAGCACGGTTGCCGTCGTCCCCATCCCCTCGAGCGAGGGATCCGCCAGGCCGGCCCTGCAAATCGCGTGATTCGCGTCGAGCATTGCCCGTTCCAGGGCCTGCAAGCGATCCTCACCCGGCAGCGCGGAAAAATAGCCGCGGCAAATGGTTTCCACTGCCAGCGCGCTCGCCACCTCTCCTCCCCGGTGTCCTCCCATGCCGTCGGCGACCACCGCCAGCACGCCCATACGTCGGCGCAGCGCAAGGTCATCCGGGCAAACAAAGCTCAGAGCATCCTCGTTGTTGCGGCGCACGCGGCCCACGTCAGTGGCCATGCCGGCGCACACGGCATATGCGCTCGGCACTTCGGAGATCCATCCGCTCACAGCTGCCGTGACAGGCATCGTGGCGACGCCAGAGAAACGCCGGCGGGTTCGCGAACAGTAAGCAGTGCCGCGACCTGCCCGGCTTGCTGCGACTCGCGCGTCAGGATAACTCGTGCCAACAAGGGCGGCTCCTTTTCGAAGAGGCTGCCATTGTGCCATGCTGCTCGCTCGTTTCGCGCCCTGAGCTCGGTGAAACGCGATCGTGGCGGAGTGAGCACAGCCTAGCGCGGAGCGCCAGCAGCCTCGTTCGCACACGCAGTGAGACGCAGCGTCGCTTGGCGCGCAAGTCCGGGAAGATAATCGGCAATCGGCTGGCAACCGCCGTCCATGCACAGTTCGTAGCTGCCCGCATACGGCGAGTGCGACAGCAAGAGCTGTGGCCGCGGCGGCAAGCTCGGTCGATAGTGCCAGCTGCCGTCGCGGAGCAGCGCATCGGCTGGCGGCTCCATGCCCGCGCCGCAGCCCTGAATCCTGGCCGCAACGACGCGCAACAACGGGCCTTCCACTCGCCAGTCCTCTTCCCAGCGGGTCTTCTCGATGGAGTGCATCCACGCCAGGGTGAAGGCATTCACTGCGACAACCGTCACTGCGGCGCCGGCGCTCAGGCAGAGTGGCATGGCTGCCGGCGCTTCCTCAGCCAGTGCGCGATGATAAAGGCGGTAGCCATGGCAAAGCCGACCTGATCGGTCAGCGGCAGGGCGACCACCAGGCTGGCGGCGGCAGCGGTGGCGAGAACGCGCTCCAGCACATTCAGTGGCGCCCAGAAGTAGCCGATCGAAGCCCCGCCCCACAGGGCGATCGCCAGCACCGCCTTGAGCAGCACATAGGTGACGGCCAGAACCGACGGGTTCCCCTGCAGCATGATCGCCGGGTCATAGACCGCCATGTACGGAACGACGAAGCCGGCGATGGCGATCTGCACCGCTTTCATGCCGATTTTCAGTCCCGGCTCCTTGGCAATCGAACTGGCTGCGAAAGCGGCGAGCGCCACCGGCGGCGTCAGGTCGGCCATGATCCCGAAGTAGAAAACGAACATGTGGCTGACGATCAGCGGTACGCCGAGCTTGAGCAGGGCCGGGGCGGCAATGGCGCTGGTGATGATGTAGTTGGGGATGGTCGGAATGCCCATGCCGAGGATCAGGCAGACCAGCATGGTCAGCAGCAGCGACAGGAAGAGGCTGGTTTCGCCGACCGTGAGGATGAAACCGGCGAAGCTGGAGGCGGCGCCGGTCAGCGTCAGGATGCCGATGATGACACCGACGATGCTGCAGGCGACACCGACCGGCAGCGCCTGCCTGGCGCCGTCGGCCAGGCTCATTTTCATGACCTGCAGACTCTCCCGGGCGCCGCTGACGAAGCAGGCCGCGGCAACCAGGGCGGCGATAACCACCAGCAAGGCATGCACGCCCCACTCGAGCATCGTTGCGCAGGCCAGCCCCAGGGCGATCCAGAACACGTAGCGGAAAGCGGTGCCGGAAACTCGCGCTGCCAGGGCCGCGCCGAGAATCAGCACGGCTGTCAGCGACAGACCCACCATGCCCGAGAACATCGGAGTGAAGCCGTTGAACAGCATGCCGACGAGAATCATCAATGGCAGGATCAGGTACCACTGCTCGCGAATCGCCTTGAATGGGTTCGGGCACTCTTCTTTTGGAATTCCCGTCAGGCCCTTGCGCCCGGCTTCCAGGTGCACCATCCAGAACACCGTCAGGTAGTAGAGAATGGCCGGCACGACCGCTGCCTTGACAATCTCCGTGTAGGGCACATCAAGGTTCTCGGCCATGATGAAAGCCACCGCTCCCATCACCGGCGGCATCACCTGGCCGCCCATTGAAGCGGTCGCTTCGACGGCGCCGGCAAAGACGCCGGAATAGCCGAAACGCTTCATCAGCGGGATCGTGAACTGGCCGGTGGTGAGCACATTGGCGACGCCGGAGCCGGAGATCGTGCCCATCAAGCCGGACGAGAGCACCGCCACCTTGGCCGGCCCGCCCTTGGTGTGACCGACGGTGCCGAGGGCCAGGGAATTGAAGAGATTGATCATCCCGGCGTGTTCGAGGAAGGAGCCGAAAAGGATGAACAGGAAGATGTAGGTCGCCGAAACCAGCGTCGGAATGCCGAACAGGCCCTCGGTGCCGAGCGCCAGCTGGTTGACGATCTGATCGAAGCCGTAGCCGCGGTGTTCGAGCACGCCGGGAAGATACTCACCGAACATGCCGTAGAGCAGGAAGCCTCCGCAAACGATCGGCAGCGCCACGCCGAGCAGGCGGCGCGCCGCCTCGAAGACCAGCACCACCAGTGCCGTGCCGACGACCAGGTCGGCGGTGCTCGGGTCGCCCGAACGCTGAATCAGTTCGGCTTCGAAAATCCAGTGGTAGGTGCCAAGCGCGAAAGCAAGGATGGCAAGCACGCCGTCACCGATACTGATCCGCGTCAGCTTGTCGGCACGCTTCAACGCCGGGTAAAGCAAGAAAGTGATGGTCAGCAGGAAGCCGACGTGCAAGGAGCGGGTAACCAGACTCGACAGGGGATGGAAAGCGGCCACCGTCAACTGGTAAGCGGAGAACGCCAGAGCGACAGCGGTGACCAGTTGCAGCGAGCGGCCCGAGAGGCGTCGCTGCGTGCCGTGCGCGGCACTTTCTTCGGGCACGTGCTCCGGCGGCGGAGCGACTGAACGATCATTCATGGCGAGTCCTTGCAGCGCGCCGCGTTGCTGCCCGGAATCACGGACAGCAACGCCGCCTGGTGGCCGTCGACTACTTGATCAGCCCGGCTTCGCGATAGTATTTCTCGGCGCCCGGATGCAAGGGAACTGGCGGCTGTTTGGCCGCATTATCCTTGTGGATCGCCTTGGCAGCAGCGTGCGCGGCAGCCAGTTGATCGAGGTTGGCGAACATCGACTTGGTCATCGCATAGACGATATCGGTCGGAACGCCCTCGTGAGTGACCAGGAAATTCTGTACGGCGACGGTCGGGACCGCAGTGGTCTGCCCGCTGTAAGTGTCGGCCGGAACGGTGCCCACCTGATAGGCGGCTTCGCCGATCTTGTTCACCACTTCCGCCGGGATCGGGATGACGGTGATCGGCACCGAGGTGGCGAGGTCGCGCAGGGCGGCCACGCCAAGCCCGGCAGAAATCACCGTGGCGTCGAGCTGACGGTTCTTCATCAGTTCGACCGATTCACCGAACGGCAGATACTCGACCTTGCCGAAATCTTCGTAGCTCAGGCCGGCCGCCTTGAAGATGTCGCGCGCGTTGAGTTCGGTTCCCGACTTCGGCGCGCCGACGGCAACATTCTTGCCTTTCAGATCAGCCAGGGTCTTGATGCCGGACTCGGCACTGGCAACGATCTGAATATAGTTGGGGTAAATCGCCGCCACCGTGCGCAGCTTCTTGAGCGGTGTCTTGAAACCGGCCTCCTCGTTGCCTTTCCAGGCTTCACTGAGGGCGTCGCCAAGCGTGAAGCCGATTTCGCCGCGACCGGCTTGCAGCAGGTTGAGATTCTCGGCGCTGGCCTTGGTCGCCTGCACCGAGGTTTTGGCGTCGGGCAGCGCCTTGGCATAGATCTGCGAAAGGGCCACGCCGAGCGGATAGTAAACGCCGCTGGTGCCTCCGGTCAGGACATTGATGAACTCGGCGGCGTGGGCCGATACGGAAAAACAGGCGGCTGCGGCGGTGGCCAGCAGGGTACGGCGCAATGATGCTTTCATTGTTTCTCTCCTTTGGTGTTTCGCTACGGGGGGTCTTCTGCAACGCTTCTGTTGGCGATGCTGTTCTCTTTTCCGAGCCGCTCTGGACCCTGCCCACTTGCCATAGTACCGCAATGCGGGGAAAGCGGATTCTCGGGGCGGCTCTTCTCCATTTACTTTTCAATCCGCCCACTTGCGCGAACTGCCGCGCAAAATCCCGGAACGGAACAGGAAATTCTGCGGGTGCCCATACACAGGTTTCACTCACTTCCGTGCGCGACCAGAGCGCTCACTTTATGCGAGCCGCCCGTTCAACGGAAGCGCTCAACCACGATTCCGTGACCAGTGAGCCAGTCGTACAAGATCTTCATTGGCTTTTTGCAGCGATTCGGCAGTGTCAGCGACGGTCTGCAGCGCCGCCAGCGGCTGCTTCAGTGCTTCCCCGGGGGTGGCAAGCTGCTCCTATCGCGCCGTGCGAAGCTACCGCCCCGGTTCCGGCGCCACGCCACGCAACTACACAATCCCCGCTTGCCGAAGCGCCGCGATCCGGGTGTCGCTGTGACCCAGTTCACGCAACACGGCCGCGGTATCCTCGCCGAGTGTCGGCGGCGCTTTGCGGTATTCGACCGGCGTCGCCGACAGATGAATCGGATTGGCCACCTGCGGCGCGTTGCCGCCGTTGGCATGCGCCATGTCGAGACGCATGCCGCGTGCCTGCACCTGCGGATCGGCGAAGACGGCGGCCAGGTCGTTGATCGGACCACAGGGCACGGCGGCCTTCTCGAGCGCGGCGATCCACTCGCGGGTCGTTCGCAGCACCGTGGTTTGGCGGAGCAGCGGGATCAATTCCTGGCGATGCCTGACGCGCGCCGCGTTGCTGGCGAAGCGCTCGTCGCCGGCCCATTCGGGACGTCCGGCGACAGTGCAGAAGCGCGCGAACTGGCCGTCGTTGCCGATCGCCAGGATCATGTCGCCGTCGGCCGTCGGGAAATCCTGATAGGGGACGATGTTCGGGTGGGCATTGCCCATGCGCTTCGGCGCCGTCCCGGAAACCAGATAGTTCATTGCCTGATTGGCCAGACAGGCGATCTGCACGTCGAGCAGGGCAAGGTCGATGTGCTGGCCGTCAGCGCTGCGATAACCATCCCGGTCGCGGTGCGCCAGCGCGGCGAGAACGGCGTTGCCGGCGTAGAGACCGGTGAGAATGTCGGTCAGGGCGACGCCGACTTTCTGCGGGCCGGCGCCGGGCTCGCCGTCCGCCGTGCCGGTGACACTCATCAGGCCACCCATGCCCTGAATCAGGAAGTCGTAGCCGGCGCGTGCCGCGTACGGCCCGTGCTGTCCAAAGCCGGTGATCGAGCAATAAACGAGCTTGGGATTGAGCGTACGCAGGCTGTGCTGATCGAGGCCGTAGGCGGCTAGGCCGCCGACCTTGAAGTTCTCGATCAGCACGTCGGCGTCGCGCGCCAGTTGGCGAACGATCTCCTGCCCCTCGGGTCGCGTGATGTCGACGGTCAGCGAGCGCTTGTTGCGGTTGGTGCACAGGAAATAGGCGGCCTCGCGCGTCGCCTGGCCATCGCCGTCGGCCAGCCACGGCGGCCCCCAGCCGCGCGTGTCGTCGCCGCAGCCGGGCCGCTCGACCTTGATTACCTCGGCGCCGAGGTCGGCCAGCAGCTGACTGGCCCAGGGGCCGGCGAGAACGCGTGACAGGTCGAGCACGCGCAGATGCGCCAGCGCGCCGCCGCTTTTCGCTGCGCTGGCTGCTCGACTCATCGACGGCTTCAAAAGGCAGCGATGCCGGTTTGTGCACGCCCGAGGATCAGGGCGTGCACGTCGTGCGTGCCTTCGTAGGTATTGACTACTTCGAGGTTGACCATGTGCCGGATGACGCCGAATTCGTCCGAGATCCCGTTGCCACCGAGCATGTCGCGCGCGCTGCGGGCAATGTCGAGCGACTTGCCACAGGAATTGCGTTTCATCATCGAAGTGATGTCCGGCGTCGCCGTACCTTCGTCCTTCATGCGCCCGAGACGCAGGCAGCCCTGCAGGGCGAGGGTAATTTCGGTCTGCATGTCGGCCAGCTTCTTCTGGATCAACTGATTGGCAGCCAGCGGACGACCGAACTGCTGGCGATCGAGGGTGTACTGGCGCGCCGTGTGCCAGCAGAACTCGGCGGCACCGAGCGCTCCCCATGAAATCCCGTAACGCGCCGAATCGAGGCAGGTAAACGGCCCCTTGAGGCCACGGATGTCGGGGAAGGCATTCTCCTCGGGGACGAAGACCTCGTCCATGACGATTTCGCCGGTGATCGAGGTCCGCAAGCCGACTTTGCCGTGGATAGCCGGCGCAGACAGGCCTTTCATTCCCTTGTCGAGGATGAAGCCGCGAATCGCGCCGACATCGTCCTTGGCCCAGACGATGAAGACATCGGCGATCGGCGAGTTGGTGATCCACATTTTGCTACCCGACAGTCGGTAGCCACCGTCAACCGCGCGCGCCCGGCTGGTCATGCCACCGGGATCGGAACCGTGGTTGGGTTCGGTGAGGCCGAAGCAGCCGATCAATTCACCGCTCGCCAGGCGCGGCAGGTACTTGCTTTTCTGCGCCTCGGTGCCAAAAGCGTGCAGCGGAACCATCACCAGGGACGACTGCACGCTCATCATCGAGCGATAACCCGAATCGACGCGCTCGACCTCGCGGGCCACCAGACCATAGCTGACGTAGTTGAGGCCGGCGCCACCGTACTCGCTCGGAATCGTCGCGCCGAGCAGGCCCATCTCGCCCATTTCGCGGAAGATCGCCGGATCGGTGCGCTCGTGGCGAAACGCATCCTGCACCCGTGGCAGCAGGCGACCCTGACAGTAGTCGCGCGCGGCATCGCGCAGCATGCGCTCCTCCTCGCTCAACTGCGCCTCGATAAGCAGCGGGTCCTCCCAGCAAAAGCGGGCTTTCGATGTCTTGGCCATCAAGATCTCCTTGCGCATTGTTGAGACGGCTTGTCGTTTGTTGCCACCTGCCTGCCATTGTTTCGCGGAGGGTCGGGAGCGGTTGACGACAACAGGGGCGAGTATCCTTCGCCGCATGCTATCAGGCAAGTCCTTGCCGAGAGCGGGCGATGCCGAGCCGCGAGCGAGCAGGACTCAGGAGGCGCTTCGGCGACGACGCCAGGCCTTGATCAGGTATAGCCGCCAGATCGCCCGCGTCGCCAGGTAACCGAACACCGAGAGCGTGCTGGCCAGCGCCAGGAGGCCCAGGCCGAGGGGCTTGGCGACGACCAGCATCCATCCCTGCATGGCCTCGCTCCAGGCGGCAAAGGCAGTGATGCTGAACTCCGGCGGCGCAATGAAACCCGCGCTGTCGCCGGTCAACAGCCGCCCCAGCTGATACGCCACCAGGTACAGCGGCACGATGGTAAAGGGATTGGTGTACAGGGTGACGAGAAGAGCGAGCGGCAGATTGATGCGAAACTTGACCGCAGCGAGTGCCGCGCCGATCATTTGCAGCGGACCGGGAATCAAGCCGCAGAACAGGCCGGTGGCCACCGCACCGGCCGCCGAGTGGCGATTCAGGTGCCATAGCCGCGGATGCAGCAAGGATGACTGGAAGGGACGCAGCCAGGGGTTGCTGCGGATCGTTTCCTGATCGGGAAGATATTTCTTGAGATAGCGACGCATGCTGCCCATTATCCGCGATAACAGCTCGTCACAGCAGGTGCTGCCGGGGGCCAGTGGTCGCACCCGGCTCCAGGTCTTGAGCGGCTTGTTTTCGTCCTTTTCCCGCTCGTTTCCCAGCGCTCTGGCCAGCCTCGCCGCTTTCGCGCCGCTCCTGCGCCCCGCGTACGGGTATTACCGGCCCATATCAAAGACAGCCCGGGGCCAGTGTCCCAAGATCCCTTCTCCCAACCACCTTTACTCACGGAGACCGCCATGCATGCTTGCGACCAGCCCACTCAGGAAGCCATTTATCCCTTCGACGCACGCGGCGTCGCCAAGCGTTTTCGCCACGCGGCGATCTTTGGCGCACTCGACGCCTTGATTGCCGGAGAAACGATGCGCTTCTGCAACGACCACGATCCGCTACCGCTGCTGGCGCAGTTGCAGGCCCGCTTCGGCGATGCGCTGCAAATCAAGTACGTGCAGCGCGAAGCTGGCGCCATCGTCATCGACTTCACCAGAATGGCTTGACGCCCAGCCGCCGCAACCAGGGTCTGAGCGGCGGCTTGCCGGCGCAGAAAAGACGGGCGAGGGTGTGAAGCGGTGCTGATCTACCTGGGCTTTTCTGCGGTCGCGGTTTTTCTTGCGGCGCTGGCGCTGCTGCATTCCGGCGGCGTGTCTGTCGCCGCAGCAGCACACCTGATCTTCGCGGTCGGCATCGTGCCGCTGATTTTTGCCGCCATCAGCCATTTCGTCCCCGTCCTGACGCGCAGCCGCGCAGCACCGCGCAGCATTCTGCTGCTGCCGCTGCTGCTGCAGTTGGCCGGCGTGCTGACCTTTCTCGCCTTCCGGGGAACGCTGCCGGAGCGTGCTTTGTACACCGCAGCCAGCGGCACTCTTCTGATCGCGCTGCTCTTTGCCAGCTGGGTGATCCGGCGTGCCAGAGCAACGCTGGGAAGACCGCACCCCGGCTGGCAGTGGTATCTGCTGGCCATCGCCTTCCTGGCGGCAGCGCTGCTGCTGATCCCGGCAATGAGTTGGTGGCCGCAGGCACGACCGCAACTGCGCCTGCTGCATCTGCATCTGAACACGCTCGGATTCATCGGTTTGACGGCGCTGGGAAGCTTGCAGGTCCTCTTGCCGACGGCCTTGCGAGCGCCGGATCCCGGCGCCGCGCAACGCCTGCGTCGGCAGCTACCCTTCGCCGTCGGCGGGGTGCTGGCTATTGCGCTCGGTGCCGCTTTCTGGCCACCGCTGTCGCTTGTGGGGGCGCTCGTGTTGCTGCTCGTCACCTTACAGATCGGGCGCGCCTGCCTGATTCGTCATGGCTGGCAGGGGCTGAGCGCAGACGGTGCGGCGGCAAGCCTCTTCGCTGCCCTGGTCGGCTTTGCGCTGCTGCTGATCTTCGGCAGCGCGCATGCCTTTTCACTGCTCAGCGGTCGTGACGCCGTGCCGGCGTTTGTCGTCGCTTTCCTGCTGCCGCTGGTCAGCGGCGCCCTGTCCGAACTGTTGCCGGTCTGGTACCGCCCCGGCAGGCGCACGCCGGCGCGTGACCGGATGCACGCCGAACTACGTCGCGGCGGCGCCCTGCGCGCCCTCCTGTTCCTCTCTGGCGGCATCCTGCTGGCACTGGGAATGAGCGACGGCTTATGGGTCGCAGCGGTGGCGATGCTGTCCTTCAGCATCGCCCTGCTGCGCTCGCTGGCCACCGCCCGGGCCCAAAATCAGGGCTGAGAAGGAGCTATTTTTCATTGAAGAATTATTACGAGGCATCCGAGAAAAAGTCTCAAGATCCACGAGAGCGATCCGTATCTGGAATCATGGCCAACGCACAGCGGCCCCCAGACGGAGGCAACAAGATGTTCAAGCACAACCAGCTTTCCCTTCTACAGCCATCCCGGCACGCGTCACGCCGGGCTGTGAGCTTGCCGTGACCTGCAGTGCCGACGCAGCCACCTACGTTGCCAAACGTGCGGGCAAGAACTGCGTCGCTAGCGGCTGAGTCACTGATTCACTGATTCACTGACTCCCGGCCAATCGCCGAGACTGCGACGCACCCGCGCCGAGGGCACGGCGCGGAGCATGATAAACTGCGCGTTCGTCGGCTTTCAAGCCGCATTCCCCATTCCCTCTTCCCCAGACCCTTCTCCCGCGAGGGGAGAAGGGAGCTTCGTGAGTCGCTTGCGCGACTTTCACATTAATGGTCCTCCACATGCGCTATCTCTCGACTCGCGGCCAGAACCTCTCCAGCACAAAACACTCGGCAGCGCCGAGCTTCACCGAGATTCTGCTCACCGGCCTGGCTCCCGACGGCGGTCTCTACCTCCCGGAGTCCTATCCACAGATCAGCAAAGCCGAACTCGAGTATTGGCGCAGCCTGTCCTACGCCGATCTCGCCTACGCCGTACTCTCCCGCTTCATTGATGATATCCCGCCCGCCGATCTGAAGCCTCTGATTGCCAAGACTTACACCGCACAGGTGTACGGCAACGGCCGCAACAGTGAGCAGGCGGCCGAGATCACGCCCCTGCGTTGGCTGGAGCGGCCCGACGAAGCCCGCGGCGAAGCGGGCCTGGCGATCCTCGAACTGTCCAATGGCCCAACGCTGGCCTTCAAGGACATGGCCATGCAACTGCTCGGCAATCTTTTCGAATACGTTCTGGCCAAGCGTGGCGAAGAGATCAACATCCTCGGCGCGACCTCGGGCGACACCGGCTCATCGGCCGAATATGCGATGCGCGGCAAAGAAAGGCTGCGCGTCTTCATGCTCTCGCCACACCAGCGAATGAGCGCCTTTCAGCGCGCACAGATGTATTCGCTGCACGATGACAACATCCACAATATCGCCGTGCGCGGCAGCTTCGACGATGCCCAGGATATCGTCAAGGCGGTGTCCAACGATCACGCCTTCAAAGCCCGCTACAAAATCGGCGCGGTCAACTCGATCAACTGGGCACGCGTTGCGGCACAGATCGTCTACTACTTCAAAGGCTATTTCGCAGCCACCGGCGGCGTCGGCGGCAGCAGTGATCGGCAGGTCGCTTTTGCCGTACCCTCTGGCAACTTTGGCAACATCTGCGCTGGTCATATCGCGCGCATGATGGGCCTGCCGATTGGTCGCCTGGTCCTGGCCACCAACGAGAACGATGTGCTCAACGAGTTTTTCCACAGCGGCGTTTATCGTCCACGTGGCAGCGCCGAAACGCACGCCACATCGAGTCCGTCGATGGATATTTCGAAGGCGTCGAATTTCGAGCGCTTTGCCTTCGATCTCGTTGGTCGCGACCCGACTGTCATTCGCAACCTGTGGAGCGCCGTTGATGCGGGCGGCAGCGTCGACCTCTCGAAGACGTCCTTTTACTCCCGGCTTTCCGACTTCGGCTTTGCCGCCGGCAGGAGTACGCATGCCGACCGCCTGGCGACGATTCGCAACACTTTCGAGAAATATGGCTTGATGATCGATACCCACACCGCCGACGGACTCAAGGTCGCTCGCGAACTGCGCACCCCGGAAATGCCGATGGTCGTGCTCGAGACAGCCTTGCCGGCCAAGTTCGAGGAAACCATCATCGAAGCACTGGGCTGCCGACCCGAGCGGCCTGTGGGCCTGCGAGGCATCGAAGACCTGCCGCAACGGGTCGAGGTGATCGACGTCAGTGTCGACGCGGTGAAGGCGATCATCCAGCGACACCTGGACTGATCACAGCAGTGGCAGAAATAGAAAAGGGCGCCGGTGGCGCCCATTTTTTCCTATGCCTGCGGAGTTGTTCCCCTTGCCTGGCCCCTGCGCAGCGTCAGAGGTAGATGACCGCAGGAAAAACGGCAGCCGCAAGTACCAGCACCAGCCATTCGAGGTTATGACGCGCCAGGAATCCGGTGAAGTGCATGATCAGAATCACAATCGCCAACACGTAAAACAGCGCAAACAGCATCCCAGCCCCCTTTCCCTTGCTGCACAGGCCATAAGTTCCCGCCTGGGTCACATCGCCCGAAGCCCATTATATAACGCATTCGCCAACGTCCGTCGGATCGCCTCGGTGTACCTGCGCATGGTCATGACAGCGGGAGATCCCGCGGCCCTTCTCACTCCGTGTGCGGAGAAAGGCAATTGGTGGAGAGTCGTGAGTCGTGTCTGCGACTTGCAAATCAAGCCGAAAAGCGCATCGACAGGTCGAGCGCACGCACGTCCTTGGTCAAGCTACCGACCGAGATGCGATCGACACCCGTCTCGGCGATGCCACGCACGCTATCGAGGGTGACATTGCCCGAGGCTTCGAGAATCGCCCGACCGGCGGTCAGGGCCACGGCTTCGCGCAGCTGATCGAGGTCCAGGTTGTCGAGGAGAATCATTTCCGCGCCGGCATCCAGCGCCTGCTGCAGCTCACGCAAGTTCTCGACTTCGATCTCGACGAACTGACAGGCGCTGCCCGCTCCCTGGGCGATTTCCCTGGCCGCGGCCAGCGCGGCGGCGATGCTGCCAGCGGCGTGGATGTGGTTTTCCTTGATCAGAATTCCGTCATAAAGACCGAGACGGTGGTTGCCGCCACCGCCGCAGCTGACGGCGTATTTCTGTGCCAGACGCAAGCCGGGAATCGTCTTGCGCGTATCGACCACCTGTGCCCGCGTACCGGCCACCCGATCGGCGTACTGTCGAGCCTTGGTGGCCACCCCGGACAACAACTGCAGGAAGTTGAGCGCGCTGCGCTCGCCAGTGAGCAAGGCGCGCGCCGATCCTTCGATCTCGCAGAGCACCTGATCCGGGTGGGTGCGCTGGCCATCCTGCGCCTTCCAGACGATACTGATCGTCGCATCGAGCTTGCTGAAGCAGCGGCTGAACCAGTCGCTGCCGCAGAGGATGGCGTCCTCACGAGCAATCACCAGGGCGCGGCTACGCACCCCGGCCGGAACAAGCTGCGCGGTGAGGTCACCGCTGCCGACATCCTCGCTGAGTGCGGCAGAGACGTTACGCTCGATTTCGGCATCGAGCAGGGCTGCAATGAGCATGACATTCCCGTAGACTGACAACTTGGCGACTGGATTTTATCACCGAAGGGAAGCGCAAATGCTCAACATACTGCTTGCTAGCCTGGGAGTGCTGCTTGCTCTCTTCGTCGCCGGAACGCTGATCACCCTTTACGTGCAGGACGTGACGCAGGAAAAGCACGCCGTGTTGCGGAACTTTCCGCTGGTTGGCCATCTGCGTTACTTCTTCGAAAGCCTCGGTGAATACTTCCGGCAATATTTCTTTCTCGGCGACCGCGAGGAACAGCCGTTCGACCGGGCCACGCGCAGCTGGGTGTATCGCATGGCCAAAAATGAAGGCGGCATCATCGGCTTCGGCTCGACGTACCCGCTCCATGAACCCGGCGCTCTGGTCTTCGTCAACGCCCCTTTCCCGATCCTCGACGCCGAGCAGCAAGAGCCGCCGATGCTGCTTATCGGCGAAGGCTATTGCCGGACGCCTTTCGTCGGCAAGTCGCTGGTCAATATCAGCGCGATGAGCTTTGGCGCCATTTCGCGGCCGGCGGTGCGCGCTCTGTCACGCGGCGCGGCAGCCGCCGGCTGCTGGCTCGATACCGGCGAGGGCGGGCTCTCTGCTTATCACCTGGAGGGTGGCTGCGACATCATCTTTCAGGTCGGAACGGCAAAATACGGGGTTCGTGACGAGAGCGGACAACTGTCCGACGAGCGCTTGCGTGAAGTGGCCGCACACGAGACGGTGCGGGCTTTTGAAATCAAGTTGTCACAGGGCGCGAAACCAGGCAAGGGGGGCGTCCTGCTCGGCAGCAAAGTCAGCGCCGAGATCGCCCGCATTCGCGGCATTGCCGAGGGCCGCGACTCGCTCAGTCCGAACCGTCATCCCGATATCAGCAACATCGAGCAGTTGCTCGACAAGGTCGAACACATCCGCGCCGTGACCGGCAAGCCAGTCGGCGTGAAGACTGCCATCGGCGGCCCGCGCTTCCTCGATGAACTCAGCGCCGCAATCGCACGACGCGGCCTGCAGGCAGCCCCTGACTTCCTGACCATCGACGGTGGTGAGGGCGGCAGCGGTGCGGCGCCGCAGGCGCTGGCCGATCACATGGCGATGTCGATTGACGAGGCGCTGCCGCTGGTTGTCGATGCGCTGATCGCCAGCGGCCTGAAAGAACGGATTCGGGTGATCGCCGCCGGAAAAGTGCTGACTCCGGCGCGCGTCGCCTGGGCGCTCGCCAGCGGCGCCGACTTCGTCAATACGGCGCGCGGCTTCATGTTTTCTCTCGGCTGCATCCAGGCTCTGCGCTGCCACACCAACACCTGCCCGACCGGAGTCACCACTCACAATCCGCGTCTGCAACGCGGCCTGGTCGTCGACGACAAGGCGGCACGCGTCGCCTCGTACTGCCGCAACATGAACAAGGAGGTCGGCATGATTGCGCACTCCTGCGGCCTCCGCCATGCGCGCCAACTGCGTCGTGAGCACGTACGTATCGTGCAGGCCTCAGGGCAGAGCATCGCTCTCGACCTGCTCCGCCCCTATCCCGCTGCCGCTCATGAAGCTCCCGCGGCAACTGCCTGAGGGCTGGCTCAGTGGCGCGCCGCGACGAGGGCCAGCAAGGCGTCACCGTAGCGCTCCGCCTTGGCCGCGCCGATGCCGGGAACGGCAAGCAGCGCCGACACGGAAGCGGGAAGCAGCGCGGCGATTTCGCCCAAAGTCCTGTCGTGCAGAATGACGTAGGCGGGAACCCCCTGCTCGCGAGCCTGCGCGAGTCGCCATTCGCGCAAGCTCGCCAGCAGCGGCGAGTCGCTGGCTCTGGAAGCGCCGCTTGACGCCGCATTGCCGGTGCCCACTCGGCTGCTCCTGGTCGCTCGACTTTTCGGCCGCTCGACCTGGCGGCGAAGCTGCAGACGGGTCTCGCCTTTGAGAATCGGTCGTGCGCTGTCGGTCAGCTTGAGCGCGCCGTAGGCCGAGGCGTCGGCGTCGAGCAGGCCGGCGGCGAGCAGCTGACGAAACACCGAGCGCCAGCCGCGCTCGTCGATATCGGCGCCAACGCCGAAAGTCGGCAAGCCCTGGTGGCCAAACTGCTGCACCTTCTCGGTGTTCTTGCCGCGCAGGATGTCGATCAGGTGCCCGGCACCAAAGCGCTGGCCGGTGCGCAAAGCCGCGGACAAGGCCTTCTGCGCAGCCACCGTGCCATCCCACAAGATCGGCGGCTCCAGGCAGACGTCGCAGTTGCCGCAGGGCGTCGCCTGCTCGCCGAAATAGTCGAGCAGGATGACCCGCCGGCACCTGGCCGACTCGCAATAGGCGAGCATGCTCTCGAGCTTCTGTCGTTCGACGCGTTTCTGTGCGCCCGGCGAAGCCGACTCCTCGATCATCTGGCGATGGATGACGACGTCGTTGAGACCGTAGGTCATCCAGGCTTCCGAAGGCTCTCCGTCGCGCCCGGCGCGGCCGGTTTCCTGGTAATAGGCCTCGAGGCTCTTGGGCAGATCGAGGTGGGCGACAAAACGCACGTCGGGCTTGTCGATTCCCATCCCGAAAGCAATGGTGGCCACCATCACCAGCCCGTCTTCGCGCAGGAAGCGTTGCTGGTGCCGCTGTCGGTCAACGCCCGTCAATCCGGCGTGATAGGGCAAAGCCGTCACCCCTTGAGTGTTCAGCCAGGCCGCCGTCTCATCGACCTTGCGCCGCGACAGGCAGTAGACGATTCCCGCCGCGCCTTGATGCGCGGCAAGAAAAGCAAGCAGCTGCTGGCGTGGGTTGTCGCGCTCGACGATGAGGTAACGGATATTGGGGCGATCAAAGCTGGCGACGAACACTCGCGCTTGTTCGAGGCCAAGCCGAGTTCTGATTTCCTGCCGGGTCAGCTGGTCGGCGGTCGCCGTCAGGGCCACACGCGGCACGTCGGGAAAGCGCTCGTGCAACTGCGAGAGCTGCATGTACTCGGGACGAAAGTCGTGCCCCCACTGCGAGACGCAGTGCGCCTCGTCGATCGCAAACAGCGCCACTTGCCGGCGCGCGATCAGCTGCTCGAGAAGGCCGATGAAACGCTCGGTCAGCAGGCGTTCGGGCGCCACGTAGATCAGGTCGAGCTCGCCGCGCAAAAGGCTGCGCTCGGTTTCGACAACCGCCCGAAAATCCAGCGACGAATTCAGGAAAGCAGCATTGACGCCGACCTGCCGCAAGGCATCGACCTGGTCCTGCATGAGGGCAATCAGCGGTGAAACGACGACGCCGACGCCCGGTCGCAGCAACGCCGGAATCTGGTAGCAGAGCGACTTGCCGCCACCGGTCGGCATCAGCACCAGCGCGTCTCCGCCGCCGACAAGCTCGTCGACGATTTCCGCCTGCTGACCACGAAACGACGCATAGCCGAAAATTCGTCGCAGGAGTTCGCTGGCCGACTCGCTCATCTTCGCTGGCGACTGTAGGGAGAAAAACGCTTCAAGTCAGGACCTCACGGGTCAGAGTTTCGCCGTCCCAGCACAGGCACTCGCCGGCCTGGTCGGTCCAGTCCGACATCACCCAGCGTTCGACGTGAATGCCATCAACGATGTGATCGTGGCGTGCCGGGCGGTGCGTGTGCCCATGGATCAGGGTGGCGTAGCCGTGCGTGCGCAGAAAATCGTCGGTTGCGGCGAGATTGACGTCCATCAGAAAATCCGCCTTGTCGCACTTGGCCGCCTCGCTTTGCTGGCGCAGTGCAAGAATTATCTGCTCGCGTTCGGGCAACGATTTGGCCAGGAAGGCGGCACGCCAATCCGCCTGGCGAGCGAGCGCACGAAACGCCTGGTAGTCGTGGTCGTCGGTGCACAGCGCATCGCCGTGGGACAGGACGAACTGCCAGCCCGGCAGCGACAGGACGTGCGGATCGGCAAGCAGGCGCGCGCCGCTGCGCGCCATAAAGGCCTCGCCAAGCAGGAAATCACGGTTGCCGTGCAGCAGCGACAGCCCAACACCGCTGCGGGTCAGCGCGTGCAGCGCAGCGACGACGTCCACGGCGAAGGAATCCTCGCCATCATTGCCAGGGGCGAGGCAATCGTCACCCGGCCAGGCTTCGAAAAGATCGCCGAGGATGAATAGTTGCTCGGCGGCGCGCGCGCGACCGGCAAGAAAATCGAGGAAAATGCGCGTGATGGCTGGCGCTTGCGGCGCCAGATGCAGGTCGGAAATGAAAAGGATCACGGCTGCTGCAGATCCGACCCCCAAGTAGCCCTCAGCAAACTTCAGCGCGTTCGATCACGACGTCCTCGACCGGCACGTCGCGATGAAAACCGGAGGAGCCGGTGCGCACGCCCTTGATCTTGTCGACCACCTCGGTGCCTTCGACGACCTTGCCGAAGACGCAGTAACCCCAACCCTCGGCATTCGCCGCACGGTAGTTGAGCGAAGCATTATCGGCGACGTTGATGAAGAACTGCGCGGTCGCCGAATGCGGCTCATTGGTACGCGCCATGGCCAGCGTGTAGGCATTGTTCTTGAGACCGTTGTCGGCTTCATTCTTGATGGGCGCTTGGCACGGCTTCTGCTTCATGCCTGGCGCAAAGCCGCCGCCCTGAATCATGAATCCCGGAATGACGCGATGAAAAATGGTGTTGTCGTAGTGGCCAGCGCTGACGTAGTCGAGGAAGTTCTGCGCCGAGAGGGGAGCTTTCTCGGCGTCCAGTTCGATGGCAATGACGCCACAATTGGTGTGCAGCTTGATCATGCGGGATTCCTTATTTATTTCTCGGGGATGATTTTGACCGACTGGATGGTAACCGGCTCAAGAGGAACGTTCTGGTACATCGCACGGTTGCCGGTCGGGACCTTGGCAATCTTGTCGGCGACGTCCATCCCCTGCGTTAGCTTGCCAAAGACCGTGTAACCCCAGCCGTCGGATCCAGGATGGTTGAGTGCGGCATTGTCCTGGTGGTTGATGAAGAACTGCGAACTTGCCGAATGCGGATCGGAAGTGCGCGCCATGGCAATCGTCCAGCGATCATTCTTCAGCCCATTGCTGGCTTCGTTTTCAACTTTTCGCGGCGCCGATTTCTGCTCCATCGCAGCGTTGAAGCCGCCACCCTGGATCATGAATCCCGGGATGACGCGATGAAAAATCGTCCCGTTGTAAAAGCCTTCGTTGACGTACTTGACGAAGTTGTCCACGCTTTTCGGCGCTTTTTTTGAATCGAGCTCGATGACCATTGTCCCCATGCTGGTTTGCATTTCGACCGTCGGTGCGGCCAGAGCAGCAAAGGACAACAGTGCGCCGGCTAGCGGTGCAAGCATTTTGTACATCAGGCATTCCCTTCGTAAATGATTCGCCAGCTACCGTCGTCCGAACTGCGGCGCCCTGATGCAGACGTCGAGCGGATCGCGGGTATTCGGCTGGAAGTAGCGCCGACCGAGGCTTCGGAGAGACCAACGGCATCGTTATGGTATACTGGCCGGTGCAGCGCTTAGAGCTAACTTAGCCGGTGAATTCTAACAAGAAGTACGTCGAAACCAAAGCACTCCCCACTCGCGCTGGTCGGCGCCGAGCACTCTTGTGAGTCCGAAAATGCTGAAAATCTACAACTCGCTGGCGAGGGAAAAACAGGACTTTGTGCCGATCACCCCCGGCGAGGCTCGCATGTACGTCTGCGGCATGACCGTTTACGACTACTGCCATCTGGGTCATGCCCGCGTCCTGGTCGTTTTCGACATCGTGCAACGCTGGTTGCGCGCCAGCGGGCTGCAGGTGACCTACGTTCGCAACATCACCGACATCGATGACAAAATCATCAAGCGCGCCTTCGAGAACAAGCAGAGCATCGCGGAACTGACCGAGCATTTCATCGCTTTCATGAACGAGGATGGCGCAGCCCTCGGTGTCGAACCGCCGGATCATGAACCCCGCGCCACCGCCTACGTACCGCAGATGCTCGACTTGATCGGGCAACTGGAAAAGAACGGCCTCGCTTACCAAGCACCGGACGGCGACGTGAACTTTGCGGTGCGCAAGTTCCCTGGCTACGGCAAGCTTTCCGGCAAATCGATCGACGACCTGCGGGCTGGCGAACGCGTCGAGGTGGACAGCGCCAAAGACGACCCGCTCGACTTCGTGCTCTGGAAACATGCCCGTGAGAACGAGCCTTTCTGGCCTTCGCCGTGGGGTAATGGCCGCCCCGGTTGGCATATCGAGTGCTCGGCGATGAGTTCCGACCTGCTCGGCAAGCACTTCGACATTCACGGCGGCGGTCAGGATCTGCAGTTTCCCCACCACGAGAACGAGATCGCGCAATCCGAGGGCGCCCATCACTGCCAGTTTGTGAACTACTGGATGCATAACGGCTTCGTTCGGGTCGCCGAAGAAAAAATGTCGAAGTCGCTCGGCAACTTCTTCACGATCAGGGAGATCCTCAAGAAATACGACGCCGAAGTTGTCCGCTTCTTCATCCTGCGCGCGCATTATCGCAGCCCGCTCAACTACTCGGACAGCCATCTCGACGATGCCCGTCATGCCCTGACACGACTCTATACGGCGCTCAAGAGCGTGGACGCCGAAGCCTCGCCAGTCGACTGGGATGAGCCACACGCCTCGCGCTTCAGGCAGGCGATGAATGACGACTTCAACACTCCAGAAGCCTGCGCGGCACTTTTCGACCTGGCTGCCGAACTCAACCGCAGCAAGTCACCGGCGGTGGCCGGGCAATTGCGCGGGCTGGCGGGGCTGCTCGGCCTGCTGACGCGCGACCCACAGATTTTCCTGCAAGCAACGCCAAGCAGCGAAACGGCGACAGAGACCGGTGTCGCGTGCATCGAAGCACGCATCGCCGAGCGCCTTGCCGCCAAGAAGAACAAGGACTACGCGGCCGCAGATCGCATCCGCGGCGAGCTGCTCGCGGCCGGTGTCGTCCTCGAGGACAGCGCGGCCGGAACCACCTGGCGACGCTCCTAGTCACGAAGTCACGAACCCGGAGAAGCTAACGCATGATGCGCCCATCTGGTCCAATAACGGTGAGGTCGACAAAGCTGGAGCCGCGCCTCTCATTCGCGGAATAGCTGACGCGATAACCGCCCAGGTCGAGGTTGTGCATGCTCTCGAGAGCGTTGACCAGCCCTTCGCGAGTCGGCTCCTTGCCAGCCTTGCGGATCGCTTCGACCAGCACTCTGGACATGGCATAGGCCTCGAGGCCATAGTAGGAAGGCTTCCCCTGCGGACCGATCAACTTCTGGTACTCGTGCGCCAGCGGCGTCGTGTCGCTCCAGGGCGACGGCATGACCTGCGAGATGCCGATGCCGCGCGCCGCCTCGCCAAGCTCCTGCACCAGCAGTTCGGCGCCAACCGGAGAAAGGGTCATGAACTGCGGCAACTGATCGGCCTTCTTCATGGCCTGGACAAAAGCCGCCGTGGGCTTGTAAAGCGTCACCATGATCACCGCCTGCGGATTGACCGCGGCGATCTGCTGCACGGCCTGAGCGACATCGACCGAATTGCGCTCGACGGTCGCCACCGCCGACGGCGTCAGTTGATGCTTCTTCAGCGCGCTGACCACGCCTTCGAGCCCGGACTTGCCAAAACCATCGTTCTGGTACAAAACGGCAATGTTCTTGATGCCCAGCGAAACCAGATGATGGACCAGGGCTTCTGTTTCGTTCGCGTAGCTGGCCCGGACGTTGAACATGTAACGATTGTTCGGATGCTCGCTGGGCGACTGACGGATCGAATCGGCACCGGAAATTGCGCCGATCAGCGGCACGCGGGCAATCCCGAAAGCCTCGTTCATGGCGGCGGTCGTCGGACTCGACCCGTATGAAGCGAGCAAGGCGAAGACTTTTTCCGTGTTGATCAAGGCCTTGGTATTGGCCACCGCGCGTTCGGTCTCGTAGCCGTCGTCAAGGACGCGCAGCGACAACATCCTGCCGTTGATACCGCCGGCTTCATTGATCTGGCGGAAATAGGTCTGGATGACGCGCTTCATATCCAGTCCGTAAGCGCCGTTGGGGCCGGAAAACGGCGCAGTCATGCCGATCAGGATGCCATTGGGAGTCACCCCAGTCTCGCCCGCAAGGACGCAGCCAAACCAGCTCAACAGCGCGCACAGCAGCGCCTTTGCAAACCTCATTCGCCAGCCCCTCCTCCTCGGTACGATTCACGACCGTCTGTGGACCGTTTCGACCAAAAAGGAAGAATGGCAAAAAAAACTGACAGGCGGCTTACATGACTGCGAAGAAAGGAGTCGAAGAAGCTGTTGCAGGTTTATGGAAAGGCGCGCTCAGGTCGCCGCGAAGAAGTTGCGTACTCGATCCATCCAGGATTTGGCGCGCGGATTGTGACGTCCCGAATTTTCCTGACTCGACTCTTCGAGTTCGCGCAACAGTTCCTTTTGACGGTCGGTCAGATGAACCGGCGTTTCGACAACCACGTGACACAGCAGATCCCCATGCGCGTGGCTACGCACGCTCTTGATGCCTTTTCCGCGCAGACGGAAAACCTTTCCGGACTGCGTTTCCGCAGGAATCCTGACTTTCGCCGCACCGTCAAGGGTCGGGATATCAATCTCGCCACCGAGAGCGGCGGTCGTAAAGCTGATTGGCATTTCACAGTGCAGATCGCTCTGCTCACGCTGGAAAACCGGGTGCGCCTTGAGGTGAATCTGAACGTAGAGGTCTCCCGACGGCCCACCATTGACGCCGTGCTCACCCTCGCCAGAGAGCCGTATACGATCGCCCTCGTCGACTCCGGCCGGGATCTTGACGGCCAGCGTCTTGTGCTGCTTGACACGGCCCGCGCCCTGACACGGAGCGCAGGGGTCGGCAATGAAACGACCCGTACCATGACACTTGGGACAAGTTTGCTGGATCGAGAAAAAGCCCTGCTGCAAGCGAACCTGGCCACTCCCCTGACAGGTCGGGCAGGTCTTCGGCTGCGTGCCGGACTTGGCGCCGCTACCATGGCAGGCAGCGCAGACCTCCATGGTCGGAATGCGAATTTTGGTTTCGGTGCCAAAGGCCGCCTGCTCGAGGGTGACTTCGAGGTTGTAGCGCAGGTCTGCACCGCGATAGATGTTCGAACGACCGCCGCCACCGCGAGCACCGCCGAAAATCTCGTCAAAAATACCGCCAAAAGCGTCGGAGAAACCGCCCGGGCCGCCGCCCATGCCTGACTGGGGATCGACTCCGGCGTGACCGTATTGGTCGTAGGCCGCACGCTGCTGAGCGTCGGAGAGAACCTCGTAGGCTTCCTTGGCTTCCTTGAACTGATCCTCGGCCTTGGGATTATCCGGATTGCGGTCCGGATGGTGTTTCATCGCCAGCTTGCGATAGGCCTTCTTGATATCTTCTTCGGATGCGTCGCGATTGACGCCCAGAATGTCGTAAAAGTCGCGTTTAGCCATCGTTTCTCAAGCACGTTGTGGGACGGAGCGAGGCGCGATTATACGCCCCGCCCTGCAGCAGAATGCCTACTTCTTGTCTTTGACTTCAGTGAACTCGGCATCGACGACGTCGCTGTCGTCCTTTTTCGCCTCACCCGCCGACTCGGTTCCGCCAGCCTCCTGCTGATGCTCGGCGCCACCCGCTTCGGCCTGCTGCTTGGCGTACATTTTCTCGCCAAGTTTTTGCGCCGCCGTGCCGAGGGCCTCGGTTTTCGCCTTGATGCTCTCGACATCGTCGCCGCGAATGGATTCTTCGGCTTCTTTCATCGCCGCCTCGATGACTGCCTTCTCGTCAGCGCTAAGCTCCTTGCCGTATTCGGCAAGCGACTTCTTGACCGAATGGATCATGCCGTCGCACTGATTGCGCGCTTCGGCCAGTTCGTGCGCCTTGCGGTCTTCTTCGGCGTGCACTTCGGCGTCTTGCACCATGCGCTGCACTTCTTCCTCGCTGAGGCCGGAAGAAGCCTGGATCTTGATCTTGTTCTCCTTGCCGGTCGCCTTGTCCTTGGCCGAGACATGCAGAATGCCGTTGGCGTCGATATCGAAAGTGACTTCGATCTGCGGCATGCCGCGCGGCGCCGGTGGGATGTCCGAAAGATTGAACTGTCCGAGGCTCTTGTTGCCGGCGGCCATTTCACGCTCACCCTGCAGGACATGAATGGTGACTGCCGACTGGCCATCGTCAGCGGTCGAGAAAACCTGGTTCGCCTTGGTCGGGATGGTGGTGTTCTTCTTGATCAGTTTGGTCATCACGCCGCCAAGCGTCTCGATACCCAGCGACAGCGGCGTCACGTCGAGCAACAGGACATCCTTGACTTCGCCCTGCAGCACACCACCCTGAATCGCAGCACCGACGGCGACGGCTTCGTCCGGATTGACGTCGCGGCGCGGCTCCTTGCCGAAGAAAGCCTTCACTTTTTCCTGCACCTTCGGCATCCGCGACTGGCCGCCGACCAGGATCACGTCGTCGATGTCGCCTATCTTGCAACCGGCATCCTTGAGGGCGATACGACAAGGCTCGATGGTACGGTCGACCAGCTCATCGACCAGTGCTTCGAACTTGGCGCGGGTGATCTTCAAGGTCAGATGCTTGGGTCCGGAACTGTCGGCCGTGATGTACGGCAGGTTGATTTCGGTCTGCTGGCCGGAAGAGAGTTCGATCTTGGCTTTCTCGGCCGCATCCTTGAGGCGCTGCAGCGCGAGCACGTCGGCCTTCAGGTTGACCCCCGACTCTTTCTTGAACTCGTCGATGATGTAGTCGATAAGGCGCTGGTCGAAGTCTTCACCGCCAAGGAAAGTGTCGCCGTTGGTGGACAAGACCTCGAACTGGTGCTCACCTTCGACCTGCGCGATTTCGATGATCGAAACGTCGAACGTGCCACCGCCAAGGTCATAGACCGCGATCTTCTTGTCGCCCTGCTTCTTGTCCATGCCGAAAGCCAGCGCTGCGGCGGTCGGCTCGTTGATGATGCGCTTGACTTCCAGACCGGCAATGCGACCGGCGTCTTTCGTCGCCTGACGCTGGCTGTCGTTGAAGTAGGCCGGCACGGTGATCACCGCTTCGGTCACTTCCTCGCCGAGGTAGTCCTCAGCGGTCCTCTTCATCTTGCGCAGCACTTCGGCGGAAACCTGCGGCGGAGCGATTTTCTTGCCGCGCACCTCGACCCAGGCGTCGGCGTTGTCAGCCTTGAGAATCTTGAAAGGCATCAGCGCGATGTCCTTCTGCACTTCCTTCTCTTCAAAGCGGCGGCCGATCAGGCGCTTGATCGCGTACAGCGTGTTCGTTGGATTGGTGACCGCCTGCCGCTTGGCTGGCGCGCCGCAGAGAATTTCGTCATCCTCGGCGTAGGCCACGATCGACGGCGTGGTGCGCGCGCCTTCGGAGTTTTCGATAACCTTCGGCTTGCCGTTTTCCATAACGGCAACGCAGGAGTTGGTTGTGCCCAGATCAATGCCGATGATCTTGCCCATAGCAGAATCCTTTCAATATTTCGGTAAATTGTGACGACATCCGCCCACGGGCTGAATGTCTGGTGACAAGCCCAAACTGGGGCTTATCGCAGGAATTTCAAGCCTCGGCCTTGGCCTTGGCGACGACGACCATCGCCGGGCGCAACACGCGCTCGGCCAACAGATAGCCCTTCTGCAGGACCGTAACCACAGTGTTCGGCTCCTGCTCCGATTCAACGACGCTGATCGCCTGATGAAGATTGGGATCGAACTTCTCGCCGAGCGGATTGACTTCTTTCAACGCCGATTTCTCGAAAGCGGCGACCAGTTGCTTGAGGGTGACTTCGCTTCCCGCGCGCAGGCTGTCGACACTCTGCGCGTCGGTGGCCAACGCGATTTCGAGGCTGTCCTTGACCGCCAGCAGTTCGCGAGCGAAGCGCTCGATGGCGAACTTGGCAGCCTTGGCGATATCCTCCTGGGCTCGCCGGCGCACATTCTCGGTTTCCGCTTTGGCGCGCAACCAGGCATCGTGATGCTCGGCGGCTTTCAGCTCGGCTTGACGCAAGGCGTCTTCAAGACTCGGCGCGTGGTCTTCCGCAGGCGCGCTTTCGGCAATCACTTCAACAGGCTCCGCGGCTTCGGGCGCCGCGTTGCTCTCGTCAGGCGGTGTGTCGTTTACTTGCATAGATGATGATCTCCCAGAAAACTGCAGGCAGGTTGGGGCGAGTTTTTCGATTTCAAGGGCTTTTTATCTGCTTGAGGAGGTGGAAGGCCACCGCAATTCGCGCATAATTACTCATTCGGCGCCTTGTTTCCCTAGCAGCCTTTCAATTATCTCTAGTCCCCCCAACCGGACTTGGTACGCGCATGACGGAGAAAATCGGCAAATATCAGATCATTCGCACGCTCGGCAAAGGTGCGACAGCGGTCGTCTACCTGGCCCAGGATCCGGACGCGGACCGTCAGGTCGCCATCAAGCTGATCCGCTTTGGCAAGGACAGCGCAGCGATGTCACGGCGCTTGCGCAAGATCTTCCAGACCGAGGACGCGATCGGCCGGCGGCTCAATCACCCCAACATCGTCAAGGTATACGACGCCGTCGTCGAGAAAGACCAAGCCTACCTGGTCATGGAATTCGTTGACGGCGGGGCGCTCGACCGCTTCTGCTCGATCAACCGCCTGCTCCCGATGCACCGCGTCATCGGCATCATTTTCAAATGCTGTCTGGCGCTTGATCACGCTTTCCACCAGGGCGTCGTCCATCGCGACATCAAGCCGGCCAACATTCTGCTCGACGCCGACGACAATCCGCGCATTACCGACTTCGGCCTGGGGCTGAACCTGCACAAGGACACGGGCCAGGACTCGACTTTCGTCATGGGCGTCGGCTCACCCGCCTACATGTCTCCAGAACAGGTCAAGAACTACCCGCTCAATCACAAGACCGACCTCTACTCCTTGGGCGTACTCCTGTTTCAGCTGCTCACCGGGCGGCTACCGTATCGTGCCAACAATCCTGCGACGCTGGTCTACAAGATCGTCAACATGGATGCGCCGTCGGTCTGTGCGCTGAACCCCAACCTGCCGGCTGGCCTCGATGCAATCATCAAGAAGTCTCTCGAAAAAGACCTCTACAGCCGCTACCGCAATGGCGCCGCGTTCGCCAAGGATCTCTCGGCGGTGCGTTACCAGATGCTCGACGAAGACCAGACGCAACAGGATCTGACGCACTTCGAAAGGCTGCGCAAGCTCGACTTCTTCGTTGAATTCGAGGATATCGAGCTTTGGGAAGTGCTGCGCATCAGCAGGTGGCGGGAGATATCGGAGAAAGTCACCCTGATCCGCGAAGGCGACAATCACCGCAAATTTGGCGTCATCATTGACGGCTTCGTCGAAGTATCAACCAACGGGCGTGTCATCTGCCGACTGGGTTCGAGCGACGTGATCGGCGAAATGGCTTTCATGCACCCCACTGACACCCTGCGGCACGCCACGGTGGTCACGCTGGAAGCTACGCTGTTCCTGGAAATCAACAGCGCGGCGCTGGAATTGGCTTCCGACGAACTGCGCGAACGCTTCAACAAAGTTCTCCTGACCAATGTACTCAGCCGCTTGCGCGAAGCCAACAAAGTCCTCGCCAAGCTTGGCCAGACTGCGGTCCAGGGCAGCCTTTCGGCCTCCTCTCTCGGACTGACGCCGCCGCTGCAATTGCTCTAGACCGAGTCTTGGCTCGGCCCGTTGTCGATGTGGCGGAAGAATATTGCGAGGATGTGGCACAGTGCACTGGCGCCCTCGCTCAGGATGACGCTCCCAGAGCCTTGGCACGCAGGGCGCTGAGCTCCAGGCCGGCCGGCTCGGGTGCGAGCCGCGTCGGCCAGCCGCGCAGCTGCGTTTCGGCAATGTCGGCCAGGGCGTGAATCCAGTCGTCGCGGTCATTGAGGCACGGCAGGTAGTGGAACTCCCGGCCACCGCCGCCGAGGAACTCGGCGCGCCCTTCGATGGCAATCTCTTCGAGCGTCTCCAGGCAGTCGGCTGGGAAGCCCGGGCAGATCACATCGACCCGCTGCACGCCCTCTTTGCCGAGCGCCTGCAAAGTCGGCGCGGTATACGGTTGCAACCACTCGGCGCGACCAAAACGCGACTGAAAGCAGATCTGATAGCGCTCCGCAGCAAGACCAAGCGCCTCGGCCAGCAAGCGGCCGCTCTTCTGGCACTCGCAATGGTAGGGATCGCCTTTGTCCAGCGTGTAGCGCGGCAGCCCGTGAAAACTCATGATCAGCCGATAAGAGTCGCCCGGCTGCCCACTGCTCGCCCAATGCTCGCGAACACTGGCCGCGAGCGCCGCAATGTAACCGGGATGGTCGGCAAAACTGCGGACCGAGCGCACTTCCGGCTGGTTGCGAACACTTTGTAACCAGCTGCAAGCGGCATCGATGGCGGTGGCAGTGGTACTCGCCGCATACTGCGGGTAGAGCGGCAGTAGCAGAATCCGCGTACAGCCTGCGGCCTTGAGTCTCGATAGGGTCGCCGCGATCGACGGCTCGCCGTAACGCATTGCGTAGTCGACGACCAGCTGATGCCCGGCCTGACCCAGGAAACCACGCAGCAGCTTCGCCTGCCGCTCGACATACACTTTCAGCGGCGAGCCAGCGGCCGTCCAGATCGACGCGTACTTTTCGGCCGACCGTCGCGGTCGCACTCTGAGAATGATGCCATTCAGGATCAGCCACCAGAGCGGGCGTGGAATCTCGACGACGCGCGCGTCGGAAAGAAATTCCTTGAGGTAGCGTCGCACCGCTGGCGCCGTCGGTTCTTCGGGCGTCCCGAGATTGATCAGCAAAACGGCAGTTTTTGCCGGCGAACCATGAGCGTAGGCCGGCTCGGGGAGATAACGAGGCATCAGGAGTTGGCCTGGTAGGAGAGCGCGGAAGAAAGCAGTTTGGCGGTGATATCGACGATCGGAATGACGCGGTCGTAGGCCATGCGGGTGGGACCGATCACGCCCACCGAACCGACGATCTGACCGTCGACCTCGTAAGGCGCGGTAACCACACTGCATTCATCGAGGGGTGCCAGGCCCGATTCGCCGCCAATGAAGATCTGCACGCCGTCGGCGCGATGCGACAGATCGAGCAACTGCATCAGTGAAGTCCGCTGCTCGAAAAGGTCGAACAACTCGCGCAGCCGCTTCATGTTCGACGAGAACTCCTCGACTTCGAGCAGATTACGCTCGCCGGAGATGATATAGCGCTCGTCCGAGCCCTGCATCGCCTCGTCACCGGCGGCCAGCGCAGCGGCCATCAGCGACTGCAGATCGCCACGCAAGCGCAGCAACTCCTCCTGAACGCGCCGGCGGATATGCTCGAAATCGCCGCCGATGAAATGCTGGTTCAGGTAGTTGGTTGCGGTGACCAGTTCCGACGGGGTATATGAGCGCCCGGGAAAGAGCAGGCGATTCTGCACGTCGCCGTCGGCAGTCACCAGGATCAGCAGAATGCGCTTTTCCGACAGACTGACGAATTCGATCTGGCGAATCCTCGGCACCCGCCGCCTGGGCGTCATGACGATACCCGCAAAGTGACTCAAGCCCGAGAGCAGGCGTGAAGCATTGCTGATCAGCTGCCGCGGCTGCGAAAGCAGGAGTTGCCCCTCGATGGCGTCAATCTTTTCTTTCTCGAGCGGCTCGACGGTGAGCAGGCTATCAACGAAGAAACGGTAGCCACGTGAGGTCGGCACACGTCCAGCCGAGGTATGTGGACTGGCGATCAGACCATTCTCTTCGAGGTCCGCCATGACATTACGCACGGTCGCTGCCGACAGGTCCAGGCCGGAGTACTTTGACAAGGCGCGCGACCCGACCGGCAGCCCGTCCGCGATGTAGCGTTCAATGAGCGTCTTGAGCAGCCTTCTGGCGCGTTCGTCTAGCATGGCTTGGATTCTACAAAAATTCCCCGCTCGCGGGGCGCCGCGGATGAAAGCTGAATTGTGGTCTAATTGACGCCATGAACAATGTCTTTCCTCACGAATCCACCGATTGCGCGAATCTGCCCAAGACCATTGCGCTGATCGGCAAGTATCAAAGTCAGGATATTGCCGAATCGATCCGCATGCTGGCCAGATACCTGCACGAACGCGGCATGACAGTCCTGATCGAGGAGGAAACCGCGCGCAACGTCGTCTCGCAACTTGACCTGCGCAGCTGGACGAGCGGCAGTTTTGCCTGGCTGGGGGCGCATGCCGACATGGCCATCGTGGCCGGCGGCGACGGCACCATGCTCAACGCCGCACGCCAGCTGGCCCGCTACCGGGTTCCCCTGGTCGGGGTCAACCAGGGGCGCCTGGGCTTCATGACCGACATCTCGCGCAACAACATGCTGGCCGCCATGGACGACCTGCTCGACGGCAAATTCGTTCCCGAAACCCGCATGCTCCTCGAAGCCGAGGTGCTGCGTGACGAACGCCCTCTCGGCGCCCCTCACCTGGCGCTCAACGACGTGGTCGTCGACAAGGGAGCCATCGGCCGAATGATCGAAATCGAGCTCTTCGTTGACAGCGAATTCATCTACCACCTGCGCGCCGACGGCCTGATTGTCGCCACCTCCACCGGCTCCACGGCCTACGCGCTATCGGCCAATGGCCCGATCCTGCATCCCCAGGTTTCGGCGATCGCCCTGGTTCCGCTTTGCCCGCATGCGCTGACCAACCGGCCGATCCTCGTTGGCGACCGCAACGAGATCGAGATCCGCATCGTTCATGGCACCGATTCGCGCGTACACTTCGACGGCCAGGTGACAGTCGACCTCAAGAACGGCGATTGCGTACGCATCCGTCGCTCCGAGTATTCGATCTGCCTGCTGCATCCACCCGGCCACAGCTACTTCGCCATGCTCCGTCAGAAGCTGCACTGGAGCGAGCGACCGAAGGAGCACTAGGCAATTCCTGCGACCACCCCATCATGCTACGCCGGCTGACGATTCGCGACTTTGTACTGGTCGATCGCCTGGAACTCGAGTTCCAGGGCGGTTTCGGCACGCTCACCGGAGAAACCGGCGCCGGCAAATCGATTCTTGTCGACGCGCTGGCGTTTGCCCTTGGCGAGCGCGCCGACGCCAGCCTGATACGCGTCGGCAGCGAACGCGCCGAGATTGGCGCGGAGTTTGATCTCGACCAGTCTCCGGCGGCCGCGGCATGGTTGCGAGAACACGATATCGATAGCCAGGACGGGCTGCTGCTGCGCCGCGTGCTCGATGCCACCGGCCGCTCGCGCGCCTATCTGAACGGCTCGCCGGTCACCCAGGCGCAGCTCCGCGAGTTCGCCGAAGGATTGGTCGACATCCACGGTCAGCACGCCCACCAGTCGCTGCTGCGCGGCGACGCCCAACGCGTACTGCTCGATTCGCACGCCCGGCTCGACGCCCTGCTGGCTGAAGTCGCCACCGCCTGGCGGCAATGGCGCGAAGCCAGGAACCGCCTCGAGGCCGCCGCCAACGGCATTGAAGCCTTGGCCGCCGAACGCGAGCAGCTGAGTTGGCAACTGGGCGAACTGGCAGCGCTCGGCTTCTCGAGTGAAGAATGGCGGGCACTGAACGACGAGCACAAGCGCCTGGCACACGCCGCAAGCCTGGGTGAAGGCGCCCAGTTCGCGCTGCAGGTGCTCGCCGAAGGCGATGCCGCGTGTGAAGTGCAAGTCGCCAGCGTCGCCAGTCGGCTCGATGGCCTCGCCGAATACGACCCCGCGCTCTCTGAAGTCGCCGTTCTGCTGCAGTCGGCGCAGGCGGAGCTCAGCGAAGCGATCTCGGCACTTCGCCGCTACGCCAACCGCGTCGAGCTTGATCCGCAGCGCCTGACAGACGTCGAGAGCCGCCTCGAAGCCGTCCTTGATTGTGCGCGAAAATTTCGCTGCACTCCGGACGAGCTGCCGGCCTTGCTGGCGCGGTGGCAGGAGAGATTGGCGGTCCTTGGCGATGCCGCGGACCTCGCCGGGCTGAGCGAACGCGTCGAAGCGGCGGGCAAGCAATACGGTGAACTGGCTCGACGGCTGTCCGCCGGTCGCGCAAGCGCTGCGCTGGCTCTGGGCGGCGAAGTCAGCCAGGTGATGCAGCAACTGGCACTTGGCGGCGGCTGCTTCGACATCGCGCTGCTGCCGATCGAGGGCGGCAGCGCCTCCGGGCTTGAGCAGATCGAGTTTCGCATTGCCGGGCTGGCCGGAAACGAGTCGCGCTCCCTGGCCAAGGTCGCCTCGGGCGGCGAGTTGTCGCGCATCAGCCTGGCCATCCAGGTAGTCACCAGTCAGGCGGCAAGCGTCCCGACACTGATCTTTGACGAGGTGGACGTGGGCATTGGCGGCGGCGTTGCCGAGGTCGTCGGCCGCCTCCTGCGCGAACTGGGTGCCGAACGACAAGTCCTTTGCGTGACGCATCTGCCGCAGGTCGCCGCACGCGCCAACTGGCAGTGGCAAGTCAGCAAGGTCTCCGAGGCCGGTCAGCTACGTAGCCGTGTCAGCACGCTTGGAGCCGAAGCACGTATCGAAGAGATCGCCCGCATGCTGGGCGGCATAGAAATCACGCCGATCACTCGCCAGCACGCCAAGGAAATGCTGCAACTTCCCTGACCAGGAGAGCAAGACCGCGGAGGACCGGGCGCGAGGCGCCCTACGGAACGCTACGGCAGGCCTTGCAGCGCTCACCGCGCCGGGCGCCAAACGCCTGCGCCGGGCCCCCGCGCAAGGGCTTCGCGTCACGGGCTTCACCCTGAACTGCGCGGTTCGGGAAATCTTGCGGGAAACCAGGCTTCCGGGACACCCGGGCGGTGGCGCTCGCCGCCCGGCGAGCAGCCAGCAGCTGGCCACGTTCGTGAAAACCTGGATCACGTCCGGAAGCGGCGCTGCCAGCGGCGCCGGCAAGCCGCGAAGCCAGGCTCAAACAGTCTTCTTGATCTTGCCTCTGGCTGCTTTTTTGAGGATTTTGAATTGTTCGGGGTCTTCCGCCTTCAGATACTCGACGACCTCGAAGTCCTCGCGCTTGAGGCGCTGAATATCGATTTGCTCGACATGCACCAGGCGTAGCAACTCACGCACCGGCTTTGGCATGTTGCGGCCACTCTCGTAGCGCGAACCACCACTTTGCGTCACGCCGATTTTTGACCAGAACTGCTGCTGATTAAGGCCAAGCTTGCGGCGAATTTCGCGAGGATCGACCCTCTCGACGACTTTGACGGTGCTCATAGTTATCCTTTCGTACGATGACTCTACGCGAACCAGCAGGCAACCCGCTTCCTGCCACAGATCGACACCCTCTGACCCAAGTAATACACGGCACACTATAGGCGAATCAAACAGAATTGCAAGTGGCATTTGATTAGAACATTTGACTAATGCCGATCGGTTCATCAGGGCCGGACGCACTTTGCCGCCGTGTCAAGCAATGCTTTAGAATAGCGGTTTTTTTGGACCTCAAATTGGATTGGCAATGGCACTGATAGTTCAGAAGTTCGGTGGTACCTCGGTGGCCTCGACGGATCGAATCAAAAACGTCGCCAAACGCGTCGCCCGCTGGCAGGCGGCGGGGCACGACGTGATCGTCGTTCCGTCGGCCATGGCCGGCGAAACCAACCGCTTGATCGCCCTGGCCAAGGAGATCTCGCCCTCGCCCGACCCGCGCGAACTCGACGTCATCGCCTCGACCGGCGAACAGGTGACCATCGCATTGCTGGCCATGGCCATGCATGCCGAAGGCCTTAAAGCCAGGAGTTTCACCGGCTCGCAAGTCACCGTGCTGACCGATAGCGCCTTTACCAAGGCGCGCATCCTCAAGATCGACGAAACGCGAATTCGCAAAGCCCTGGCCGAGGGCAACGTGGTCGTCGTCGCCGGCTTTCAGGGTGCCGATGAACACGGCAATATCACCACGCTGGGCCGCGGTGGCTCGGACACCTCGGCCGTTGCGTTGGCCGCCGCACTGAAGGCTGACGAGTGCCAGATCTACACCGATGTCGACGGCGTCTACACCACCGACCCGCGCGTCGAGCCGGAAGCACGCAAACTGGACACCATCACTTTCGAGGAAATGCTGGAAATGGCCAGCCTCGGCTCCAAAGTGCTCCAGATCCGCTCGGTCGAGTTCGCTGGCAAGTACAAAGTCAAACTGCGTGTGCTTTCGAGCTTCGAGGACGAAGGCGAGGGCACGCTGATCACTGTTGAGGAAAAAAGTACCATGGAAGAACCCGTCATTTCCGGCATCGCTTTCAATCGTGACGAAGCCAAGCTGACCATGCTCGGCGTTCCCGACCGCCCCGGCATCGCCTACCAGATCCTCGGGCCGATCGCCGACGCCAACATCGATGTCGACATGATCATCCAGAACATTGGCCGTGACGACACCACCGACTTTTCCTTCACCGTCCACCGCAGCGATTACAGCAAGGCCCTCGCCATCCTGGAAACCGTGCGGCAAAAGATCGGCGCCCGCGACCTCAGTGGCGACACCGGCACCTGCAAAGTCTCCGCCGTCGGCGTCGGCATGCGCTCGCACCCCGGAGTCGCCAGCAAGATGTTCGGTGCGCTGGCCAAGGAAGGCATCAACCTGCAAATGATCTCCACATCCGAAATCAAGATCTCGGTCGTCATCGAGGAAAAGTACCTTGAACTTGCCGTGCGCGTCCTGCACAAGGCCTTCGGCCTGGAGAAGCCGCCAAAGTCAAAGTTGGGTTTGACCGGGCGTGACGAAACCGATATCATCACGCCCTCCTAGGAGACGTGGCCGAGAGGTCGAAGGCACTCCCCTGCTAAGGGAGCATGCGGGCATAAACCTGCATCAAGGGTTCGAATCCCTTCGTCTCCGCCAGGAACGTCGCAGCAAAGCTCTGCGACAAAAACGATCACCCCGCCGGACGCCATGTTCTGCGGGGTTTTTCGTTTATACCTGTTGACCTCGTCACCCCACAAATGTCATTTTTTTGGTTCTTACGGGCCGTTTCTCTCGAAACCTCGTGACTTCGCGATTTTAGTGCAGAACTTTTAAGTCGTTGTTTTTGAGTGAGAAACTAACATGGGCTGACGAGTCAGTTTTCGCGCATGCGCTTTGGGTCAGAACAGGTACGCCAACGCGAAATGGGGCTCATCTGGTGCGCTTTTCTAATGGGATAATGGCCACCGGCACAAGAACAACAACTGGCGAATGATGGCCCAGAAACAGACCGTTAGCGTTGAGCAACTGGAGTCCCACCTCTGGGAGTCTGCCAACATCCTGCGCGGCCCGGTGGATGCGGCCGACTTCAAGACCTACATCTTCCCGCTGCTGTTCCTCAAGCGGATCTGCGATGTCTGGGACGAGGAGTACGACGAGATCGTCGCCGACACCGGTGATGCCGAACTGGCCTGGTTCCCCGAGTCTCACCGCTTCCAGATTCCCGACGAATGCCACTGGAACGAAGTGCGCGCCGTCGCCAGCAACGTCGGCAATGCCCTGCAGCGGGCAATGCGCGAGATCGAGAAGGCCAACCCCGATACCCTCTACGGCGTCTTCGGCGACGCTCAGTGGACGAACAAGGAGCGGCTGTCCGATGCTCTGCTCAAAGACCTGATCGAGCACTTCTCCCGGCTTTCCTTCGGCAATCTCGACATCAGCCGCGATGTCGTCGGCGATGCCTACGAATACCTGATCAAGAAGTTCGCCGACGCCACCAACAAGAAGGCCGGCGAGTTCTACACCCCGCGCAGCATTGTCCGCTTGATGATCGAGATGCTCGATCCGCGCGAGGGCGAGACCATCTACGACCCGGCCTGCGGAACCGGCGGCATGCTGCTCGCTGCCGTCCAGCACGTCAAGGACCGGCACGGCGACGTGAAGCGGCTGTGGGGCAAGCTCTTCGGCCAGGAGAAGAACCTCACCACTTCGTCGATCGCGCGCATGAACCTCTTCCTGCACGGCATCGAGGACTTCCAGATCGTGCGCGGCGACACCCTGCGCAACCCGGTCTTCTTCGACGGCGATCGCCTGGCCAACTTCGACTGCGTGCTCGCCAATCCGCCGTTCTCTCTCGAAAAATGGGGCGAAGAACTGTGGATCAATGACCCCTTCGGGCGTAACTTTGCCGGCCTGCCACCGTCGAGCTCGGGCGACTTCGCCTGGGTGCAGCACATGGTCAAGTCGATGGCCGCGGTCACCGGACGCATGGCCGTCGTGCTGCCGCAGGGTGCGCTGTTCCGCAAAGGTGCCGAGGGGGCGATTCGCCAGAAGCTGCTGGAGATGGACTTGATCGAGGCGGTCATCGGCCTGGCGCCCAACCTGTTCTATGGCACCGGTCTCGCCGCGTGCATTCTCGTCCTGCGCCCAGAAGAAGCCCCGTCAACGCCGCCAGAAAGTCTGATTGCCGACGCCTCGCGCCTGTTCCGACGTGGCCGGGCACAGAACTACCTGCAAGCCGAGCACGCCCTGGAGATTCAAGGCTGGTTCGAGACATTCGAAGATGTGCCGGATGCCGTTCGGGTCGTCGGTCTCGATGAGATCAAGGCCGAAGACTGGACACTCAACATCTCGCGCTACGTGCTGCCACCGTTGCAGGACGACATCCCGCCGCTGCCGGAAGCCATCGCGGCGTTCAAGGCGGCACTTGCCCGTTGCCGTCAGGCCGAAGACCGTCTGCCAAGGTCATGGCCGAGGGAGGCTGGCTGCAATGAAGTTCACGAAATACGTCTGCCCCGCCTGCCGGCAGAAGACCGGCATCGATATCCTCTATGGATACCCCAGCTACGAGACATTCGAAATGGCCGAACGCGGTGAAGTGGCGCTCGGCGGCTGCTGCATCGACCTGGAAGGGCCTGAGCGCAAGTGCAGCGCGTGCGCGCACGAGTGGCGGATCATGCGCCGGGAGGTGAAACTTGTCTGAGCGCATCACCCAGCAAGCACTCGAATCCTACCTCTGGGGTGCAGCCGTCCTCCTGCGCGGGCTGATCGACGCCGGCGACTACAAGCAGTTCATCTTCCCGCTGCTCTTCTTCAAGCGCGTCTCGGATATCTGGGACGAGGAATATCAGGCGGCCCTGGGCGATTCCGACGGCGATCTCTCCTATGCCGAGTTCGCCGAGAACCACCGCTTCCAGATCCCGGAGGGCGCGCACTGGAACGATGTCCGCCAGCAGCCGAAGAATTTCGGCCAGGCCATCCAGGCCGCACTTCGCCAACTGGAGGCCGCCCAACCCGGACCTGCTCGCCGGCATCTTCGGCGATTCCCCCTGGACCAACCGCGAGCGCCTGCCCGACGCGACGCTCAAGAACCTGATCGAGCACCTCTCCACCCAGACGCTGTCGGTCGCCAACGTGCCTGAGGACGAACTCGGCAACGCCTACGAGTTCCTGATCAAGAAGTCTGCCGACGACTCGGGCCACACCGCCGCCGAGTTCTACACCAACCGCACCGTCGTCCATCTGATGACGCAACTGCTCGCGCCCACGGCCGGTGAATCGATCTACGACCCGACCTGCGGCACCGGCGGCATGCTCATATCGGCGTTGGTCGAGGTCAAGCGCAGCGGCGGCGAATACCGCACGCTCAAGCTCTACGGGCAGGAGCGCAACCTGATCACCTCGGGCATTGCCCGCATGAACCTCTTCCTGCATGGCGTCGAAGACTTCCAGATCATCCGCGGCGATACGCTCGCCGACCCCAGGCACATCGAGGGCGACGGCCTGCGCAAGTTCGACGAGGCAGATGGCGTCCTGAACCAGGGGCACAACATTATTGCCCTGGTCGACGAAGCGCACCGCACGCAGGAAGGCGACCTCGGGCGCAAGATGCGCGATGCCCTGCCCAATGCCTTCCTCTTCGGTCTGACCGGCACGCCGATCAATCGCGTCGACCGCAACACCTTCTATGCTTTCGGCGCCGATGAGGATGACAAGGGCTACCTCAGTCGCTATGGCTTCGAGGCCTCGATCCGCGACGGAGCGACGCTCAAGCTGCACTTCGAGCCGCGTCTGCTGGAACTGCATATCGATAAGGCCGCCATCGACGCCGCCTTCAAGGAAATGACCGGCGGCCTCTCGGACCTCGACCGCGACAGTCTCGGCAAGACTGCTGCCAAGATGGCCGTGCTCGTCAAAACGCCGGAGCGCATCCGGCGGGTTTGCGAGGACATCGTCCAGCACTTCCAGAGCAAGGTCGAGCCGAACGGGTTTAAGGCCAGATCGTCACCATCGACCGCGAGTCGTGCCTGTTCTACAAGGCCGAACTCGACAGGCTGTTGCCGCCAGAGGCTTCGGCAGTGGTCATGACGGTCAATGCCAACGAGCCCGAGCGCAAGGCCTTCGCGCATAGCCGTGACGAAGAGGAACGGCTGCTCGACCGTTTCCGTGACGCCAGGGACCCGCTGCAACTGCTGATCGTCACGTCGAAACTGCTCACCGGCTTCGATGCACCGATCCTGCAGGCGATGTATCTCGACAAGCCGCTACGCGACCACACCCTGTTGCAGGCAATCTGCCGGGTAAATCGCACCTACTCGGAACAGAAGACCCACGGTCTGATCGTCGATTATCTTGGCATTTTCGACGACGTCGCCAAGGCGCTGGAGTTCGACGACAAGAGCATGGCTGCGGTGGTGTCGAACATGCAGGAACTCAAGGATCGGCTAGCGGAGGCCATGCAGAAGTGTCTGGCCTTCTTTGCCGGCGTGGATCGCACGGTCGAAGGCTACGAAGGCCTGTTCGCTGCGCAGCAATGTCTGCCCAACAACACAGTGCGCGACAACTTCGCCGCCGAATACAGCGTGATCGGCAGGCTATGGGAAGCGATTTCGCCCGACAGTCGCCTGGGCCAATTCGAGAAGGACTACAAGTGGCTGTCGCAGGTCTATCAATCGGTGCAGCCTTCCAGCGGTCACGGCCGGCTGATCTGGCACGCCCTCGGCGCCAAGACCATCGAGCTGATCCACCAGAACGTGCATGTCGATGCCGTGCGCGACGATCTGAACACCCTGGTTCTCGATGCCGACCTGCTGGAAGCGGTGCTGTCCAACCCGAACCCCGAGAAAGCCAAGGAAATCGAGATCAAGGTCGCTCGGCGCCTGCGCAAGCATCTCGGCAACCCGAAATTCAAGGCCCTGTCGGAAAGCCTGGATGCGCTGCGTGTTCGCTTTGAGTCCGGCGTACTGAACAGTGTCGAATTCCTCAAGCAGCTCCTTCAGATCGCCAGGGAAGTGTTGCAGGCGGAAAAGGCGACGCCACCCGAGGAGGACGTCGATCGCGGCAAGGCGGCGCTCAGCGAACTGTTCAACGAGGTCAGGACGGCCAACACGCCGATCGTGGTCGAGCGGGTGGTCGCCGACATCGACGAAATCGTTCGCCTGGTGCGCTTTCCCGGCTGGCAGGACACTCTTTCCGGCGAGCGGGAAATCAAGAAGGCGCTACGCAAGTCGCTCTTCAAGTATAAGCTGCACGCCGACGAGGAACTGTTTGAAAAGGCCTACAATTACATCCGACAGTACTACTGATGGGAGGTGCAGTGGAAATACAACCGCGTCCTGAATGGCTACGCATTTCGAATTGTAGAATCAAGTGAACCAACCGCCTTTAATGAGAACTGAAATGCGGAGTCGAAATCGTGCGATTGTGCAAACGGTGCTTTCAGGATCACCGGCCGCGGCAGTCGCGCGACAGTTCGGCGTATCAAAAAGTCGCTGCTACCAACTCGTGCATTCGGTTTGTAGCCGACTTGATCCAGAGTTGTACGCGTCGCTACAAACACCGGGGAAGCGCCTTGTGCCAATAGCCACTTTATGTGAATTTGCCGAGGCATTTCTTGAGCGTCCGGATGTAGATGATGATTCGCTAACACGAGACAGCCCTATCCATAGGCTGACAAAGCTTTCCACCATCACGCTGCACGCCTTGACCAGTGTGGATATCCAGACGGTTGGCGACTTGATGAGCTGCAATGTCGATTATCTGAAGAAGATACCGCTACTGGGCAAAGAAGGAATTCGACGGATTCAGGAATCCCTCCGGTCTATCAAAGTCGCCTGAATTTTCTCAGGAAATCATTACCTGATGATCAAGCGCAAGCTCATCTACACGGAGATCACGCGCGGCAAGAGGCTGGTGGTGCTGGTCGGACAGAGGAGAGCACTGGCGATGGCGGTGAAGAGAAAACAGGTAAAACCGCGCTGGTCGAAACTGCGACGGCGGCAATTTGTTCTTCGTTCATCTTCTCCCCCTGTGTTCAGTGTTCAGCGCATAACCCAGGCCAGAACTCATGGTACAGCATGACCTGCTCATATCCGGCTTGCCAGTGTGTGCCTGTTTCATGCCGGTCATCGCCGTGAATGGACCAATAGCGCGTCGCCGGTTTCGCTCACCGGTTTCCGGGGTGGTGCGAGATTCCAAGCGCCTGCCAGAGAAAGTCGAACGAAATCGTGCGTCGCTCCTGCTGGGCTGCTTGTCGCTTTTCGCTGGCCTCATACATTCTCAGCAAGCCCTTCACACGCTCCAACCCGGCGGGCGTGTTGATGGCCTGCCGGGGGGTCTTGCCAGCCAGCGCCTTGATCGGCTCGTCAGCCCAGTTGGCGTACATGCCATGGAGCGACGTTTCGATCAGCTCGGCCATCGCTTCCGGTGACAAACCAAGGTCACCATCTGCGGGCTTCGCTTCTTGCCCGGCAGGCATGTTGCGCAGCAGTCCCGCGGGGTCGGACAACTCGCGAGACAGGAATAGAACGGCATCGCCAGCAACGGACTCGAACCAGAGGCGGCTTTCATCTGCGTAGCGCTGCGTCTTGTAGAACACCGTGACCTTGTCGGTACTCGTCTCGACATTGATCGTCGCGACCGAGCGTGTCTGCCCATCTTTGCAGTCGATGAGACGATCCCAACCGGACTCGTCGTCACCTTCAACGTCGCTCCGCGCAGACAAGGCCTGCGCCAAGGCCGCCCAATCGTTGACGCGATAGTGGTCCGTGATCAGTAACATGGGCTCGCCCGAGTAGGCGTCCCTGAAAGCCGGCATGGGCCGCGGAGCGAAGAATTGTGCAAGCCATTGGCGTTGGAGGACGAAGCTCAGGAAACGCGGCAAGTCGCTCGCCTGCCCGTGGAAGTGATCCATGGCCTCGCGCATTCTCACGACAACGGCCGGCCCGGCAAGGTGCGAAAACGGGTAGGCAGCGCCGGACAGCTCGTAGTGATCATCGACTTCCATGATCCGCACGCCGATCTGTATTCCCAGCATCGCGGCTTGGCTCCCCGATTTCTCGCGCACGATGATCGGCAGCGCTTCTGCATCGAGTGAATCGCACAGCGTCAATTGCTGGCCGGGAACCACGTCGGTCACGTCGTAAAGGCGTAAAGGACGCTCAGCCAACTGCGTGATCCAGCGGCGTTGATCGACCGTGAAGAGCGGCCCGCCCTTACCGAGTAGGTATTCCGATACGGGCTTGGGCTCGCCATGGACCAGAATCTCGCCTTCGGCCAAAAGCCATTCTGTGGCGTTGAGCTGAATGCTGGTCCACGTTTCCGGGTCCTGAGCTTTCAGAGCTGCTTCGTCCTCGGGGCTCAATTCATCGAAGAGCATTTCAGCAATTGCAACGCTCACCGCCTTGCGATGCTTGCTCATGAGCCAGTCGATGGCGCGCTCGACTGCTCCGGCATGACCTTTCCGTTCCGGTTCGACGAAGTCTGTGGGACTGTTTGCACAGCACTGCTTGTATTTCTTGCCGCTGCCACATGGACAGGGATCATTCCGACCGATCTTGTAGGTCATGTGCTGGACTCCGCTCTCTCTCGTAGTTCCTTGCCCGCCGTGAAGCGGGGTACCTTTTTCGCTAACGATCATGACATGTCGAGACACCCCTGATGATGAAAGCCATGACCGTCCCCCTCTCACTTGCACTGCGCATGCGCGATCTATCCTTATTCGCTGGGGTTCAGCATACCAGCAAGAAAGACCGCAATGACTGATGGTCGCGCATCACGGGTATACCATCGCAAGGTAAGGCGGGGGCGCCCGGCACGGTGTAGGCGGCAATCTTTTTGTTGCGCTCGGTTGCTACCGGAAACTCCGCTCGGACATCGTCGGAACGGAGAGCATTCGGGGACCAGACCACGAGTACGCGCGTAGATTCCAGGAGCGCCAGACCCACGATAGCCTCATAGCTGTCAGCGCCCCCGGTCCGAAGGCTGTGATAGAAAGGGCCGACGAATATATCGCCGCAGATCCACCAGATCGAATCCTGTCTAGCTACTGCCCTCGACCGTGCCTTCAAGGAAGCGTGGAACTACGCGGTAGCCAATTCGCCACCCGTTTTGCTGTCGGCGCTCGATGGCGGGGTGCTGGAGCGCTGGGCGAACCGTTCGGGCCTGTCCCGCGAGGCACTCTCCAGGATCAACAAGGCCGGCGTTTCCGGGATGATCATCAAGACCCCCAGCGGCGCGCTCACGCCTCTCGCTGCCGGCGGAATCGACGACCGAGTCGGACTCTTGGCCGGAGATTGCCCGCTGATGCGCTCAGGAAACGATGCTGCTCAAACGCAGCATCAGCGTCATCGGATGCGCCGGCGAGACCTGAAATCCGTAGTGCGCGTAGAACTCCCTGGCCTGGTCATGGAGCGCATGCACCAGCAATGCTCTGACCCCGGCGTTCTGCGCAACGATCACCGCCCGCTTGACAGCGTCCTGCAGCAAGGAAGCGCCCAGCTTGATCCCCTGCGCGCGATGATCGACGGCGAGCCGGGCCAGCACCATCACCGGCACGGGGTCCGGCATATTGCGGCGCACTGAACTCGTGGCCATCTGATGCGAGACGGCTCCTGCGGCCATGGCGTAGTAGCCGTAGACGCGTTGCTCCCGATCGGCCACGACAAAACTGCGGCTGGCGCCGCTCAACTGGTTGGCCATGGCCCGCCGCTTCAGCCACTCGTCGAGTACGGCCTCGCCGCACGCAAAGTCATCCAGACGATGAGCGAGCGACAGTGGCTGCGGCGCGCTGAGGTGCAGGTTCATGCCTTGCTGGCGTCTGCTTCCCAGGGCGCCTTGACCGCCATCAGGCGCTCAAGTCCAGGATTGGCGGCCGGCGGCGCGTCGAGCATGGCGGTGAACTGCCGGAACTTGTCGGCGTCGAGACTGAAAAAAACTTGATCGATCACCACCGCCTGCGCCTTGTCGCAGGCGGCTTCGAGCATGAAGTCGGAACGGTTCTTGCCGAGCAACTGAGCGGCGTGATCAATCAGATCCCGCTGCTCGGGAAGCGCTCGCAAGTTGATGGCGGCGTCACGCATGAGTTTCTCCTTTGATGCCTGCACAACAGACACACTTATCCTATGGCGGCGTGTATCTGTTGTCAATACACGGCGAAGCCCGAAACTGATCCTTGAGTGCCTACACCACCACCGCCCGCCAATACGCCAGGGCCGCCGTCACTGGCATGGTTTCCACCGGCAAGTGGGTGCGCTAGGCCTGCCAGCGGCAACTCGACGATCTGGCGCGGTTCACGGGCAAGGACAATCCCTACCGCTTCAACCCAACGCTGACCGACAAGCTGTGCACCTTCATCGAGCGCCTGCCACACGTCAAGGGACCGCTGGCAGGACAGCCGATCCACGTGGACACGTGGCAGGTGTTCATCCTGATCACAGCGCGACAACTCGCTCTTGTGGGTGATCACCACCGCCGGCAGCAACCGTTCGGGGAGCTGCTACGAGATCCGCAGCTTCGTCACCCGCCTGCTCGACGGCGTGCTCGCGGACAACAGCCGGTTTGGCATCGTGTACGGGCTCGATGACGACGACTGGACGCCATCTGGCGCTCAGGGGCAACGCCTACAACCGGATCGTGGCCAACCGCCGCGGCGAGATCCTCGAACTGATGCCGGTCCACCCGGACCGGATCCGCATGGAACTGATGCCGTCCGGTGACTACCGCTATCGGGTGACCGACCGGCTCGGGGTAGAGGCCATACTGCCGCGCGGCGAGATCTGGCATCTGCGTGGTCCGTCTTCCGATGGCCTGATGGGCATGCGCCCGATCGACCTGGCGCGAGAGAGTCTGGGCATGGCGCTGGCCGCGCAGGACTACGGCGCGCGCTTCTTCGCCAACGACGCCAAGCCGACCGGCGGCTGGATCGAGTTTCCGGGGTCGTTCAAGGACAGCGAGGCCAAGAAGGTGTTTCGCGAGTCGTACCAGGCGGCGCAGTCCGGGGCCAACCGCGGCAAGGTACTGGTGCTGGAAAACGGCATGAAGTTCCACGAGGTGGGCGTGACCAACCGGGACGCGCAGTTCCTCGAACTCCGCAAGTTCCATGATCACCGACATCGCGCGGCTGTTTCGGGTGCCGCCGCACATGATTGCGGATCTGGATCGCGCGACCTTCTCGAACATCGAGCAGCAGAGCCTGGAATTCGTCATGCACACGATGACGCCGTGGGCCGAGCGCTGGGAAGCGAGCATCGAGTCTGAGTTGCTGCTCGATGGCGACGAGTTGGAAGTCGAGTTCGACTTCGCGAACCTGATGCGCGGCGATGCCGCCAGCCGATCGTCGTACTACCAGAGCGGAATCCAGAACGGCTGGCTGACGCGCAACGAGGCGCGCATCGCCGAGAACCTCAATCCGCTCGACGGGCTGGATGAGCCGCTGCGGCCGTTGAACATGGTCGAGGAAGGGTTCGGCGGAGGAACTGGAAGGCGATGCCGAGCAGGAGCAGCGGCCCGCGCAGGATGTAACTGGACCGCAAGACGGCGAAGTTGCACAGACCGAATGACGATGGGGATGACACGATGAACCACCACTTGCTGGTTGCTGAATTTCTGGCCACCCCCTGGGCGCTGATGCCTGAACGACTGAATGCGGTCGCGGCAGTGCTGGCGCGCTGGTCGCAGGACATTCCGGCTGGTGAGGACGTCCTGGCATCGATCGCCGCTGACCGCAACGTGCGGGAGGCACGCCGGCAGGCGGCCACTGCGGTGTCCAGTGGCGGGATTGCTGTCCTGCCCTTGTACGGCGTCGTCACCCAGCGCGGCAACATGGTCGACGATGTCTCGGGCCCGGGTAGCGTCAGCACGCAGCAGTTTGCCTCTGCCCTGCGCCAGGCGCTGGCCGATGACTCGGTCAGTCAGATCCTGATCGACATCGACAGTCCGGGTGGCAGCGTCTACGGCGTTTCCGAACTCGCCGACGAGATCGTCAGTGCCCGGGCACAGAAGCCCGTGGTAGCGATCGCCAATAGCCTCGCCGCGAGTGCCGCCTACTGGATTGGCTGCTCGGCGTCCGAGTTCTACGTCACGCCGGGCGGCGAGGTCGGCTCGATCGGCGTCTGGCAGGCGCATTTCGATTACTCGCAGGCGTTTGTCACCAAGGGCGTCACCGACGCTGATCTCGGCCGGCAAATACAAGGTCGAGGGCAATCCGTATGTGCCGCTCGACGAGGAGGCGCAGGGCTTCATGCAGTCGCGCGTGGATGACTACTACGCGTCCTTCACCAAGGCGGTGGCGCGCTGGCGTGGGGTGCCGATTTCCCAGGTGCGCGAGGGGATGGGTCAGGGTCGTGTGCTCGGTGCGGATGCGGCAAAGGCGCAAGGCATGATCGATGGGATGGTCACGTTCGACGATGTCGTCAGGAAGATGCGGCGGGATGCCAGGTTCATTGCCAGACCGCGAGCGTCCCGCCTAGCACAGGCGAGGAATGCCCTTGCGATTCTGTCATAATGACATGCACTCGTCGAAACCCAGGTGGGAGATTTTTCGGCGAAGGGCTAGCCTCTGTCCAAGCGAGCAATGGCCGCTGAGGTTACATCAACATCAACAATGAAGGGCAGTGGCAATGACCTTGCGTTCGTTTGCTTCTCTGCTTGCGCTTTTCGCCACGGCTTGCACAACTGTCGCGCCAAGCCAGGGCTATCGCTCATCTGGCTCCACCGAAGCTCCCTGGGAGATCAGCGGTGAGTTGTTCGATTTCACCAACGTAAAAATTCTGATCAACGGCACGAAGGTGATTGATGAGCGCCTTTCTCTTCTTTCTGGAGATGGAGAGTTCCGTTCGTCATATCGTGGCAAGAGGATCACCGCCAGTTGTTCCACCAACACAGGATTAGTCAGTTCTTCCACAAGGTGCTTCGTGTTCGTGGAGAACGAAAAAGCGGCTACGCTGAGCTTCTAGGATGGTGCTCAACTTCAATTCATATTGCATGAGATGCTGTCCGACGAAAGCACAAGCCCTGTCGAATCAAAGTGCTTCCTCTCTCCTTGTCAATTGCTGAGCGTCTGGATTGCGCGAGCACTCTGTGAAGTGCGCTCTACGTTCAATCGAGATGACGTGCCCCAGCAAGGCGCGGCACTCCTCTCATGTCAAACGCGTTCGCTGCTAGGGAAATCGTGGTGCTGAATGTCGGAGAACAGTTGGTTTCGTCATATTTGAGGTACATCCGCAAATGTGACTTCATTCAAACCAATCTATATACCATCGAGGCTCACGGCGAGATCGACGTCGTGGGCATCAATCTCAAAGATAAGCAAGTCTACATTTGTGAGGTTGCCATTCACCTCACTACAGGGCTTCAATACGTCAAGGATAAACGGCCCAACAACGTACAGAAGCTCACCGACAAATTTTCAAGAGACATCGAGTACGCCAACAAGTATCTGTCGGACTACGACCGCCACTTCATGCTTTGGAGCCCGGTAGTTAAAGACAGTCAGGGCCAAGCGATTTACAACCAGCTTGGGCACCTTGCCGCCATCAAAGCGAGTATCAAATCGTCACACGACGTTGAGCTTGAGTGCGTGGTAAATGATGCTTTCCTTTCGTGCCTTCAAGAGATGCGTAAGTTTGCCAGTACAGCAACCTCAGAGCTTCAGTGTCCTGTGATGCGGCTGTTACAAATCGAGGAATACCTCACTCGGCACGTAGCCAAGGTCGCGGCTAAAGCGGTCCAACCGAACGCTCGCGCCATCGGATCTCGTGCCGGGTAGCCGGTAGCTTAGCCTGGACGTTGAACGCCTGCTTTTCAAGACCATGGAGGTTAGCGAGTGCCCTGGCACGCTACGCCAAAAACAATCGAAGCGCCGCTTGCTTCACGTATTCAGATGGCGCTCGTGAGAACTGCTGATGTGTTTTCCAGCGCCTCTCCCGTGCCCCCCGCCCCGTTCTGAAACGACCCCTTGCCCGTCCCCCACCCCAACCGCCTCCCGGCGTTTTTTTATGCCCATTGAACCCGCCCCGTGCGGGTTCTTGCTTTTGGAGAACCACATGAGCAAGCAACTGCGGGAGCTTCAGGCTCGCAAGACCACCCTGGTCAAAGAAGCCCGCGGCCTCACCGACCTCGCCGCTTCGGAGAACCGCGACCTGACCGACGACGAAGTCACCGCCTTCGACGCCCTGCGCGCCCGCATCGACGCCGCCTCAGCGGCCATCGACCGCGAAGCCGCCCTGATCGCCGACGAAGCACGCATCGGTGTCGACCACGTCATCGGCCCGATCGTCACCGACAACCGCGAAGCGGATCCCCGCCGTGGCTTCGGATCGGTCGGCGAATTGATGCAGGCGGTGTACCAGGCCGACAAACCCGGCCAGTCGATCGACGCCCGGCTACTGCTCGGCGGCATCGGCGCCGCCGCGCCCAGCAATTACGGCAACGAGGCCGTCGGTCAGGACGGCGGCTTTCTCGTTCCGCCGCAGTTCTCGCAGGAGATCTTCAGGCTGTCGCTCGGCGAGGATTCCCTCCTGCCGCTCACCGACAACGTCGAGATCAGCGGCAACAGCATGGCGTTTCCGAAGGACGAGACAACGCCCTGGGGCACCAACGGCATCCGCGCCTACTGGCAAGGAGAGGCATCCTCGGGAATGCCCACCAAGCCGGTGTTGGGTCTGGCCACTCTGCGCCTGAAGAAACTGATGGCCCTGGTCCCGACCACCGACGAGTTGCTCGACGACGCCAACGCGTTGACCAGCTACCTGCCGGAGAAGGTGGCGGTGTCGATTCGCTGGAAAGCCAACGAGTCGATTCTCTTCGGCGCCGGCAACGGCATCCCGCTCGGCTGCATGAACGGCGGTGCCATCGTCACGGTGGCCAAAGAGTCCGGTCAAGCGACGCAAACCCTGCTGACGCAGAACCTCGCCAAGATGATCGCCCGCCTGCCTCCAGGGTCGTTCACCAACGCTGTCTGGATCGTGAACAACGATGTCCTGCCGGCGCTCTTCACCCTGACGCTCGGCAACTACCCGATCTACCTGCCGGTCCGCCAGTCGGTCGGCGGCATCCAGTTCTCGCCCTACGGCACGCTGCTCGGTCGCCCGGTGTTCGTTTCCCAACACGCCAACACCTTCTCGTCACAGGGCGACGTGCTGCTGGTCGACCTCTCGTACTACCAGACCATCACCAAGGCCGGCGGCATGCAGACCGCGACCTCGATGCACCTCTACTTCGACGCGGACCTGACCGCCTTTCGCACGACCTTCCGCATGGACGGCCAATCGAAGATCCAGAACCCGATCGCCCCGGCCAAGGGAGCCAACGCGCTCTCGCCCTACATCCAGCTTGCCGCGCGATAGGCGCGGGCAGGAACCACAGCGGGACCACCGCGCCCCGTGGCTTTCCCTTCCGCTTCCCACAGGAGACATCCATGTACCCCAACATCAAGGGCAGCGAAACGCTGTCGATTCTCGCTACCATCGACCCGGCCAGCCGGGCGGCCGGCACGGTCACCACCGCCTGGGTGTCAGTCGTCAATTTCCATGCGTTTCTGGCGGTGGTCGAGACCGGCGTCCTCGGCGCCGCAGCGACCCTGGACGCCAAGATCCAGCAGGCGCGGGACGCCACCGGTACCGGCGACAACAAGCAGGCGCTAATCAACCTGAGGCCCGAGAACCTCGACAGCAACAACGGCTTCGCGTTCCTGCGTCTGTCGCTGACCGTCGAGGTCGCCGCGAGCATCGTCGCCGGCAAGCTCATCGGGGTGCATCCGCGCTACGCCACGGCGGAGGTCTTCAACCAGGCCGCGGTGGTCCAGGCGATCTGATCCCATGCCGCTGCAACTCATCACTCCAGCCGCAGAGGAACCAGTGTCGCTCGCCGAGGCCAAGCGCCACCTGCGGGTGGAGTCTGCCGACGACGATGCGCTGATTGCTTCGCTGATCTCGGCGGCACGGCAAGCCGCGGAGACGCTCACCGGCCGCCAGTTCGTCACCGCGCGCTGGAAACTGGTGCTCGACAGCTTTCCCGGTCCGAGCCTGATGGGCGTTCCTGCGGGACTGTCGTTCTCGCTGCCGGGGCACGCGATCCTGCTGCTGAAATGCCCGGTCCATGAGCGCTGCAACCTCGGCGCCCGCCAGCGCTGGTGCATCGAAGCGGGCTTCCTAATCGAAAAGCACCAAGGGCTACCACTACGAGCACGCCTTCGCCTTCAACTGGAATGCCATGCAGGACTATCACCTCCTGATGCGCCTGGCGCATGTGTTCAATACCCTGGCACGCTTCAGCCGACAGCTACGCGAGCTCTATCAGCAACTCGGCGTGCGCGGTGCCATCGCCTTCATCCGAAGCTCCTGCGCCGCCCCCTGGCTCGACCCAGCACGCATTCGCGTGCTCCTCGCCGAGCCATTCCTGCTTCAACTTGAGTGACCTCACTCAGGCATCACCGAAACATCCTCTCAAGCGCGGTGTAGCCGCGTCCGGAAAAGCTCGCCTGGCTATCGTACCGAAGCCCAAAAGAAGCCTTTCGACATCCTCCTGACTGACTCCATTTCCCCCGCCCTTCGTCCCCAGCCAACCGCAATCTGACCGCCTCGACCGCAAAAGCGGGCGTAACCGGCAAACGGGCCCGATTCGGCTGGGTCATGCTTCAGGGCTGTGTACCGCCTGGCCGAGTGGACATACTGGGTCTCAGTTCGTATGCTGTAGTGCTTGAGGCGGATGCGATCTCGGAGTTGGTCGAGAAGCCTAGGTTCAGGAGGCGTGTTTTGCGAGTCGTCAGGCGCATTCATGTCTGGCACCCCTATGAAAATCAGTTACTTACATCTACCGGACACGGGTATACACCCGCACACGCCGAGATATACACCGAAATCGGTGTCGACTAAACGTTAGCGCTATGAGCCGAGTCGGTCTTTTCTTCTGTGCAATCTACGCGACAGCGATCTGTATCTGTCTTGCGTTAGCGTTCTCCGCTGGTGGTGACCTCAAAGGGCAGTTTGTCTTTCTCCAACTGCCTATCGCCCTTCAAGGCGGAGCACTGCAATTCCTTGGGCTTGGCTCACTGCTTGCCAATCTATCGTGGGTTGCAGCTTACGCCGTCATCGCCATCCCCACGTTCGGCCTGCTCTACTTCACAGGCTGGTTCTTGCAACGCTTGGCGTCAGATAATGCAAATGAACCGTCCTCTCCCAGCAAATAGCGCTAACCCGGCGGTCGACCCCGCCCCCTCCGGTCGCTGGACGCTGCGCGATAAAGCCGCGCAGCGCCGGTTAGCTCTACGTTGGGCGCCACAGGGATCTCGCCACTTAAGGCTGCGATGAGTTCTTCGATTTATGGAATTTGGTTGGCGTTTGGTGATTATTCGTGGAATACCAAGGAGTTTCCGTTATGATCTACTCTGGACAGTGCTTATGTGGCGCCATTCGCTATCAGCTCTCGGGTGAACCAAAGGCCGTGGCATTGTGCCACTGCAGCGACTGCCGACGAAGCACAGGCGCGCCCATGGTGGCTTGGGCGATGTTTCCCGAAACTGCCTTGACCCTGACGAAAGGGCGGCCAAAGACGATTAACTCCTCAGGTACTGCTATGCGGAGTTTCTGCGCTGACTGCGGAAGCGGGTTGTTCTACCGGAATGCAGGAGTACTCCCTGGACTTGTCGACGTACAGTCCTCAACACTTGACCATCCCGAGGCACTACCACCAACAGTACAAATACAGACGGCCGAACGGCTCGGCTGGATGAAGCATATTAATGAACTTCCTGAGTTCGAAAGATTTCCAGTGTAGGCCGAAGATGACGCCCAACCCGTCGGTCGACCCCGTTCGCTTCGCTCTCTGGACGCTGCGCGATAGAGCCGCGCAGCGCCGGTCACCTTTACTTTGGGCATCGTCGGTTGCCTATCGCAGAGCGTAGAACGATAATCTGCTTTCGCAAATGATTTCGGAGCCAGCCATGAAAGTCTATTCAGCGGTAATCGAACGGTGCCCACAAACAGGCCTGTTCGTAGGTTTCGTTCCCGGTTTTCCCGGTGCTCATTCCCAGGGAGAAACGTTGGATGAAATCAATCACAATCTCCACGACGTGATCACAATGCTTCTGGAAGACGGCGAACCCACTCTTGAATCCGAGTTTGTTGGGGTTCAAAACGTTGCCGTAGCTTGAGCTATGGGCAATGTTCCCGTCCTCAAGCCCACCGAGGTTATTGCCATTCTTCTCCGACTCGGCTTCACGGAAGTGCGCCAACGTGGCTCGCATAAACAATTTCGCAATGCTGCCGGTCGCTGCACCACCGTGCCGTTTCATCAAGATCGAGACATCTCACCGATCTTGCTCCGTCAAATCGCCAAAGACATTGGCCTCGCGCTTGATGAGTTTCTTAAACACAGATAGCCCAACCCGATAGTCCACACGGAGGAATTGCCATGCTGTTCATAACGAATAGGTTTCCAAAGGGTTCGATTCAAACAAAAGCAGGTAGAAAATTTGAGTTTGATTTGAAAAGTAACGCCCCAAGCAACTCCGTATATTTCTGCCGGAGAAATGCTGACGGAAGCCTCACGGAGGTTGGCGGAATGAACTTCCTATCAGAACTGAAATGCTCTAAATACCGCCAAATCGTGCTCTACATTCATGGTTTCTCCAATCTTCCAGACGATATCTTTGAAGCCGCTACTGAGTTTCAAAATCTATGTGATCAAAAGGATGCAGAAGAGGTTTTGGTGGTTCCAGTAATCTGGCCGTGTGATAACGACTTTGGAATTATCAAGGACTATTGGGACGATCAGAAGTCCGCTGACGGAAGTGCATTATCGCTATCAAGGGCGTTAAGTCGATTCATTGAGTGGCGAGAGTCAGATCTAAACTCACCAGATACTGACCCTTGCCTAAAACGAATCAACGTTCTTGCCCACTCCATGGGAAATAGAGTGCTCCGAGAAACTCTGTGCGCATGGGATAAATATGATCTCGCCCACGGCGTCCCACTCATCTTCCGCAATACGTTTCTCGTTGCAGCAGACATAGAGAACGAGTCCATTCATCGGACTGAGAGAGCCAAATTAATCTGTGACGCATCGCGGAATGTAGTTGTTTATTTTGCTTCAGATGACTTGGCCTTGCGCGCAAGCAAAGCAGCAAACTTGAAAAATAAGATTGCCTCTCGTCGCTTGGGACATACCGGGCCGGAAAACATGGAGATGACGCCAAAAAATGTCTATGTAGTGGACTGCGACGACGTGAACAATACTTATGACAATCCGAAGGGACATTCATATTTTCGGAGTGGTAAAGAAAAAGGGAAGCCTGGCTTGGTTTTTGATCATATATACGCGTGCTTAAAAACTGGCAGAGTTTTTCCTGAAGATGAGTTACGCCGCTCAACAATAATTCGTGAAATCTAACGAATAAGGATAGATCATGCGCAGCCACGATCTGATCCGTTTGTTGGACGAGCCCGGGCCGGAGGGCTGAGCGCCCCTCTGCAAATATCTTTTTTGGATTTACCCCGCAGGCATGAATGCCGGAGGGCCGGGAATGAGAAGTTGCGGCGCGCTGCGGCGCAGGCAGCGAAGATCTCCCAAATCCGGGCGTTTTAGCGTTCCGGCCACTGAATTCCGTGCTACGGCATCAATCAGCTTGGGGAAGCTGAAGTCCCGAACGCGGCCAGACAGCGCTGTGAGGGAGTCCTACATGACCAGATGGCGACCGCGACGAGCGCTGGAGCAGCGACGACTGCGGGCGATGTCGATCGAATCCGCGGCCCGACGATCGCCATCGCGGTGCCACAGCACGAGTGCAAAGCATCGCTGGTCGGCTCCTTGCGCGGTGGCGTGGAGGGGTTTGGATCGACCTCATACCTGAATTGGAAAATACTGAAAATGCCTCGTCCCAAATGCAATGCTTGACATCGTCGCCGACCGATCGCCGAGGCACGCCAAGGCTGGAGCGCCGGCTCCAGATAGCATGCGGGCATAACTTCCGAACAAACCGACGCTCACGCAAGGGTGCGCGGAGGAATCGTTGCCGAAGTGTCGAGCAGCGGTCGCGGCTATTAAAAGGCTGCCGCAGCCTGCGCGAAGCTGCGGGTGCGGAGGCGGCGGAACGAGTCGACGGTTTCGGCGATTGGCAACACCCGGGACCTGGCATGACGCACCACCTTGCCCGGCGAATGAAAAAAACGCCCGGGGACGGTGGGAAATTCTTGACGCGGCCAGTCGTTATCAATGCGGCGCCCGCTCCCCACGAAACGAGGCGGCAGCAGCATCAATGTGACACTCCGTCGCGCCGTGCAACCTTCACCAAGGTCCGCCATAGGATATACAGGTCGAACCCGAGCGACCGCCGACGAAGGTATTCGACATCCAGCTTTACCTTTTCTGGAATCGGCAATTCATCTCGCCCATTGACCTGCGCCCAGCCGGTCAGCCCTGGCAGCAACTCGTGCACAGCGTACTTCGTACGCAAGGCAATGAGACTCTCCTGATTGAACAGCGCAGGACGCGGGCCGACGAAGCTCATCTCGCCTTTCAGAATGTTCCAGAGTTGAGGCAGCTCGTCCAGACTGCTCTTGCGAAGAAAGGAGCCGATGGGAGTCAGATGGGCTTTCGGATCCTGTAGCAGGTGAGTCGCGACTACGGGCGTTCCCACTCGCATGCTGCGGAACTTGGGCATCCGGAATACGCGGTTGCCCTTGCCAACCCGGTCAGACCAGTAGAGCGCCGGACCGGGCGAAGTCAGACGCACGAGCAGGGCGATGACGACGATGGGAAGCGCCAGAACCAGCGCCGCAACGATACTCAGCAATACATCGAGGGAACGCTTGGCCATCTTTCCGTTGATCCGCTTTCGTGAACATTTGTCGGGCCTGCACCGGCCATGACCGGCACCATCGTCGGGCCAACCCCCGGCGTCTCGACGAGCCGTCAATCGACCTCCGACATCCCCACTCGGCCCACCCCGGGCAGCTTGAGCGCTGGCGGCGAGAGATCGATGCCGAGCGACAAGCCGAGCAGGTTCACCTCGATGCCTTCTTCGGCGGCGATCGTCGCGCCGAGCAGGCCGACCAGGGAAAACTGCAAACCACCGCCACTCGGTGCGCTGGCCACGAGACCACCGTCCGGCAGGTAGTCCTTGCCGATTGCCGTCGGAGGCAGGTCGAGATGGAGCTCCGGAACGGCTCGGCCCAGGTAGGCGATGAAGGTATTGCTGTTCGGACCCGGCCACAGTCGATATTCGTGATTATGCGGATAGGCACGCGCCGCTGTGTGCAGGCGGGCAATCAGCGCGTCCACCTCGACGCCGCCACGGAGCTGGCGAAGCAGCGTCGGCTCGCTGCCGTACCAATAGCCGTCAGCTTCTCCGTCGTGGATGCGCACCGCATCCATGCCCCGGCTTACGCCCCAGCCGACCACCTCCAGACGGGTGTAGCGGTCGGCATCGCTTTCCTTGGTGGCGATCCAGGTATGCACTCCGAAGACGCCGCGCCAACCGAAAGCGCGCGCCGCATAGACCTGGATCAAGGCCTCCGGCGTGTTGCGTGCATCGGGCGCCTGCCCGCTGCTATCGTGCCGGGCGCTTCGCCAGTCGCCTGGGCGGCTGTCGTCGCTCAAATGGCGGCTGAGGGCCACGCCGACCGGGACGACGAGCAGCAGCAGCAACGCCAAGGCAAGCCGTAAGGGCCAGGATGCCGTGATTTTCATCTGTAACAACCTCTTGAGGACAGGCACACAGGCTATTGGCACAGGCCAGTCACCTTTGCTTCGCGGCCGTCAAATTCGTGCCCTCCAAGGCCCCGATTCGCCCACCGGTCACTGCTCGCTGACTGGCGTAAGGCGGTACACATAACATAGCCATCCTGAGGTCACAACCCGGGCACATCCTTCTCGCCTCGCGAAAGGCGAAGCTTGCGTGCCTCCTCCTCGATCTTCGCGCAGGCCCCGGGCGAGCTAATCCAGCGATCCCAGAGACTGCCGGCGAGCAGCGATGCCCCGAAAGTGGCGACGGCAACGCCTCCTTCAACCGCGGCGTTGGCGACATCCAGATCCAGCGCCGGGGCTGTCAAAGTGCCGCCCAGCTTGATGAAGGGCTTGATCAGGTCTCCGGCACTGAAGCCGACTCCTTGCAGCGGTGCGACTCTGAAGGTGAAGTCGATCTTCTCCGAGCGCAGGTCGATCGTTCCTCGCGACACAACGGAAAGCCGGTCAGTTTGCAGAACCACGGCAGGCGCGGTCTCGACATGTCCCTTGCTGGCCTCGAGGTAAACGCCGGCGCAGCTCAGGGTCGAGTAGGTGTTCTTTTTGGCAAAGGGATTGAGCGTGCTGAACAACTGGGAGGCGAAATCGCCGAACAGCACGTCCATGTCCAGCGAGCGAAATTGCCCCGGGGAACTGCGCAGCCAGAAATAGCCGTCAAGCGCTGCGGCCCAGGCGCTGATGCTGTTCCCACTTGCCGAAAAGTGACTTTCGAGGGTGTGACGCGGGAGCCTGGCTTCATCCTCCTTGGCCATGCCGCGAACAAAGAAAATCACGTCACTCGCCTTGAGCTGCCCTTTGACGACCGGCTGCTCATCCCGGACATCGAGCGTGAAGTTTGCAGTCACTTTGCCCTGCCGCCCCTGGCCCTGCAGTTGTTTCACCACCAGCAGGCCGTCTTGCAGGCTCGCACTGGCGTGAACGTCCTGTAGCTGCTGTTGTACGCCTTCCACCTTGGCGAGCGACGCCAGCAGGGTCCCGTCGAAAGTGCGCAGCACTTCCAAAGGCAGCGGTTTATCCGAGAAGAGCTTGCCGCTCTTGTCGTCCTGCTTCGCCATTTTCGCTGCACTCGCCGCACTCGCCTCACTTGCTTCACTTGCTTTATTGACCGCACTCGCCGCATCGGCCGACGCGTTCGGAGACGCCCGCAGCAAGCGGGAATCCAGGTAGTCCGAGCGAACGTCGAGATCGATTCGTGGCTTCGCCGTCGTCGTAATGCGCAAACTTCCCTTGAGGTCACTGTTGCCAAGGGTGGCCTGAAAATCGTCCATGCGCGCGCTATCCTTGCTGCCGGTCATGGTGCCGCTGACCGCGAAGGGCAAATCGACCACGGGCCACGCCGTCAGGCTGCCAAGCGCCGACAATTTCGGCCCCTTCAACGACAGGCGGAGAGCATCGGCCGAGAAAACCGGTTTCAAGACCAGCTTGCCGGCGAGAGCGATAGTGGCCTCCGCGAGTTTGCCATCCAGTCGCTCGATTTGGACACTGGCCGGGTCAGCCGTGCCCTTGGCTTCGACGCGAAAGGCAACCGGCGCGGCGACGTAGCCAGGAGTCGCCGGCAAGGAGGCGCGCAGATCGCTGCCGGCGGCAATCAAATCGAAGCCGATCCGTTCGGGCTCGCGAGGCCAGCCCGTCGACAGCTGCCCGGTCAAAGTGCTATCTGCCAGCGAGAACTGCAGGTCCTTCAGCACCATTCCCTGATCGGACATTGCCAAAGTGGTACTCAGCGAAAACGCCGCCGCCGGCACGCCCTCGAGAATCTCCGGCTTGAGGAGCGCCGCAAGGCTCCCGCCCTTGGCGGTGACCCTGGCATCCACACTGGGCGTCTTTTTCCCAAAATCGAGCGAACCAGCGAAGCCAAGCACGCTGTTTCCCGCCTGTGCGTCCTTACTGTTGAACTGCAGCCGAGAACCCTGGAGCCTCAACTTGCCGCCAAGCGCATAGGGTCCAACGGGAAAATAAACGGCTTTCTCTTCGCCAAGGAGGAATCGCGCCAGGCGATGCAGGTCCGCGCCTTTTATCTGCGGTTCCAGTTCAACAAGCGTGTCGGCGGATCGGAAGTCGATCTGCCCGCTGGCGGACAAATGATTGTCGGCAATGTCCGCAGCAAAGCGGTCGATCCGTAGCTGCTCCGAAAGCAGCGCCAGCTCGCCGTTCAAGCGTGCGGGAAGCGGGCTCTCCGCGGGCAGAGGGATACCACGCGCCCGTGCCAGTTCGCGCAGGTCCGCTGAGCCGGCACGATAGCTGAAGGTGGAGCCGGCCAGATTCTTACGGTCGCTCAGCTTGCCGGATACTTCGCCGGCGATATTGCCGAGGGCGAAGTCGCCCTGCAACTCGTTGCCACCGCCGACCCCCTTGCGCTTCACGCTGGCTTTGACCGTCAGTGGCAATGTCGGCAAGGACGGCAGCGATAACAGCTTGCCGAAGCTCTGCAAGTTGGCCACCTTGGCGTCAATATCGAGATCGAGGTCGCCGAGTTCCGGCAAGCTGTACGCCGCGCCTGATGCCTTGATCAGCAGACCGTCGCTGGTGTACGACAGCTGCCTGACTTGCAGCTCCTTGCCATTCCGACTGACATCGACCTGCAAGGAGTAGGGTTCGTTTGGCAGACGATCGACGCCAAGCAGCTTGCCGAAGGCAGCCACACCGGGACCGTCCGAGTGCAACAGCAGGGAGAAATCGTCAAGCGAAGAGAGACTCGTCGTCGTCAACTTGCCATCCAGCTTGAAGGCGCCAAAGTTGCCCTGCAGCGTACCGTCCAGATGCTCGCCGCCAGGCGCAATCCCGGCGTGCAGCTCGATATTGCCGGTGGTCAGTTCGGGAAGCTCGAGGGTACGCAAGACGTCAGCAGCGTCGGTCGCGAACAGATCGACATTCATGCGCGGCGCTCTCGGATCGCTCAGGCGATCGAGATGGCCGCTTGCTTTCAGGCTGACGTTCGGCCCTTCGAGATCGAAGGCGTAGTTTATCGCCCCCCCGGCGATGAGCTCGTGGAAAGGACCGACGCGACCGTTTACCTTGATCGGGCGCTTGTCGATCACGGCGTCGGTGCTGATCAGCAGCATGTCTTCCGCATCTTGTTGCTGGCTTGCCTGGACAAGGTCGACAAGCAACTCGTCAGTCATACCGGGGTGACGGACGCGGATCTGGACATTGCGCAGTTCGGTTTGACCGAGAACCAGGCGCAGCGGACCTGAGCGCTCGTCAGATTTGCTCCTGTCGCTGTTCCCCATTGCCCAGTTGAACTGCCCTTCTTCGCTCCACTCGAAGAGCAGCCTGGCGTCGTCAGCCTGCGCCATGCTGATCACGATCGGGCCGCGAAAAAGACTCCAGAGGTCGATGGAGAGCGACAGATTCCTTGCCGAAAGCATGTCCGGCTGCTTGCTCCATGCCGGATTCAGCCAGCGAATATTGGCAGCACGAACGGTCGTGATGCGACCGAAACTGATCGCCAAATCGCCGTCGACGTGGAAAGGGCGATCGCTCAGGGCGGTGACGCCTTTTTCGAGCGCCACGCGCATGCGCTCACCGTCAAGCACAAACCAGCTCGCGGCACTGACCAGGGCAAGAATCAGCGCCGCCAGTGCGAGCAGGACGTACTTTGCCCAAGCGCGCTTGGCGTTTACCTTGGTTGTCGTTTGCATGGCAGTGATCGGACAGGCCTCATGTATTGTCGGGGGCAAGCTCAGGCGGTGGCTAATCAAGCCATCGACCGGCAGGGGAAGCGTTCGCGGACTTTGAGCGGACTTCGGCGCCTGCGGCTCCGTCAGGGGAGTCCATCCCGATGGTTCCCGATTGTACGAGAGATCCGCTGCACGACTCGCGCCTTCGCTGCCCAGCAGGGCGTTTGAGAAGGCCCGTAAGCGCCGATAATGTCACCGTAAAACAGCGGATCGAGATCGACAAGCCCGGCCGCGCGACCCTGTCGGCCGGGAACGGCCGCCGAGCAAGCGCCCTGAACGGCACCACCACCAGAAAAAAAACACGTACCAGCTTTTTCGGAGGGATATCGCTATTGAATGCGCTCACTTACTGGGTCGGGATGGCGGGCACGGCCGCTTTCGCAGTCACCGCGGTGCTTGCCGTGGCGCCCCGCGGCATCGATTTCTTCGGAGCGACGGTCCTCGGAATCATCACCGCCATCGGCGGCGGCACGATCCGCGACATCATCCTCGGCGTGCCGGTCTTCTGGGCCGCCGATCTGGCCTATATCTGGGTCGCGCTGGCTGCCAGTCTGGCTACCTTCGCTGCCAACTCGCTGTTTACGCGCAAAGAGATCTACAGCCTGATGCTCTATCTCGATGGGCTCGGCGCTTCCCTGTTTGCGATCGCGGCGACCGACAAGGTCTGGGCACTGGACTTCGGCCGGCCACTGGCCCCGGTCATCCTGGGGATCATCACGGCGATTGGTGGCGGACTGATTCGTGACGTACTGGCGGGAAGACAAACGCTCTTGATGACGCGCGAGATCTACGCCATACCGATAAGCTTCGGCTGTGCACTTTACGTGGCGCTACTGGCATTCGCTCCCGAGTATCGATCGCTCGGCGCGGCGACGGCAATAGTGCTTATCTTCGCGCTGCGCGCAGCGGCCATCCACTGGAACCTGACGGTACCGGATCGGCTGGCCAGCAAGCCCAAAGAGGGATGATCCGGGCAAGTCGCCTGCAAGTCGCCGGACTGCCGTTTCGCTACGCGAAGCGCTCGCGCAATGAGCGCGCGTAAGCGGCCACCTCCGGGGCCCCTTCGGCGGGCGCCCATGGCGCACGTTCAGCCTCGGCGAGCGGCAGGTAGGGACCGCCCTTGGCTTCGAGCATCACCGTCCCGGGATCGAGCGCCAGAATCGTGTGATACACGCCGTGCGGGATGTCGACGCCGCAAACCGGGCCCGTTGGCGCCAGCACCACGGTCTGCTGCACCTGGCCAAGCTGGTCGAAGAAAACGACACCCAGGCGGCCGCGCAGAACGATCATCGTTTCGTCCTTGTTGGCGTCGAGATGACGATGCGGCATCAGGTAGGAGCCGGGCTCAATGGCGTTGAGCAAGCGATGTGCGGGCGCCGCATCGTCGGCGTGGAAGTTGCGGTTCTTGCGCTGGCGGGGGCTGCGACTGGCTTCGAGACTGACGCTATCGAGCAGCGCCTGGTCGATTATTAAGGGGATTTTCATGGCCTCGCTCAGGGGTAGTCGACGCTGACGTTTTCCGTGCTCAGCCAGGCGCGCAAAGTGGTCAGCAGATCGTCCTCGAGGCGCACCCGACTGGCTTCACCGAACGCCAGTTCGCAAGTCGCCTCGCCGTTGTGATAAGCCAGCCGTACCGGACAATTGCCCGGAGTGTACGGTGCCAGCAGGCTGTGCAGGCGTTGTGCCGCGGCCCGGGCATTGCCGCCACTGGCCTGACCGTTGAGTGTCAGGCGCAGATGGCGAGCAAAGCGGCCACGCGCTTCGGCCAGCGTCAACAGGCGTTCGGCAACGACTTTCAGGCGACCTTCGCCGGCAAAATCGTCACGTTGCACCTTGCCTTCGACGATCAGCACCTCGTCTTCCCTGATCTTGGCGCGTTCGGCATCGAGCAACTCGCTGAACACCGAGACTTCGAGCGAAGTGCTGCCGTCGTCGAGCTGAATGAAGGCCATCTTGCCGCGCGCCGTGAATTTGCTGCGCACGCCGACCACCAGGCCGGCGAGGAACTGCGGCTCCTTGCGCGCCTCCAGCGCAGCCAGCGGCTTGTGCGCAAAACGGGACACTTCGGCCTGCAGTTCGTGGAAAGGGTGACCCGAAAAGTAGAAGCCGAGGGCGATTTTTTCCTCGTTGAGCCGCTGCCGTTCGCTCCAGCGCGACACTTCGACGTAGCGCGGGCCGTGCGCTCTACCGTCCGCGTCACCATCCGATTCGAGGAGATCGAACAGGCTGACCTGCATGGCGTTGCGCTCGGCCTGCTCGGCGGCTTCGATGGCGATGCCGACCGAGGCCAGCAGACGCGCTCGATGATCATCGAGCGCGTCGAAGGCGCCGGCACGAATCAGCGCCTCGATAGTGCGCCGGTTGACCATGCGCTTGTCCGAGCGCCGACAGAAATCGAAAAGATCCTTGAACGGGCCAGCCGCTGCACGGGCCTCGATGATGGTATTCACCGCCTGTTCGCCAGTCCCCTTGACCGCGCCGAGTCCGTAGCGAATGCGCTGTCGATCGACCGGCGTGAAGCGATACTGCGAGGCGTTGATGTCCGGGCCAAGCATCTGCAAACCGTTGTTGAGCGCGTCGTCGTGGGCAATCTTGACCGAGTCGGTGTTGTCCATGTCCGACGACAGGGTCGCCGCCATGAAGGCCGCGCAGTGGTGTGCCTTCAGCCAGGCGGTGTGATAGGTGACCACCGCGTAGGCGGCGGTGTGCGACTTGTTGAAGCCGTACTCGGCGAACTTCTCCATCAGGTCGAAAAGCTGCATTACCAGTTTTTCGTCGTAGCCCTTGATCTTCGCCCCGTCACGCATCATGTCGCGATGCTTGGCCATCTCCTCGGCTTTTTTCTTGCCCATCGCGCGGCGCAGGAGGTCGGCGGAACCCAGCGTATAGCCGCCGATGATCTGCGCGATCTGCATCACCTGTTCCTGATAGACGATGACCCCGTAAGTCGGTTCGAGGCAGGCCTTCAGGTCGTCGATGAAGTAGTCGATCTTCTGCTGACCCTTTTTGCGCAGAATGAAGTCGTCGACCATTCCCGAGCCGAGCGGACCCGGCCGGTACAGCGCGAGCACGGCGATGATGTCCTCGAAGCGGTCGGGCGCGAGCTTGCGCACCAGCTTCTTCATGCCTTCCGATTCCACCTGGAAGATGGCGGTGGTATTGCCGTCCTTGAGAATCTGGTAGGTCTTGGGATCATCGAAGCTCAGGCTCGCCAAATCCGGGCGCTCGCCGCTCAGCTGCTCGACGTACTTGAGCGCCAGTTCGATGATCGTCAGATTGCGCAGGCCGAGGAAGTCGAACTTCACCAGGCCGATTTTCTCGACATCGTCCTTGTCGTACTGCGAAACCACCGAGCCACCGCCGTCCGCCGAATAGATCGGGCAGAAGTCGGTCAGCTTGCCGGGCGCGATGAGCACGCCGCCGGCGTGCATGCCGACATTGCGCGTCAGATCTTCCAGACGGGCCGCGAGGTCGAAGAGATCCCTGACTTCCTCTTCCTCATCGATGCGCGCCTGCAACTGCGGTTCGGCGAGCAGTGATTTGGCCAGCGACAGCGGTTTGTTGGTTTCCACCGGGATCAGCTTGGAAAGCTGGTCGCAGAAAGTGTAGGGCAGGTCGAGCACGCGCCCGACGTCGCGAATCACCGCCTTCGAGGACATGGTGCCGAAAGTGACGATCTGCGAGACCGCCGCGGCGCCGTACTTTTCGCGCACGTATTCGATCACCCGCCAGCGATTGTCCTGGCAGAAGTCGATGTCGAAGTCGGGCATCGACACCCGCTCGGGGTTGAGAAAACGCTCGAAAAGCAGCGCGTAGCGCAGCGGATCGAGGTCGGTGATTCCCAGGGCGTAGGCGACCACCGAACCGGCGCCGGAACCACGCCCCGGTCCGACCGGACAGCCGTTGTGCCGGGCCCAGTTGATGAAATCGGCAACGATCAGGAAGTAGCCGGGGAAACCCATCTGCACGACGGTGTCCGTCTCGAGCTGCAGGCGCGCATCGTAAGCCGGCCGCTGCGCAGCGCGCTCCGCGGCATCCGGAAAAAGCTGCTGCAAGCGCACTTCGAGGCCGGCGACGGCTTCCTGGCGCAGGAAATCGGCAAGGGTGACGCCATCCGGAGTCGGAAAATCGGGCAGGTAGCTCTTGCCGAGAGTGATCTGCAGATTGCAGCGCTTGGCAATTTCGACCGCGTTCTCGAGCGCTTCGGGAAGGTCGGCGAAAAGCGCGACCATCTCCTCGGTGGACTTGAAATACTGCTCTTCGGTGTACAAGCGCGGACGCCGGACGTCGCCGAGCATGTAGCCCTCGGCAATACAGACGCGCGCTTCGTGCGCCTTGAAGTCGTCGCGTTCGAGAAACTGGATCGGATGCGTGGCCACCAGCGGCAGCTCCAGCTCGGCCGCAAGGTCGGCGGTCGCCGTCACCAGGAATTCCTGCTGAGGCTGCCCGTAGCGCTGCACTTCGAAATAGAAAGCGTCCGGGAAGAGCTGCTGCCAACGCCGCGCGCACAGCGTCGCCTGCTCGAATCTGCCCTGCAGCAGGGCTTCACCGACATCGCCGCCGGCGGCGCCCGAAAGCGCGATCAGACCATCGACGCCCACCTCCTGGAGCATGCGCCGGCTGAGCTCGGCACGGCCACGCACGCGCGGCGCCAGATAGGCACGCGACAGTAGCTCGCAAAGTTGCCGGTAGCCCTGCCCCGAGCGAACCAGCAATAGCAGTCGATACGGACGATCGGGATCGCTTTCGTTGGCAATGAAGACATCGCTACCGAGCAGCGGCTTGATTCCCTTGCCACGTGCGGCAGAGTAGAACTTGACCAGACCGAAGACATTCGCCAGATCGGTGAGCGCCAGAGCCGGCATGCCGTAGCTGCCTGCGCGAGCAAGCGCATCACCGAGACGGACGATGCCGTCGGTAACCGAATACTCACTGTGCAGGCGAAGATGGACGAACGGGGTTTCAGGCATCCGGCCATTTTACGCCGACGCGGCACGCAAACGGTCACGACATGGAGAGACACCCCGGATCACGAAAACCATGGCCGGGACCGCGCCCACGCCGACGCCCTGCGAGGCTCGCGATCAGCTGCCGCAGCAGCTTAATGTGAAAGAAGCCAGTTGGAAGACGCACGAAACTCCCTTGTCTACGCTGAACGACGATTTTGACCCGAGTGTGTTCGACTTCGCCGCCCATGCCCGTAGAGTCGCTGTCATTGGATAAGTGGCCGGGACCGACTGCGGTGAAGTAGGATCCGGCTTCGTTGTCACACCCTCCTCGCCGAAACTCACCGTGAAAATTCTTGAATACACCGGTCTTGACACTTCGCGCGTCAAGGCCAGCTACCGCAAGGTGGCTGATGCCATCGCCCGCAACGACTTTCGTGCCGCACAGGTCAAGAAGCTGGTCAATCTCAGCCACGGCAGGTTCTACCGCGCCCGGCTCGACGACGCCGACCGGCTGCTGTTTTCGCTGGTTCGACACGGCGACGAAGTCTGCGCGCTGATGCTGGAAGTGATCGCCAATCACGACTACGACAAGTCGCGCTTTCTGCGCGGCGCGGCGATCGACGAGAGCCGGATCCTGGACATCGACGCCGACGAGGCGATCGGTGAAGCCTTGCCGGTGCGCTACCTGCACCCGGAGCGGACGACGATTCACCTGCTCGACAAGCCGATCTCCTTCGACGATACGCAGGAGGCGATCTATCGCCAGCCAGCGCCGCTGATCGTCGTCGGCAGCGCCGGCAGCGGCAAGACCGCGCTGACCCTCGAGAAACTCAAGCACGCCGAAGGCGAAGTGCTCTACGTCACGCACTCCAGCTACCTCGCGCAAAGTGCCCGCGACCTCTATTACGCGAACGGCTTCGAGCACGGCGGCCAGGAAGCCGTTTTCCTCTCCTACCGCGAATTCGTCGAGTCGATCCGCGTGCCGCCGGGTCGCGAGGCGAGCTGGCGCGACTTCGCCGGCTGGTTCGCACGCCTGCGCCAGACCTTCCGGGAATTCGACGGCCATCAGGTGTTTGAGGAGATCCGCGGCGTGCTTGCGGCCAGCGCCGGCGGCGTCCTCTCGCGCGATGACTATCTGGCGCTCGGCGTGCGCCAGTCGATCTTTCCGGTCGATCAGCGCGACCGACTCTACGACCTCTTCGAGAAGTACCGCGGCTGGCTCGCCGAGGCGAAGCTCTACGACCTCAATCTGGTCGCCCAGGACTGGCAGGCGCTGGCGGCACCGCGCTACGACTTCGTCGTCATTGACGAGGTGCAGGACATCACCACGGTGCAACTGGCGCTGGTCCTCAGGACCTTGAAGAGGCCGGGCCACTTCCTGCTCTGCGGCGATTCGAACCAGATCGTCCATCCCAATTTCTTTTCCTGGAGCCAGGTCAAGAGCCTGTTCTGGAAAGACCAGAAGCTGGCCGAGCGGCAGGAACTGCGCGTGCTCACCGCCAACTTCCGCAACGGGCTCGAGGCCACCCGTGTCGCCAACCAGTTGCTGAAGATCAAGCACCGGCGCTTCGGCTCGATCGACCGCGAGAGCAACTTCCTCGTGCAGGCCGTCGGCGGCGAAGCCGGGCAGGTCGCGCTGGTGCCCGACAAGGACGCCAGCAAGCGCGAGCTCGACCAGAAGATTCGCCAATCGACGCAGTTCGCCGTGCTGGTGATGCGCGACGAGGACAAGGCCGAAGCCAGGAAGCACTTCGCAACGCCGCTGCTGTTCTCGATCCATGAAGCGAAAGGACTCGAATACGACAATATCGTCCTCTACCGCTTCATCTCCGACCACCGCGCCGAGTTCAGCGAGATCGTCGACGGTGTGGAGGCGGCCGATCTGGCCACAGATACGCTTGACTACCGGCGGGCGAAAGACAAGACCGACAAGTCACTCGAGGTCTACAAGTTCTTCGTCAATGCCCTCTACGTGGCGCTGACACGCGCGATCAGGAATGTTTACGTGATCGAGTCGGATACCGGCCATTCGCTGTTCGGGCTGCTCGAAATGAATCTCGGGCAGGTCACGGTCGAAGCCAGGAAGTCGAGCCTCGAAGACTGGCAGAAGGAAGCGCGCAAGCTCGAACTGCAGGGCAAGCAGGAACAGGCCGAGGCGATCCGTCGGACGATCCTCAGGCAGACGCCGGTTCCCTGGCCGGTTTTCGGCGAAGCGAAAGTCGTCGAGCTGCTGGTCAAGGTGTTCCGCGAGCAGCTCCCCGGCGCCAGAATGAAGCAGCAGCTCTATGAATACGCGACCTGCCATGACGAACCGCAACTCGCCACATGGCTGGCTGAGGAGGCGAAGTTCGACCAGGCGGCGAACTTCGCGCAGCAACGCCCGACCTTCGGACGGAAGACCTACGTTCCCTACTTCGCCAGCCATTTCAAGGACATCCTGAAGCAGTGCGAGCAGTACGGGAGCGAGCATCGGCTGCCGATGAACCTGACGCCGCTGATGGCCGCGGCGGCGGCCGGCAACGTCCCGCTGGTCGAGGCCTTGCTCGAACGCGGCGCCGACCGCGACGCCGTCGACCACTATGGCTACAACGCGCTGCACTGGGCGCTGCGCGAGGGATTCCGCGATGCGAAGTTCGCCCGCGGCCCACTGGCCGCGCTTTACGAACAGCTCGCCCCGATGAGCGTCGACGTCAATACCGGCGAACGCCTGGTGCGCCTCGACCGGCATCTGTCCGAGTACTTCCTTTTCCAGACGCTATGGGTTCTCTTCAAGTCGCGCTTCACCCATTGCCAGCGGCGGACCAACGGCGCCTTCGAGACGCAGGCCATTCTCGACTCCTGGCAGCATCTGCCGGCCAATATCGTCCGTCCGGAACGCAACCGGCGCTCGCATCTCAGCAGCGTGCTCGGCCGAAATGAAGTGGACCGCGATTACGCGTACAACCGGGCGCTGTTCAAACGCGTCGCCCAGGGCTGGTATCAGTTCAATCCAAAACTCGCCGTGCGGCGGCGCCAGGGCGACGAGGAGACCTGGACGCCGGTCTATGCGGCGCTCAATCTGCCGCTGATCAACGAGTTCTCCCGCCAGAATGACTGGGACTGGCGGGACGGCATCCCGAAGGCCATCGACAGCTATCTCACCCTGGCGGGGCTGCCACAGCGCAGCCTGCCGATCGCCACCGAACGCGCCAGGACGCAGGAGCAAAAACGTCTGGCCGAAGCGCGAACCCTCCAGGCGCAGCGCGCGGCAGCGCGGGCGGCGGAGCGGGCGGCTGCGGCGGAGCGGCTGGCCCGCTGGGGCTCGGCCGAGGCCAAACGCATCGAGCTCGAACGTGTCCGACGTGAGATCGAGGCCCGCAAGAAGGGCTGACCCGACCGACGGCTTTCCGCCGCAGAAGCGCTGCCGGGACGGCAGACGAGACGGTGGCTGGCGGCTGACGGTCAGCGCTGGCTGCGCAGGGCGGTCACTGCGGACAGCCGCTGCATGCCCAATCCACAAGCTTGAGGGAATCGTCCGTCGCGCCGGTCGTAGTAGCCACGGCAGCTGACGCCGCCGACCGCCAGCAGGCGCCAGCGCTTGACGTGCAGAGAAAACTCCGGTGCAGCGAACACGTTCCACACCACCTAAGGACGCCCCAGGTCGGCGCAGGCGCGATAGCTGTCGTTGTCGTTGTCGGGTAGGCCGAACTCGCGGCTAGCGAAGTCGTCTATGGCCTTCGCCTCCGCCAGTTGCTGCCGCAGTCGCGGATCGCTGGCGGTGGCGCCATGTGTTCGCGACAGCCATTCCATGATCGAGTGCCCGAGCAGTGCCGGCATTCCCGGCACCGCAGTCAATCGTCGCGCGCGGTAGCTGCCCAGACAGGGGTGTGCCAAGGAACACCGCCCGGCGCAGGCGCGGATCCATCTCCAGGATGACGAGACCGCCGAAATGGAGTTGGCCGTCCTGTCCAACATGTCCCTCTCACAGCGCATTCCTGCCGAAGAGACCTTGCGACCCCATGTGGAGACCAACATTCGCGAGCGCAATGCCAAAGCCCAGCCCGTCAAGCGGCGGTTCACAGTGCAGGATGCCCGCCGCAAACTCGCTCGGCTATATCCACGCGTTTCAACATGACTACTGGTTGACGAAGTCTGATTGTTCTCTGGTCCGGACACCCAGATTCCGCGATTCGAACCGCATAGATCCCTTGGAGGGGCCGTATTTGCAGGCTTTCCGGTAAACTATCGGTGTCGAAACGAGCACCGGTTGGGTGATCCAGGGGGGCAGGAAGATGAGGGAACTGGCACAGACTGTGCTTCCGTTCAAGGTGGAAGCGACGGAGGAGCGGCTGACGGCGAATGCCGGTCTGGCGCTGTTCGGCGAGTTCATCGGAGGCCTGGGTCTGAAGCGCTGGCTGACCACTGAGATGCCCAAGCCAGGCAGTGCGCGGGGCTATGCGGCGAATGCCTTTGTCACGCCACTGGTGCTGATGCTCACCGGTGGCGGACGTTCGCTGGAAGACCTGCGTACGCTCAAGAACGACACGGCGCTGAACCAGGTGCTCAAGCAGGACGTCTTGCCGAGCACGGACGCGGTGGGGGACTGGTTGCGCCGGACCGGTATCGGCACGGGACTGGACGGACTGGATCGGATCAACCGGCGAGCGGTGGCGACGCGCATTCGACAGATCGGGATCAAGGCGCACACGCTGGACGGAGACGCCTCGCAGATCGTGGCCGAGAAGGAAGCCGCACACTTCACGTACAAAGGTGAACAGGGCTATATGCCGATGATCGGTCACCTGGCCGAAGCGGGTGTCGTGATCTACGACGAGTTTCGGGAAGGCAACATCGCCCCGGCGACGCAGAACCTCGAATTCATCCAGGCGTGCGAAACGCGCTTGCCGAAGGGACACCGCATTGCCCAGGTTCGTCTCGACTCCGCCGGTTACCAAGCCGACCTCTTCAATTACTGTGAAGACACCGGCAAGACCTTCGCCATCGGCGGACGGTTGGACGCACCCACCCTGCAGGCCATTGCCGAGATTCCCGAAACCTCGTGGAAAACGTACGCCGACTGCGCTGTCGCCGAGACCGTACACAGCATGGGCGAGACGAAGAAAGCCTTCCGACTGATTGTCGTGAAGTACCCGCGCCAGGCCGAACTGTTCGACGATGCGCCAAAGTATCATGTGATTGCCAGCAACCGGGTCGAATCGGCGGCCGACACCCTGATCTGGTATCGGCAGCGCGGCGAGGTGTCCGAGAACGGCATTAAGGAACTGAAGATTGGCTTTGGCATGGAGCGCATGCCCTGTGGGCAGTTTGCCGCCAATGCCGCCTTCTTCCGCATCGGCGTCATCGCGCACAATCTCTTCGTACTTTTCAAGCATTCCGCTCTCGGCGAGGGTTGGCAGCGCCATCAAGTCGCCACCGTACGCTGGCGCCTGTTTCACCTGCCGGGCAAGCTCGTGCGGCATGCCGGCGCCTGGGTATTGAAGATCGCCAGCGAGAACCTCGACCTGTTCCAGCGTATCCGCGCCCGCAGCTTCGCCTGCGCTACGGCGAATCCCAGCCCGTAGTTCCTCGCTTCCTCCACGGCGGTAACGAAACCCCTGCGGTGAGGCACGGGCGGTCCCGTTCGTCCCGAGCGGCCGCGATTATGCCAGAGGGATCTCGCCAGCCCGCCTGACGACACCCGAGGGCGTTCGCCGTGGCTTCGCGCCTTCCTGCGCGCTCGTTCGGACGTCTCCGGAGCCTCTCGATCCGCCGTCGCTGGGCCGCCACATACGCGATCGCGGAATTTGGGGGACAGCGGCGGCTTTCGGCGCTGTTCCTGTATGCGTACAATCGGCCAGTTGCGGCCGGTCGCCTTACCGCCACAGCAGCCATCTGAACAGCCACTTGGTTCTGAAACCTGCCGGAAAGCCTACGCCAGCAACTCGGCCGGGGCCAATGGTGACGAGTTAACTTTCCTGCGTCCGCTGTAACGTGTACCCCTCCCAAGGCCACTGACCGATCGGTGTTCAGCGAGGAGCAACTTGACGCCCTTGGCAACGAGCTTTACGTCCGCTCGCGGCCACCTAGACTGAGGCAGCCCAATCCAGCGCTTTGGGACGATCATGCAACGCTTGCACGACGTCGCGGGTTTCCGAATTCATTGATCGCGAGGCGAGCATTGCACTTCAAACTTGAGACGGCCAAATGCTACGTGTGCCCCCTATACCGGCAACGGTGGAACGGAATTTCCACCCACGGGTTGGCCAGAATGGTTGTGTGGCATAATTTAACGCCTTAAATGTTGAAGATGTGATACGCCAGTGACTCCGTCCCACGCCACCCTCAGCCACCTGCTCGACGATCTGCTTGGATCGAGCGATGTCGTGTTGCGGGCACGGGCGGAGAATGTCCGCTTCGAAGAGCGTGTTAGTCAGCAGAGGTGGGGGTGCTATGAAGCCGAGCATCCGCCGGCCGGCTCCTCCTATGAGGACTGGCTTGAAAGCCACAAGGACTATCTGGAGGGTCTTGTTTACACGGCACTGCCCGAGACTTTCCTCTCGGTAAATTCCGAAGCCGCCCTCCCGGCCGCCGTAACGTCCGACCTTGGCGAGGGGCAGATACTTATCCGTGTGGAGTCTCTGGACTATGCCTTGGGAGAATCCAAGGTTGGTTCGTTGGCGAATCTTGAAAATGTCCTGGCCATCTACAACAACCAGCGCCGTGACCCGAACGTCACTGCTGGCGACGCCAAGGCTCTCCTTCACGAAGTGTGCCGCTCACTCAACCAGAACCCCTATGCGGTGCGGCCACGCTTCGCTGCCTTTGCCCAGGAGCTGGCGGAAGACAGCGAAGCCCACGACTGGCCTTTGCGGCTACGCGACCGCCTCGGTCTGGCGCACCTAGCGCCCACCAACGCTTTCGGACCTCACCCTGTGGCGCTGATGCGCTACACCGTGAAAGATGTTGCTGAACATGCCCGCAAACTCAATGCGAACCATCCTCTCGCGGTGCCTACGGTACTGGATGCGGAGCCCTACGAAATTTTCCATCCTTCGCCGCGGGAACAGAATTACGGTCGGACCTTGGATCTCGCTGGTGCTGGCGATTGTGACCGGCTCGCCTCCGAGGTTCTGCACTTGCGGATAGACTACGCCCCGAGCAACCTCTGGAAGGTGGGTGCCATCACGACGCGGGCGGACACCTCGTCGGAGCGGCTGGCAAGGCTGCGCAGCGACCACTTGGCCTGCCTGCAACTTCTCAGCGATCGGGATGATTTCGGAATTCTATGAACGCCACTCTGGACATACCCCCGTCACGCCATCCCTGGCTCCATCGCCTCGCCACCGAGCCGGAGCGGGCGGTAGACACCTTGCTGCGCGGGGTTGCCCACCTTCCTGGTCTGCAACGGGCCAGCCCCAGCGAAGCGCTGATGGCGCTACTGGGCGACCTGCCACCGGAGGCGGCGGAATGGGGATTAGTCGACCAGGCATTGTTGAACTGGCTTCAGACACGGCGCAAAGTGACCGACGGCCTCCTCGGCCGGCCGGGGGGGGTGGAACGATTCATTCGCGAGACTGGCGAGGCTTTTCGGGCCGCCTGGCGGCTGAATCTCCCCGAAAGCTGCGCCTGGATTCGCGCCGAGTTATTCGACCTGCTGCGCTGGGCTGACTGCTTCAGCCTTGATGCCACCTTCGATCTGGGCCAGGCGGTGCTCGCCGCCGCCGCCCATTTGCAGCAGGGCAGCGAATTCCGCTTCCTTTGGCTGCGCATCTGCGAGGAGGTGGCTGTACTCCGCCTGCGCCACCGGCTCGACACGGCCCTGCTGGGCCTCGTCAAGACTCCCGAGGGACCGCTCGGAGGCCCCTCTCATGACCTCATCATCGGCCTGGCGCGCTGGGCCGCCCGATTGCCAAAGGACGACCAGGCCAAGAGCGAAGTGGTGCGGGAGTGGCGCGCCCTCAAGGGCGTCTTCCCGCGCCAGCCAGGCTTCTGGCGCGGACAGTGGGAAGCGATCCTGGACGATGACCGCATCGGCGCCCACCCGTTCACCACCTGGCTGCGGGAGTCCGACCCGGCCCTGCAAACGCCGACCAAGGCCGGGCAAGCGCGCCGGGTACCGCTGCTGCCGAAGGACATTCCGGGCGACATCGGCGAGATCAAACGGGAGTACCGCGAGCAGGGATTGAGTGAACCACTGTGGGGGAAGATGGCGGCATTGCTCGATCAGGTGGAACGTTACGCCGACGCCACCGGCGAAAGTTATTACCTAGTCACCAGTTGCACCAACATTGCCAGAATCATCCTGGACCGTGCTCCTGGCCATGCCCTTACTCTAACCCGCCGTGCCCTGCTCTGGTCACCCTCCAACGGCTACGCCTGGAGCGTGCGCGCTACCGCGCTCGACCGCCTAGGCCGCCCCGATCTCGCCCTGGCAGTACTGTGGGAGGCGATCCGCCGGGTTCCGTCCAACGCCGCCTCATACAACCAGCTTGCCCTGGACTGGGTCGAGCGCGGCGAGTTTGACATGGCGGAGACTCTGCTGCGCAAGGCCACCGTTTTTGATCCAACGGACGCTCCGAATGCCGTCGAACTGGCCCGGGTATTGTGGCTGCTTGATCGTGCCGACGACGCCATCCGCTTCCTGCGCGACTTCCTCGATCGCACAGAAACTGATGGCGCTCTCTACACCCTCGGCTGCCTGCTGGTCGCCGAAGGACGAGGTGGGGAGGCGGCCGAGGTGCTGGAACGATATCGCTGCGCTTACGGCATGAACCGCAGTGCTTTGACTCTCACGCGCCTGGTCTCCGCCGGAACGGATGGTCGAGAAGAGTCGCGGAAGCACCTACGCGCCTCGCGGCGGACCGGGGAGACTTCGGGCGGTCCTTGGGACAGGGAGAGTGCGGAACGGGCGCTGGCGGCCGAACAGACTGAGTCCCCCAGACTGGTGAAGATTGGCCGAGTGGCGCAAGCCGACCTGCTCTTCCAGCTGGGAACAGAGCGCCGCACCGACGCCCTGCGGCTGGTGGATGCGGCCCTGGCCGATCCAGCCGACTCCTACGCGCAGGTGGTGAAAGGTCTGGCGCTGCCCGAATACCGCGTCGAAATGGTGGGGCGGACCGGTCGCTTCTCCGGATCACTACCGGTTCGCCTGGCATTCACCCCGGACAACGTCACCGCCGAACACTGGCGGGATCTGGTCAGGAACTTCCCGGAAGGACAGCACCTGACCCATCTTGTCCAACTGGCCCGGGGACACGCGGACGACGCAGTTCATTCTGCCCTCTCCGCGTGGTGCCGTGAGCCTACCCGCTGGGATAACGGCTGGGATGAGTACCTCAAGGGGATGCTTCACCGTCATCTGGAGGGCGACGAAATCGGGGTCGACCTAAATACCCTGGCCCACAACGCCTTGACTCAGGCGGTGGACGTCGGCCTGGATGCCACGCCGCTGGCTGCTTGAACCGGCTCTTACGCACGTTGTACTGGCTGGCATTTTGTAGTGTTTTCTTTCGTCTGTTCAGCGTTTAGAACCGGGCATTGGCCCGTGCCACCCTCAGCTCCGACCGAGGCCTTGCCAGTGATCAGTCGGCTGGAACGGCAGCTCTACTTTGTTACCCACCATTCAGCACGCGGCTGGCTGAAGGTCCGGATTGGGTCGGAACCGGGCGTAGCGAAAAGGTCGAAGCAGCCGTTCGGCGCGATTTTCCGTCCTGCGACCGGGTAAGGCTCGCTGCCGGACGTCGGCGCAGCGTGGCGCCAGTCTCTGAAACGGGCGACGACCAGACGAAGGGCGCCTCTTTGCGACTGCCCGCTTGAAGGCAAGTGCCGGTCGTTGATTGTCGTCGCTCCGACTGCGCTTGCGCTTGCGCTCATAGCCACCGGATTTGCACGGTCTTACGCCGCCAACACGATGCGCGATATTCTGGCCCATGCCGGCATCGCCCGGACAAGCTTCGGCGGCGGCCAGAGCACTGGCCTCCTCCGCGCTCGTTCCCGAACGGTCGCTGCTCAAGTCTCATCTGCGGCTGCCGCGCTGGCCGCAAGCGGCAAGACCGGCTGTTACCGAGCGGCAAGCGTGCGTAGATGCTTGGCAACGATCAGCAGTTGTGCGTGATCCATGCGCGTGAGGAATTTGCGACTGACCGAGCTGAGCAGCTTGACCGCCCCGGATATGCCGAGCCGGGCCGACTGCTCGGCGACAAAGCCGACTTCAGCCTGTTTGAGCGGTTTCAGGAAATAGTAATCCATGCCCGCATCAATCAACTCCGTGACCAGGTCGGCGATGGCCTCTCCGTGGCGGGGCTCGGTTGGCCGTGTCTCGAGTGCCGAGAGGACTGTGTCCGTTTTCTCACGAAGCGCCTCTGAGTGATAGAAGCGCAGGGATGGCTGGGTGGAAGTGCTGGCCTTGGCTTTGGCCGTGCGCGGCGTTTTGGCGGCTATCGGAATGCTCTCTTTGGCGGCTGTCCTGGCGGCAGGAGTGTCGGCGGCTTTGGTCGATGACCTTGTTGTGCTCGGCACAATTTCTCCTTTGCTTTGTCGGGTTACGGTGTGGCTTGATGTAGATGGCGTGCCTTGCCGCATTGTTCAAGCCGGATCACAGGAACGCGAAATTTGCGTTGTCCATCTGCATCAGCGAGTGCGTGGGTGCCAGTGCGCTGCTGCGATGGGCGTCTGCCCGCGGCAGGAGGCGGGCAAAGTAGAAGCTGGCCGTCTGAATCTTGGCGCGATAGAAATCCGCGGATTCGCTGCCTTTGCCGTTGAGCAACAGCGTTTGCGCTTTCTCCGCTTGCAAGGCGAGGAAGTAGCCCATCATGACGTAGCCTGAATACATCAAGTAGTCCACGCTCGCCGACCCCACGAGATCTCGATCCTTGCCTGCGCGCAGCATGATGCGCAGCGTGAGGAGATTCCACTCCACGGCGCGCTTCATGATCGCACGCGCCATGGTGCCGGTGGGGCCGCGCGCAAACAAGTTGGCTCTTGCCAGGCGCAGCATGAGGCGCGTGAATTCGCGCACGCACTTTCCTTTGGTGCCGATCAATACCTTGCGTCCGAGCAGGTCGAGCGCCTGGATGCCGGTGGTGCCTTCGTACAGGGTGGAGATGCGTGCATCACGGGCGATCTGCTCCATGCCGTGCTCGTGAATATAGCCGTGCCCGCCGAACACTTGCATGCCGATATTGGCGGCTTCGAGGCCCATTTCGGTAAGAAAGCCCTTGAGGATGGGGGTGTAGAAGCCGAGTTCGTTGTCGTAGCGTTCGTAGTTGGCCTGGTCGTTTTCGAGCGTGGCGTTGAACATCAGGTCGGCTGTCTGGGCGGCCGCATAGATCATCGCCCGACCCCCTTCGGCGATGGCCTTTTGGGTCAGCAGCATGCGTCGCACATCGGCGTGCCAGATCAGAGAGTCGGCGTTGGCCTCGGGTTCCTTCTTTCCCGAGAGGGCGCGCATTGATCGTCTGTCTTTGGCATAGGCCAGCGCGCCCTGAAAAGAGGCTTCGGCGTGGGCGACACCCTGGATCGCGATTCCGATTCGGGCGGTGTTCATGTAGGTGAACATGGCTTCCAGGCCCTTGTTGGGTTCGAAAATCAAGTGCCCGGTTGCCTCGTCAAAATTCAGTACGGCGGTTGCCGAGCCGCGAATTCCCATCTTGTGTTCGATGGAGCCGCAACTGACGGTGTTGCGCTGGCCGGCAGAGCCGTCCATGGCGACAAGAAACTTCGGCACGACGAACAGCGAAATACCGCGTGTGCCGGCCGGGGCGTCGGGCAGGCGGGCGAGGACGATGTGCACAATATTCCCGGCCAGATCGTGCTCGCCGGCCGAGATGAACATCTTGGTGCCGGTGAGCTTGTAGCTGCCGTCGGGCTGCGGCGCGGCCCTGGTCCTGACCTGCGCCAGATCGGTGCCGCACTGCGGCTCGGTCAGGCACATGGTGCCGGTCCACTCGCCGCTGACGAGCGATGGCAGATAGAGCGATTTTTGTGCCTCGGTAGCGTAGCGCAAAAGGGTGTTGATGCAGCCCAGGCTCAGTCCCGGATACATGTTGAACGACCAGTTGGCGGCGCCCATCATCTCGGTCTTGAACAGGCTCAGCGATGTTGGCAGCCCCTGGCCACCGTATTCCGTTGGAAATGACAGCCCCTGCCAGCCACCGTCGACGAACTGGCGGTAAGCCTCTTTGAAACCAGCCGGGGTAGTGACTTCGCCGGCGTTGAAGTGGCAGCCCTCCCGATCGCCGGAAAGATTGATCGGCGCGAGGACCTCTTCGCACAAGGTAGCGGCGCCTTCAAGTACGGCGTCCACGAGCTCGGGTGTCGCCTCGCCGCCGTTGGCCAGGCCCGCGTAGTGCGCGGGATAGTCCAGTACCTCGTTTATCAGGAAGCGCATGTCGCGCAGGGGAGCTTTATAGGTCGGCATGCTGCTGTCCTTCGAGAAGAGGGCAAAGTGACTCGGTGCCGCGTTCGCTGTGTGACCAGCGATCAGCGGCCACTTTTGCCGGGCTGCGACGCTTAGTGCACGAGTGTCCTCTGAAAACTTTCTGATTGCAAGCTTTCTCTTGCCGTCTATAGGTAGGAACATGATTGTTAAGCGATAATAGGTCAATTTCATGCACGTCATTCGATACACGTGTTTTTGTAGCCACTGAAACAGGAGTGCTGCCATGCCCCCCGATAGAACGGCATCGAAGAATCCCGAGTACCTGACACGCAGCGCGCGCAAGGACCTGACGCGCGCGAATCTGTTGCAGGCCGCGCTGACCTTGATGGGCGAAGGGCGCAGTTTCACCAGTCTTGGATTGCGTGAAATCGCCCGCGAAGCCGGCGTCGTCCCGAATGCCTTCTATCGCCACTTCCGCAATACCGATGAGTTGGGCCTGGTACTGGTTGAGGACGTCGGGATTACGCTGCGGCGGCTGTTGCGCGAGGCACGCAAGATGGCGGTGGCACCGCGCGACATGCTGCGGCGTTCCGTCAGCGTCTATCTGGAGTACGTAAAGCTCAACCGCTTGCAGTTCATGTTCATTTCGAGCGAGCGATCAGGGGGCAGCCGCATCCTGCGCCTGGCGATTCGCAATGATGTCTCCCATTTCACCAATGAAATGGCGCAGGATTTCCGGATGCGCGGCCTTTACACGCAACTGCCAACGGCAAGTTTGCAGATGGTTTGCGGGATGATCGTGATGACCATGCTCGCGGCGGCAACCGACATTCTCGACCTGCCGCCCGAACAGGCCCTGCTCGAAGCCGAAATGTCGGAAAACTTCGTGCAGCAACTCAAGATCATCCTGTTTGGCGCGACCCGCCTGAATGAGGAATTGAGCAGAAGCTGACGGCGACAGACAGCTACGGGTTTTGTATCTGGCGCGTCGGGCGAGAGCAAGCCCACCTCAGAGGCTGGAACCGGTACTGAACCCCGTTCCAGCGTTGCATGATCAATTCGTGTTGAGTAGTATCCATTTCGCGAGTGTCATGATGTTGGTCTTGAGTAAACCATCCAGCCGGAAATGACCGCCTGCACCCTCCGCTGTCGCTCCCGGCAGCGAAGGAGTCAGCCCTGCAGTGCCCGTTTCGCAAGAGGCGCTATCCACATGACCGACAGAACTACGCTCCGTAATTTGCAGAAAGTCCTGAGCGACGGCTTCAACATGGACGAGCTCCACGACCTGTGCTTCAGGCTGGACGAAAACAAGGACGAGTTCCCGCACACCCTGACGCCCTTCATCAACGGATTCCTCGACCACCTCGAACGGCGCAACAAGATCCCCGAACTGCTCGAGCAAGGTCGCGAGCTGCGTCACGAACTGGACTGGCCTCAGCTCCCCGGTGCGCGCCTCGGCGCCCTCAGGCGGGCCATTGGAAAGCAGGACTCCGAAGAGGTCGACGAGATCTTTCCCGAGCTGATTACCTACCTCAAGCGACTGGAAAACCAGGGCATCACCGCTGCCGACGAAATCTTCTTGAACACCCTGGAGATGTTCGGCGAAGGCGATATATCGGGAGCCCAACTGGTGCGCCTGTGGCACAAGGAGCAGGGCAAACAACAGGCGGTGGCGGGAACGGAGCTTGACTATGTCGACCTCGCCGACCGCCTGCAGCACGGCGAGATCGTCCTGTTCCTCGGGGCCTGCTACCCGCCTTCCATGGTCGACGGACTGGCCCGGGCGGCGCGCCTCGATAAGTTCCAGGGCAGCTTCTCGCAGATCTGCGAATTCATGGAGAGCGACGGACGGCAGACCCTGCTGCGCAAGATCAGCGACATCCAGAACCAGGAGTCGGCGCAGGATGACGGCGCCCAGCAGGCACTGTACAAACTGCTCGCCGACAAAGTCCATCAGCCCCAGCTGCTGATCTCGGCTACCTATGGCGATGCCTTGGAAAAGGCTTTTCAGGCCCGCAGCAAGCCCTTCAAGCTACTGACCCACAGCCAGGACAGCGGGGCTGCGTCAGCCGGCAATGTACTGATCAGGGACGGGAGCGATGGCGCCCCGCAACTCCACACGGCCGAGCAGCTGTCGGAGCTTGATCCGTTGAAGAAGGGCTTTTCACTGATCTACAAGATCCGCGGCTGCTTCAGCTTCATCAAGTCCACCCCGGCGTCGGATACCCTCACCCTTTCCGAGCGCGACTACTTCCGCTTCGCCCGCGAGTTCGACCGGCTGATGCCCGCCTACCTGGTCCGACAGCTCAAGGGCCGCAGCCTGTGGTACTTCGGCCACTACCCGGACGGCTGGGAGGAGCGCCTGCTGATCCAGGTGATACAGGACAAGCAACCGGGGCGCAGCCTCGCCATCCAGCCACGGCCGGGCTCCTTCGCCGAAAACTACTGGAAATCCCGCAAGATCGACCTTTGCAAGCTGGAGCCCAAGGATTTCCTCGACAAGCTCGCGGAGAAGATGAATGGCTGATCCCCGCCTGATCCCGCTGATGGACCTGCTCGCCGACTTCAATCGCGACGAGCTGGACGAGGTCGCCACCCGGCTGGGAGTCGAGCTCGAGGACCTCGCCGGCAGCGCTCGGCCCGCGCAGGCCCGCGAGCTGGTCAAGTACCTTGAGCGCCGCAAGCGCCTGGACGATCTGGTCCGCACCGGGCGGAAGCTGCGGCCAGAACTGGACTGGCCGGACGACGCGCTGCCCACGCCGGCGCCGGACACGACAGCTCCGCCCGAACCACGCAAACCATCCAGCACAAGCACGGTGACCGCTGGCGCCAGTTCCGCCGAGAGCAAAGCGGCCATTTATATCAGCTACGCTTTTGGCCAACCCTGGGAGGAGATCGTCGACGATCTGGAACGTAACTTCCAGGCTCGCGGCATCGAGATCATCCGCGACCGCCGCAATCTCGGCTACAAGGGCAGCATCAAGGCGTTCATGGAAAGCATCGGGCGCGGGCGCTACGTCATCGTCGTGATCAGCGAGAAATACCTGAAGTCCGAGAACTGCATGTTCGAGCTGCTGGAGATCGCCGGCCACGGCGACCTCCAGCAACGCATCTTCCCCATCGTTCTCGAAGGCGCCGACATCTACAAGGCCATCGAGCGCATTCGCTACATCAAGTACTGGGAACAGCGCATCGCCGAGCTGGACAGCGCCATGAAGGAAGTCGGCAGCGCCAACCTGCACGGCATCCGCGAGGACATCGACCTGTACACGCGCATCCGCAACCAGATCGCCGGGCTGACCGACATTCTCAGGAACATGCTCGTCCTGACCCCGGAGATGCACCGTGGCAGCGACTTCGAAACCCTGTACCAGGCCATCGAGGCCGCCATGAAGCAAGACCGCCAATGAGCACGCCGGCGAACGACACCGGCACGGCAAAGGATGACGGCAAGTGCCCGTACAAGGGCCTGCGCCCTTACGAAGAGTCGGACAAGGACAACTTTTTCGGCCGCGACGGCGAGACCCGCATCCTCACCGACAAGCTCCTCAGCCGCAAGCTGACCCTGTTGTTCGCGGCCAGCGGCATCGGCAAGAGCTCGCTGCTGCAGGCCGCGCTGCTGCCGGCCCTGGAGCATCCGGAGCCGCCGGGCCACGACGCCCTGGACGTGGTGTACTGCAACGACTGGGTCAAGGAACCGGGCGTCACCCTCAAGACGAAAGTCGTGGAGGAGCTCAGGCGCCGCGACAAGATCCCCCAGGACTACCCACTGCCCCTGGACGCCCCACTGGCACCATTCCTGCGTCGCTGCACCCTCTTCAGCAGCGCCCCCCTGGTGCTGATCCTCGATCAGTTCGAGGAGTTCTTTAACTACCAGCGCCACCGGCCCGAGTTCCGCCCCTTCATCCACGAACTGTCCGCCGCGATCCGCGACGATGCCAGCGCGACCCGCTTCCTGCTCTCGATGCGCGAGGATTTCGCTCTCGAGCTCAACGCCTTCAAGCCCGAGCTGCCGACCCTGCTGTTCGACAACTACTTCCGGCTGGAGGCGCTCAGCCGCGACAACGCAAAGACCGTGATCCTGGCACCGCTGAAGCGCGTCGACTGCGACTGCGAAGCGGCGTTGCTCGAGGCACTGCTGAACGACCTCGGCAAGTACGACCAGCAGCCGGACAGCGGCTCACAGCCCGGCGGTCGCCTGCTGGAGCTCCCGCCAGCGCGCATCGAACCGGCGCAGATCCAGATCATCTGCACCCAGCTCTGGGAAAAGGAACACGCCGACGACAGCCGGCAGCTTCGGCAGAGCACCTACCAGAGCATGGGCGGCACCGACGGCCTGCTGAAGCGCTATTTCGAAGCCAAGGTCGCGCCACTGAGCACCGGCCAACAAGACCTCGCGTCGCGCGCCTTCGACTTCCTGGTCAGCAGCCAGGGCACCAAGATGGCCTACCCGCTGTACGAGCTGCTCAAACGCACCGGCGTACGGAATGCCAATGCCTTTGCGCTCGTCCTGGAGGACCTCGAAAAGGCCCGCGTACTGCGTCGCCAGGAACGCCTGGAAACCAAGAGCGACCGAACGGAGTGGGAGCCCTACTACGAGCTCTACCACGACCTCTTCGCCAAGCCGGTCAACGACTGGAACCGCGAATACAAGATCAGCCGTGCCCAGCGCCGCACCCTATTCGGGGTCGCCGGCGCGGCCGCCGGCGCGCTGCTACTTTATGCGGCCTGGAACATCGTCTACCAGCGCACGCACGACCACCTGCGCCTGCCGCCCCCGGCCGGCCTGTCGGACCGTATCGAGCTGTGGAGCGGTACCCACCACGACTTCGACCTGATCGGCCAGAGGACCTTCCGGGCCGAGACCCGGCTCCTTCGCAACGAGGTCGCACCAGACCAACAGCTCGAACACGCGCCCGTAGGCGACTACGACCAGCTCAACATCGAACTGATTGGGCTGATGTCGCTCATCGAGCGCATCGACGCCTACCGCGAGGCAGGCTTCGATGAGCAGGGGTTGAAACTGCTCACGCAGACACTGATCGGTCGCGACCGGGATGCGTCGGCGAAGGCGATGTTTCGTTTGGCCCGGTTCCGTAACCCTGATACCGGTGCGGCTGTTGAGTACTTTCTCAGGGACGAGTCCGATCCGAAGAGAAGAGAACAACTCGTCGTGGAATGGCGGGAGCTTCCGACCACACACGCACTGCGTCTGCTGGAACACGCCTCGCGCGATAAAGCCCCGGGGGTGAGGCGACAGGTCGCTGCAATGCTCGGCGGCCTTGCCGGGAAACCCGGCGGCGAACAGGCCGTCGCCCCGCTGGTCGCCCTGCTCAAGGACCCGGACCCGGTTGTCCGCGGCAGCGCGCCCTACACCCTCCGCGGCTTTGCCGGGCAGCCCGGCGGCGAGCAGGCCGTCGCCTCGCTGGTCGCCCTGCTCAAGGACCCGGACCCGGTTGTCCGCCGCAGCGCGGCCAGCGTCCTCGGCGCCTTTGCCGGGCAGACCGGCGGCGAACAGGCCGTCGCTCCGCTGGTCGCTCTGCTCAAGGACCCGGTCCCGGTTGTCCGCCGCAGCGCGGCCTACGCCCTCGGCGGCTTTGCCGGGCAGCCCGGCGGCGAACAGGCCGTCGCCTCGCTGGTCGCCCTGCTCAAGGACCCGGACCCGGTTGTCCGCGTCAGCGCGCCCTACGCCCTCCGCGGCTTTGCCGGGCAGCCCGGCGGCGAACAGGCCGTCGCTCTGCTGGTCGCTCTGCTCAAGGACCCGGACTCGGATGTCCGCGACAGCGCGGCCCACGCCCTCCGCGGCTTTGCCGGGCAGCCCGGCGGCGAACAGGCCGTCGCTCCGCTGGTCGCTCTGCTCAAGGACCCGGACCCGGATGTCCGCGACAGCGCGGCCGACGCACTTCGCGGCTTTGCCGGGCAGCCCGGCGGCGAACAGGCCGTCGCTCTGCTGGTCGCTCTGCTCAAGGACCCGGACTCGGATGTCCGCCGCAGCGCGGCCTACGCCCTCGGCGGCTTTGCCGGGCAGCCCGGCGGCGAACAGGCCGTCGCTCCGCTGGTCGCTCTGCTCAAGGACCCGGATGTCCACCGCAGCGCGGCCAGCGCCCTCCCCGGCTTTGCCCGGCAGCCCGGCGGCGAACAGGCCGTCGCTCCGCTGGTCGCTCTGCTCAAGGACCCGGACTCGGATGTCCGCGACAGCACGGCCCACGCCCTCCGCGGCTTTGCCGGGCAGCCCGGCGGCGAACAGGCCGTCGCTCCGCTGGTCGCTCTGCTCAAGGACCCGGACCCGGATGTCGGCCACAGCGCGGCCTACGCCCTCGGCGGCTTTGCCGGGCAGCCCGGCGGCGAACAGGCCGTCGCTCCGCTGGTCGCCCTGCTCAAGGACCCGGACCCGGATGTCCGCCGCAGCGCGGCCTACGCCCTCGGCGGCTTTGCCGGGCAGCCCGGCGGCGAACAGGCCGTCGCTCCGCTGCTCGCTCTGCTCAAGGACCCGGACCCGGATGTCGGCCACAGCGCGGCCAGCGCCCTCCGCGGCTTTGTCGGGCAGCCCGGCGGCGAACAGGCCGTCGCTCCGCTGGTCGAGCTGCTCAAGGACCCGGACCGGGATGTCCGCGGCAGCGCGGCCAGCGTCCTCGGCGGCTTTGCCGGACAGCCCGGCGGCGAACAGGCCATCGCTCCGCTGGTCGAGCTACTCAAGGTCGGGGATGTCCCCTTCAGCGCGGTTCGCGCCCTCGGCGGCTTGGCCGGGCAGCCCGGCGGCGAACAGGCCGTCGCTCCGCTGGTCGCCCGGCTCAAGGACCCGGACCGGGATGTCCGCCGCAGCGCGGCCAGCGTCCTCGGCGCCTTTGCCGGGCAGACCGGCGGCGAGCAAGCCGTCGCTCCGCTGGTCGCCCTGCTCAGAGAGCCGGACCGGCATGTCCGCCGCAGCGCGGCCAGCGCCCTCCGCGGCTTTGTCGGGCAGCCCGGCGGCGAACAGGCCGTCGCTCCGCTGGTCGAGCTGCTCAAGGACCCGGACCGGGATGTCCGCGGCAGCGCGGCCGACGCCCTCGGCGACTTTGCCGGACAGCCCGGCGGCGAACAGGCCATCGCTCCGCTGGTCGAGCTACTCAAGGTCGGGGATGTCCCCTTCAGCGCGGTTCGCGCCCTCGGCGGCTTTGCCGGGCAGCCCGGCGGCGAACAGGCCGTCGCTCCGCTGGTCGAGCTGCTCAAGGACCCGGACCGGGATGTCCGCGGCAGGGCGGCCGGCGGCCTCAATCGCTTTGCGGGTCGCCTCGATCTAAAGTCCACGACCGCCTCCCTTCGGCACCTCGCCGAATCCGGTACCGGAGCATCAAGCTTTCCAGCACGGATGGCTTTGGCCCTGATGAATCCGGACCAGCCTGTATTCGGAGCACCGCATCAAGGCGCGATAGTTGCCAAGCCCGCACCAAACCACACCGTAGATGCCGAAGCGTCGATGAGAGACAAAAATGCTGCGCTGCTCATGAGCGACATCGAGGCGCTCAGCGACGAAGCGCGCAACACCTTTCTGCCCGAGCTCGCCCGCTTTCCATCCCCGCTGATCCTGACGAAGCTGCTGGAATTGGAGACTCGGACCAGCAAGACCCACGACCCGACGGCCATCGCGCCTCTCCAGTCGGTGGCCGGGGATGAGCGGGAAACGCGCGAGAGCCACCGCGCTGCCGCTCTACTGGCCCTCGGCAAGACCCGCGACCCGACTGCCATAGCCCGTCTCCAAGCGGTGGCCGGGGATGGGCGGGAAACCCACCCGATGCGCGTCGCGGCCATTCGTGCACTGGGCTACACCGAGTCAGATCCGGTGGCCGGATTCCTGGTCGAGCTCATCGCGAAAAATCCTTCCCTGGCCAACCCGATCTACAGCGCCCTGGACAATATCGCATCGAAGACCGCCCTGCCCTTTATGGAACGGGGCCTGAGCGCGCAGAGAGAACGCCGGCAAGACTGGCGCAAGCACCGCGCGACCTGGCGCGAAGCATTCAACGACCCGAAGCTCCTCGACAAAGACCCGGAACTCAGTCAGACCAAGGATGAATGGGAGGACAAGCTCAAGGCCCTGCAGCCCAACGAGCCGCTGGAGACCTGGTTCGCCCGCCAGATCGCCCGTCTGGACGAACAGCGCGCCAAGGAACTGCTGCGCGACCCGACCTACGCCATCCGTCGCGGCGCCTGGATCGGTTTCGCCCAGAGCGGCGATGCCGAAAGGGTGCGCTGGCTGATCGACAGGCATGCGAAAGAGAACAATCCGCTGTACCGCTTCGCGCTGTACCGCGCCATCGACCGCCTGCTGCAACGCCTGGAGGTAGTCGGCGACACCAATGACCTGGCAAGGCTGCAGTCCCTGCAGAAAGAGTGGACCGAGAAACTGGCCAAGGACCGGACTCCGAAGCCCGAATGGAGCACTCAGCGCCGGGTCCAGAAGACCATCCTGCAGCGCATCGACTGGACGATTCCGGTCATCGCCGATGTGCTTGAGTTCAGAAAGCGGCTCCAGGCGGCCGCCGTGCCTCGGTCAGCGGAAATTCGCGTTGAAAGCAACAAGCCCGAAGGCTGAAACGGGTAGTGACAGAGAACCGCGAGAACCGGCGACAGAACACGCTTGCCCCCCCCGCTTACGCCTGCCGCGCACGCTGCCGGCTCACGAAAGCACCAGATCGCGGACCACCTGCTGGAATTTTCTGGCGATCAATTGACGGTCGGCGGCCGGATTGCGTATGGCGCGCACCATCAGACCTTCAAACATTGCCGCGATCACCTCGGCAATTGTTGAAATTGTCGCCGCGTCGTCGGCAAGGCCGTGCGCCTGCCGCAAGGCCCTGAGGGTTTCTTCGAGACCGGCGCTACGCCGGCTGTCCGCCGCACGCACGATTTCGGCGATCGTCGGGTTGCGCGATGCCTCGGCGACGATTTCCAGCTTGAGTCCCGCGGCATGGGGATCCAGGTTTCCGAGCACACCCGTTTCGGTACGAAATGCCAACGCCTCGAGCATGTTCTCTGCCGCCTGCACCTCGGCGGTAAGCGTCAGCAAGCGCTCGAGTTCACGCGCGACAATGGCGGCAACGATGGCCTCCTTGTTCGCAAAATAGTGATAGATGTGGCCTGCACCCATGCCGGACGCTGTCGAGATCTTCGAAATGCTGGCGCGGTGGAAGCCGTATTCGCGAACGCAGTTCTCGGCGGCATCGAGGATCTGGGTGCGCCGCGCTTCAGCGCGCGAGCACTCCGCGACAGGGTGCATTTCTTCGGTCATCGACGGTCCACGGAGTGGCTGAGAAAAGTTCGCAATCAGTTTGCAATGCGCCAGGAAAGATACACTAGATTGAACGTTCATTCTAGTTTATCCTTCGCCACCTATCCACGCGCTCCTGCCCAGGAGTCTCCGACGTTACCGACGCCACCGATGCTACCAACTCCACCGACTACGCCGAGGCACAACATGAATCTCCCATCACGGCGGCCATCCCCAAGCCTGGTATTCGCCCTCGCCAGCGCCATGGCGCTGGCCGCATGCAGCGACGGCGGCCCGCAACAGGCAGCCGGCGGCGCTCCCGCAGCGACTCCGGTCGGCGTGATCGTGGCCAGCACCGAGGCGGTCAGGCTGACCACCGAACTCCCCGGCCGCACGGCGGCGTACATGGTCGCCGAAGTACGGCCGCAGGTAGGCGGCATCGTGCAGCGGCGGATGTTCACCGAAGGCAGCGAGGTCAAGGAAGGGCAAACGCTCTACCAGATCGACCCGGCAAGCTATCGCGCCACCCTGGAAAGCGCCAAGGCAGGTCTCAGCCGCGCCGAAGCAAACCTTTATGCTGTCCGGCTGAAAGCCCAGCGCTACGCGGACCTGGGGAAGAAAGGGATGATCAGCAAGCAGGCCGACGACGACACCGTGGCGGCTCTCAAGCAGGCCGAGGCGGACGTCGTTTCGGCGCAGGCTGCGCTGGTAAAAGCGCGCATCGACCTCGCCTATACCCGCGTGCCCTCCCCCATCGCCGGCCGCAGCGGACGCTCGAGCGTCACTGCCGGCGCGCTGGTGACGGCCAATCAGGCTGACGCGCTGACCACCATCCAGCAACTCGACCCGATCTATGTCGACCTCACCCAGTCGAGCGTCGAACTCCTGCGCCTCAAGCGCGATCTCGCCGACGGCACACTGCAGCAGCTTGCAGAACAGGTGGTTCCGGTACGCCTGCTGCTCGAGGACGGTAGCGAATACGCGGCCAGCGGCCGGCTTGCCTTCTCGGGCATTTCGGTCGACACGGATACCGGCAGCGTGACTCTGCGTGCGGTCTTTCCGAATCCGCAGGGGGAACTGCTGCCCGGCATGTACGTCCGCGCCCGAATCGCACAGGGCGAGATCGAAAAAGCCATCCTGGTGCCGCATGCCGCGGTGACTCACGATCGGCGCGGCAATGCCGTGGTGATGGTGGTGGGTGCAGAGGACAAAGTCGAGGCGCGCCAGGTGACCGCGCCCCGTTCGATCGGCGACAAGTGGCTGGTAAGCGCAGGACTGGCCGCTGGCGACCGGATCATTGTCGACGGGCTGCAGAAAATCAGGCCGGGGGCAGCGGTGACGGTGCTGAAAGCCGGCGCCGGTGCCGGAGCAAGCGCGTCTGCGGCGCCCGCAGCGGCCGCGAAGTGAGGGCCTGAAGCGTGGTCAATTTCTTTATCGACCGGCCGATCTTCGCCTGGGTCATCGCCATCGTCATCATGCTGGCGGGCGCACTTTCCATTCTGCAGTTGCCGGTTTCGCAATATCCGTCGATCGCCCCACCGGCGGTGGTGATCAACACCAGCTATCCGGGCGCCTCGGCGAAAGCGGTTGAGGAATCCGTCACCCAGATCATCGAGCAGAAACTGACCGGTCTCGACGGCCTGCTCTACATCAACTCGTCGAGCGACTCCTTCGGTCGCGCCGCCATCACGCTGACTTTCGATGCCGCCACCAATCCGGATATTGCGCAGGTGCAGGTACAGAACAAGCTGCAACTTGCGCTGCCACTATTGCCGCAGGCGGTACAGCAGCAGGGCGTGCAGGTCGCCAAGTCGGCGCGCAACTTCCTGATGGTGATCGGTTTCGTTTCGAAACAGGGCACGCTCGACAATGTCGACCTGGCGGATTTCATTGTCTCCTCGGTGCAGGATCCGCTGTCGCGCGTCAGCGGCGTCGGCGAGGTGCAGGTTTTCGGATCGCAGTACGCAATGCGCGTCTGGGTCGATCCTGCCAAGTTGAACAACTACCGGCTGACGCCGGCCGACATCCGGACGGCGATCGAGGCACAGAACACGCAGGTCTCGGCCGGCCAGCTCGGCGGCACGCCGGCGCTGCCCGGGCAGGGTTTCACTGCCGCGATTACCGCCCAGAGTCGCCTGCAGACCGTCGGGGAGTTCGAAAACATCCTGCTGCGCAGTTCCAGGGAGGGCGGCGAAGTACGACTCGGGGATGTGGCGCGGATCGAAATCGGCGCCCAGGACTACAGCACCATTGCCCGCTATAACGGCCAGCCGGCGGCGGGTATCGGCGTCAAGCTGGCGGCCGGCGCCAATGCGCTGAAAACCGCCACTGCGGTGCGTGCCACGCTCGCAGAGATGAAGCGCTATTTCCCGGCCGGCGTCGACGTGGTCATCCCTTACGACACCACGCCTTTCGTCAGGATCTCCATTGAGGAAGTGGTGAAGACCCTGCTCGAAGCCATCCTGCTGGTGTTCCTGGTGATGTTCCTGTTCCTGCAGAATTTCCGCGCCACCCTGATCCCGACCATCGCCGTGCCGGTGGTGCTGCTCGGCACTTTCGGAGTAATGGCGGCCTTCGGTTTTTCGATCAACACCCTGACCATGTTTGGCACCGTGCTGGCCATCGGGCTGCTGGTGGACGACGCCATCGTGGTGGTCGAGAACGTCGAGCGGGTGATGAGCGAGGAAGGCCTCTCGGCGCGCGATGCAACCCGCAAGTCGATGGGCCAGATCACCGGTGCGCTGATCGGCATCGGCCTGGTGCTGTCGGCGGTTTTCGTGCCGATGGCCTTTTTCGGCGGCTCGACCGGCGTCATCTACCGCCAGTTCTCGATCACCATCGTCGCCGCGATGGCCTTGTCGGTGCTCATCGCCCTGGTGTTCACCCCGGCGCTGTGCGCCACCATGCTCAAACCGGTGGCCAAAGGCCATGGCCACGGCGAGGGCGGCTGGTTCAGCAGCTTCTTCGGCTGGTTCAACGGCATGTTCGAACGCAACACCGGACGTTACGAATCCGCGGTCGGGCGCATTCTTCAGCGCAGCGGGCGCTATCTGGTGATCTACGCGCTGATCGTGGTGGTGCTCGGCTTCCTCTTCGTGCGCATGCCGACCTCCTTCCTGCCGGAAGAGGATCAGGGGGTGATGTTCACCCAGGTCATGCTGCCTGCAGGCGCCACCCAGGAGCGCACCATCGAGGTGCTCAAGAAAGTCGAGCGCCACTTCCTCGACGACGAAAAGGACACCGCAGCTTCGATCTTCACCGTCGCCGGCTTCAGCTTTGGCGGCCGCGGCCAGAACATGGGCATTGGCTTCATCAATATGCGCAACTGGAGCGAGCGGCAGGGACCGGGCATGAGCGTCAAGGCGATCGCCGGACGCGCGATGGCCGCATTTTCGAAGATCCGCGAAGCGATGGTCTTTGCCTTTGTCCCGCCGGCGGTGATCGAATTGGGCACTTCCAACGGTTTCAGCGTCCAGCTACAGGACCGCAGCGGCCTCGGCCACGATGCCCTGGTGGCAGCACGCAACCAGTTCCTGGGCATGGCGCGGGAGGACAAGCGGCTGGTCGGCGTGCGCCCGAATGGTCAGGAAGACATGCCCGAGTATCAGCTCGAAATCGACCATGCCAAGGCCGGCGCCCTCGGGATCAGTGTGGCGAGCATCAACGACACGCTGTCCACGGCCTGGGGCGGCAATTACATCAACGACTTCATCGACCGCGGGCGAATCAAGAAAGTCTATCTTCAGGCCGAGGCGGCTGCCCGCATGACGCCGGAGGACCTCAAGAAATGGTACGTGCGCAACGGCAAAGGCGAAATGGTGCCTTTCTCGGCCTTCAGCACGGCCAGATGGGGCTTTGGCTCACCGCTTCTCGAACGTTTCAACGGCCAGCCGTCGATCGAACTGCTCGGCCAGGCAGCCCCCGGGCTTTCTTCGGGGGACGCGATGAATGCCGTTCAGGAACTCATCGCCAAGCTGCCACCGGGCATTGGCTATGAGTGGTCGGGCACTTCCTACGAGGAACGCCGCTCGGGAGCGCAGGCGCCGGCGCTGTATGCCTTGTCGCTGCTGGTTGTGTTTCTGTGCCTGGCAGCGCTTTACGAGAGCTGGTCGGTCCCGTTTGCGGTGATGCTGGTGGTGCCGCTGGGCGTGCTTGGTGCGCTGCTGGCAGCGAGCGGTCGCGGCCTGTCCAACGACGTGTACTTCCAGGTCGGCCTGCTGGCGACCATCGGCCTGTCGTCGAAAAACGCGATTCTGATTGTCGAATTCGCCAAGGCCCAGGTCGAGGCCGGCCACGATCTGGTCAGCGCCACGCTGAGTGCAGTGCGCATGCGCTTGCGCCCGATCCTGATGACTTCGCTGGCCTTCGCACTGGGCGTGCTGCCGCTGGCCATCAGTACCGGCGCCGGCTCCGGCAGCCAGAACGCGATCGGCACCGGCGTACTCGGCGGCACGATCTCGGCCACCGTCCTCGGCCTCTTTTTCGTGCCGATGTTCTATGTGCTGATCAAGCGCATTTTCAAGGACAAGCCGGCAGCGCCGGAGGCTGTCACCGAGACCACTGACGAAGTCCGCAACGAAGGAGCTCCATGACTCGCATCGCTTTGCTGACCAGCTCGCTGGCCGCCTTGCTGAGCAACTCGCTGGCGCCCGTCAAGCAGGCCTTGGCAGGTGACGGACCCGAAGCGTGACGAGCCTCACGCTGACGACCAGATTCCCCATCCCTGCGCGGGCAACTCGCTCGCCTTCAACTTGCTCATTGCGTGCCCGGCGACCAGAACCAGGCCGGGTGGAAGGGGGCACGAAACAGAGCGCTCACCCGTGTTCAACACCGTCACCAGCAGGTTTTTCTGTGCGCGCACTTCGAAGGCAATCGAGCGCTTACTGAGCTGCGTAACTTTTAACACGCCATCGACGAGCCAGGGGCGAGCGCGACGGAGGGCGATCACTTCACGGTGCATTTGCCAGATGAACAGACTGTCGCCGGCCAGGTCGGCGGGGTGATGCGGCAAGGGCCTGCGAATCTCCGCATCGCCTCCCGCTCGATTGTACTTCCTGCCTTCTGCGCCCTGTTCATCTCCGGCGTAGACGGCCGGAATGCCAGGTATCGTAAACAGGATCGCCAGCGCATGCGGCAGATGGCGCCGGTCGCGCAGCTTGCTGGCAATACGCGTGGTGTCGTGGTTGCCCACGAAATTCCACGGCACAAAATGAGTGCAGAAATCAATGTGCCGCTCCAGCGCATGTGCCAACTCGTAGAAGTTGTGCTCGTTGAGAGAACTCCAGATGGCTTTCCATAGTTCGTATTGGGTTACGGAGGTCAGGCGTGACGCCTGGGCGATTGCTGCGTAGTCGCCATGGATCACTTCGCCGATCAGTAGTAAATCCGGCCGCGCGGCACGCACGCGTTTCTCAAAGCTCGCCAGGAACCCGGCCGGGATCGCGTAAGCCGCGTCCAATCGCAGGGCATCGACGCCACGATCCAGCCAATAAGTGGCGACATCCACGGCCCAGTCGAGAACCTGGGCATTGGCATGCCTGAGTTTGACCAGCTGGCCGTGACCCTCGAAGTTGGCATAGCTGAATCCGTCGTGACCCGGTCGATCGAAATCGATGTGGAACCAGTCCGAGCGGGCAGATTCACGACCATGCTCCACGACATCGGCAAAAAAAGCATGGCCGCGCCCGACGTGGTTAAAAACCATATCGAGCCCCACGCGCAGAGAACGTTGGTGGCACGCATCGATGAGATGGAGCAGGTCGGTTTCGCTGCCCAGTCGGCGATCGACGCGAAAGGGATCGACGACGTCATAGCCGTGCGATTCCGATTCGAACACCGGGCCTAGCAGCAATGCCGTCACCCCAAGATCGACCCAATGGTCCAGCCAGCCCACCAGGTCCGTCAAGCGGTGTGAAATGGGGCCGTCCACCGCACCAGGAGCAGGATTCCGCTCCTCCGCGCCCAGAAAGCCGAGCGGATAAAGGTGGTACCAGATTTCACTGCGTTTCATGAGCTGCCCTTCCATGCTTGTTCCTGCCTCTCGCAAACTTGCGCATCAGTCTCAGCGCCAGCGTTCGCACGCTGCTAGCGATTTTGTCGGGCGAAGCATACGCGCCAGGCCGATGCGAGACAACGCCACTCGCCCCGGCAAGCTGATCGCGGCACTTGGCGAAGCTTGCCTGCCACGACTGATCGAGGTAGATCAGCAGCACGCCGGTTTCGGCGACCACGCCAGCCAGGACCAGGATGGCGGTGCTGCACCGCAAAGCACGCACATCTGGTTACAGTTCGTGTCTATCGGTTGTCCGACAAACCCACTAGTATTGCGCGCAGTCAAGAATTGCGGCGACCGTTCGGCGAGTTCCCGGAAGGTCACGGCAGACATACCGATTTTGCACCCAGTCACCGGACTCGGCGGCTCGATGAGGCAGGAGATCAATGAAAAAGATACTGTTGTGGTTTGTATTTGTGGCAGCAATGGGGGTGCAGGCCGCGACCTCCGACCTCGCGACGCAAGCTGTCTCGCCCTTGAAGCCCCTGTCGGAGCAGCCGAAGGCAGCACACCTGGCGGCCGAATTGCTCACCCGACACCACTACAAGCCAGTCCCCCTGGATGACGCACTGTCGGCGAAGATCTTCGACCGCTACCTGAAATTGCTCGACGGCGAGAAGCGTTTCTTTGTGCAAAGCGACATCGATCACCTCGAAGCCGCGCGCACCAGCTTCGATGACGCAATCTACAATGAATACCTCGGCCTTCCCTTTGCCATTTTCAACCTCTACACGCAACGGGTCGTCGAGCGTTTCACTTACGCTCGCAGCTTGCTCAGAGACGGCTTCGATTTCCGCAAGAATGAGCTTTACCAATACAATCGAGAAAAGGCAGTGTGGGCGAAATCCGAGCAGGAAATCAAGGAATTGTGGCGTACACGGGTAAAGAGCGACTGGTTGCGACTCAAACTGGCCGGAAAAGACGACAAGGCCATCATTGAGACGCTCGACAAGCGCTATGAGAATTCCCTTCAGCGAGTGGCCCTGACCAAGAGTGAAGACGCCTTCCAGCTGTTCATGAATGCCTACGCCACGTCCATCGAACCGCATACCAACTACATGGGTTCAAGGGCGACCGAGGAGTTCGACATTTCAATGCGGCTCTCCCTCGTTGGCATCGGTGCGGTACTGACCCAGAAAGACGATTACACGATCATTCGAGAACTTGTTCCGGGCGGGCCCGCTCAACTCTCCGAACAATTGAAGCCCGGCGATCGCATCATGGGCGTTGCTCAGGGTAAAAACGGGGTCGTCGCCGATATCCTCGGCTGGCGCCTGGACGACACCGTAGCGAAAATTCGCGGCGAGCCGGACACCATCGTAGTGCTGGACATACTGCCCGTCGATGCCGGTCCTGATGGCAAGCACAAACTGGTCTCGCTGACTCGGAAGAAAATAACACTGGATCGGCAAGCGGCCAAAAAGTCGATCATCTCGGTGGCCGAAGGAAAGATCACTCGCCGCATCGGAGTGATCTCCCTGCCCGCCTTCTATGCGGATTTCGAAGCGCGAGGAAGAGGTGACCCGGACTTCAAAAGCGCCACCCGCGATGTGAATCGTCTGTTGGCTGAGCTGAAGACGGACAAGGTCGACGGTGTCTTGATGGATTTACGTAATAACGGCGGCGGGTCGTTGGCGGAAGCAGTCCAGCTGACGGGCCTGTTTATCGGCGCCGGGCCAGTGGTACAACAACGCGATGCTCAAGGTAGCATCACCGTGGCCAAGGCTGCCGACGCCATTGTCGCCTGGGACGGACCTTTGGCGGTTCTCATAAACCGAAATTCCGCGTCCGCTTCGGAGATCTTTGCCGCGGCAATTCAGGACTATGGCCGAGGCCTTGTGATTGGCGAGCGCAGTTTCGGAAAAGGCACTGTGCAAACAATGATCAACCTCGATCAAATCGTCAAGAACGAGACTCCGGAACTCGGCGATCTGAAACTGACCATTGCCCAGTTCTTCCGTGTCAATGGAGGCACCACGCAACTCAGGGGCGTAGAACCCGACATCAGCTTCCCTTCATTCACAGACGAAGAGAACTCCGGCGAATCAAGCTTCGATAATGCGCTCCCCTGGACCAAAGTCCGGGCAGCTGATTATTCACCGCAAGGCAATCAGAAAGCCCTCCTGCCCAGCCTGCAAATGCGCCACGAAGCCCGGATCAAATCTGTTCAGGATTTCAAGTTTCTGAAAGAGGACGTGGCCGAAGCAAGCCGCCTTCGCAAGAAAACTTCAGTCTCTTTAAACGAGGCCGAAAGACGCCGAGAGCGTGAAGACCAGGAGGCAAAAATTGCCTTGCGAAAAAAACTGCGGGGCACTGACGAGGATACCCAGGTGGGCCTTCACGACGAGGAAACCGAGGCCAAGAATACGGGATCAGTGCAAGACGACGGCCTGCAGGCGGACGAACGTGACCTGAAGAAGGAACTGGCGGCGGAAAAAGCGCGGAAAAATGCGAAAGATATCTTGCTGGACGAGGCCGCGCATATTCTCAGCGATCAGGTCGCACTGCTCAAACGCGAAACCAGAGTGGCTGTACGTGGCAAGCAGGGGTCGTCGATGGTTCCCGCCGAGATACCATGGTCGGAAGCTGCCCCCGCCACTGGTTTGTAAACGCGCAGCTCACACTAGCGGCAGATGCAGTGTGAAGGTCGTCACGCCGGCGTCGGACCTCACCTCGATCCGGCCGCCGTGCGTCTCGACTATGCTGCGCGTGATGGCCAGCCCAAGGCCGGCGCCCTCACCGTGTCGGTGTCGCTCGGGACTTGCACGGTGGAAACGCTCGAAAATCCGCGTCAGCTGATCGGACGGAATCGTATCACCGTGGTTCTTCACGGCCAGCATCGCCAAGCGGCCCTGACGGGTAATCGAAATCTCGACGATGCTTCCTGACGGGGTATGACGAAGGGCATTCGACAACAGGTTGGACAGCGCACGACGCATCATCGAACGGTCAGCAGTAAGCTTCGCCTCCCCCGTGAGCACGATCTGCACGCCTTTCTCCTCGGCCAGCGCTTCGTAGAAGTCAATCAGTGCCCGCGCCTCATCGGCCAGATTGACCGCTTCGGACGAGTACAGCAGATGCCCGTTTTCGGCCTGGGCAAGAAACAGCATGTCGCTGACCATGCGTGCAATGCGCTCGTACTCTTCCAGGTTGGAGGCAAGAACGTCGCGGTACTCGTCCGGACTCCGGGTATGCGACAAGGCGACCTCGGTCTGGGTCATCAGGTTCGAGACTGGCGTGCGTAACTCATGGGCGATATCGGCCGAGAAATCGGACAAGCGGCGGAATGAGGATTCCAGTCGCTCGAGCATGCCGTTGAAAGCGATCACCAGGTCGCGAACTTCATTCGGCGCGTCGCGCTCGGGAAGGCGCTCGCCGAGACGTCCTGCCGACAGGCCGCGGGCGGTAGCGGTTACTCGCCGTAACGGGGCGAGTCCGCGGTGTGCCGCGAACCAGGCGAACAATGCCGCGATGATCGCAGCGAAGAAGATGTCGATCCACAAGCGCTCGCGCACCTCTTCGAGGAAGCGCAGGTGATGCGAAACATCGAGGCCGACCAGCGCGCGCAAGCGCGTCGGCCTGGAGCGGGAATCAAGCGCTTCGACGATCGTTTCCAGCCCAAGGTATTGTTTGCTGCTTTCGTCCCGGCCCCGTTCCGCCCCTTTTTCCCCGCTTTTTTCACTGCCTTTTTCCCATGTTGTCGTGACATCCAGCACTGAGTCCGCGGCCAATTGCCGTTCCCCGAAGAACTCCGGACGCAGTGCATAGACGACTCTGCCCTCGGCGTCACGCAGTACCACGGCCAACATGTCGTGTCCGATGAAAGCGTCGTCAAGCCGACGTGACAGGCTTGCGGACGGTTCGGCATCGTGCAGGACATTCTTGATGAGCGTCACCTTGCCGGTCAGCTCATGATCGTCAAGCTCGCGCATATGGCCTTCGACGGCGCTCCCCTGCACCAGCACGACGACCAGCAACAAGGTCGCCGTCAGCAGCGCGAAGAGCAGCGCCAGACGGGTGGTCAGCGACCTCGGCCACGCTCGCACGTTCAGAGAGCTTCCGGAATTTCGAGCACGTAGCCCATGCCGCGCACGGTGCGGATCAGCTTCGGTTCGAAGGGTTCATCCACTTTTACACGCAAGCGACGCACCGCGACGTCGATCACATTGGTGTCGCTGTCGAAGTTCATGTCCCACACTTGCGAGGCAATCAGGGAGCGCGGCAAGACCTGCCCCTGGCGGCGCAACAGCAGTTCGAGCAGCGCGAATTCCTTGGCCGTGAGATCGATGCGTACGCCTGCGCGACTGACGCGGCGGCGCAAGAGATCCAACTCCAGATCGGCGGCGCGCAGCATCTCGACTTCCTGCGCGCGGCCACGCCTGAGCAGGGTGCGCACGCGGGCAAGCAACTCGGAAAAGGCAAAGGGCTTGACGAGGTAGTCATCGGCGCCCAATTCCAGCCCGCGCACCCGGTCTTCCACGCCGTCGCGGGCGGTGAGAAAGAGCACCGGCGTTTCGTGACCGCTACGGCGCACCGTTTTCAGGACCCCCCAGCCGTCCAGCGACGGCAGCATCACATCGAGCACGATCAGATCGTAATCGCCACTCAGCGCCAGGTGCAGGCCATCGAGACCATCACGTGCAAGATCGACAACGAAACCCGCCTCAAGCAGGCCCTTGCGCAAATAGTCGCCAGTCTTTGGCTCATCTTCGACAATCAGTATCTTCATGTGCGTCGCCCGCTGCCCAGTCATTGCGCCAGATTGTGCCTGCTTGCAACGCCGCTGGGCGGCCTGTTACAGAAATGTAATCACCCAGTCAGCTTTCCGACCGGGTGGCATGCGCGTCATCATCGGCGACGCTCGCTTCCTCGATTGCCTGTGCGTCGCGCAGGCGCTGTAGTCTGCGTTGTTCAGCGCACGCGCGGCAGCGCCAGCAGCAGCTTCTTGATCGGCGCCGGCAAGGCCGCCGCGACGACTTCATCGACCGGCAACCATTCCAGCGGGGCTTGATTGGCCTGCAGGCCGATCGCCTCGACCTGGCAGTGCAGCACCTGCATGGTCAAGCGGAAATGGGTCAAGCTGTGTTCGATGGGCGTCAGTTCCCGGCTACTCAGCAGACGACAGCCGTGGCGTTCGGCGAAAACAGCTGCCGAATCGCCGCTGCCTTCGGGCAGGCTCAGCAGTCCACCCCAGATGCCGGTCGGCGGCCGGCGTTCGAGCAGGATGCGGCGACCATCGCTGAGCAGCAGCAGACTGCTCAGCCGTTGCGCTGGTGCGCGTTTCACTCGCCGCCGCGGCAGCTCGACCTGCCGACCGTCACGGCAGGCGAGACAGATCTCGCGGAGCGGACACCGCTCACATTGCGGCTTGTGGCGGGAGCACACCGTTGCCCCCAGGTCCATCATGCCCTGGCTATAACTCTCGATGCCGCTGGCCGGCAACAGCGATTCAGCGAGGGCCCACATCCGGCGTTCATCCTGCGCGGCCGTGGCGGCTGCTTCGACAGCGAAACAACGGGCGAGCACGCGTTTAACATTACCGTCGAGGATGGCCGCCCGGCGACCAAAGGCAAAAACACTGATCGCGGCAGCTGTCGAGCGACCGATCCCCGGTAAGCGTGCGTTTCTTTCGGGATCCGCCGACAGCGTCCCGTCGCCCGCGGCGATGACTTGCGCGCAACGGTGAAGATGGCGCGCACGAGCGTAGTAACCGAGCCCCGCCCAGAGCTCGAGGACGCTCTCAAGCGGCGCTTCAGCGAGGACTTCCAGAGTCGGGAAACGCATCAGAAAACGCGAGTAATAGAGAAGCACCGTCTGCACCTGCGTTTGCTGCAGCATGATTTCAGATAACCAGATTCGATAAGGGTCGCGTGTTTTCTGCCAGGGCAAATCGTGGCGGCCATGGCCTGCCTGCCAGACGATGATGCGGCGGGCGAAACCGCGCTGCGCTGCATCCAGAGAGTCAGCCATGGATCAGCGCTCCCAGGCCCAGGGCGACGCGCATCGATTCGCCAGCCGCAGGGGCGGCTAGCGACGCCAGGCGGCGTCCCCGACGGATGGAAAAATCAGCGGCACGGATCAAGCGGAAGCTCCTCTGAGAAAGCAAGCGATTCTCCTCTTTTTCGCACTGTCTTGTCGTGCACAAACCGGCCCACCCTGCTGCGTGCGAGAATTTCCCAATTAAAACGGGCTACTGCGCTCTTTCCCGGGGTTATGAGTGACAAGCCATGAAGTTCTGCCAAGCCGATGCCGTAGACTTTCTTATGAGTCAAGGCCAGAATTATGTCGACACAGAAAGGCTACACGAGGATAATCCTGTCCCTAGTATTATCGCCGGCATCGGACATGATCATGCCTGCAGCAACCATAATATCGAAAGTGTCAAATCCGGCGATGAAATCAACGCCAACGCCCAGTATGTTTTTGCCATTGAGGACCTCACGAATCTTTTTGCCGACCACGAATTTCAGCATGCCTCGAACACGCATCGGCGCCCCCTGATGCCCCAGCGCTTCGATTCCCAGGCATGTCCGACGTCCATTGCCGCGCTCGCCGAGCCTCTAGCGTGCGAGACCTGCGACACGGGCCGCGCGCTGGCGACCAGAGATCTTGTCTGCCGTGACTTCCGCGATGCGCTGGGCAGCTTTGCCACCGGTGTTACCGTACTTACGGCGCTGACCGAGGATGGACAGGCGATGGGCGTGACCATCAGCTCCTTCAACTCGGTTTCTCTGGACCCACCCCTGATTATCTGGAGCCTGTCGGCGCACTCGCCAAGGCTTGAAGCTTTCCGTCGTGCGACGCACTACGCGGTCAACGTGCTAACGGCCAATCAGCAAGACCTCTCGGACTGCTTCGCCTCCACGGACAATAGCAATCGTTTCGACGGCGTGGCGACGAGCCGTGGCATCGCCGGCATACCGCTCATCGAAGGCTGCTCGGCCTGGTTCGAATGTGTCAACGAAGTTCAGCACCCAGGCGGAGACCATCTCGTCTTTCTCGGCCGGGTGCAGCGTTTTGCCCGCGGCGAAGCCAGTGAACCCCTGATTTTTCATGGTGGCTGCTATCGCCAGCTGCGCGGAATCACGGAGCGATAAGGCTGAGAGAACAGATTGCAACTTCCGGCCCCGGCCGCTTGGGGTCCGCTTGCGCCGCAGCCGTGTCTGGCTGCAGCGGTGATGGTGGTCTACCGGGCAAAGCAAGGCGGTGAGGGGCTGGCTTGCCTGCACGATTTCCTCTGTAGTCGGCCTTCCGACCGACAGAGAGAAACCATGGGTTTGTGAGATTTTCCCTTGATGGGTGGCTTGCAGCCTGTTTAAATTGCTTTTTCGATAACACATTTTTACCCTAGGAGATAAGTATGGCGACTTACAAAGAGTTATTGGAGCAGCGTGATTCCCTGGAACAGCAGATCGCCGAAGCGCGGCGTTCGGAAGTGTCGGCGGCGATCACCCAGGCCAGGGAACTGATTGCCGACTATGGTTTGACAGCCGCCGATTGTGGCTTCAGAGGCCTCGGCGCCGTGGCAGGAAAAATACGCACAACCGTCGCTGTCAAGTTTCGCGGCCCGAACGGTGAAACCTGGTCAGGTCGCGGCAAGGCGCCAAACTGGCTGACCAGCCTTGAGGGCGAGGGTCGGCATCGTGACGAGTTTCTCGTTGCTCGCTAGCAGGGCGCGCAGCGCCGCTTGACGCCGGCACTCCGCGCCCGATTGAGGCCGGAGTTGTCGGCGAACAGTCCGCGTGCTGGTGCCGTTCCCGATACCACCGGGAAGTACTGGGAACTGCGGGGAATCGCCGCCACCTGCGGGTGAGCCGAGGTGTACTTCACCACAACTGTTTGTCGCAAGAATTGTCTGCGTGTCTGTTGCCTGTGTGCCTGTTATCATTCCCCGCCGCCCCGTTTTCGCTCCAGGCGCTGCGTCATCATGGGCCGAGGTGCGAAAAATTGAGCCAGCGAATCCGGGACCGATAGGGCACGCTTGTCGCGGGTCGATGGCCGCGAAAGCGAGCCCGACGAGGGCCTGATCGCGCAGCACGGCGCTTGCCACGCGCGCGAGCAGCGCTCGAAAGCGCATTCATGTGAGGCTAAGAATGAATATCCTGGTAACGGGAGGCAGCGGCTATATCGGCTCGCACGCCTGCGTCGCCCTACTGGCTGCAGGCCATAGCGTGATCGTCGTCGATGATCTGTCCAACAGTCGCCCCGAAGTTCTCGATCGTGTTGCTCGGATTGCCGGCCAGCGGCCGGTCTTTTTCGAGGGCGATGTCCGCGACCGAGCCCTTTTGCGGCGGGTCTTTGCCGCCTCGCCGATCGACGCGGTGATTCATTTCGCCGGCTTGAAAGCGGTCGGAGAATCGGTCGCTCAACCTTTGCGTTACTACGACTGCAATGTCGGCGGCGCGATCAGCCTCTGCGAAGTGATGGCCGAAAGCGCGGTGAAAACGCTGATCTTCAGCTCTTCGGCGACGGTCTATGGCGACCCGGCGTCGGTTCCCATCCGGGAAGATTTCCCGCGCTCGACGACCAATCCCTACGGCGCCAGCAAACTGATGATCGAAGACATTCTGGCCGACCTGGCGCAAGCCGATGCGCAGTGGCGGATCGCACGCCTGCGCTATTTCAATCCCGTCGGCGCGCACGCCAGCGGCTTGATCGGCGAGGAGCCGAATGGCATTCCGAACAACCTCTTGCCGTACGTAGCCCAGGTGGCGGCCGGCGAACGCCGGCAACTGAGTGTTTTTGGCAACGACTATCCGACGCCCGACGGCACCGGCGTGCGCGACTACATTCACGTCATGGATCTCGTCGAAGGCCATCTGGCGGCACTCGACTATCTGCTCGCCAGGGGTGGCCTGCTGACGGTCAATCTCGGCACCGGCTGCGGCTACTCGGTGCTGGACATGGTGCACGCCTTTGCAGCCGCCAGTGGACGCCCGATACCCTACGCATTGGTGCCACGCCGGCCCGGCGACATCGGCGCCTGCTACGCCGATCCTGCGCTCGCCGCAGAGCTGTTGGGATGGCAAGCGCGGCGTGGCATCGACGAGATGTGCGGCGATGCCTGGCGCTGGCAGCAGCAGTGCGCCAGGACCTGACCGACGATCATGGCAACTTACGCAATCGGCGATATCCAGGGCTGCTTCGACTCGCTGCAGCAGTTGCTGGAAAAATGCCGCTTCAACCCGGCCAGAGACCGCGTGTGGTTCGTTGGCGACCTGGTCAACCGCGGCCCGCGCTCATTGGAAACCCTGCGCTTTGTGCGTGACCTGGGCGCTGCCGCAACCACCGTGCTCGGCAATCACGACCTCTACCTGTTGATGGCCGCCGCGGGCTTCGACCGACGCAACAAGGGCGACACGCTCGACGACATCCTCGACGCGCCCGACTGCGAGGAATTGATGGGCTGGCTGCGCCATCGCCCGCTCTGTCACCGTGAAGGTCCGTTCTGCCTGGTGCATGCCGGACTGCTGCCGCAATGGACCACGGACAGGGCTCGCGAGCTGGCGGCGGAAGTCGAGGCGGTCCTGGGCGGCCCGACCTATCTCGATTTCATGGCCAATATGTGGGGCAGCGAACCGGCGGCGTGGTCGGACGATCTGGAAGGATGGCCGCGCTTGCGAGTCATCGTCAATGCCATGACCCGCATGCGCTTCTGCACTTCCGAGGGGGTCATGGACTTCAAGACCAAGGGCGAGCTCAGCAGCGCCCCGCCCGAGCTGATGCCGTGGTTCGAGCTTCCCAGCCAACGCAGCGCCGACGACGTGCTGGTCACCGGGCATTGGTCAGCGCTGGGGCTGAAAATCGAAGCCAATCTGCTGGCCCTCGATTCAGGTTGCCTCTGGGGCCGCCATCTGACCGCCATTCGCCTTGAAGACCGCGAGCTCTTTCAGGTCGACTGCGCGCTTGGCGAAGCCCGAAGCTGAGCTGATTGTCGCCGTGCGCGTGCAAGCACCAGGCCCCGCGCGCCGCTTTCCCGTGAACATCGCGACCAGCCGCGCCGCCGCCTGCTAGAATTCCTGGGGAAACCTGCCTCGGGAGAAAGCCATGCAGCGCGAACGACAAGCGAAACACGACAGCGGACAAGGCTGGCGACAGCTTGGCCAGGCGCAAATGCTGGCGATTGTCGCGGCCGTGATTATGGCGATTTCAATCTTTCTGGCCATCGGCCATTCGCCAAACAAAGAGGCAGGTGACGCGACAACGGCTGGCGTGCGCTTCGAGGTGGTCGACGGCGCGCATCGCGAACTCGACGGCTCGCCGGCGCTGGCCCTGTCGTTCAGCCTGCCCCTCGACAGCAAGCGCAACTACGACAAATTCGTCCAGGTCCTGGAAATGCCGGCCGCGGCGGCGGCCCGCCCGGCGCGCAACGACAGCGTGGACGATGCCACTGAGGAAGACGCAGAGAACGACGACCGGTCTGCGCAAAGCACCACCAGCACCTCGCCGCAGGATACCGAACTCGAAGGCGGCAAGCCGGTTGCCGGCGCTTGGGTCGTCGGTGAAAACCCGCACCTGCTGTTTTTCCCGCACATCAAGCCGCAGGTACGCTACGTGCTACGCGTCCAGCCCGGTTTGATAGCCAGTAACGGCAGCAAGCTCGACCAGGAAGCGCGCTTCTCGATTCGTACCGCAGCTGTTCCGCCGGCCTTCTACTTCGCCAGCCGCGGCATGGTTCTACCGGCAGCGCAGAACGGCGGGCTGCCGGTGACCACGGTCAATGTGCCCGAAGTGGACATCCAGTTCCTCAAGGTCAAGCCCGATCAACTGGCTCGCTTCCTCGAAAAAGTCGTCGCCCACGGAGCGACCAGCAGCGAGCAGGCTCGCGACGATGATGATAGTGACAATGACGGCCACGACCATTACCAGCGCGGCACGCGCCTCAAGGGGGCCGTCAGCTACTGGGATCTCGATCAGCTGCACAAGCTGACGAGCAGCGCCTTCGTCGGCCGCTTTCTGACCGAACAGCAGGCCGATCGCCGCCACGTCACCTTCATCCCGGTCGAGAGCATCCCGGCGCTCCGCGAACCCGGGGTCTACGTGGCGGTGATGTCGCAACCGAATCGTTTCCGCGGCGACTACCAGACGACCTACTTCTACGTCAGCGATCTCGGCCTGCACCTTCGCCAGTACGCCAGTGGCGCAGATGCCTACATCAGTTCGCTGACCGACGGCAAGGCGCGCGCGGGCGTCGAAGTGAGCTGGGTCGACAAACAGGGCAAGACCCTGGCACGCGCCGAGAGCGACGCTGACGGCCGCGTCAGCTTTGCCGAAAAACCGGCCGGCGCGCGCGTGCTGATGGCCAGAGACGGCGACCAGATGTCGCTGATCACGCTGCGCGAAGCGGCGCTCGATCTCGCCGAATTCGATATCGCCGGCATGCCCTACGTACCGCTGCGCCTTTTTGCCTACAGCGGTCGCAACCTCTACCGGCCGGGTGAGCACTTCGAGGTCTCGGTAATGGCCCGCGATGCTGACGGCCATCCCGTCCCCCCACAACCGATCCAGGCCATTCTTCGCCGCCCCGACGGCAAGGCCCAGTGGACGGCCACCTGGCAACCCGACCCGGCCTTCGCCGGCTACTACCAGCGCGCCATCGAGCTTCCGGTCGACGCCGCCACCGGTTCCTGGCAACTCGAACTGCGTGCCGACCCGGCTGCCAGGATGGCCAGCACGCGCATGCCTTTCGCCGTCGAAGAATTCCTGCCGGAGAGAATGAAGCTCGAACTGAGCACCGCCAGCGAGAGGCTGAGCGACGAGACCTCGACCTGGCCGATCGACGTCAGCGGCCGTTACCTGTACGGTGCCGCGGCGGCCGGAAACCAGCTGCTCGGCGCGGTGACCAGCGCACGCAACCGCAATCCGCTGGCGCAGACGCTGCCAGGATTCGTCTTCGGTGATGCCGACGAGGACAGCATCAAGTCGCGTAGCGAACTGCCGGAAACGAGCATGGACGACAAGGGCCAGGCGAGCATCGAGGTCGACCTGGAGGCGATCGTCGCCCGGCATTCGCCGTTCACCGTGCGCGCCACGTTGAGCCTGCTCGAAAGCGGCGGCCGGCCGGTGATCCGCAGCATCGAACGCGTCTTCTGGCCGGCACCGGTCCTGGTCGGACTACGACCGATGTTCGTCGGCGACTACGCGCGCGAGGGCGCGGCGGCCGAATTCGAAGTCGTGCGCACCAATGCCGACGCCGCCCTGCTCGCCGGAACGGCACTGCCGGTACGGCTTTTCCGCGAGGACAGGCACTACTACTGGCGCTTCGACGACCAGCGTGGCTGGCATTCGGGTTTCACCGAAGGCAATGAACTGGTGGCCACGACGCAGGTCTCGGTGCCTGCCGGCGGACGCGGCATGCTGAGCCTGCCAGTCAAGTACGGTCGCTACCGCGTCGAAGTTTTCGACCCCGAAACCGGCCAGACGACGCGCTTCCGCTTCTACGCCGGCTGGTCGGCCAAGGACGACGAGACGCAAGGCGTCCGCCCCGACCGGGTGACGCTCAAACTCGACAAGCCCGCCTACCTGGCCGGTGAAACGGCGCGCCTGACGATCACCCCGCCGCACGCCGGCGAAGCGCTGATCACCGTCGAAGGCGAGCGTGGACTGTGGGCACGCCGCCTGACGATCGGCGCCGACGGCGGGAGCATCGCCATCCCGATCGACAAGGCCTGGCAACGGCATGACCTTTACGTCGCGGTGATGGTGTTGCGTCCCGGCGGCAAGGACGAAAAAGTCACACCCGCTCGGGCCCTCGGCCTGGTGCACCTGCCACTCGACCGCGACAGCCGCAAGCTGGCGGTGAGCCTCGAGGCAGTGCAAAAAATGGAGCCTGAGCAACCCTTGAAGGTAAGGATCAGCGTTCCCGAGGCCAAGGGGCAAAAAACCTTGCTGACCCTGTCAGCGGTCGATGTCGGCATTCTCAACATCACCCGTTTCACCAGCCCGGATCCCTTCGCTTTCTTCTTTGCCAAGCTGCGTTACGGGGCCGACGCTTACGACATCTACGGCCGGGTCATCGAGAAGATGGCCGGCGACCGGGGCAAGCTCAAGTTCGGCGGCGACGCCGGGCCGCAGCCGACGCGCAGCCTACCCAAGAAAGTGCGACTGCTTGACCTCTTCAGCGGCCCGGTCATGCTCGACGAAAATGGCCAGGCGGAGGTTTCGCTGCCGGTCCCCGATTTCAACGGCAGCTTGCGGCTGATGGCCGTCGCCGCCAGCGGCGAGCGCTTCGGCTGGCAGGAAGCCGAGGTCACCGTCGCCGCGCCGCTGATCGTCGAACTGGCGACGCCACGCTTCCTCTCGGTCGGTGACCGCGCCGTGCTGGCACTCGATGTGCAGAACCTGGCCGGCAGCGCGCAGCAGATCAGCCTCGCAGTCAGCAACGCCGACGGCCTGCTGATCCAGGATGGCGAGCAACAGTTCTGGCTCCAGGATCAGCAGAAGCGTAGCCTGCGCATCCCGATCGAGGCCGGTAGCGCCCTTGGCCTGACCGAGATACAGGTGCGCGTCGACAGCCCGCGCGTCAAGATCAATCGCCGCTTCCCGCTACAGATACAGGCCCCGACCCCACGCCAGACGGTGCTCAAGCGGCTCTCCATCGCTCCCGGCGAAAGCATCGAAGTCCGCGACGCCGAGCTGGGCGGCTTCCTGCGGCAGACCGTGGCCGCGACGCTGGCCATCTCGAACCAGCCGCCGATCGACGTGCGCAACGCCGTGCAGGGCTTACTGCGCTACCCCTACGGCTGCGCCGAGCAGACGACCAGCAGCGCCTATCCGCACGTCTTCATCGACGCGGCGGCGGCGCGGAAGTTCGCGCTCAAACCCTTCACCCAGGCCGAGCGGGCCGAAATGCTCGACAAGGCCATCGCCCGGCTGGCCGGCATGCAGGCGCCAAACGGTGGCTTCAGCCTGTGGGGAAACCTCTCCGAGTACCAGTACTGGCTGTCGGCCTACGTCAGCAACTTCCTGATTGACGCGCGCGAACAGGGCTTCAACGTGCCGCCCGAAGTCGAGAAACGCGCCGTCGAATTCCTCCTCAAGGGCCTGCAGGAAGGCGTCGCCGGCTTGCCGACAGGCGCCGTCACCTACAACGAGAACTCGGTCTGGAACGACCCCCGTTATGCCGGCTCCGGCCGTTTCGCGGTGCTCGCCTACGGCGCCTACGTCCTCGCCCGTCAGGGCAGGGCGCCGCTGTCGACACTGCGCCAGCTGGCCGACACGCAGGCCGCCGCACCCTCCGGGCTGGCCTTGGTCCATCTCGGCCTGGCGCTCAAGCTGATGGGCGACGAGGCACGCGCAAACAGCGCCATCGCCGCCGGCCTGCGCAAGCGACGTGCCGGCCCACACGGCGCCTGGTGGGGCGACTACGGCAGCAATCTGCGCGACTGGGCGTTGATGTACGTGCTGCTCGACAAGCATGGGCTGACGCCGGCTGGACGCGAGGACCTGCTTGCCCAGGTCGCTGGCGAAATGCTCAGCCACCGCAGCTACAGCACGCAGGAACAAATGGCGCTGTTCCTCCTCGGGCGCAGCTTCGCTACCGACACGGCCAGGGAATGGCGCAGCGAATTCCTCTCGGCAGGCCAGGCGCAGGCGATCGGTGGCCAGGGAACGCAGTACCTGCCGTTGTCGGCCGAGCAGCTGGCGGCAGGAGTGACGATCAGGAACCCCGGCCACGAAGCCCTCGTCGCCGAGCTCAACTTCGCCGGCAACCCGGTGAGCATGCCCTCCGCACGCCGCACGGACTTCGATCTGCGCCGCGACTGGTTCTCTGCCGACGGCAAGCCGCTCGGCGAGCGTCCACTGCGCGTCGGCGAAACGGCGATTGTTCGCCTGCAGGTGAACAGCGCCGGACGCTACGTCAACGGCCTGGTCGTCGACTACATCCCGGCCGGTCTCGAAATCGAGAACGCCAACATCGTCCAGGGCGAGCAGTCGGTGATCACCATCGATGGCGTCGATCCACGCCAGGCAATGCAGCACAACAGCATCCAGCATGTCGAGTTCCGCGACGACCGTTTCGTCGTTGCCGCCAGACTCGCCGGCAAGATGCAGTTCTTCTACCGCGTGCGCGTCGTTACGCCGGGGCGCTTCGTGCTACCACCGACCTACGCCGAAGACATGTACCAGCCGCAGATCTACGGCCTGGCAGGGGGTGGCGAGACCTTGCTGGTGAGCGATGGCAAGGATGATCGAACCGAGAGCCGATAGGCCGCCGAGGGAGCAGGCTGGAAAGGTTCTGTAGCACGAATGTGCTACAGTTGGCTCAGACCTCTGATTCGACAGGAGACAAGCATGTCCACGACGACGATTCGCTTGCCAGACGAGCTGAAAGCCCGTGTTGTGGCGGCGGCCGAGCGCGCCGGCACCAGCGCGCATGGCTTCATTCTCGAAGCCATCGCCGAGAAGGCGGCACAGGCCGAACTGCGCGCTGATTTCGCTGCGCTGGCCGATGCGCGCCATGCGCGCATCCTGGCTTCGGGCCAGGCCATTCCCTGGCAGGAAATGCGCGCCTATCTTGAAGAGCGCCTGGCCGGCAATACGCTGAAGCGCCCGGCAGCTCGCAAGCTGGCAGGCTAGCGGGCCAAGAATGTCACGCATCGAACTCGCGCCGGAGGTCGGCGACGACTTCGAGCGCATCCTTGATCGTCTCGCCAGCTACGCGGGTGCCGACCCCGCGTCGCATTTGCGCGAAATCATCGCCGCGATCAGCGTCCTGGAACATAACCCGCTGATTGGCCGACCGGTCAATGGCGACCAGCGCGAACTGGTGATGGGGCGTTCTTCGCGTGGCTATCTGGCGCTGTACGTCTATGCGCCCGCAGTCGACACCGTTTTTGTCCTCGCCGTGCGCAGCCAACGGGAGGCCGGCTATGCGCGAGCTTGAGCGCCAAGCCCTGCACAAAGCGCCTGCTCTGGCCTGATCGTGACCCTTGCTACGCGCAGCAAGCTGCCATTACCATCGCCCGGGGCTTGGCGGTGGTTGCTCGCCGGCTTGCTGGCCGCACTCCTCATCGCCGACCAACTTTTCCCGCCCCCCCTGCCCGGCGGTCAGTCGGGACCACAGGCGCAACTGGTGGTCGCCCGCGACGGAACGCCACTGCGCGCCTTCCCCGACCGCGAGCACATCTGGCGCCACCCGGTAGGCGTCGAAGACGTCTCGCCACGCTACATCGAAGCGCTGGTCGCCTACGAGGACCGCAGCTTCTGGTGGCATCCCGGCGTCAATCCCTGGGCGCTGCTGCGCGCCGCCTGGCAATGGCAGCGACACGGGCAGATTATCTCCGGCGGCTCGACACTGAGCATGCAGGTGGCGCGCCTGCTCGAACCCGACTCGCCCTCGCGCAGTGCTGCCGGCAAGCTGCGCCAGATCGCGCGCGCGCTACAGCTCGAACTGCGCCTCTCGAAACGCGAGATTCTGGAAATCTACCTGACGTTCGCGCCCATGGGCGGCGTCGTCGAGGGTGTCGAAGCAGCCAGCCGTGCCTACTTCGGCAAAGCCGCCCTACGCCTGAGCGAATCCGAAGCGGCCTTGCTCACCGTGCTGCCGCAAGCCCCTTCGCGGCTGCGCCCCGACCGCTACCCGGAAGCTGCCCGGCAGGCGCGCGACAAGGTCCTCGATCGCCTGCAATCGCGCTGGGGCGCGGCGGTGATCGCCGACGCCCGTCAGGAACCGGTGATCGCGCAAAGCATCCGCGAGCCGCTCCTCGCGCCGCTGCTCGCCGAACGCCTGCGGCGACTGCGACCGCAGGTGGCGCGCATCGACAGCACCATCGACGCGAGCCTGCAGCAAGCGGTCGAATACCTGCTTGCGGCCAGGCTGCCGCTGCTGCCGCCACGCGTATCGATGGCAGCACTGGTGGTCGATAACCAGACGCTCGAAGTGCGCGCCTACGCCGGCTCCGCCGATTTCAGCGACGACGCGCGCTTTGCGCATGTGGATATGGTGCAGGCGGCGCGCTCGCCCGGTTCGACCTTGAAGCCCTTCCTCTACGGCCTGGCCCTCGACGAAGGACTGACCCATTCCGAATCGCTGCTCGCCGACGTGCCACAGTCCTTCTCGGGTTATCAGCCGGGCAATTTCCAGGCCAACTTCAGCGGCCCGGTCAGCGTCTCCGAAGCCCTGCACAAGTCGCTCAATGTACCCGCGGTGGAAGTGCTCGAACGGCTCGGAGCGCAGCGCTTCGTTTCCCTGCTGCGCCGCGGCGGCCTGAAGCTGGCACTGCCGCGCGGCGCAGCTGCCAATCTGAGTGTCATCCTTGGCGGCACGGCGGTGACCCTGGAAGGCCTGGTCGGCGCCTATACCGCGCTGGCGCGCGCCGGGGTCAGCGGCCAGCCGCGCTATTTTGCCGACGCGCCGCTCGAGGAAGCACGGATGATGAGCGCAGGCGCGGCCTTCATCATCCGCGACATCCTCGAAGCGGGTGGCCCGGTCGCGCGGCAGCTCAACGAGGGCGTCGGCGCACGCCGTGGCATCGCCTGGAAAACCGGCACCAGCTTCGGTTTCCGCGACGCCTGGGCAGTTGGCGTCAGCGACCGCTTTACGGTCGGCGTCTGGATCGGCCGCCCCGATGGCACGCCGAACCCCGGCTTCTTCGGCGCCAACATCGCGGCACCCTTGCTGGTCGACGTCTTTGCGGTCGTCGACGACTCCCCGCCAGGGCCGCGCACGCCGCCGCCGAACGTAGCTGCGACCCGCATTTGCTGGCCACTCGGCACGCGCAGCGACCGCACGCCGCCCGAGCTCTGCCATCAGGAACGAACGGCCTGGATTCTCAACGACACCGCGCCGCCGACCTTCGCCGACCGATTGCGCGGCGGCAGCGCGCGCTATACCGATTACCGCGACGCCGCCAGCGGCCTACGCGTCCGCGCGGCCTGTGCCGCAGGCGAGATGACGGCCGTCGACATGGCGCGCTGGCCAGCCGCCCTCGAACCCTGGCTCGATGCGGCGACGCGAGCCCGCGCACTGCCCCCTGACTGGGCGCCGGACTGCGTCGGCGCACGCGCGCCGGAAGGCGGCCTGCGCATCGTCGGCATCAGCAACGGCGCCACCATCCGCCGCGCCGGCAACGGCCCGGCGCCCGAGCTGCGCCTCGAAGCACGCGGCGGCCAGGAAGAACTGATCTGGTTCCTGAACGGCCGCCAGATCGGCCGCGTAGCGGCTGGTCGCGCCCTGCAGCAGCGCTTCAGCGATGCCGGACGCTACCAGATCACGGTCATGGACGACGCCGGTCGTTACGATCGTGTCGAAGTCAGCGTGCGCTGAGCGCCGCAAGACTTTTGCTCAGCGCGTAGCAATCTGGACGAAGCCGGAGTGGCTGCCCAATTCGCCGGCATTCCCTTCGTTGCACAAGACGCGATCGACGCGGGCCATTGATGGCCCGCGGTGGGCCCAGACGAGCAGTGCGTCGACCGCCTCGAGCGAGCCGCTGACCAGCGCTTCGACGCTACCATCGCGGCGGTTGCGCACCCAGCCGCGTAGCCCAAGCCTTGTCGCTTCGACAACCAGGGACCAACGGTAGCCAACGCCCTGCACGCGGCCGTGAATACGCAAATTTCGGCAAACTTCATCACCCATCGGGCTAGGCGCTTCCGTCGGACGATGACCGTGCCTTCAGCCACTCAGGAAGTTCCCGGTCGCCGGCGTTTTCAAGAATGTATTGACGGATCAGTTTCCTGACCACCTGGGAAGGCGTCAGATCATGAGCCGCACAGATCTCTTCGAAGATTTGCTTCTTGAGCGGGTCGACGAGAATGGTCAGGCGTGCCGTACGATTTTCCATATCAGCGCTTTGTATGTGAGTTAAATTACAATTGCAATTGTATCAGTAGCGAATATAATTACTATGTAATTCGCACCGAAGAAAGCTGGGCAATTGATGCGTGCAGCGCCTACCGACGTCTCAAAAGTCTTCGAACCCCTCGTTGTGCGTTTTTCTCAAGCGTTTCCTGGAGACCTGGACGCCATGTTGTTCGCCATCCGTAGTGGTCGCGATGTGCTGTCTCCCCTGGCATGCGAAGCCATTGCCGCTGGCCCTGGCGCGCACGCGACGACGTGGGCACGCGCAAGCCGTGTCGGCGCGGAACTGCGGGCCGCTCATTGCCGATGATCAGCAGCGGCGTCTTCCTTGATCCAAGCACCTGGGTGCATCTGGACTGGGTCCTGCTGGTCGTTGCTGCCTGGCTGCTGATCGGAGTGGCAGGCATGTTCGCCTTGCACCGCCTGGCCTTGGTGGCGAGAGTCCTGTTTCCTGTCGGCGGGGCATTCGGCCTGCTGTTGTTCGGCGTCGCTCTGAGCGCGATGGTCATCTCGCCGCAAGTCGCCGTGTTGCCGATCGGCCTGCCAGGTCTGCCCTTCCATCTTCGCCTCGACAGCCTGTCCGCATTCTTCCTGATGATCATCGGTGGCGTTTCGGCCGGTGTGTCGGCCTTCGCGGCGGGCTACTTCCGCACCGGCGAAGGAACGCCGCCTGGCTTGCTGGCGCTCGAATACCACGTCTTTCTGGCCAGCATGGCGCTGGTCGTTCTCGCCGACGATGCCTACGCCTTCATGGTGATGTGGGAGACGATGGCCCTGTCGTCCTTCTTCCTGGTCACCGCCAACCACCGCATCGTCGAGATTCAGCGTGCCGGCTACCTCTACCTGCTTATCGCGCATGTCGGCGCTATCGGCATCCTGTTGTGCTTCGGCATCCTGCAGGCGAATACCGGCGACTACACTTTCGCCAATATGCGCTCGCAGGCCATCCTGCCGACCGTGCGTCGCTCGCTTTCCTGCTGGCCTTGTTCGGTTTCGGCGCCAAGGCGGGCATCGTACCGCTGCATGTATGGCTTCCCGAGGCTCACCCGGCTGCGCCGTCGCCGGTCTCTGCGCTGATGAGCGGGGTCATGTTGAAGACCGCGATATACGGTTTGCTGCGCGTTATTTTTGATCTGCTGGGTACGCCGATATGGTGGTGGAGCCTGGTGCTGCTGGCGGTCGGCCTGGCGACCGCCCTGTTCGGTGTCGTCTTCGCCGCCGTGCAGATCGATATGAAACGCCTGCTGGCCTATTCATCGATCGAGAACATTGGTTTGCTGTTCACCGGCATCGGCCTGGGCGTGTTGTTCGCTACCCAGAACATGCCGGTAATGGCGGCACTGGCGTTGACTGCGGTGCTCTACCATGTCGCCAGCCATGCCTTCTTCAAGGGGTTGCTCTTTATCGGCACCGGAGCAGTGCTGCACGCTACCCTTGAGCGCAACCTCGGCAAGCTCGGTGGCCTGATCCGTTATATGCCCTGGGTGGCCTGGGCGATGCTGATCGGTGTTCTGGCCAGCGCCGGCCTGCCGCCCTTTGGTGGCTTTGTCTCGGAGTGGCTGCTGCTGCAGAGTTTCCTCTTCTCGCCGGATTTGCCGAGTTCATTCCTCAATATGCTGATTCCCGTGGTCGCCGCCTTGATCGCACTGGTCGCGGCGCTCGCTGGCTATACCATGGTCAAGTTTTTCGGCGTCATTTTCCTCGGCCAGCCGCGCGAAGAAAAACTGGCGCAAGCGCACGACGCCGGGCCTTGGGAGCGCATCGGCATGGGTTGGCTGGTCGCCGGCTGCCTGGCGCTCGGGCTGTTTCCGGTCCAGTTCATCACCCTCATCGATCCGGTGACGCAGTTGCTGGTGGGCGCCGGTCTCGCCAGGACCGTCGGCGCCAACAGCTGGCTGCTGGCGCCGGTGGCGATCGAGCGCGCGAGTTACGGACCGGCAATTTTCCTGCTCGGCGTCGCTGCGAGCTTCGCGCTCGCCTTCCTGCTGGTGCGTCTCTTCTATCACGGTCGCCTGCGGCGCTCGCCGCCCTGGGACTGCGGATTCCCCTGGCAAAACGCGCGCATGCAGGATACCGCCGAAGGCTTCGGACAGCCGATTCGACAGATCTTCGAACCCTTCTTTCGCTGGGAGCGCGAGCTGCCGTCCGCTTTCGATGCCGCGCCGCGCTATCGCGTCAGCGTCACCGACCCCTTCTGGCACTGGATCTACCTGCCGGTGGCCGCCGCCGTCGAGCGTCTGGCACAGCTGATCGGTCTCTTGCAACAGGGGCGGATCGCGGTGTATCTCCTCTACAGCTTCTTGACCTTGATCACCGTGCTGCTGGTGGTCACGTTATGACCTGGCTCGGCGTTTTCTCGCAGTTTCTCGAGATCGTCATGGCGCTGCTGCTGGCACCCCTGCTCAGTGGCTGGGTCAATCAAAACCGCGCCTGGCTACAGAACAAGTCGGGGCCGGGCTTGCTGCAGCCGTACCACATGCTGCACAAGCTGTTCAACAAGGAATCGGTGCTTGCCGAACATGCGTCCCCACTTTTCCGCGGCGCTCCATATATCGTTTTCGGGTGCATGGCGCTGGCCTGTGCGATCGTCCCGACGCTGTCGACCGAACTGCCGCTGTCGCCGGCAGCAGACACGATTGCCCTGGTCGGTCTGCTCGGGGTGGCGAGAGTCTTCATATCCCTCGCGGCGATGGATGTCGGGACCTCTTTCGGCACGCTCGGTGCTCGCCGTGAAATGCTGATCGGTTTTCTGGCCGAACCGGCGCTGCTGATGGTGCTCTTCTCGGCGTCGCTGATCTCCAAGTCGACCTCGCTGACCACCATCGTCGAGACGCTCGCCCATCGCGATCTGGCCATCTATCCGAGTCTGGCTTTCGCGGGCGTCGCCTTCGCCATGGTGTCACTGGCCGAAAACGCCCGCGTGCCGGTCGACAACCCGGCAACGCACCTCGAGCTGACGATGATTCACGAGGCCTTGATCCTGGAGTATTCGGGTCGCCATCTGGCGCTGCTCGAGTGGGCCGCGAGTCTGAAGCTTTTTGCCTATTCGTGCATCGGCCTGGCGCTGTTCTTCCCGTGGGGCGTCGCCGCGGCACAGGCGCCGCTGGCGCTGCTGCTGGCGATGCCGGCGTTGATCCTGAAGCTGGCCATCGGCGGCGTGCTGCTCGCGCTGCTCGAAACGCTCAGCGCCAAGATGCGCATTTTTCGCGTCCCGGAATTTCTCGCCACCGCGTTCCTGCTGGCAGTCATCGGCATGCTGGTGCACATCCTGGTGCGTACGTGAGATGAGCGATTTCGTCGCCCAGCTGATCAATCTCCTGGCATCAACGCTGCTGATCCTGGCTTTCGCGATGATCTCGCAGCGGCGGATTCTGTCGCTGATCCACCTGTTCACCGCGCAAGGTGCAACATTGGTTGCGGCGACGCTGGTGGTCGGCTACGCGACGGACCAACCGCACCTCTACCTGTCGGCCGGCATCACTCTGGTCGTCAAGGTGATTCTGATCCCCTTGCTGCTACATCGGGTCATCAATCGCCTCAATGTGCGCTGGGACGTCGAAACGCTGATCAACATACCGACGACGATGATCATCGGCATCGTGCTCGTCATTTTCGCTTTCGACCTGGCGCTGCCGATATCCAGGCTGTCGGCAACTATTGCCCGCGGCACGCTTGGCATAGCGCTGGCCTGCGTGTTGCTTTCGTTCCTGATGATGATTACCCGTGCGAAAGCCGTGCCGCAGGTGATCGGCTTCCTGTCGATGGAAAACGGCCTCTTCTTCGCCGCCACTTCGGCCACTTACGGCATGCCGATGGTCGTTGAACTCGGCATCGCTCTCGACGTACTGGTCGGCATTCTGATTCTTGGCGTTTTCATGTTCCAGATTCGCGAGCAATTCGACAGTCTCGACATCAGCCACCTCGAAAAGCTCAAGGAGGACTGACTTGGCAACGCTGTTCTATGTTCTCGGCATTCCGCTGCTTGGCAGTCTGGTTCTGGCGTTTACCGGGCAGCGCGACAGCGCGCGCGAAATCAACGTCGCGTTCAGCCTCGCGACTTTCATCGCTACCTGCCTGCTGACCGTCGAGGTCATCTCGGATGGGCCGCTGTTCGCCTGGCAGCACGAGTTCTTCGTTGACCCGCTGAACGTCTTTCTGGTCACCCTGACCAGCTTTGTCGGACTGACCACGGCCATCTTCTCGCGGCCTTACATGCGTATCGAGCACGACCACGGCAAAATGACAGCGCAGCGGCAGCGGCTCTATCACAGCATGTATCAGCTGTTCAGTTTCACGATGTTGCTGGCCCTGACCACCAACAACATGGGAATCCTGTGGGTGGCCATGGAAGCGGCGACGCTGACCACGGTGCTGCTGGTCAGCGTGTACCGGACCGCAGCCAGTCTCGAAGCGGCATGGAAATACTTCATCCTCTGCGGCGTCGGTATCGCCCAGGCCCTTTTCGGCACCGTCCTCCTCTACATGGCCGCTGAAAAGGTGATCGGCACCCAGGTTGGCGCCCTGCTGTGGACCAATCTCGACGCGGTCAAGACACAGCTCGATCCGACCATCATCACCCTCGCTTTCGCTTTCCTGTTCATCGGCTACGGCACCAAGGTCGGACTGGTACCCATGCATAACTGGCTACCGGATGCGCACGCGGAAGGGCCGACGCCGGTTTCCGCCGTGCTCTCGGGCCTGCTGCTGAACGTCGCGGTCTATGCCCTCCTGCGCTGCAAGGTGCTCACCGACGGGGCGCTGGGAAACGCCCTCGCCGGACAGCTGATGATGGGCTTCGGGCTTCTGTCGGTGGTGGTGGCGGCGTTCTTCCTGTCACGACAGAAGGACGTCAAGCGCATGTTTGCCTACTCTTCGATCGAGCACATGGGACTGATCACCTTCGCCTTCGGCATGGGCGGCGCGATTGCCAACTACGCCGGCTTGCTGCACATGACGGTGCATTCACTGATCAAGTCGGCAATTTTCTTTGCCGTTGGGCATGCCACACAGAAGGCCGGAACGCAGAACATGGCGGACATCCGCGGTCTCATCAAGGTCAGTCCGCGGCTTGCCTGGGGGATGATGCTCGGCTCGCTGGCCATTCTCGGCATGCCACCTTTCGGCGTTTTCGCCAGCGAGTTCCTGATCCTCACGACGGCCATGCGCGACCACGCCTGGGCGACACCGTTTCTGCTGCTGGCGCTCGGCGTGGCTTTCGCCGCCGTCTTCAGCCGCGTCCAGCCGATGGTCTTCGGCGAAACCTCCCTCAAGAAGACCCTGGGCCACGCGCCCGCGCTGCTGCCGGTGTTCGCGCACCTTGGTCTGGGGCTGATGCTGGGCTTGTACATCCCGCCGTACCTGCACGAATGGTATCGTCAGGCAGCCGCCATGATGGGCGGTTGAGGCGATGCGAATCGCCGGCTTCAATCTCGATTGCGAACGCCTGCCGGCACCCCTGCCGATGTGGCGCGCGACAGTGCGCGCCGAAACCTGGCAGGTAGTTGCGCGGGCAATTTCCGAGACCGGCGGTCGGCTAGTTGCTCTCTGGGCGTCCGATCGCACGCAGGGGGCGTCTGGCGGCCTGGCCATATCGTCGGCCTATGCGCTTGGGGAAGGTCTGCTGTGGCTCGATTTGCCGCTCGCCGAGCGGGCTGGCACTTATCCCGACCTGGTGCCACTGTTTCCCTGCGCAGGCCGCATGCAGCGGGCGGCGGCCGATCTGCTCGGCGTCGTAGCCGAAAGCGCTAGCGATCGACGACCATGGCTGAACCACGGTGCCTGGCCAGAGGCTTACCTGCCGCTACGTCGGGAAACTGCGCAGAAAGGCGCCGCCACGCCGAGAGCAGTGACCGACTATGCCTTTGTTCGCGTTGAAGGCGACGGCGTGCATGAGATCCCTGTCGGACCGGTGCATGCGGGGATCATCGAGCCGGGGCACTTCCGTTTTTCCGTCGTCGGCGAGAAGGTCGAGCGCCTGGAGCAACGTCTGGGCTACAAACACAAAGGGGTCGAAAAGCGTTTTACCGAGCTTTCCCCGCTCCAGGCGCATCGGCTGGCCGGGCGGATTTCGGGTGATTCGACTGTCGCTTACGCCTGGGCCTATTGCATGGCGCTGGAATCTCTGGCCGGCTGCCAGCTTGCCGGGCGCGCCACCTGGCTGCGCGCGCTGCTGCTCGAACGCGAGCGGGTAGCCAACCACCTCGGCGACCTCGGCGCACTCGGCAACGATGCGGCATTCGCCTTCGGGCTGGCCCAGTTCTCAAGCCTCAGGGAAGACTGGCTTCGCCTCTCGAATGAGGTTTTTGGTCACCGTCTGATGATGGACTGTATCGTCCCGGGTGGGGTGGCGACCGATGTCGCTCCGGCGACTGCCGCCAGCCTGGTCGGCCAGTGCGAGCTGATCGAGCGTGAAGTGCGGGAGTTGCATCGCGTGTACGACGAGCATGCCGGCCTGCAGGACCGTTTCCTCACCACCGGTCAGGTATCGCCGGAACTCGCCAATCAACTGGGGCTCACCGGCCTCGCGGGTCGCGCCAGCGGCCAGGCCGCGGACCTGCGCTGCGATCAGGCCTGGGCGCCGTACGAGCAGTTGCAAGTAAACATCGCGACGCAGCGCACGGGCGACGTTGCCGCTCGCGTCAGCGTGCGTTTCGACGAAGTTCTGGAATCACTGCGGCTTATTCGCGTGCTGCTTGCCCGACTTCCGGACGGCCCGACGCGCGGCGAACTGCGGCTGCCGAGCAAGCGGGCCTTCGGCGCCGGCTGGGTCGAAGGCTGGCGCGGCGAGATCTTCGTCGCTCTCGAATGGGATGGCGCACAGGGCGCCAACTGTATCCGCCGCTGTCACGTCCACGACCCATCCTGGCAGAACTGGCCGGTACTGGAACACGCGGTCATGGGGAACATCGTTCCTGATTTTCCGCTGATCAACAAGTCCTTCAACCTCAGCTACTCGGGACACGACCTCTGATGTGGCGCATTGTCAAACAGATCGCGAAAAACGGCCTCCGCAGTGAAGCGCCACCCGAGTTCAGCAATGACTTGCGCGTGGAAAGTGAGCATATTCAGCACGCACTCCTGGACATTATCGGCCGGGCGCTGAGCATTCGCCAGGTCGATGCCGGTTCCTGCAACGGCTGCGAACTGGAAATCAACGCCCTCAACAACCCCTACTACAACATCGAAGGACTCGGCATCAGGTTCGTCGCCAGCCCACGTCACGCCGACATGCTGTTGGTCACCGGACCCGTTTCACGGCACATGGAGCTCGCCTTGCGCCGCACCTACGATGCGACTCCTGCCCCCAAGCTGGTCGTTGCCGTCGGCGATTGTGGTTGTGACGGCGGAATTTTCGGCGACAGCTACGCCAGCTGCGGGCGTGTGGCCAATGTCATTCCGGTCGATCTCGCGGTGCCCGGCTGCCCGCCGCCGCCACTCGAGATCCTGCGCGGGATACTGACCGCGGTGCGACGATGCAGGAGTTCGCCAGGATAGAGACGCAGCAGCCCTGCATCGGCAAGTGCCAAGCATCGCGTAAAGGCCGTAGACGCCGTGGCGGGGGACTTCGAACAGCGTTTGGCGTCGGCCACGGAGGCGAAGATTTCGGCTGATCGCCTCGCTGGTGTTCGCTGCCGCAGCTTGAAGGACAACTCACGAGGCGAAAACCCTCGTCGATGATGGCATAATCACTCCCCGCGAGAAAAACAATTCCGGGGGGGAGCTGCCGCGCCATAAGGCGCCGCCACGTGTCCATGCTGAAAGTGCTGTTGCTGCTGCCACTCCTCGGGGCGGGTCTGTTGTTGCTGTTGCCGAGTCGCAGAGTCGACCTCCTGCGCCATGTCGCGAGCAGCGTGGCCGCGGCGACGGTGCTCTTGCGCCTGCGTTTGCTACTCGACTTCGACCCGCCAATCGGCGACATCCAGTTTTCGAGACCCGCCCCTGGAACCCGCGCGTTGGCTCGAACCTGGCGCTCGGTGTCGACGGGATTTCGCTGCCGATGCTGCTGCTGGCAACGGTCCTGTGTTTCGTCGCGATTTTCACCTCGACCGCCGTGCGCAACGGCGCCAAGCTCTACTTCTCGCTGATCCTGGGCCTCGAGACCTCGATGTTGATGGTCTTTGCCGCGCGCGACTGGTCGCTGTTCTATGTCTTCTGGGAACTGACGCTGATCCCCCTGTTTTTCCTCATCGACCGTCTCGGGGGAGCCAATCGTCACCGCGCGGCCCTCAACTTCGTCCTGTACACGCTCGGCGGCTCGGTGTTCATGCTGATCGCGCTGCTGCTGCTCTACGACGTCGCCCCCGGGCACAGTTTCGCGATGGACGACATGGCCGCCGGCAGCGCGCAATTGCCGCAGAAAACGCAAATTCTGGTCTTTCTCGGGCTCTTGCTTGGCTTCGGCGTCAAGATGCCGATCGTTCCGCTGCACGGCTGGTTGCCGCTGGCGCACGTCGAGGCACCGAGTCCGATCTCGGTCCTGCTCTCCGGAATCCTGCTCAAAATGGGCGCCTACGGCCTGATCCGCGCGGTATGGACGCTCCCGGGAGCGGCGCAGGCGCTGCAGGACTGGCTGGCGCTCCTGGCGCTGCTCAGCCTGATCTATGGTGCAGTCCTCGCCTGGCGGCAGACCGATCTGAAAGCGATGATTGCCTACTCCTCGATCTCGCACATGGGCGTCGTGCTGCTCGGTATCGCCGCCCTCAACGAAGCCGGGCTGAACGGCGCGGTGACACAGATGGTGGCGCACGGACTGGCGGCGGGGCTGCTGTTCATGCTCATCGGCCTGCTTTACGAGCGCACCCATCAGCGCGAGCTCGCGGCCTACGGTTCGCTGAACCGGACGGCACCACGCTTTGCGGTGTTCATCACGCTCACCCTGTTGGCATCGGTCGGCCTGCCGGGGAGTGCCGGCTTCATCGCCGAGCTGCAGGTACTGATCGGCGCCTACGGTCGCTGGGGCGGCTGGCTGGCGGTGCTGTCGATTGGCGTATTGATCTCGGCAGCCTACGCCCTGCGCGCCATTCGCCGGCTGTCGACCGGTCCTGAGCGGCCTTTCGCCGGGGCAGCCGCCGGCGTCGCGACTTTCGCCGACCTCACCCGCAGCGAGACGGTGACCGCCAGCGTGTTGAGCGCCGCGATCGTCATCATCGGGTTCTACCCGGCGCCGCTGCTCGGCTTGATGTCCTCTTCGGTCGCCCGCTTGGCGCAGCAGTTCGGAGGCTGAGTGCGCAGCGGATGAATACTCCCCTCCTAGCGCCGGAAGCGGCCAGCGCAAACGCGACGTCGACTGACGCCCGGGCGCGGATCAGACGCTGTCTGACCCAGCTCGAACACGTCCTGCCGGCACAGGCGCCCTTGCGTGATTTCGTCCATCACAACACCCTGCATGCTTTTCAGCACCTGCCCTTTGCCGAAGCTTGCAGCGAGGCCGCGCGACTGACCGGCGCCAAGACCTGGCTTGACGAAGACCGCTGTCGCGATCTCTACCGGCAGGGGCGAGTAACGGCGAGCGACCTCGACGCCGCTCTGCGGCAATTGCCGGCAGCGCGTAGCGACGAGAAGCTGCTCGCCGTCGGGAGCCGCGAACTGTGCCGTGGGGAAATCCTGCAGGCGACGCTGCGCCATGCGCCGAGCAAACTGTCAGCGGCGCAGATTCGCTGGCATGGCGAGGAACACGCGGCTTTCGCACGCTGGCAAAGCGATCTCGACGCGGCGACGCGGCAAGTGCTGTTGGCAGCCGCCAAGGCTGAAGGATTCGACGAAGCGGCGGCGGTGAGCGATCTCTGGGCCGCCGCCTGTGCTCTGCAGCCAGGGCCCATCGCAAGGCCAAGGCTGGCCAGCGCGGCCGCTGACGAGTGGCCGCAATGGCCGGGAGCGCCGAGTGGTCAGCCCGCTCCAGAAGCCGCCAGCGCACTGTGGCAGGAACTGAGCACAGGCCTCGGCGAGCGCTGGACCCTGGCCACCCTGCTCGCCCACCTGAGCGGCGAAGATCTCCGCGACACGCTGCACGCCAGCCTGATTCGCCATCTCGGCGCGCACCTGGATCAGGGCCTTGCCGCGTGGCGAAACGCGGCGCTGACGCAGGGCTTCTATGCCGCGTGGCGGCAGAGTGCTGCCAGCGACTGGACCTGGGAACTTGACGAATTCGTCGGCGCACGGCAAGAAATTGCGCAACTGCCGGACGACCCGCTGCTGACGATCATTGGCGAGCTACTGGAACTTGGTATTCAGGACGCGAGCTGGGACGCCTATCTGCAACGGCTGGTGCTCGAACTGCCCGGCTGGGCCGGTATGTGCTGCTGGCGCGAAGCGCATCCGCGCGCCGGTGAGCCGCCGGTCTCACTGGCCGATTTCCTGGCCGTTCGGCTGGTACTCGAACGGCTTTACGGCGAGCAATTGATTCGCCGCATCTGGGATTTGCCGCTCAGCCTGGCGACGCTGGGGGACTATTTCGCCGCCAACGCCGCCGAGTTGCAGGTACGACACGCGTTCGGCAAGCAAGGACTGAGCGAAGACCTGCTTGAAGCGGTGACCCCCTGTCTGGCGTCGCCGGCGAGCGACGCGCCAGCCAACTGGCGGGAATTTGCGACCCGCCTGTCCTCGCTTTCCTCACTTTCCGCTTGCGGTTCTTCGGCGCCGCGAGACGGCGAGCTTTTCGAGGACGAGCAAACGACGCTGGCGGCCTGGCCGCTTTTCGTTCTCGCGCAACGACTGGGCCTGGGCGGGCGGCAACTGCGCGAGATCGCTTCGGCCGACGCGCAGGCCCTGCTCGACTGTGCCGCTTCGTTGAGCCGCGACCAGCGTGGACAGGTCTGGCTGCTGGCCTACGAACACCATTATCGGCAGCAGATCTTCGCTGCGCTGGCTGCCAATCACGGCCGCGCCGCGGCGTTGGCCGGCAAAGCCGAAGCGCAGTTCGTGTTCTGCATGGATGATCGCGAGGAAGGTTCGCGCCGCCACCTCGAAGAAGTCAATCCGGCTTTCGAGACTTTCGGCGCCGCCGGTTTCTTTGGCGTGCCAATGCTCTGGCAAGGCCTCGACGATGAGGCGCCAAGCGCCTTGTGCCCGATCGTCGTACGACCGACGAACGCCATTCGCGAAGAAGTGCCGAGCGGCCGCGAGGCGGCACAGCAAGCGCATCAGCGGCGCCGGAAGCTGCGCCTCGCCTGGCGCGAGCGCCTGCATCAGGGCAGCCGGCGCGGCTGGCTGCAGGCAGCGCTGCTGACCGCCGCCGCCGCCCCCGTCGCCTTGCTGGCTCTGCTCGCCAGAACCCTCGCGCCGGCGCGCTTCGGTGCGGCGCTCGCGCGCCAGCGCGACACCTTCGACCAGCCTCTGGCAGCGACGCTACAACTGACTGCCGAAGGCAGCGAAGCCTGTCGCATTGCCACTGCCGAAGAGCCTCGCCCGGGCTTCAGCGAGGAAGAACAGGTCGCGCGCGTCGGCGGCTTCCTGCGCAGCATCGGTCTGACCGGGGACTTCGCGCCACTGGTGTTGATCGTCGGCCACGGTTCGGACAGTCGTAACAACCCGCATCTGGCGGCCTACGATTGCGGCGCCTGCTCCGGCCGGCACGGCGGCCCGAATGCGCGCGTTTTTGCGGCCCTGGCCAACCGCCCGACGATTCGCGCCCGGCTTGCCGAACAAGGCCTGCAGATTCCCGCGACGACGGTCTTCGTCGCTGCCGAACACAATACCTGCGACGAGAGCTACCTCTGGTACGACCTCGAACATCTGCCGGCCAGCCACCAGGACGCTTTCGCGGCCATGCGCCGGGACTGTGCGCAGGCCACCAGCCTGCACGCCGTCGAGCGCTGCCGCCGCTTTGCCTCGGCGCCGCGCTCTCCCTCGCCCGCTCGGGCACGACAGCATCTCGCCGAGCGCTGCCAGGATATCGCGCAGGCCCGACCCGAACTCGGCCATGCCACCATTGCCAGCGCCTTCATCGGTCGCCGGACGATGAGCCGGCGCGCTTTTTTCGATCGCCGCGTGTTTCTGATTTCCTACGATCCGCTGCCCGACCTCGAAGGCAGCATCCTCGAAGCGACCCTGCTTGCCGCCGGCCCGGTTGGCGCTGGCATCAACCTCGAGTACTACTTCTCGACGGTCGATAACGAAGGCTTCGGCTGCGGCAGCAAGGTGATGCACAACCTGGCGGGCTTGTTCGGCGTCATGCAGGGTGCCAGTTCGGACCTGCGCACCGGCCTGCCGCTGCAAATGATCGAGATCCACGAACCGATGCGCCTGCTGGTCGTCGTCGAGCAGACGACGGAACTGCTCACCTCCATCTACCAGCGGCAGCCGCCGATGCAGGAACTGGTCGGCAACGGCTGGGTCGTGTTGGCCGCCAAGCACCCGCAAAGCGGGGCCATTCACCTCTTCGATCCGGCCAGCGGCTGGCAGGCCTGGCACCCTGACCCGACCGCGGAAGCGACGCCGCGCATCACCGAAATCGAGCGCTCGCTCGACTGCTTCGCCGGCCGGCACGAAGCCCTGCCGCCCGCCCTGCTGCGGCAGCCTCGGGTGGCGGCGGCATGAACACGCTCGAAGGGATGCTCGGCATGCTCGCCGACTGCATGCGTCTGGTGTGGCTGGTACCGCTATTGCCACTCCTCGCTGCGGCGGCGATCGGGATGCGCATGCTCTTCTGCCGACAGCACGGCGACCGCCATGAGCCGCTGACCGCCGGGCTGGCCAGCGGCGCGGCGCTCGGCGCCCTGCTCCTGCTGCTGCTTTTCGACCTGGCGGCACTGCTCGACGGCGTGCCGGAGACGCTGCGCAGCGGCGAATGGCTGGCGATCGGCCTGACGCAGGTTGGCCTGTCATTTGCTCTCGACGCCTACAGCCTGCCGATGGCCACGCTGGTGGCACTGATCGCCTGGATCGCGTTGCGTTTCTCGGCCACCTATCTGCACCGCGAGCGCGCCTTCCCGCGCTTCTTCCTCGGCATGTGCCTGTTTCTCGCCGGCATGCTGCTGATCGTCCTGGCCGGCAACGCGGTGCTGGCTTTCGTCGGCTGGGAGCTGGCCGGCATCAGCTCCTGGCTGCTCATCGCCTACGCCTGGGAGCGACCCGTGGCGACTGCCAACGCGCTCTTCGTCTTCGTCGTCAACCGCATCGGCGACGCCGGCTTCCTGCTCGCTATCGGCCTCGCGGTATGGTCGGTGGGCAGCGTCGAATGGGCCGCGCTGAGCGGCGACGGGACGCTGAGCATGGTCAGCGCACGCCTGTTGGCCACCGGCTTCGTGCTCGCGGCGGTGGTCAAGTCGGCGCAGCTGCCGTTCACGCCGTGGATCGCCCGTGCGCTCGAAGGGCCGACACCGTCGTCGGCGGTGTTCTACGGCTCGCTGATGGTGCACGCCGGTGTTTTCCTGCTCTGTCGTCTGCAGGGACTGCTGCTGCAGGTGCCCGACATGATGGCGCTGCTGCTCGTCGTCGGTCTGGCCACGGCCTTGTACGGCGGGCTCTGCGCCCTGGTGCAGAGCGACGTCAAGTCGGCGCTGATCTTCTCGACGGTGACCCAGGTCGGTCTGATGTTCGCGCTCTGCGGCTTCGGCCTGTTCTGGCTGGCCGCCAGCTACTCCGGCCTGCACGCCGCCTGGCGGGCCTACCAGTTTCTGCTCGCGCCGTCCTACATGCATCTGGTCCGCCGCCCGGCGCGCCCGGTGCCGAAGTGGCTGGGCCGGCAGAGTTGGCTGTATAGCGCGGCGCTGCAGCGCTTCTGGATCGAGGCACTGGCGAGCAGCCTGCTGAGCCGCCCGACGCTGGCGCTGGGCCGGGACGTGCGCAGCCTCGACGAACAGGTCATCGATCCCCTGCTGGGCACGCCACGCGCCGATCACGAAGTCGCCACAAACCATGCCACGGCTACGGACGAACTGATTGGCGGCCACGGCTTCGCCGGTCGCGCCTTGTTCGCCTTTGCCGAATGGCTGCAGCGCATCGAGAACCGTCTGCTGCTGCGCGGCAACGATTCGATGATGAAACCACTGCGCCGTATCGGCCGCTACGCGGATGCCATCGAGTTGCTGCTCGAACAACCGCGCTACCTGATGCTGATGGTGATGGCGACGATAGTGGTGATTCTATGAATGAAGTGCACTGGGCGGCGCTGGCCGGCTACCCGCTGCTGGCGATGCTGCAGTTGCTGCCGCTGCTCGGCGCCGTGGCGCTGTTGCTCCTGCGCAAGGCTCGCCTGGCGGTCGCCGTCGGCCGCCTGTTTGCGGTCGCTGAATTGTTCCTGGCGCTCGACCTCTATCGGCGCATCGACGTCTCGAGCAGCGTCATGCAGTTCGCCGAACGGCTCGACCTGCTCGCCTATCATGCCGCCGCCGACGGCATCAGCGTGCTTTTCATCCTGCTCACGGCGCTGCTTGGCGTGCTGCTCGCCTTCTACGGCATGGCGCGCCAACAGGTCACCCCGGTACACCTGCTCGGCGTGCTGCTGCTCATCGAGGCCTCTCTGATGAGCATGCTGACGACCATGAACCTGCTCTGGTTTGCCGCCGCGTCGGCGCTGCAGCTGGCGTTGATCGGCTATCTGCTCTGGCGCTGGGCTTCGGCCAGCGAAGAGAAGCTGGCACTGTCGCGCTTCCTGCAATATCAGTTCTTCGGCTGCTGCCTCTTCATCGCCGGTGCCGTGGTCCTCGTCTGGAGCCATGCCGACGCCAACCCCCTCGGCGAGCGCTGGAGCTTCGATCTCTTCGACCTGCTGGCAACGCCACAGATCAGCAAATACCAGTCGGCGGCCTTCTATCTGCTGTTTTACGGGCTGGCCATCCGCACACCGCTTTTTCCGCTGCACGGCTGGCTGCCCAATTCGGCCGGCTATGGACTGATCGCCGTCGGCCCGGTGCTCCTGCTCGGCGTCAAGGTCGGCATCTACGGCATGGCGCGCTTCCTGCTGCCCCTGACCGCCGAGGCAGTGATCATCTGGCAGCCCTACGTCGTCGCCTTCGCCATGGTCGGCGTCTTCTACGCCGCAGTGCTCGCTTTCCGGCAGGCGAATCTGCGCCGACTGATGGCCTTCGCCGTCGTCAGCCACACCAGCCTGATCGTCATCGGTCTATTCACGTTGCACCCGGCCGGCGTACAGGGTGCCTTGCTGCTGGCGGTCAACTTCGGCCTGGCGATCACGGTCATGCTGTTGATGATCGGCTACGTTTACCGCCGCGCCGGGACCACCAATCTCGACCGCCTCGGCGGCCTCTTCGACCGCGTCCCCTTCATCGCCATCGCCTTCCTGGTCGGCGGCCTGGCGCTGCTCGGCATGCCGGGAACGCCGGGTTTCGATGCCGTGCACCTGGTCCTGGAAGCGTCGATCCAGGCTTTCGGCGCGCTGCCGACCATCGCCACCGCACTCGGCAACGTCGCCGCCGCCGGTTTCCTGCTGTGGGCTTTTCAGCGCGCCTTTCTGGCGCCGCGGCCGAAGGACCTGCCGGCGCGCCGCATCGCCCGTACCAGTCCCATGGAGTACGCGGTCGGCGGCGCCGCACTGCTGGTGCTGCTGGTCGCGGGCTTTTACCCGGAACCCTGGCTGCACCTGACCGACAGCGCGACCCAGGCGCTCGCCGCTTATTTCACCCATGATTGAGCTGGCTTCCCTCCCTCTCTTGAGCATGCTTCTGGCGCTGCCGATCGGCGGCGCACTGACGACGGCGCTCCTGCGGCGTGCGCCGTGGGCGCAGTGGATCGCGCTGGGCACGACGCTGCTGACCGTCTTACTGTCACTGCTGATCGTCGCCGCCTTCGACAGCGAGCAGACGGGCTTCCAGTTGATCGATGCGGCGAACTGGATAGTCGGGCTGAACATCGGCTATGTACTCGGCGTCGATGGCATTTCGCTGCTCTTCCTGCCGGCCACGGCCCTGCTTTTCTGCGGCGCAGTGATCGCCGGCTGGCGGATTCGCGCCGCGGCTGCGCCACTTTCGCCCGGCCTGTACTTCGCCTTGCTGCTCTTGCTGGAAGCAGCGACGCTCGCTGTCTTCTGCGCACTGGACACGATTCTGTTCTTCTTCTGCTGGGAGTTCACGCTGCTGCCGCTGTATTTCCTGGTCAGTCTGTGGGGCGTCGGCGCCGCCCGGCAGACGGCCGCCGTACGCTACTTCCTGGTCATGCTGGCCAGCGGCGTACCGCTGCTCTTTGGCTTGCTGGCCATGGCCTTCGGGCATGCCGAGAGTACGGGTACGCTGGCCTTCGACCTGCCCACGCTGCTCGCGACGCCCTTGCCCGTCGCCACGCAATACGTGGTCTTCCTGCTGCTGCTCGTCGGCTTTGCCGCCAAAGTACCATTGGTGCCCCTGCACACCTGGCTACCGTCGCTGGCCATGGGCGCGCCGGCAGCAATCACCGCGCTGATTGTCGGCCTCAAGCTCGGTGCCTACGGGCTGATCCGCCTGGCCATCCCGCTAGCGCCGATCGCCGCCCGCGATCTGCACTGGCTGCTCGCCGGCTGCGGCACTCTGGCCATCCTCTACGGCGCCGTGGCGGCGATGGCACACAGCAATCTGCGCGGCATGCTGGCCTATACGAGCCTGTCGCACGTCGGCCTGGTGGTGCTCGCTCTGGCGAGCTTCTCGGCGTCGGCGCTGCAGGGCGCGCTGCTGCAACTGCTCAACTTCAGCGTCGCCGCCGGTGGCGGCTTTCTGGTGCTCGCCTTCCTGCAACGCCGCAGCGGCTCGACCGACATCGCGCAGCTGGGCGGCGTGATGCGCAGCATGCCCTTGCTAGCGGGCTTCTTCCTGCTCTTCGGCCTGGCCGGAATCGGTCTGCCGGGAACCAGCGGCTTCCCCGGCGAACTGCTGATCATCGTCGCCGCCCTGCACAGCCATACCGGCGCTGGCCTGGCGGCGCTGTTCGGCACGGTGCTCGCTGCCGCCGCCTTCCTGGCACCTTTCCGGCGCGCCTTCCTCGGGCCGCTGCGCAACGCCGAGATCGCCGCCGGTGAAGATTTGTTGCCGCGCGAAAAAGCCGTTCTGCTGGTACCCGCGCTGCTGATTCTGGCCGTCGGCGTGTATCCAATGCCGATACTGGAACTACTGCGGCCGACGGCCGAGGCCTGGGTGGCAGCGCTGGCAGGCTTGTAGGGACCGCTCGGCGATGTCTCGTCGTCCTTGCTACGAGGCGCGCGAAGTTCGGACCTGGAACTGGCAGGCGGCGCACATCTACGGCGAATGCAAGCGGATTACCGACCATACCGACCATACCGACCACGAGAAGCTCAATCGAGTCAGGCCAGTGGGAATGTCACCTCAGAAAAAAGCTCTGAGCGCGACCACCGCCACGACGCCGATGGCCACGACCGCGATCATCGGCAGCCGTAGAATGGCCGCGGCAGCGGTAATCGCCGCGGCGATGGTTTCGGCTGGACCGGTGGCGAGCACGGTTGGCGCAATGACGGCCATCAACACCGCCGGCGGCAGCGCGTCGAGAGCTGCCTTGAGCCGCCCTTTGACGCGGACACCGCGCATCAGATAGAGGCCGCCGATGCGGGTAAGGTAAGTCGCGGCCGCCATGGCGACGATGGTCGCAACGGTGAGCAGATCATCGCTCATGCGCTGCCCACGTCGTCAGCGGCTTTGTCGTCAGCCTCTTGCCCGCCTTGCCCATGTCTTTCTCGCTGTGCAAGAGCGCGGCGATGATGACCCCTGCCACGCCACCGATGACGATGTACCAGGCCCCCGGGATCGTCAGCTTGGCAATTGCCGCGGCGAGCGCACTCGTGGCGAGAACTGCGCCGGTGCGCGGGCCTTTCCAGAAACCGGCGAGAATGGCGATGAACAGCGCCGAGAAGGCGAAATCGAAGCCATAGACCGCCGGGTCACCGAGCGAGCGCCCGGCGACGGCGCCGGCCAGCGAGGAGGAAGTCCATACCAGCCACATCGGCACGGCGACACCAAAGTAGTAAGCCGGCCGCAGCGGCTCGACCAGCACCTTGCGCTCGGCAAAGGCCCAGCTTTCGTCTGTCATCAGGAACATCGCAACGAGGCCACCGGGGCCGGAAAAATTGCCGAGGTGCCGCTGCAGCGAAGCGCCCATCAGCAGATGCCGGACATTGACGATAAACGTGGTGACCACGATCAGCAGCAGCGGCACCGGATCGCGCCACATATCAACCGCGACAAACTGCGCGGCACCGGCAAAAACGGTGGCACTGGTCAGCCAGGCCTCGAAAGGCGTGAAACCTTTGCCAGCCGCCAGGGTTCCCCACAACAGGCCGATCGGTAGCGCCGCGGCGAGTACCGGGAGGATGTCGAAGACGCCGCGACGAAAATCGGCGCTGCGCGAAGAGCTAGGCATGGTTTACTCCAGAGGGAGCGGCGCGCTCAGTCGCTGCTTGCCGACTGACCACCACGATCGGCACTGGCCGCTGGCGCGGCTGGCTCATCAGTACCCAGGCGAGATCGGCGGCCAGATGGCGTCCGAGATCTCGGGCTGTCGCTTTTGTAAGGTGGTCGTCGTCGTGGTAGAGGACTCTTTCCATCGCGCGAGGCATAACAAGTCTGTGCGTCACAGAAGAAATCCATCACTTGGATCAAGCGTACGTCACGATGCTGAGCTACGACCTCGGCCAGCGCCTCCGTCGTATCCACCAACAGTTCGTCGTTGAGTGCACGCGGCGTATTGCAGTCCTCTTCTCCTCGTACGGCCAGGCATTGCGGCGCGGAATAGACTAGCTGTGGGAGTCGGCGCGATCACCAGGACGCGCAGGCCGATACTCTCAAGTGTACTGAGAGTCGTCTCCAGACTGGTCTGCATTTCGGCGCGTAGCTGCGCAATCACTTCCGAATGAGCGTCCAGGGCGCCGTTCTGTCGATCGATACAGGCGAAACTCCGATGACCAAAGTGGATTGGCCATCGCGCAGAAATAACCACTCCTTCAAGCCCGATTTCCCGCAATGCCAGAATTTCCTGAAGACGCGCTGATTGAACTCATTGCAGGACTTGGACGGCGAGTCAACTTCTCGGATTCAGGACCGACCAGCGGCACACACCTGGGCATCGTGAGTTCATACACGGCAACATCGGGAAACGCCTCGGTCAGCATCGGCCACAAGTGATGCGCGTGCGAATCACCCCACAAGAGTAGTTTAGGGTGCTGCTTGTCCGGGCCGTAAGTGCACTCTTCCAGCGGCAGATCGGCTACCGGCGGACGCTCAGGCTGCGAGCATGCTTCCACGAAAAAAGGACGATCAGCGCGCGCGGTTTGATCCACTGATACGCGTCAGCTGACTGCTGATAATGACGCCACGCCCATAATCCGGCAGACAGCGAGAGCGTCAGCAGGCAAATGGCGCCGCCAGTAAACAAGGTCGCGCGGATGCTGCGAAAAGGCCCTTTCCGATACATCCGGGCCGGACGTTCGATCCAGACATAGGTAAGCCAGGCCAGCACCAGGGCGGCGGCTATCGCCAAGCTATTTGCTGCCAGACTCTTGGCACCCAGGCTGTAGGTTCTATAAAAAGACAATAACGGCCAGTGCCACAGATACCACGAGTACGACAACAAGCCAATGAACACCAATGGCCGAGAAGCCAACAAACGTCGCACGATGCCATGTTCATTCGCGGTCATGCCGAAAATCAGCATAGCCGTACCGCCGACCGGAATAATGGCCGCCGCCCCCGGAAAAGGCGTCCCGTCGTTGAACATCACGACGGAGTACACAATCAGCACCAGGCCGAGCACTGCGAGCCCTTCCCCCCACGACCTCAGACGCGCATAGAAGGCACTCGCCGCCAGTCCGACGATACCACCGATGGCAAACTCCCAAACTCTGGCCGGCAGGAGGTAAAAGGAAAAACTCGGGTGCTTTGGCGTCATCCCGATGGACACGGCAAGCGATATCAGAGACATCAGCCCCAGGGCCCAAAGCACACGTACGCGCAGCGTGGATTCGGCGGCCGTTCCTCGGAAAAAGCGGAGAACCAGCAGCATCAGGAGAGGCCAGATCAGGTAATACTGTTCCTCTACTGCCAGCGACCACGTATGCAGCAAGGGCATGCTGAACGACGGCGCGTCAAAATAGCCTCCCGTCGTGGTGAAGAAAAAGAAATTTGACGCGAAAAAAGCCACAGCCATTGCCGAACGAGCCAGGGAACGCTGCTCATCCGATGCTGGAGGCATTACGAAGGCGCCAAGCAGCAAGCTCACCGCGACCACAATCAGAGCAGCGGGCAGCAAACGGCGGACGCGCCGCGCATAGAAGGCGCTCAAGCCGAGGCGGCCGGTAGCGGCGGCCTCGTTGAACAGCAGGGCAGTGATCAGAAAGCCGGAAATGACGAAAAAGACGTCAACGCCAACGAAGCCGCCGGGAAAGCCGGGGAAACCTGCGTGATAGAAAACCACGGCAATGATGGCGATGGCCCGTAAGCCATCAATGTCAGGACGATACTTGGTGGGAGTTTTCTGACTTGGCTGGGTCATTCGGACGACAATCTCATCGCGTGCTCAGGTGACCATTCAAGGCCGAAAACTGCTGCATCTCGATGCCCTAACTGCGGATGTTCGCCAGCCGAGACATCAAGACGTGTCAGCGCCGTCCACCGTCCGGATGTTTGATCAGCTCACGGAGGATCTGCGCGGTAGCCCAGAGCATCAGGGCGACGCCAGCGACGACGGTCAGCAGCGCAGCCGGCGTACTGGTCGGGAAGTCGGGGATGAACAGCGTCTGGCCTCTGACCAGCCACATTGCGCCGCTCGCTAGAACCACTATGCCGGCAGCGTCGAGCAGCGCGAAGAACAGCACGCGCAGAGTGACGCGCGGACGGTTGCGGCCGTACATCCTGGCCTACTTGACGCGCATGCCGGCTTGCGCACCGGCGTCGGGCGAAAGCAGGAAGATGCCGGGGGTCTGGCCATCCGCATCGGACGCCGCGAGAACCATGCCTTCGGAGAGGCCGAACTTCATCTTGCGTGGCGCCAGATTGGCAACCATCACCGTCATTCGCCCGACCAGCGCCGATGGCTCGTAAGCGGCCTTGATGCCGGCGAAAACCTGCCGTGTACCGAGCGCGCCGATATCGAGAACGAGGCGAACGAGTTTGTCGGCGCCTTCGACATGGCTGGCCTCGACGATGCGCGCAATGCGCAGGTCGACGTTCAGGAACTGGTCAATGCCGATATGCGGACCGGCGTCGGCTCCGACGGCCGCCTGGGCCACGGCCACGGCGGCGGCTTTCTCCTGCTGCTCGGCATGTTTTTGCGGCGCCGGCTGTGGTGCTGGGGCCAGCGAGTCGCGGTTGGCTTCGACCAGCGCATCGAGCTGCTTCTTCTCGACCCGTGTCAGCAGGTGCTGATAGGGATTGATCGCGTGCCCGGCAGCAAGCACGCTGTCGCCGTCGTCCCAGACGAAAGGGGCGACGTTGAGAAAAGCTTCGACCTTGGCAGCGAGCGCCGGCAACACCGGCTTGAGCAGAATGGCGAGCAGACGGAAGAGGTTGAGGGCATTGGTACATGCCGCCTGCAACTCGTTTTCGCGGCCTTCCTGACGCGCCAGTTCCCACGGTTTGACGCTGTCCACGTACTGATTGGCGCCGTCGGTGAGGGCCATGATTTCACGAATCGCCTTGCTGAATTCGCGCGCCTCGTAGTGATCGGCGATCACGCTGCGGCGACCGCGGATGGCCTCGATCGCCGGCAGTGATTCATCGCATGGGCAGAGCTGACCAGCGAAACGCTTGACGATGAAGCCTGCCGCACGGCTGGCGATGTTGACGAACTTGCCGACCAGGTCGGAGTTGACGCGCGCGATGAAGTCGTCGAGATTGAGGTCGATGTCTTCCATCGAGCTCGACAGCTTGGCGGCGTAGTAGTAGCGCAGCCACTCCGGGTTGAGACCCTGCGCCAGATAGCTCTCGGCGGTGATGAAAGTGCCGCGCGACTTCGACATCTTGGCGCCATCGACGGTCAGAAAACCGTGCGCGAAAACCTTGGTCGGCGTCCGGTAGCCGGCGTGCTGCAGCTCGGCCGGCCAGAACAGCGCATGGAAGTAGAGGATATCCTTGCCGATGAAGTGATAGAGCTCGGCGGTCGACTCGGGTCCCCAGTAGGCAGCAAAGTCGAGCCCTTCGCGAGCGCAGAGATTCTTGAAGGCGCCCATGTAGCCAATCGGTGCGTCGAGCCAGACGTAAAAGTACTTGCCTGGCGCATCGGGAATCTCGAAACCGAAGTACGGTGCCTCACGCGAAATGTCCCAATCGGTCAGCTTGTTCTCGCCGACCTCGCCCAGCCACTCCTGCAACTTGTTGGCCGCCTCGCTCTGCAAGCGCCCTTCGCCCTGCGTCCAGCGGCGCAGAAAACCCTGACAGCGAGGATCGGAAAGCTTGAAGAAATAGTGCTCCGACGGCCTGAGCTCGGGCTTGGCGCCGGAGACCGCCGAATAGGGGTTTTTCAGCTCGTTCGCGGTGTAGGCTGCCCCGCAGCTTTCGCAGTTGTCACCGTACTGGTCGGGCGCGCCGCACTTCGGGCATTCGCCCTTGATGTAGCGATCGGGAAGAAACATCTGCTTGAGCGGATCGTAATACTGCTCGATGACTCGCGTTTCGATCAGATTGGCGGCGCGCAGCCGTGCGTAAAGTTCGTTGGCGCAGGAACGCGTCTCTTCGGAATGGGTCGTGTAGTAGTTGTCGAAAGCAACGTGGAAGCCCGCGAAGTCGCGCGTGTGCTCGCCATGCACGCGTTCGATCAGCGCCTCCGGCGTGATCCCCTCGCCCTCGGCGCGCAGCATGATCGGCGTGCCATGGGTGTCGTCGGCACAGACGTACCAGCACTCATGGCCGCGCATTTTCTGAAAGCGCACCCAGATGTCGGTCTGAATGTACTCGACCAGATGACCGAGATGAATTGCGCCGTTGGCATACGGCAGGGCGGAAGTGACGAGGATCTGACGGCTCATTGGGCGGGGGCAAGCGGGGCAAAGCGGCATTCTATCAAAAGGGGCTCCGGGCAGGCTGGAAAAGGCCTATCGCCGTGGCGCGCCGGCGTATACTCCTCGACGATCGAGCTCAACAGCTTCAGGACGAACTCATAATCGAACGCTCTGCTGGCCTTGTCCATCATCGCCAGAGGCTCGACGAGTTGCTCCCAGGGAAGCTCGTGTTCGTAGGCCCGCATGATCAGCGGATGCAAGGTGCCCTCTACGTTCTCGCCGATCAGCAGCTCCTCGAAGAGCTTTTCACCCGGGCGCAGGCCGACGATGTCAATCGCGATATCGCCTTCCGGATGTTGCTCGTCGCGCATTTCAAGCCCGCTCAAACGGACCATGCGCCGGGCAAGATCAATGATCTTGACTGGCTCACCCATGTCCAGCACATAGACTTCGCCACCCTGTCCCATCGACCCTGCCTGAATCACCAGTTGCGATGCCTCGGGAATGGTCATGAAGTAGCGAGTAATGTCGGGATGAGTGAGCGTAATCGGCCCACCTGCGGCAATCTGCTTGCGAAAGAGTGGCACCACTGAGCCCGACGAACCGAGCACATTGCCGAAGCGGACCATGCAAAAGCGCGTGCTGCCCCCGCGCCTGGCCAAGGCCTGCAGAATCAACTCGGCAAGCCGCTTGCTTGCCCCCATCACATTGGTTGGCCGTACCGCCTTGTCAGTTGAAATCAGCACGAAGGTTTCGACTCCGGCCGCCAATGCCGCCTCCGCCATTCGCCGTGTACCCACGGCGTTGTTGCGCAGGCCTTCGATCGGGTTATGTTCCACCAACGGAACATGCTTGTACGCTGCCGCATGATAGACGGTATGTACGCCAAAACTCGACATCACCATTTGGTTGCGGTGCTGCTGCGTGACCGAACCCATGACCGGCACGAGTTCGACGCGAGTTTCGAGGCTCTTGCACAAGGCCGCAAGTTCCTGCTCGATTGCATACAGTGCAAGCTCGGAAAGCTCCATCATGATCAGGCGTGCGGGCCGCAAGCGAACGATCTGGCGACAAAGCTCCGAACCAATTGAGCCGCCGGCACCGGAAACCAGCACCACCTTGCCCACAATACATCGCCCGAGCAGCTGCGGGTCGGGCGCAACCGACTCCCGCCCAAGCAGATCCTCGATTTCAACCTCGCGGATCGCGTCAACGACGATCTTCCCACTCACCACTTCGGCCATGCCGGGCACGATCTTCACCTTGCAATGAAGTCCACCAAGAAGGTCGAGCACTTCGGCCCTGCGCGCGCGTCGGACCGACGGAATCGCCAGCAGCACTTCATCAACTTCCTTGGTCCGCAAGACGTTGGCCATCTGCTTCGGCGAATACACCTGCAAGCCGGCAACTTCGGCTTTACGAAGCATTGGGTTGTCATCGATGAATGCCACCGGCAAATACTCCCGACCGGCACGCAGAGCATAAGCCAGTTGCGTCCCGGCCCGACCGGCACCGTAGATCGCGATCCGTACGCGCGAATCCTGGCCGCGCTCGCTGCGCAAGAAATAGCTGCGCGCCAAAAAGCGGCTTGAGCCGATAAAGACCACGGCCAGCAGCCAGTAGATCGCCAGCAGGCCCCTCGAAACGTCAATTTTGTGAGTCAGGGCAGCCACCGCGGCTAGCAGCAGGACCGACAGGGACACGCCACCGGCGACCACGAACACCACCCGGTCCTCCATGAACCGAATGACGGCACGGTAGAGACCGAAGCGAATGAAAATCGGAATCGCCAGCAGCGGAGCGGCAACCATCTGCCACTCGTAGGGAGCAATCTCCGGCGTCCAGCTTTCGAAGCGCAGCGCGAGAGCCAACCAGAAGGCGAGAATCAGCAAGATCAGATCAGTGGCCATGGCCATTGCCCGCTTCTGCCTGCGTGAAAGAGAAAGAAACTTCCTGATCATCTGCTCACCGCCTCCTTCGACGCCTGTAGTCCGTCCCGGTCAGCGGTGACGACGCCAAGTCCCAACGGCCGCGCCTCCGAAAACAAGCACTCCTGCCGATGCGCAGTGCTGCTGGCCAAGCGACGCATCAGTGTGACACGCCATCGCGGCGCACGACCTTGACGAAGGTCAACCACAAAATATACAGATCGAATCCGAGTGATTGGCGACGGCAGTACTCGGCATCCAGCTTCACCTTTTCCGGAATCGGCAGTTCGTCCCGCCCATTGACCTGCGCCCAGCCGGTAAGGCCGGGCAGCAACTCGTGCACGGCGTACTTCGTGCGCAGGGCAATCAGGTCGTCCTGATTGAACAACGCCGGACGCGGCCCAACAAAGCTCATCTCGCCCTTCAGGATATTCCAGAGCTGAGGCAGTTCGTCCAGGCTGCTCTTGCGAAGGAAGGAGCCGATCGGGGTCAAATAAGCGCCCGGGTTGTGCAGTAAATGCGTCGCCACGGCAGGAGTTCCAAGTCGCATGCTGCGGAACTTTGGCATCCTGAAGATGCCGTTGCCCTTGCCCACGCGGTCAGACCAGTACAGCACCGGACCAGGTGAAGTCAGGCGCACGAGGACGCTAATCGTGGCGATTGGAAGCACCAGAAGCAGCGCCGCAACAATGCTCAGCAAGAAATCGAACAAACGTTTAGCCATATCTCAACCAATCAGCTTCGGTGGTCATTTGCCAGGTCGACCTTTCTTCACCACTACCTCTTTATCGCCAGCCAATGCGCGGCCGTCCGGCGCAAGCCTTCATCGACGCTCACAGGAGGATTCCAGCCGAGCAAGTCGCGCGTCTGCGAAACGTCCAGTTGCAAGGAGGCGCACAAGCGCCGTGCCAAGTCCGGCCTGCCCAGCAACTTGCTGCCCAGCTGCAACAGGGCGGCCGGCACAGGAATCAGCCGCGCCGGCTTGCCCAATGCTTCACCCATGCGACGGAGCAATTTCGTTGTGGAGAGATCTTCGCCATCCGAGACAAGGAAGCGCTGGTTGGCCGCGGCCGAATGATCGATACAGGTGACGATCAGGTCAACCAGATTGTCGATGCCGACCAGGCTGCGCGCGTTATGGATCGCCCCGAGCGGCAAGGGCACCCCTTGCCACAGCCAACGCATCAGGCCCAGGAAATTCGCTTTCACTCCGGGACCGTAGACCAGGGGAGGACGGATGACAACCACTTCCATCCCCGTCTCACGAGCCATCGAAAACAGAGCACGCTCGGCTTCCATTTTCGAAACCCCATAGGGATCAAGTGGCGCGGGAACGCTATCGGCCCGAAAGGGGTGCCCCGGCAGCGTACTCTCGCCATTGACTTTGACCGAGCTGATGAACAGGAAGCGCCGAACGCCAGCCGCTGCAGCTTGCCGGGCAAGGCTCAACGTCCCCTCGACGTTTACGCGTCGGAACGCCGTGAGGGGGTCAGACGCGGCCTCCTTCATGACGTGAACGCGAGCGGCACAGTGCACCACGGCAGCCGCGGAGGTAAGCGCTGCGCACCAGTCATGCTCTGCTGACAAGACGCCGTCGGCCGTTTCCCAGGAGGCCGGCAGGTCGCCCTGGGCCACATTCCGGCAGGCGGCGCGGAATGGGACATGATCCGCAGCCAAGCGATAACACAGCGCCCGTCCAACAAATCCATTTGCGCCGGTGATGAGAATAGTCATCTCGTCCTCCCGCCGCTGCTTTCCTGAAGCGCAACAGGCGTCTCTGGCAGAACGGCTTCAAGGAAGCGAGCAGCCAGCACGGAGTAGCTCCGATTGAATTTTATCCATTCGTGGCCACGCTCCCCCATGGCCTTGCGCCCCTCGGGTCCGGCAGCCACCAATTGCCGTATGCCGTCGGCTATCGAATCCGCATCCTCGGCCTTGCAACTGACCCCCGCACCGCTCTCCGCCACCACATCACCCGGCGCGTCGATGGCGTAGAGAATCGGGCGAGCAGCAAGCATATAGTCGTTTAACTTGGTCGGGCTGACGCCGAAGCGAAACAGCGGCTGCCCCTGCAGCCCGATATAGGCAGTGTCCATGTAAGTGAGGAAATCATTGACCTGCCCCTTAACGACCGATGCGAGAAATGTCACCCTGCCAGCGACGCCCAAGGCTTGGGTCCGCTCGCGCAGATCAGCCACATAGGCCCCGTCGCCGAGGATCACGACATGCACGGAGTCGTCGCCGCAACGCGCAAGCGCGTCAATCAGGGAATGCAGCGCATTGGCCACGCCGACGCGGCCGGCATAGCCGATGAGAAAGCGACCAGATCGGCGAAGCTCCTCGAGCACTTCGCTATGCGACGACGGCAGCGGATTCGCTCCCATTTCCTCGCTCATATCGACACCGTTCGGTACGAAATGAAACTTGTCCGCGCGCATCCCGCGCGAAACCATGTAATCGCGCGCAGCGGCGAGGACCGAAACCACCTTCTCGGCGTGACGATAGGCGTAGTCCTCGGACCATTGCATGGCACGAATCAAAGGGTGAGAGGGGCGAACGTTTCCCAGCTCGACCAGGGTCAGGGGCCACAGGTCGCGCACCTCGAAGATCAGCCGCGCACCGGTCCGGCGCGCCAGCGACCGCGCGGGATGGATGGCGAAGGGGCAATGCGACGAACAGATCACCAAATCGACCTCGCCAACCGGGAGTCTGACGGTCAACAGTTGCCCGACGAAGCTGAGCAGGTTGAACACCCTCCCCATTCGGCTCGCAGCCGCGTAGTCTGGCGTGCGCACCCACAGGTAGCGGATTCCGTCGATCATCTCTTCCGTGACACGCCCGCTCAGTTCGGGTTGCCGGAAGCGTGTGTGCGCCCTGCCGGCGGCGACGATGGTCACCCGATGCCCCAGCTTGACCCATTCACGAGCCAGGAAATAGTGTCCGTAGACCATCCCATGGCTTGGCGATCCGGCGAAATGGGCGACAAAAACGAGGTGCAAAGGCTTCATGCCCGACTGTAAAGCGTCGTCATCCATCAAGCCTCTGTCCCGATCAGATGATCGACAATCCTGTTGGCTGCGTAACCGTCGCCGTAAACCCGCTTCTCGAGCCCGCTCGTGCCGATCGCCGCGAGTATCCCCCTGGCCATTTCCCCGTCGTTCCTTGGCGGTAGCAAGCGATTCCAGCCGAGATCGAGCAGCTCGGCCCACTCTGTCTCTTTGCGTAGCGTGACACATGGCACCCGGTGAAAGAAGGCTTCCTTTTGAACCCCGCCGGAATCGGTGACAACCAGGGCCGCATACTTCTCCAGCATCACCATGTCCAGATAGCCCACCGGATCAACGATCAGCAGGCGGTCAGACCCTTCAACTTTTAATCCCAGGCTATTGAGCGTTGCTTTGGTCCGCGGGTGCAGCGGCAGAAGCACGGGGATTTCGCGGGATACCTTGGCCAAAGCGCTGAAGATTTCCCGAAGGTGCTCCGGATCGTCGGTATTTTCCGCCCGGTGAACCGTCGACAGCACGTAGCCGCCGGCCACCAATTGAAACTGTTCCAGGACCCTGCTCTGCTGTACCGCGATTTCCCCGTAATAGAGCGCGGCGTCGTACATCACATCGCCGACATTGATGACATGCTTGCCGGAAATGCCCTCACGCTGCAGATTTTTCACCGCGGTTTCCGTTGGTGGAAACAGGAGACTTGACGCATGATCGGCAAGTACCCGATTCATCTCCTCCGGCATGCGTCGATTGAAAGAGCGCAAACCGGCCTCGACGTGCGCCACCGGGATATGCAGCTTACACGCGGCCAAAGCCGCAGCCAGCGTCGAGTTGGTGTCACCGTAAATCAATACCTGGTCTGGCTTCTCTTTCACGAGAACGTCCTCAATGGCCGCCAGCATTCTCCCGGTTTGATTTCCATGCAACCCGGAACCAATACCGAGATGGTAATCAGGCTGCGGAATTTTCATCTCCGAGAAGAATATGTCCGACATATTGCTGTCGTAGTGCTGGCCTGTGTGCACCAATACCTCACGGATATCGGCTCTGCCATGCATCTGTCGAGCCACAGACGCTGCCTTAATGAACTGAGGACGAGCTCCCACAACGGTGACACATTTAAGCATTTTCAATTAATCTCCATATGTTTACCATTGGGCATTATCCATGCCCGGCTTGCATGCCACCACGTTTCCGGTTCATGTTTTCAGCGCCGATGTAATACGCCAGGCTGCCAAGACCGGATCTCGTAGCAGAAGCGCTACCGCAAGATATGCGGAACTTCCGGCCGCCAAGGCAAGAAGAAAGCCGGAAATAGACTCGGTAAAATCAAAAAACATGAGAACCAGGACCATCACGAAGCCCGCCACCGCAGCTCTCCAAAGCGCGGCCCACATATGCCGAAGCGGCGCATCAATCACCGAACCGAGTCTGGCGAGAAGCAACATGCAGTACATGAACGCGTAAAGGCTCGTGCCCATGGCTATCCCCAGATAGCCGACCTGATTGACAAGCAGCCAACAAAACAGGACGTGAATTGCAGCCGTAAACACGCCAATAGCCATGGGCGTACGGGTATCCCCGTTGGCGAAGTAGACACGGTTTAGGAAGACGATCAGGCTTTGCGGCAGCAGACCCAACGCATACCAACTCAAGGCCTGCGCAGCGCGCAAACTGGCCTCCGGTCCAAACGCTCCGCGCTCAAGCAAGACCTTGACGACCTGTTTGGATTCGACCATCAGAAAAAGCATTGCCGGCACAGCAAAAAAACACGTGCCGGCAAGCCCCAGAGAGAAGCGCTCTGCGACGGCTTTCGGATCACGTCTAGCCAACGCGTCCACCAGCGCAGGGAAGAAGGCCGCGGCAATTGCACTGGCGAAAATCCCGACCGGCAGCCCCTCTAAGCGGGCTGCGTAGTTGAGCACCGCGATGCTGCCTGTTTCCAGATCGGAGACCAGCGTTTTTTGTACCAGTCCGCTCAGTTGATCAGCCAACAGCAGAATCACCAGAGGAAGCATTGACAGCAGGAGAGCACGCAGCTCGCGCGGTTCAAATTTCGCCGGCGCCTTTGGCAGCTGAGTCAAAACACCAGGCAGCAATGTCAACCAGAGCGCAGCCCCGAGTACGCTCCCGTAACCGAAAGCAATCAGGCCAAACGATGGCACCAGCAGAAGCAGACTGGCGATAAGCACGAGATTGTTCAAGGCGGGGACCAGCGCAGGCAGAAGAAATCGCTGGTTGGCATGCATGACCGACTGCATCAAGGCCCCAAGACTGAACAGAAATACCATCGGAGCCAGCCAGCGGAGCACCTGTGCGGTCAGGCTTCTTGCCAACTCGGAAAATCCTGGAACGACCCACGCAACGACACTCTCGGCACCGAGAGTGATCGTTACAACGATCACTGCCAAGATGAGACAGAGCCCGATCAAAGAGTACAACCAGAGACCGCGCGCCCGACTCGGAATGGCCTTCACGATTGCCTGCTGATAGCGCGGCATGAATGCCCCCTGCAGCGAGCCAGCAGAGAAAACAAGGAAACAGGTGGCCACAATGGAGAAGGCTGTCACGTAGGCATCCGCTTCCTGGCCTACTCCAAATGCGCGTGCGAACAACAATTCGCGAAAAAACCCGAGAACGTTGGTCGACAGGGTCAAGGCAGAAATAATGCCCGCCGAAAGAATCAAGTGTCGCACAATAGCTAAACTGCGCCCGACCGGGTGCACGCTCCAGATGCTTGGCTCACCGACCCTTTGCGCGATGGCCGGCCACCTATTTGGCAAGACATGAGCCAAGGCCTGAAACGCCCGCCATACAAAGATCGTCATTCTGCATGCTGATAATCCCACATTTTCTGCGACGCTTTGCCTCTCTTTCGGCAAGAAACTTCGCGCCGAACGAATGGTCATTGCCCCGGACCGTTTTCGTCTCCAGCAACTTCAAGGAGAAATCAAAGCCACAAGCCGCCGCCTCCAGATACTCATTTTTTCTACCCTTCTCAGCTGTCGCCGCATCGGGTTTTTATCGACAATCACTCGGCTACTTCTTGGTAGCAATCACGGTGAGGTTGTTTCCCTTGCCAAACCAGCCACCAACATGATCAAGTTGTTCAAGAAAAATGCTGTAAATCCAGCGCAGCATAGCGGATCCCGGATTGCCGACAGGTGGCTGCACAGAGGCAGCGCAATGGTCGGCAGAAGATTGCACTGCACGCTCTGAAGCTTGGTAAATGCGCCGACGAAGCCAGCGTAACCGCTGACGAGCGATGTCCAACTGTCTTCTGTAGTTACCCGCACGCAGATAGCGCACTTCAAGCCCATGCGACGTGAGCGCGCCATGGAGAACTGGGCGAGTGAAATAGCTCAAGTGCGTGGGCATCACCGCCAACCAGCGTGTCCCCATGAAGCGAGCCTGCCATCCCCCCGCATTCGGAACGCGAACCATCAACACGCCCCTTGGCGCCAGATGACTGATCAGGAAATCGAGATCGGCGCCCGGTCTGTCCGTATGTTCGAGATAATCGAACAGGGTAATCGCATCGAATACCTCGCCAGGACGCAGAACGGAGGCCAGGACTCCACAACGCAGGTCGGCAATCCCCTCGTTCTCTTTGCCCCAGGCCACTGTCGCAGGATCGAGCTCGACCCCGGTAACAGACCACCCGTGGCGCTTGGCGATACCTAGAAAAAGGCCACTGCCACAGCCAACGTCGAGAAGGCGCCCCTTACGCGGACAATGTTCTTCGAGCAGGCGAAGGTGGTATCGCTCGAACTCTCTTCGTCGCTCTTCCACATGCTCCGGATCGCTCATCACCCGCCGATAGGCGTACCCGTACCAGAGCTCATAAAGCCTTGCCAGGCTCTTCGCGTCCAGGCGCGGCGCAAGAAAAATCAGACCACAGGCCGAACAACGTCGGCGAACATTGAGCAGATCGACGGGCAGCGCCTGGTGATCCGAAGGCAGGTAACGATTGATCTCCGGCATCAGCGTGTCACTTGCGCTATCGAAATCGCTCACACTGCGAGCGCCGCAGAAAGGGCATTCCGGCACCGGCACGAGAACCATCTCGATCTCACTTGACATCGAAACGCGTCACCCAGCGAGCAAGGAGAAACAGCCGGAAGAAATCCCGCTGAGGAAAACGTGACTTGCCTTGTAGCCAGGCCCGGTACTCCTGCAGCACCGCAGCCGGATTGACGAGGTCCGCCAGCGGAAAATCTGGGTCCGAGAAACAGTGCTCAATGGCGGGACGCAGCGTATCGCGCATCCACACTTCCTGGGCCGTCACGAAGCCCATCTTGTCTCGCCGGTCGAGAATCGCGTCGGGAACCAGACCTCGAAGCGCCTGCCGCATCACCGCCTTGGTTTGCCCACCGGCAAGTTTTACTTCCGCGGGAAGACTGACGAGCCACTCGACCAGTCGATAATCGAGGAAGGGCACTCGACTTTCTATCGACCAAGCCATGGAATTCCTGTCTTCGTAGCGCAGCAGAGAGGGCACGCTGAACTTGGTCAAGTCCATGACCTGACGTTCGGCAATCGACGTACGGCCGCCTAGGCTCAGCTGGCTTCGATCCCATAGCGCTTTTCCGCTCGACGTCAGGAACGCCGATAGCGAGGGAGTTCTTCCGCGCAGGAAAGCAGGCAGATAACGTGCCCCTTCGCGCCAACGCAACATTCCGCGATCGCCACGAACGACCAGAGAATAGACTTCGCTCAACAGGCGGCCGATACGGCGACGCCGGATGAGGTCGCCAAGGTAGAAAAGGTAGAACTTGCGGTAACCACAAAGCCCCTCGTCGGCGCCTTGGCCGTCGAGCAACACGGGAATGTTGTTTGCCCGAGCCTCCCGCATGATGGCCCACTGAGCGTAGATGCTGGCACTCGTGAAAGGCTCTTCCTGGTGCCAGATCAGTGCATCCAGATCCTTGTCGAACTCCTCACCGCTCGGAAAGACATGATGGGCCGCGGCATCTACGCTTTGGTTGACCAGAGCACACCACGAACGCTCATCAAAACGCGGATCTTCGGAAGCAGCGTTGAATGTGTGCAGAGCCCCCGCAGCGACCGGGCGCAATTCGTCCGCCTGACAAACGATTGCCGAAGAGTCGAGCCCTCCGGATAGGCAAGACCCCACCGGAACATCACTACGCAGGCGTAGCTTTACCGAATCGCGGAACAACTCGGCGAAGCGCACACTCGCTTCCGAGATGTCGATAGCAGTCTCCGCACCAGGCCTCTCTAGCGACCAGAAAGGCTCGGGGCGAACCTGCAGAGTGTCATCAACAACCGCATAGTGGCCGGGTGGCAGTGATTGAATGCCGGCGAAGAAACTGTCATGACGATGGTTAACCATCGACCACTTCAGATAATCAACGGCAACATCCCTATTCAAGGTCGCCTTGACACAGCCACTCGCCAGGATGCCTTTTATCTCCGAGGAGAAAACCAGCGCATCGGCGCTCTGCGCGTAGAACAGCGGTTTCACCCCGAGTCGGTCGCGGGACAGAACCAGGCGACGCCGTTCGCCGTCCCAAAGCGCCAGCGCCCACATGCCGTTGAAGCGCTCGAAACAACCCAGACCCCACGCGCGGTAAGCACACAGAATGACTTCGGTATCGGTACCGCTGCGGAAGTTAAAGCCTAAGCCGACGAGTTCGTCGCGAAGTTCGAGGTAGTTGTAGATCTCACCGTTGTAACTGATCCAGTCACGGCGATCTGCCGAAGCCATCGGTTGGGCGCCGGCCGGAGTGCAGTCCACGATGGCCAGACGCCGGTGGCCGAGCGCCAGCCAGTCCCCGGTCTGCGCAACGGGCGCACTTCGTTCACCCAGGCGGGCCTGCTCACCAAGCAAGAGATGCCCCATCCCGTCAGGACCCCGATGGGACTGAACCTTGGTCATGGCCTGGATCCGCGAGAGAACTTCCAGGTTACGGCTATACACCCCAGCTATTCCACACATGGTCTCAGGCCCTGAGCTCAACGGCTTTCTGGTCCTGGCGCATGGCGAGAGCCAGACCCCACAGCCCACCTAGCAGCAGATTGAAGGAAATCAAACGAAAAACCGCGAAGAAGCATGCATATAAAGCCAGTGCGATAACCGTCGCAATAATGGCCAGCGCCTGTTCTCGATCGTCCGCCAGCGAACGGAAGACAAGAACTGCCGGCCCGAAGAGAATGAGCGAATAGGCCAGCAATCCAACGCCGCCGCCGACCATCAGAACATAGAAAATCCAGTTGTGTACATAGCCCACGCTGACTGTCAACATCTCGCCGTGACCCGTCTCGAACGATATGGTATGACGGATGCCGAGGCCCTGCCCCAGGATCGGCGATTCCAAGAACATGCTCCAGGCGGTCTGGTACTCCTCCATGCGCGAATTGACATTGGCATCGTTAACGGTATTTCCCGGAAGAACCCCGGCTTGCCCCCCTCGCTCTTCGTGAGGCGCCTCCTGGCCGCTACTCGTCGCTTGCTTTTCGGTCACGGCGTTCAGCGCCTGGCGCAGAAGGAAAATGCGATTCAAGTAGACGTCCTCAAGATCAAAGACGGCGACCGTTGCCGACGCTGTGAACACGGTGATCAGAGCCGCTATTACGACTTTTCGCCAGGCACCGGCGAACGCCGCGAAGAGCATCAAGAGCCCGCCAACGGCCCATGCGGCAAGCAACATGCTGCGCGTGTAGGTGAGAATCATGGCCACGATTGAGAGTATCACGAGCGCGAAGCCTGCGCTTCGAATCACCTGGCTGCGCCCCCACAGAACGAGCCAAACGCCCCAGACATAGCCCAGCGGAAGAAACGCATCGGTCGCCTGCTGAACCAGCTGCGTCACCCGCGCTTTGAATTCGAATACGGGCGCAACGGTGGTTTTCAGGGTGTTGCCGTCCAGTCGTGTCCACGTCCCATTATCGAAAGTGTAGGAATAAGGGTTCCACAGCTGCTCGGAGACGAAATAGCTCACGACATGCCATGAAAACAAGCCCGCCGTGACAATTGCTGCCCACAACCAGGCGGCTTTGAAAACTTCATTGCTGCGTGCTTCCAGAAAAACCGGGATCAGGGACAAGACGAAAACGAAGGGTATCGCGCCGCGCATCCAGTCACTCGTAGGCACGCCATGGCTCGCGGCAGTGGCGATGTTGGCGCCAAGGACAGTCCCAGCGCCAAGGATTACCCACCAAACTTCGCGAGCGAAGCCAGGCAAAACCGACCGCTTCTGCCACAAGGAAGCACTACCACCGATAGCGAGGACTATCACAAATCCAAACTCGCGCCAGCCAGGCTCTGTCGGTGTGGGATGGATCATGAACACCAGCGGCAGGCTGGCAAGAAGACCAGTCGCCGGTTCTCGTAAAGCCCAAAATGCCAGCCCACCTACGCCAAAAAGCACCGGCCATCGCGCCGCGTCACCGAAGTGCACCGCAAGCAGCGCGCATACCGCGCCTACCGCTATTGCCAGCGAAAATCTGGAAGTAGACTCCATGGGTGGTTCTCAGTAATGGCGAAACTTGAACACCAGCTTGTTGAAAAACGCGCGTAGTCGGTTCACCGACGATCGCGCAACGGTGGCCCAGCGTTGTGCATACTCGGCGAAGACGGAGTTGCCCGTGAGATCGGCCAGGACCTCGAGCTGGGCCACGTGAAGTCCATGATAGAAACGGCTGGCGGGCATTGGAGGAATCTCGCTGTAAAGGTCGGCCCGTGACCAGTACCCCAGATCGTAGCGTGGCAGCAATTCTGCGATGCTGCGCATGCAGTCATCAAGAACAAGCTTGGCCTCGGCATCATCCGCCACAACCAAACAATAATCCTGGAGTCCGAATACCGCAAAAACCATCCCGTCAAGAATTGCCGTTGGACGATCTGCGACCACCTCTTCGAGCATCGTGTATTGACTATCGGCGAGCAGCAAGCCACCCTCGGATACTGGTGACAGCATGGCTGCGCAGGCCTGCCTGGCAGCCAGCAGATAGGACTCGTCCCCCGCCGCCCGACTGGCGCGCAGCAGAAGAGAAATACCCTGCGCCTGAGCAAGCGCGGAGGGCCACGGCGCACGCAGGCCGTAAGCGTCGAAATCGAAGCGATACCACCAGAAACCCCGACCCGCCGAGTCGACGTCGAGGTTCTCGCGAAGCCAGTCGGCAGCCTTCCAGAACGGGTCGGCGTGCTCGACTTCTCCTCGCTTCCAGCGCTGAAATCCTCCCAGCCCCCACTGTGCAATTGCACAGGGGTTGTATTGTTTGCCTATCGCACCAAAATAGTCGAGCAGCGGGATCCCTGCAGCGTCAAATGGCCCCGCATAATTTGTCTTCGCACGCAGATCAATGTAGTAATCATCCAGAGTGCTGTAGTCATAGCGAATTGGGCCGATCTTCGTATGCCAGAAAGAAACTGCCCCGCGAGGATGCAAATAACGTGCGATCGTCATTAATACGCGCTTCATCAGGAAGATTTTCCAGATAGATGGTCGTTGCTTTCAATACGCCAGAATTTTCTCATAAAAATATTCCGCTCACCGAGCGCTCCAACGACTGCAAAATGCAGCACCAGTGAAATCAGGCCAAAACCGAAGAGAGTAACAAGAGTCTGTGGTGCAGGCAGCGCTACCAAAGCCCAGAGCACCAAGGCTGCCGCCAGGCACCAGCGCACAGGCGTCCGCCACAAAAAGGCAATCGGGATCAGCCGGACGATCAAAGACCCGACGGCAACAGCCTGCGCCCAACTGCCAATTGTAAAAGCCAGTGCAAGGCCTTTCGCGCCCATCGACTGATAGAGCAGGTAATCGAGTGCCACGGTAGAAAGGCAAAAAGCGAGCGCAGTTACCATAAAGGCGCGCCCACGCCCCTGGGCGAGAAGCACGCGCCCACCTAGCAAGGCCAGCCCCATTCCGGGAAGTCCGATTGCATACAATGCGAGCAACGGCGCTGTTGCCGCGGTTTGTGCCGCATCAAATTGCCCGCGTTCAAGTATCAAGGAGATGACGGACGAGGGGTGCGCTGCCAGCAGGACAGCGGCTGGCACGAAGAAAATAACCGCCATGGTCGCGGCTTTCTGGAGGAGGAGAAGGAACTTCGCCGTCTCGCCTTTCACCCAGGTAGTCGAAAAAGCCGGGTAGTACATAGTCAGGAAAGAAAGTGAGAAAAGCGTCAGCGGAATCGTCGCAATACGGAAGGCAAACGACAGCTGCGCAATACTGCCCTCTTCAAGTAGCGATGCAAACAAGCGCTCTGCGATCACCGTTATTTGCTGAGCACCGGTGGCGACAAGCAGGGGCGTGAAGTGAAAAAGAAAGCTTCTTTGAGGTGCTTCGGTCTGCCGCGGCGGCTCAACAACGTGCCCGGGAACATCAAGCACCACCTGCTGCACCAGCAAAAGCAATATTTGCCCAGCCAACATACCCAATATTACCACCCAGACGCTACCCGGGAAGAAAACCATCGCGCCAATTCCGCCAACGTTGAAGAGTACGGTTCGCCACAGGGGAAGCACAAAACGACCGCCGACGTTCAGGACCGCGGCCTGGAAATACAAGACGCTCTGCACGGCGATCATCGCCGCTGCGAGACGAACAGCTGGCAGGCCCGCATCAATCTGGCTCGCACTCCAGCCCGGCACCAGCATTCCCATCCACAGCGGGGCGCCAAGAGCAACCACAAGACTTACTGAAATGCTTCCCACCCAGGCGCCAAGCTGCAACCTGGTCACATGCTCGCGAATCAGCGACGACGTTTGCAGCCGAATTCTATGGAGGTGCGGAATGACAGCGTCGCGCAGGGCGATTCCCAGGACATTCTCGAAGAAGACCGGCACCATCAAGGCGACAAACAAGGCATCGGCAGCCCAGCCGGCACCGAAGTTCCAGGCAACCAGCATGTCGCGCAAGAACCCGAGCAGGAAGCTGGCGACCACAAAGCACAGCATGATCAAGGAGGTACTCATTGAACGGCAGGCTCCAGACAGGCAGAAAGCAACTCCGAGCCTAGCCAGAGCCGGCCAGACTCCGAGGCTGTCATTGGCAAGCGCTGTCCAACTCGGCGAAGCGCTGAGAGTTCATCCGAGTCAGCATCTGTTCGCCTTGATGAGCGCCGCTACGATAATGTCTTGCTCCGCATCATCGAGATCGGCCGACATCGGCAGGCTAAGCACACAATCGGCAAGACGGTCGGAATTAGCCAGCGTACCGCTGCTGCGACAGAGATCCTTGTACGCCAGTTGCAGATTCAGAGGTACGGGATAGTGGACTGCTGTTGGCACTCCATTTTCGCTCAACGCGTTTTGAACCCGCTGCCGGTCTTCAACCATTACCGTGAATTGCGCGAATACACTGCTACGGTCGAGACGCTGAGTGACCGTTGGCAGCTTCCCAGAAAGCAAGTGGTTGTAGCGTGCACCGATCCTCAAGCGCTGCGCGACTTCCCAATCGAAGCGCTCGAGCTTGGCCAGCACGACAGCGCATTGCAGAGTGTCCATGCGCCCGCCAACGCCAACGCGCGTGTGCACATAGCGCTTTTCCTGACCGTGAACGCGAATTTCCTTCATCGCCTGCGCCAGCATGTCGTCGCTCGTGAAAATTGCCCCGCCATCTCCATAACAACCCAGCGGTTTGCTGGGAAAGAAACTGGTGCAACCGATTGTCGATAGGTTGCAGCTCTTGCGGCCCTTGTAGTGGGCACCAAAACTCTGGGCAGCATCCTCGATCACGCAAAGGCCGTGTTTCGCGGCGATGGCGTTTATTTCGTCCATGTTCGCTGGCTGGCCGTAGAGCGACACTGGCATGATGGCCCTGGTTCTCGCTGTGATTGCTGCCTCGATCTTGTCGCTATCGATATTGCAGGTATCCGCCTCGACATCGACAAACACTGGCGTCGCGCCAACCAAAGCGATGACTTCGGCCGTAGCGACAAAGGTGAAGGGCGTGGTAATAACCTCATCCCCTTGCCGGACACCCAGAGCCATCAAAGCGATCAACAGTGCCTCGGTGCCTGACGCGACACTGATGCAGTATTTTGTGCCGGCATAGGCGCTCAGCCTTCCCTCGAGTTCGGAAACTTCCGGCCCCATGATGTATTGACCGTGATCAAGCACCGCCTGAATGCGGCTGTCAATAGAGTTCTTGAGCTCCCGATACTGGGCCTTGAGGTCAATAAACTGGATTTTCATTCTTTTCTTTCATTGCGATGATGATTATAACAACAAGCTAGACAAGGAAAGGCCACGACGGCAGCTTTACAGAAAATCACCAGCACAGTTTCGCCGGACGAGAAACGAAGCGATTATCTGACAACAGCAGATGGGCCACCCACACTGGCACCACAACAACACGCCCCTTGTTCAGACTGCCCCACAGCACGGGCAGGCGGCAAAGAACCCGAACCACCATAACAAACTCAACGCCCCCACCGACCACAGCAACAGCTACTCTATAAGCAGCGTTGCTCCACTGAGTTTGTATTCCGTGCCGGTTGCTGAACACCGTGCGCTTCCTGTGCCAGTGAGCGGCAGCCCGAGTCGCTCGCCATGCTGACTCATCCATCCAATCTGCTTGGCGGGAACACCGGCCATCAGCGCATAGGGTCTCACGTCGCGATTGATGACCGCACCAGCCGCCACAAAAGAGTATTCGCCAATCGTCACACCACACACAATAGTGCAATTAGCGCCGAGTGTCGCCCCTTTCTTCACGGTTGTCAGACGGTATTCGTCCTTGCGGGTAACGGCTGATCGCGGGTTATAGACATTGGTGAATACCATGCTCGGGCCACAAAAGACATCATCCTCAACGCAGACAGCATCATAGATCGATACGTTGTTCTGGACCTTGACGTTGTTGCCGATTGAAACATCGTTGCCAACAAAAACATTCTGCCCAAATGAACATTCCTTGCCAATTCTTGCGCCAGCGCAAATGTGCGAAAAATGCCAGACGCGACTCCCGTCACCGATAACCGCGCCCTGGTCAACAACCGCCGACGGATGAATAGTAACTGCCATTTCAGTAATCCAGAGGTAGCGCAACCCGCTTGCCGTCGCGTGCCGACAGGTAAGCGGCAATCAAAACCTCCAGCGTTTTCAACCCTTCGCGGCCATCCGTTTCCGGCTCGCACTCGCCACGCATGACGTCGATCACATTCTTGTAGTAAAGGGGGTGGCCGAAGCCGTACACCGAGGTGGTTTCGTAATTCGCCGTGGCAATCTTTTCATCTTCCGGAAGCTTTTCGGAAAAATCCCAATTCTGTATTTCGTTGACCGCCACACCGCCGATTCGGACCGTACCTTTTTCGCCAAGGATGGTGATACTCCCTTCCAGATTTTTCGGATAGGTCAGCATCGTCACATTCATCGACCCCAAAGCGCCGGAACGCCAGCGCACGCTTAAAACGCCAGAGTCCTCAACTTCGATGTCACGCGCCAGAGTTGCCGTATAGGCCTGCATGCTTTCGATCGGGCCAATCAACCAATCCAGCAAATCAACATAGTGGCTGGCCTGATTCATGAAGGCACCGCCGTCGAACTCCCAGGTTCCGCGCCACTTTGCACTGTCGTAGTATTCTTGCGGCCGCGTCCAGAAGACATTTATATTGACCATGTAGATGCGGCCAAAACGCCTCATCTCGACCGCTCGCTTCAGCAATTGCAGCGTGGCATTACGACGGTTCTGCTTGACAACGAATAGCCGGACGCGCGCATCGTCGCAGGCCTTGACCATGCGCAGGCCGTCATGCCAACGCGTGGCCATCGGTTTCTCGGTCATCACGTGCCGACCAGATTGCGCGATCTCGATTGTCTGTTCAGAATGCAGGCCGCTCGGCGTTGTTAGGACGACAATATCGGCCGCTGTCGTCTTGAGCAGTTCGGTGAGGCTCGAATGCGCGTTAGCACCCGTACGCTCGACCGCCTTGTCGAGTGCGCTGCGGTTAACATCGCAAACATCGACGAACTCGATGCTTTCCGCATGCTGCTCCATGGCCGAGAAGTGGTTGGCTGCTATACGTCCGCAACCGATCAGCGCCACGCGAATCTTGCGGCCAGATACGCTAGAGTAATTTCTCATTCACATCCTCAGATAGTGGAAATATCGAAAAGCCGGCGTCGGTTCCGGCATGGCGCGGGAAAGGACGCTTCATTCGACGGCGAGCCAAATCGGCTTGGCAGCATCCTGGAAGCCCCGAGAAACACGGTATTGACCCTTTCTGCAGCCACAAGCGGCAGACAGCGGAGAAACGGCACAGTCCCATAAGCTGCTAGAAACCGAGCACCATGAAGGAGGACCGGTCACGCGCATCAGCTCACGAATCGAAAGCACCAGGCTGCCTACCCACGCGCCCAGTTCGCACGCCAACCAGACCGCCTTGCTGTTGCGAATAACCGGATAGTTTCCCTGAAGGCGACACTGGAAACGCGAACTGAACTGCGCGCCACATCTATGCCGGCCTCACCGCCAGACATGCACTCCGAAACTGACGGGGCCATGAATTCAATTCTCAAAGTCCGGGAGAAACAAGCTATGCGGTTGCGGCACTCCTAGTACATTTGGCATCTGCGATTGTACCATGTGGCAGGTGTATGTAGAGTGACCGCCCGGTCCACCGCGGAATGAGCCTGAACGAGGCGCGCGTCTGCACTGAGAGACGAGGCCGAAAGAAGATGTCGGCGAAGGCCGAAACGGGTTGATCATCCGGAAGATGGTGATCAACGTGAAGGAAGCACAGCGTCGCACGAGCGAGCAGAGCGAGCAACTTCTTAATGTGAAAGTCGCGTATGCGACTCACGAAACGCCCTTCTCCCCTCGCGGGAGAAGGGCCGGGGGAAGAGGGGGGGGCGGTCATGACTTTCATGATCCGGGGTGTCTCGACATGTCATGACCGTTAGCGGCAGCGCCCCCACGGGGCTCTCAACGGCCAATGCTCTCAACCTACCAGAACATAGTCATACTCCATTTTTGTAAGCGTGGGAAAGATGGGGCTTTTGAGTGAAGTTTCTGGGGTATGACCGGTCTGGTTTTATGCGGACGAGGTTCTTGATGAGTTCGTCGAAGACGGAGGTGATATTTTCGAGAGCATCTCGACCCTGGAGGAGCCAGCGTCCGAGGGTACGCTTGATACCCAGATTCCGCGATTCGAACCGCATAGATCCCTTGGAGGGGCCGTATTTGCAGGCTTTCCGGTAAACTATCGGTGTCGAAACGAGCACCGGTTGGGTGATCCAGGGGGGCAGGAAGATGAGGGAACTGGCACAGACTGTGCTTCCGTTCAAGGTGGAAGCGACGGAGGAGCGGCTGACGGCGAATGCCGGTCTGGCGCTGTTCGGCGAGTTCATCGGAGGCCTGGGTCTGAAGCGCTGGCTGACCACTGAGATGCCCAAGCCAGGCAGTGCGCGGGGCTATGCGGCGAATGCCTTTGTCACGCCACTGGTGCTGATGCTCACAGGTGGCGGACGTTCGCTGGAAGACCTGCGTACGCTCAAGAACGACACGGCGCTGAACCAGGTGCTCAAGCAGGACGTCTTGCCGAGCACGGACGCGGTGGGGGACTGGTTGCGCCGGACCGGTATCGGCACGGGACTGGACGGACTGGATCGGATCAACCGGCGAGCGGTGGCGACGCGCATTCGACAGATCGGGATCAAGGCGCACACGCTGGACGGAGACGCCTCGCAGATCGTGGCCGAGAAGGAAGCCGCACACTTCACGTACAAAGGTGAACAGGGCTATATGCCGATGATCGGTCACCTGGCCGAAGCGGGTGTCGTGATCTACGACGAGTTTCGGGAAGGCAACATCGCCCCGGCGACGCAGAACCTCGAATTCATCCAGGCGTGTGAAACGCGCTTGCCGAAGGGACACCGCATTGCCCAGGTTCGTCTCGACTCCGCCGGTTACCAAGCCGACCTCTTCAATTACTGTGAAGACACCGGCAAGACCTTCGCCATCGGCGGACGGTTGGACGCACCCACCCTGCAGGCCATTGCCGAGATTCCCGAAACCTCGTGGAAAACGTATGCCGACTGCGCTGTCGCCGAGACCGTACACAGCATGGGCGAGACGAAGAAAGCCTTCCGACTGATTGTCGTGAAGTACCCGCGCCAGGCCGAACTGTTCGACGATGCGCCAAAGTACCATGTGATTGCCAGCAACCGGGTCGAATCGGCGGCCGACACCCTGATCTGGTATCGGCAGCGCGGCGAGGTGTCCGAGAACGGCATTAAGGAACTGAAGATTGGCTTTGGCATGGAGCGCATGCCCTGTGGGCCGTTTGCCGCCAATGCCGCCTTCTTCCGCATCGGCGTCATCGCGCACAATCTCTTCGTACTTTTCAAGCATTCCGCTCTCGGCGAGGGTTGGCAGCGCCATCAAGTCGCCACCGTACGCTGGCGCCTGTTTCACCTGCCGGGCAAGCTCGTGCGGCATGCCGGCGCCTGGGTATTGAAGATCGCCAGCGAGAACCTCGACCTGTTCCAGCGTATCCGCGCCCGCAGCTTCGCCTGCGCTACGGCGAATCCCAGCCCGTAGTTCCTCGCTTCCTCCACGGCGGTAACGAAACCCCTGCGGTGAGGCACGGGCGGTCCCGTTCGTCCCGAGCGGCCGCGATTATGCCAGAGGGATCTCGCCAGCCCGCCTGACGACACCCGAGGGCGTTCGCCGTGGCTTCGCGCCTTCCTGCGCGCTCGTTCGGACGTCTCCGGAGCCTCTCGATCCGCCGTCGCTGCGCCGCCACATACGCGATCGCGGAATTTGGGTGATACGAGAGAAGGCGTCGCCGCGGTTGATGAAGTAACGTGCGCAGATGTTGGGATCGAGAGATTCACTGGCGGCGTGGACGGCCAGAGCATTGATGTTGTCGCAGAGGATTTTAGCGCTGAAGTCTTGTTGTGCGGCCAGCCAGGACATGCCCGAGAGGTGCTCCAGTGCCAGACGGTGCTTGATCCGTTTGAAGAAGTGGGCGACATTCTGCCCAACAACACTCGCCAGCCGAAGTCGTAGTCACCTACCGCTTTCATCCGTTTTGCGGTGAGCGCTTTCCCGTCGTCAGACGGTTCTATGTGCACGACGAGCCCTGCTATATCGTCCGTCGGGCGAACGGCATGCCAATATCGTTTCCGGTGTGGATGACGCAGCCGGCAGCCGCACAGGCCGTGATCGTGTGTGAGGCGCAGCTACCCCTTGCGGCTCTGCTCGAGCTTTGCCGCCTGACGGCGTCTTGCCTATCCTTGCTTGCTTCTGATGAGTCTGAAGGAGACCATGATGCGGCATGGAGCGATACGGCAGCGGGAACTGTTCGAGGAACCCGAAGGATTACCCACACCAGCACTGCCCCCACAGGTTCAGCAGACAGCAAGGCAGTTGCTGGTGCTCTGGATGGAAACGCTGGCCAAGGTCATCGGCGAGGAGGCGGTCAATGAACAAGATCCGCGCTGAACATCTGGCCCGACGGGCTTGTATCTACATCCGCCAGTCCACACCCGAACAAGTTCAGCATAACCTGGAGAGCCAGCGCCGCCAGTACGGCCTGGCCGACCGTGCCCGCGCACTCGGATGGATTGAGGTTGAGGTGATCGACGAGGATCTGGGCCATTCCGGCTCGGGCACGCATCGCCGCGGCTTTGAACGATTGTTGGGCTTGCTTTGTGATGGCGTGGTCGGAGCCGTATTCAGCATCGACGCCTCCCGACTGGCCCGCAATGGTCGCGATTGGCATACGCTGCTGGAATTCTGCAGTCTGGTTGGCGCCTTGTTGATCGACGCCGATGGCATTTACGATCCCACACACATCAATGACCGGCTGTTGTTGGGAATGAAAGGTACGATCAGCGAGATGGAACTGGCGAACTTCCGCCAGCGCGCACGCGCGGCTATAGAACAAAAAGCCCAGCGTGGTGAGTTGTACACCCAGGTACCGGTCGGCTACGTACGCGTCCCCGGTAATCGCATCGAGAAAGAGCCCGATGAGCGCGTGCGGGCCGCACTCGATCTCGTATTTCGCAAATTCGCCGAACTGGGCAGCGTTCGCCAGCTCTACTTCTGGCTGCAACGCCAAGACATCAGCCTGCCCTCATTCCGGGGTGCTGGGGACGCACGCTACATCGTCTGGAAGCTGGCTCGCTACCACCACGTGGTGTTGAGTCTGCTGAAGAACCCCATTTACGCCGGTGCGTACGCCTACGGGCACAGCAAGGCGATCGTGCGTATCGAGCAGGGTCGCAAGCGCATCGTCCGCACATAGCCGTTGCGCTGCGAAGAGTGGGCGGTATTGATTCATGATCACCATGAGGGTTACATTAGCTGGGCGGACTATCAAAGCAATCAAGCGGTCATTGCTCACAATGCAAATAGGGTCGGCGCCATGGTTCGTGGATCGGTCAAGTGCGGCGGTGCCTTGCTCTCGGGGCTGTTGCGCTGCGGCCATTGTGGCAGCAAGCTGTCTACGCAGTACCCAGCTCCAGGTGTCATTCGCTATCAATGCGCCGCGCGCGTTCTCAATCACGAGCAAAGCTGTTGCGTCACTTTCGGCGGACTGCGTGTCGACCGCATGGTCGCCGAGCAGGTGCTCCGATGCTTGCGGCCGCACGCGATTGGAGCGGCAATCGAGGCGATCGAGAATGTGCAAGGCGCGAGCGATGAACGTGTTCATCAAAAGGCGCTTGCGCTCGAACAGGCGCGCTATGAGGTCGACCGGGCGCAGCGCCGCTACGATGTGGTCGACCCGGCGCAACGTCTGGTCGCCGCGGAACTTGAGCGGCGTTGGAATGAAGCGCTGAAAGTGCAAGCGCAGATTGAACAAGATCTCGCCGCGCTAAAGACCGAGCGGCCTACCTCGGTGACAGCGGCGACGAAAGCGGAGTTGCTGGCATTGGCTGAGGACTTGCCTTGCCTGTGGGATCACCCAGGCAGTTCGCCGCAAATCAAGAAGCGTCTGCTTCGTACGGTACTCAAGGATATCATTGCCACTTCCGAGGACAATGCCATTCGCTTGGTGCTGCATTGGCAGGGCGGGGATCATACGGAACTGCGATTTGAGAAGAACCGTACGGGCAAACATCGGTATGTGATGGATACCGACACGATCGAACTGATTCGCTCATTGGCCCGGATTCAACCGGACTCGATGATCGCCTCGATCCTGAATCGAATGGGGAGACATACGCCTCATGGTCAAACCTGGACCGCTGTACGCGTGTGTGCTACCCGAAATAATCACGCGATCGCCGTGTATCGTGAAGGCGAGCGGCAAACCCGTGGCGAACTGAACGTTTCCGAGGTGGCTGCAATCCTGAGCGTCACGCAGACCACCGTACTACGGATGATCCGGCTGCGGCGCATGCCAGCGACCCAGGCTTGCGTCAATGCACCATGGGTGAGTGCGGTCAGCCGATCTGATGTTCCGATGTTCACGTACGGTGATGGTTGCGGCGGATATGCGCTACGCATCAATTGCTGCTCGATCATTGACGAGGGTCGGGCAAGAGCGGCGCAGACGACCAGATCCTGGGGCTCTGCCCCAGACCGCGCACTCGCCGTGAGGCAGTTGTCGGGGATGTAACCCCCATCCCCGACAACTGCCTTGAGCGTTGGCGCCCTCCAGGGCGTCAAGGGGCTTTCGCGGCATAAACGCGGCGATGAAACGTGCCGCATTTATTCCACGGTCCCCGTGACCCCCTTCCGGCCGCAGTTCGAGGGATTTACCAACACCCACGAATAGAGCGATCGGCGCGCCATCGAGGGATTCGAAGTGCCGAAGGACGTCGTCAGTCTCGAAATCAGCGACCCGCCACCGCACGCCGTGGCGCCGGCCTCTCGGGTTGGGCAAAGACCTCCAGATAAAGCTTCTCGTCGAGTTGGGGAAGGTCACGCTGCGCCGCGGCGGCGAGCAGTTCGGCGGCGAGTGTCGTCAGAATGCGGTAATTGCCGGCGGCGTGATCGCACAGCGTCTGCTGCAGCATCGGAGTCATCAAACTGGCGTTGCCGGCGCCGGCAAGCAGATGGGTCAGGCAGGCGAGCAACTCCTCTCGGCTGGCGTGTTCGGTGGCGAGCCGGGTGCGAATGCGCGAGCCCAGTGGGATCAACTCCTCGCGTCGCAGTTTCTCGATCAGGCGCGCATCGCCCGCCAGCACGACACACAAGAGCGGCTGCGAATCGAAACGCGCACTGGCCAGAAGCCGCAGCTCGCAGAGCACCGGCGGACTCATCTCCTGCGCCTCGTCGACCAACAGCACCGCGCGTCTTCGCATTGTCTCCAGATGCGCGAACCACACCTCACGCAAGGCCTTGAAGCCACCCCAGCGGTTATGCGGGCGCAAGGGAACGGCAAAGATGTCGCCCATCTCGCGATAGCAGACCTCCCGGAATTGCGACTCAGACGCCCCGCTAACCGCGTGATTCAAAAGCCTTATCGTCGTTTTTTGGACCTTCGTCACGCCGGGAACGGAAAACGTTTATTGGACAACGATGCTTATATCCTATTGTAAATACGCAATAACAAGTGCAATAAGCATAAATCTCATGCTAGAATCGCGTCAGGCAGCGGGGACCTGGGGGTGAGGGGTGACGCAGAGCGAGTTATTGGAACCAGCGGTTAAGCAGGAAGGCCGTTTCGACTTGGGCAGAGGCTATTGTCTGCACCTTCCGCGTGGCCCTCGCAGCCAGGGTGACCTTTATCATCATGGCAGTCTGAGCAAACGGGTGAATCTTGCCGACAAGGCCGAGCGGCGCCTCCTGGTGGTTGAGTTATTACAGAGGAAGCTGAACCAGACGCGCTTGGCCGAGGTGCTCAATCTCAGTCGCCAGACGCTGCACAACTATCGCGAGTGCTATCGGCTCTTTGGGGTGACCGGCCTGCTGCATGGCTATAGTCCGAGCCACAGCGTGAGCGAAGAACGGCAAGGTCGGCTGCATGTTGACAAACGCCGCCCCGGCTCCAAGGCCCGCGAACTCGAAGCTTTGCGGCGTGCCGAGAAGAGGCTGACCGCGGAAGTAACACAAGAGGAACTCGCGTGGGATGGCGAAGCCGCGGCGCGGTGTGCGCTGGAGGAAGCGCCCCTCGAAGAGGTCGTGCGTGTCGATCAGCCGAGCCGCCAGACAGTCGCGGAGCAGGCCTCACCGGAACAGGTTCCCGCCGCAGTGATCGAGCTTCCCTATGCGGAACACCATGACTGGGAAGCCAGCCGCTATGCCGGCATTTTCCCTGTCTTGCTGGTCCTGATGAGCCAAGGGCAGTGGATGCAACGACTCTCCCAGCTGTTCGGCAACGGTTGGCGCATCTTCCAGGTGTTCGTGCTGATGGCGGTGCGTAACATCCGCTCCATTGAGCAGCTCAAACATGAGCGGCGCGAGGAGGCGGGACGGCTCCTGGGCTTGGGGCGGCTACCCGCTCTCGACACGCTGTGGTCCTGGTTCCATGACGTCGCCGGCAAGTCGCGGGCCGAGGCGCTGTTGAAGGCGTTTTTTGCCGATCAGATCCGCTGCGGCCTGGTCGCCACCCGGCTGTGGTTTACGGACGGTCATCTCTTGCCTTATACCGGACAGGACAAGGTGCATGCGGCCTGGAATACACAGCGGCGGATGCCGATGCCCGGACAGACCAATCTGGTCACTTGTGACGAACAGGGGCGCATCGTCTATTTCGACATTCAGGAGGGCAAGGGAGACCTGCGCGCTCAGATTCTGAAGCTTGGCGAGTATGCGCGACAACAGTCCCTGGGAACCCCGCCGGTACAGGTCTTCGACCGTGAGGGCGATGGGCTGGGCTTTTTCAGCGAACTCGTGCGCCGCCGCACCCCCTTCATCACTTGGGAGAAGAACGCCAATCCTGCGCGGCTCAGGGCCTTGCCGGCCGCAGACTTCACGCACAGCGTGTCGATGAACGGCACGGATTATCGCCTGCTCGAAGAGACCAAGGCGTGCCTCTACCCACCTAAAACCGATCCCGATCCCGATCCCGATCCCGATCCCGATCCCGACACCGGCATGGCCGAGCTGGCGCATACGTTCGACCTGCGTCGGGTGGTGTTGTGGAATTTGCGTACCAATCACCGCATCAGCGTGCTCTGCTGGGACGCTGACCTTCAGTGGTCGCCGCAAGAGGTGCTGACCGCGATGCTCAGTCGCTGGGGCGCCTCGGAGAACACTTTCAAACACCTCAAGGGGCGTCATCCCTATCATTACCATCCGGGTTTCGGCTTGGCCGAGAGCGACAAACAGGACATCGCCAATCCCCAGATCAAAGGGCTTGCGCAGCAGATTGCGAGCACCCAGGGCCATCTCGCCAAGCTTTACAAGCAACAGGCCAAGACTCAACCCAGCTTCAATCGGGACGGAAGTGAGCGCCACAACAGTCGGCATCGGCGGCTTGCTGCGGCCATCGCCGTGAGCGAAACGCAACTCAAACAACTCCAGGCTGACAAGGCTCGCTTGCCCGAGCGCGTCAATGTCACGGGGCTGTCCGATTACCGCTCCTTCAACGCCATCGATAACGAGGGCAAGAATCTCTTCGACTTCGTCACGAGTTCCGTATGGAACGTGCGCCGCCAGCTTCTCGATTGGCTTGACGACAGCTATGCCAAGGATAGCGATCGGGTGGACCTGCTCTATGCGATTTTCAACTGCCATGGCTGGGTACGCAGTGACGAACACTGGGTGGTCGTTCGCCTGGAGCCGCTACAGCAACCCGCACGCCGTTATGCCCAAGAACAGCTGTGCCGTAAGCTCACTGGTCTCGGCGCCAGGATCCCCGGCGGAAAATGGCTGCGCATCGAGGTCGGCCAGTCTCCGCTATGAGACGGCCTTCGCCGACCTACTGTCCAAAATTAGACCACGTTCCCCGGGGATTCCGGGAGGTCTGGATAGAAGTCGGCGAGGTTGCTCTGCGGGTGATTGATCGCACCCACCGTGATATCGGGCAAGCGCGCGAGACGCTCCGCGAGGAGGCGCAAAGCAACGCTCTTGCCGGTACCCGGGTCGCCATGGATCATTGCAAAGCCCCCCTCGCGGATCTGGGCCTGCTCGATCCGCCAACAGAAATTCTCGATCCGGGGCGGCACGTAGATCGCCTCCGTAGGCAAATCCGGGGAGAAGGGATTCCACTTCAGCCCATACAGGGCAAGGAGTTTCTGGTTCATGCGAGGTCCTGGTCGAGGGGTGGCAAGTACGCGGGCGGCAGGCCGGTGGCGGCGTAGTCAGCGAGCAACTGGCGGAGCAAAGGCGCCAGACCCGACGACGGCAGCGGCGACAGATCGGCGCTCACCGGCGTCAGGCGCCGGCGCTGGCCATCGGCGTTGGCCGACTTGTCGAGCGGCTTGACGGGGCAAAGCAGCGCACCAGTCCTCGGATCGACCAGATCGACCCGTGTCAGATCCCAGCGGGCGTAACGCAGGTAAAGCATGGTGAGACCTGATTAGCAATGAACCTCAGCCATCCGAATCGTACCCTCGGGCTGCGCGCCACAGCGAGCTGCGGCGAGAAGCAAGCGCTCGTGCAGCGTCCTGAGGTCGAATCGGCGGTTGAAGCGGTAGGCAAATGCGGCCAAGTAGCGGGCGGCATACTTTCGGAAGGCGAATGCATGGTAGCTGCCGGTCAAACTGGTCTTGAGATTGCCGAGGACGGTGTTGACCCACTGAAACTCGGGCAATTCTTTTGGCTTTCGTCCCGCGACGACGGTGGGCTGATGCACACACCCGGCCTCGGTGACCGCGCTGAAACAGGCCAGGCCATCGGAACATACGGTGCTGCCCACGGCCAGGTTGGTGCTGGCCCACACGGCAATCGCCTTGAGGGTGAAACCGGGCACTGGCGAGAGCTTGACGCGCAAAGGATGGCCCTCATCGCTGAGCGAGACGGCGGCCACGAAAGGGACTTTGTTCTCGGAGCCGCGCCCGGCCTTCCCGCCGCTACGCTCGCCGCCGAGGTAGGCATCATCGACCTGGACCTGGCCGCTGAGAACAGAGCGCTCTTCGCGTGCAGCCATGGCGTGCATCAGTTTGTGATGAATGAGCCACGCCGTTGGATAACTCACGCCCAGGTGTCGTTTGAGCGCGAGCGCCGACAATCCGGTCTTGGCCTGGCTAATCAGGTAGATGGCAAGGAACCAGATCGTCAGCCCAAGCTTTGTACCCTGGAAAATGGTACCGGCAATCAGCGAGGTTTGATGACGGCAGGCGTTGCACTGGAACATCTTGCGGTTCGCACCGCGCAGAACACAATGCGCCGACGTACCGCAGCAAGGACAGCGAAAGCCCTCTGGCCAGCGAGCCCTCTCAAGCGCCGCTTCGCACCGGGACTCGGAACCATACTGTTGAGCCTCTTGCAAAACTGACACTGCAGGGCTGATTTTTTCGTCGCTGGGGGCGAAAGCGGAGGACGCAGGCGGCCATTTCTGGCATGATGGGTTTCTCAAGACCAACATCATAACGCCCGCAAAATGGATACTACCCAACGCGAACTGATCATGCAACGCTGGAACGTGATTCAGCACGAACTGCTGCCCGAGTTGAGGGCTGAAGGTCCGCTGACACCGAAGTTGGAGAAGGTCGTGCACATCCTGGAATGGGTGCGCATTGAGGAATTCACGGGATCGAACTGGTGTGGCGTGGGGCGTCCGCCGGTAGAGCGGGCGTGGCTGGCGAACGCTTTCGTGGCTAAGTCGGTGTTGGGGCTCAATACCACGGTAGGGCTGATTGAGCGCCTGACGATAGACCGTGCGCTGCGACGTATCTGTGGCTTTCCTCTGTGCAAGAAACTGCCTTCTGAAGCCACCTTCTCGCGCGCCTTCGACGAGTTTTCTCAAGCGGATTTGGGCCAGCGGGTGCATGAAGCCCTCGTCAAGGCCCATCTCGGGGATGAACTGATCGGACATATCAGCCGCGACGGTACGGCCATTGAAGCACGCGAACATCCGTCCCGGCGCGAGGCGGCCGTGGCCGAAGAGGTCCCAGCGGCACAGCCCTCGGTGCTCCCGAAGGAAGAGAGCCCTTCCGAAGCGAGTGCGCCAGTGCCAGAAACGCCACCAGCGGCGAAGAAACGTGGCCGCCCCCGGCGCGGCGAGACACGACCACCCGCGAAGGAGTCGCCGATCCAGCGCCAACGCGGGCAGACGTTGGCGTAAATGCTCGATGAGATTCCGACGGCGTGTGATCGCGGCACGAAGTGCAACGCCCAAGGCTACAAGGTCAGCTGGAACGGCTATAAGCTGCATCTCGACACCGCCGACTGTGGCGTGCCCATCGCGGCGCTGCTCTCAAGCGCCTCGATGCACGACAGCCGTGCCGCCATTCCGCTATCACTGATCAGTGCCGAGCGGGTGACCAACCTCTACGATGTCATGGATGCGGCCTATTGCAGCACGGAATTGCGTGAGCACTGCCGGAGTCTCGGCCACGTTCCGCTGATCGATCACAACCCGCGTCGCGGCGAGAAGATCGAATTCGCACCGGCCGAGGCCATTCGTTACAACGAACGTACCGTCGCCGAGCGCAGCAACGCGCGGCTCAAGGACGAATTCGGCGGCAACACCATCATGGTCAAGGGCGACGCCAAGGTGATGGCGCACTTGATGTTCGGTATCCTGGCGCTGACCGCCGACCAGTTGATGCGATTACGAGAATGACCACCCGTTTTTCCTCTCCGACCGCTGTGCATCCGATGATGCAGGGCGGTCGTCGCCCCCAATGAGACAAATAATGCCATCAGGTTAGCCGCTCGGCCACGGCAACTTCCCTCGCGACAAAAATCGCTCCCAGAGAGCGAATCCCGCGGCCCAGCAGTTCCCGCGGGGGAGTTTTGCAAGAGGCTCTGTTCAAAAAATTCTGGCATCGACAGGCCTGGCTGGAACTGAATTCGATTCATCGGCATGGTGCTCTCCTCTGGGCAGTAACTGTACGTGCGTACAGTATATCCTGCCTTCAGGCTCTGGGAGCACACATGGCTGAGGTTCATTGCTAATCAGGAGCTCCGTTGGGAGGCCAGCTTCTGGCGGAGCCAACATCGGCAAATGCTGGTCCGCTTGGCGCAATCGGAGGCCGTTCATCGGGTGGAAATGGCGCAAGCGGCGGAGCAAGCGGCGGCGCGTGAGGCGGCCTTGCGCAGCGAGCTAGAGCAGGCCCAGGGCAAGATCCGTGATCTGCAAAAACGCCGGTTTGGTCGCAAGTCAGAACGTTCGTCGGGAGCCGAGAAGAACCCGGCAGCGGACCACAAGTCGTCGCGGGACACGGGCGAAATCGGGAAAACCACTTGCCGACGCAGATCGAGGTCATCGACATCGACTGCCCGCATTGCCCGGACTGTGGTCTGGGCTACGTCGACTTTCCCGGCACAGAAGACAGTGAAGTTCTCGAGATCGAGGTCAAAGGCTACCGCCGGAAGATCTGCCGGCGGCGCTACCGGCGGACCTGTCAGTGCCCGGGCGCACGGGGCATTCTGACCGTGCCACCGCCGGCACGACTCAGCGTTGATTACGCGTGGAAAGTACGGGGTGTCGATCTGGGTGCACCTGCTGCTGTCGAAGTTCTTGTACGGCCAGCCGACGCATCGCCTTCTGCGGGACTTGTCCGATCACCAACTGACGCTCTCGGCGGGAACGGTGACCGGCGGACTGCGTGCCTTGGCGCCGCTGTTCGAGCCGCTTGAAGAAGCGCTGCTTGGCCAGCTGCGCCGCGAGAAACAGTGGCACGCGGACGAGACGCGCTGGCAGGTCTTTGCCGAGACCGAAGGGAAGGTCGGACAGCGCTGGTATTTCTGGGTGTTCCACTGCCCATCGGTCATCCACTTCGTGCTCGACCCGAGTCGCTCGGCGGCGGTGCCGATCCGGGAGCTCTCCGGCAGCGCCGGGGGAATCATCATCTGCGATCGCTACTCGGCCTACAAGAAACTCGCGCGCGTCCTTGCGCACTTCATTCTGGCCTTCTGCTGGGCGCACCAGCGGCGGGACTTCCTGGAACTGGCCAACGCCCATCCGGATCTCTCGGACTGGGCACTGGCCTGGGTCGAGCAGATCGGTGAGCTCTACCACTTGAACGGCTGGCGCCTGGAAGTCCGTAACGACCCGGCACAGTGGGCCGAACGCGACCGCGCCTTGCGCCAGGCGATCACGCAGATGGCCAGTCAGCGCGAACGCGAACTGGCGAACCCGGCGCTCAAAATCCCGGCGAGCAAGGTGCTGCGAAGCATGGACAAGCATTGGTCCGGCTTGACCGTGTTTGTCGACCACCCCGAGGTGCCGATGGACAATAATTCCGCCGAGCGCGCCCAGCGCGCGCCGGTGGTCGCCCGCAAGAACTTCTATGGGTCGGGCAGTCACTGGTCCGGCGCACTCGCCGCGACGATGTTCAGCTTGCTGCTGACCCTGCGCTTGTGGGAAATCAACCCGCGCATCTGGCTGACGGCGTATCTGGAAGCCTGCGCCGCCAACGGCAAGCAGCCGCCGACAGATTTGAGTGTCTTTCTGCCCTGGGCGATGGCGACCGATCGTCTGGCCCAGATGCGTGGCATCCCGGTCGCTCAGGCACCTCCCATCGATAGCTCGTGAAGCGCTATTGCGGGCGTCACTTTACCGCCGACGAACTGCAGACGATCCACGGCCTGATCGAGGCCCATCCGGGCAACAGCCGCGCGCAGCTCTCGCGGCAGGTGTGCGAGCTCTTCGACTGGTGCAAGCCCAATGGCGAGCTGAAGGACATGACCTGCCGGGTGGCCATGCTGCGCATGCAAGCCGACGGCCTGTTCACCCTGCCGGCGGCACGGTGGGCCGCTCCTCGCCAACCCGACTATCGGCCCACGCACGCCACCGATCCACAACCGTTGCTCACCCAGCCGGTGCATGACCTGCCGCCTCTTTCGGTGCGCCAAGTCGTCGGTTCGGCGAACTCGCGTCTGTGGAACGAGTACATCGCCCGTTACCACTATCTCGGCCACACGCCCATGGCGGGCAGTCAGAGCCGCTACTTCGTCTTCGCCGGCGAGACCCTGGTCGCCTTGCTCAGCTTCGGCGCCAGCGCCTGGAAACTCGCTGCGCGCGAGCAATTCATCGGTTGGCACGATGAGCAGCGACAAAGGAACCTGCAGCTCGTGGTGAACAACGCCCGTTTTCTGATTCTGCCCTGGATCCAGTGCCAGGGCCTGGCCTCCAAGATCCTCTCGCTCATGCAGCGGCAACTGCCCAAGGACTGGCTGGCGCGCTACGGCTACCGCCCCGTGCTGCTCGAAACCTTCGTCGAGACGCCCCGCCATCGCGGCACCTGCTACCAGGCCGCCAACTGGATCAAGGTCGGTCAAACCTCTGGGCGAGGCAAGAAGTGCCCCACCAGCAAGCCGATCCTCCCGATCAAGGACATCTGGCTTTACCCCCTTCACCGATCCTTCCGATCAGTCCTCTGCCGCTAATCCGCCTCGCCAACGGCGCTGGCTCACTACGGGTTGGCCGAATACTTACACACAACAAGCGTGTAATGGACTGTCAGCGATCGGTTTACCGACCCGGCGCGTGCGGGTTGGCCGGAAGATTCCGCGTCAGGCAAATGTTTCTGCTTCGGAAAGGCGCTTGGCAACAGAGTCCTTGGCGGCAAGCTTGGGTTCGCCCGCGATGGGCCAGTCGATGCCCAGCGCGGGGTCATTCCACAACAGGCCGCGCTCGTATTCCGGGGCGTAGTAGTCGGTGGTCTTGTACAGGAACTCAGCCGTTTCGCTGAGCACCAAAAAGCCGTGGGCAAAGCCCTCTGGCACCCAGAGCTGTTTCTTGTTGTCTGCGCTCAGGAGTACACCGACCCAGCGGCCAAAGGTTTGCGAATTTTTGCGTAGGTCCACCGAAACATCGAAGACTTCGCCCTGCACGACGCGAACGAGCTTGCCTTGCGGCTTCTCAAGCTGATAGTGGAGCCCGCGCAGAACATTCTTCGCGGATTTGGAGTGGTTGTCCTGAACGAACTCGCGCTTGAGGCCGGTGGCTTGCTCGAAGGCACGGGCGTTGAAGCTCTCGAAGAAAAAGCCTCGCTCGTCACCAAATACTTTGGGTTCGAGGATGACGACATCGGGAATGGCTGAGAGGGTGGCCTTCATTCGAACACCTCGTGCTTGAGCAGGCCAAGCAAGTATTGCCCGTAGCCGTTCTTGGCCAGCGGCTGGGCGAGCGCTTCGAGCTGTTCGCGGCTGATCCACTTTTGGCGCAGAGCGATTTCTTCCGGGCAGGCGACCTTGAGGCCCTGGCGCTTTTCGATGGTGGCAATGAACTGGCCCGCTTCGAGCAGGCTGTCGTGAGTGCCGGTGTCGAGCCAGGCGTAGCCGCGGCCCATGATCTCGACCTTGAGTTTGCCCTGCTCGAGGTAGAGGCGGTTGAGGTCGGTGATTTCGAGCTCGCCGCGCGCCGAGGGTTTCAGGTTGCGGGCGAAGTCGACGACCTTGTTGTCGTAGAAGTACAAGCCGGTAACGGCGTAATTGGATTTCGCTTGCGTGGGCTTTTCCTCGAGGCTGAGAACCTGGCCAGCCCTGTCGAATTGAGCGACGCCGTAGCGTTCCGGATCATGCACGTGATAAGCGAAGACGGTGGCGCCATCAGGGCGCAGGTCGGCATTGCCAAGGATCTGATGAAAGTCGTGCCCATAGAAGATATTGTCGCCGAGGACCAGCGCCGAGCTCTCATTGCCGAGAAAGTCGGCGCCGATGATGAAGGCCTGGGCGAGACCATCCGGGCTGGGCTGGACGGCGTATTGCAGGTTGATGCCCCACTGGCTGCCGTCAGCGAGCAGCTGTTGGAAACGCGGGGTGTCCTCAGGGGTGGAAATGATCAGGATGTCCCGGATACCAGCCAGCAGCAGGGTGCTCAGCGGGTAGTAGATCATTGGCTTGTCGTAGACCGGCAACAACTGCTTCGAGACGGACAGGGTTGCAGGGTGCAGTCGAGTACCAGCCCCGCCCGCGAGAATGATGCCCTTGCGTTGAGTCATGAGGTTGTTTCTCCGGAATTTTGCTTGTCATGCCGGCGATGCCGCTTTGCCAGCAAGGCCGTTTTAGCCGAAAAGAAAAAAGAGTGTTGCAGTTCGCGGGGGCTGAGGCGCGAGTTGCTTGCGCAGGCGGCGTGCAAAGGGAACGCGCCGGCGGGTATGCTGCGGATCAATTCGCGCCTTACCCTGCGACCATCGGGCGAATAGCGGGGATCGCCGACGCAGCCAATTTGTTCGCGATAGCTTTTGCGATCGACACAGGTCGCGCCTGCACCGAGCATCATCGCCAGCGATCCCACAATGAAAAGCCGCCATTATGCCATTTTCCTCCTCAAAACCCTCGAAAAAGCCTTGTCCAAAGTGGTATGAGCCAGAAAAAGCCGCGTGTTTCCACTCAAACATGAGCCTGAAAGCAGATGTCGGCGAAGGACGAAACGGGTTGATCATCCTGAAGATGGTGACCGACATGAACGAAACACAGCTTCGCACGATCGAGCAGATCAAACGGTTTCTCAGCGGCAGCGCCCTCATCGAGTTCTCCACGGCGAGCAACGATAGCGAACGCCGTGCTGGAATCGGAGAGAGGGGCATCTGAGCTTCCCCGCCAGGCCAGAAGCGGGCACTCACTGCCCTCTTGGCAGTACACTGACCCTTTGTGCGCCGAGTTGATAGCGATGCAAGTTTGTCCGTGGTGCGAAGGTTTCGACCTTTACCGTGACTACCATGATTCGGAATGGGGCGTACCGCTTTTCGATGATCGATCCCTGTTTGAACTGCTGATCCTGGAAGGAGCACAGGCCGGTTTGTCTTGGGCGACGATCCTCAAAAAACGAGAAAACTATCGGCGGGCCTTCGATGCTTTTGATCCGGCGCGGATCGCCGAGTATGACGACCGAAAAGTTGCCGCATTGTTGGCCGATGCGGGGATCGTCCGAAATCGCGCCAAGGTGGCCGCAGCTATCCAGAACGCCAAAGCCTACCTCGCGCTCACAGGCGACGGACAGCCATTCAGCGATTTTCTATGGCGTTTCGTGGATGACGCCCCGATTCAGAATCAATGGACGACAATGGCCGAGGTGCCAGCCAAGACCACACGTTCGGAGGCCATGAGCAAAGCCTTGGGTCGAGCCGGGTTCAAGTTCGTCGGCGCAACGATTTGCTACGCGTTCATGCAGTCGGCGGGCATGGTCAACGACCATCTGACAACGTGCCCACGTCACGGCGAAGTCCAGGCTCGCTTCCGCCGGTAGTTCCAGCCGCAGCTACGGGCATAGGTCACCGCGCTCACCGGCGCCCTCAGTGCCGAGCGCAGCATCGACTGCTGCGCCCAGTCCGACCGGCTAGCCATAGCTTACCGACCGCCTCCCGTCATCCGGCGCTGCGGCGCGGCCACCAACGCCAACATCAGGCGGCAGCTTACTTGATCCAGCCGTTGGCAAGCATGCGGGTGATCGCCGCGTTCGCTGCGGGCCGATCGAAGCGTGCGGGATCGAATTCCAGCCCCGCCCAGGTGCGCATCTGCTCGGTCTCTTCGCCGTAGGGGTCGCTCTCGTAGATGTCCACGAACTCCTGGTAGCGGCCAACGCCACCGGCATCCTCGGGCGGACATGCCCGCTCGCCCGCCTCGACCCCGGCGACGGGTCCGTCACTGTAACGATCATCGCGCTTCCGAACCTGCTCCACACTGATGCGATGCTCCCAACTGTCGCCAAAATCGTAGCGGTAGGTGAAGATGCTGCCCATCGCCAGGCGACGGTCGAGCCGGACGCGCTTTTCGACGGCGACCGGTTGGTCGGGCTCATCGTACTCCGCGTCCGGAATACCGATTCTCATGTCGCCGACCCGGAACTCGTGCAAATGGACATCCTGCCAGCCCATCGCGGCCTGAATGACGTGGTGCAGCATGGCGAAGCTTGCGTCTCCGCTGATCACGATCTGGCGCCAGATGAGAGGCGTCGTAGCGACGAGTTCGACATTCAATGTAAACAAGGTCGAGGATGGATTCTTGCGAGTAGTGGCCACGGCGCTTCCCTGAACAGTTTTTTTCCCATTCTACGGAAGCTTTGCCCCTGCCTCCATTCGCTCCAGGAAAAAGTGCTGAAAAGCTTGATGGCCACCCTGGTGCTGGTCGCCGTGGCGCCACGAGCGCCCGGTGGGGATTACGGTGATGGCTGCCTTCAATTGACTGCGAAATGCTGCTTGTTGCGCACGCTTTCTGCAGACAAGCGGATTTTCAGGCATCATCTCGAAATCATCGGGAGTTTCGACGTCATGCCCATCTACGAATACGCGTGCTCCGCCTGCGGCAAGGAGTTCGAGAAGCTGGTCCGTCAGTCATCACCTGCGCCGGAGTGCCCGGACTGCCACAGCAGTGAGCTGCGCAAGAAGCTGTCGGCTTTTGCCGCGCCAGGCAGCTCGGCATCGCGCGCCCATGACATGCCTGGCCCCTGCGGCAGTTGCGGCCACCCGGATGGTCCGGGTGCCTGCGCTTTTCAATAAGCCGCCGCTCACTCCGTCCCTTGCCCAGGAATCCCCAATTCACCGCCGGCCTGCCGTCGTGGCTGAACGAGGACGGCCTGGACCTCTCGCGTGTCCCGATTGACAGCATTCTCCGGCGAGCGCTCTCAGCGAACGAAGACCTGTTCTTGGACGGCTGCAAGCTGCTCAATTCTCTGTGTCATGTGGGGCGGATCGAAGCGGGCGTGTTTCTGCTCGGTCTGCTCAGGCAGAACTCCGACAACTACGCGCGCCTGACGGCAATCGCAGAGGCGCTCGCCGCGTTTCCCACTGCGGCAACGGTCGATGCGCTCGCAGCGGAACTTCTTCGCGTCAAAGGCTCGAACGCCACACGCGGCTACCTGCGCCGGATCATTGACACCCTTGAGCGCTTTCCCGACAACATCGCGCACGCGCGAATTCTGGAGCTATCGTCCGACCTGCGGATCGGTGCACGCTTCCGGCAGCGCCTGCAATCGATCGCCTTCGGCACCTTCAATGACTGGTGACCGAGTCCGCAGCGCTGCACCAGACAAGAAAGGCCCCCACCCGTCATGAATTCACGCCAAGACCCAAATGCTGACAAGCATGGACAAGCACTAAGCGCGCAGCGCTTCCAGATGATCAAGGACATCGCCGACGAACTGGGAAAAGGTGATGTCGTCTTTCCTACCAGCTTCGACGCCGCTTTGCGCCTGCGCCGGGAACTGCAGAATCCCGACCTGCCACTGGCACGCGTCAGCAGCATCGTCAGCCTGGAACCCCTGATCGCCGCCAAACTGCTGCAGCTGGCCAATTCCGTTCTCTATCAGGCGCAGGGCGCGCCGGCGCTGGATCTCAAGGCAGCCATCACCCGCCTGGGCCTCAATCTGGTACGCACCACGGCGCTGGCCATCGCCATGCGCCAGCTCGTGCGCTCCAGGGATGTCGCGATCTTCAACGATCTCACCGTCGCCCTCTGGACGCACTCGCTGAAAACCGCGGCGGCAACGCGCGTTCTTGCACGCGCCCACACGCGGATCAATCAGGACGCAGCCCTGCTGGCCGGCCTGGTCCACGACCTCGGGGCTTTCTACATGCTCTACCGCGCTGCTCAATACCCGGAGCTGTGCGCCCGCCCCGACAGCATGAGGTTCCTGATCATGCAATGGCATGAAAGCATTGGCGTCTCGCTACTCGGCGCCCTCGGCATGCCTGAGGAAATCGTCAACGCGACAATCGATCATGATCAGCTGCGGCCAGCACCAGACCCGATACGGACACTGGCAGACGTCGTTTATATTGGCAGCATCCTGGCCGGCACGGATTTTGAATGGCTGGCTCAGGACGTCAACCCGAATGCCGACGAAGCAGAAGCCTTGCGCAAGCGCTTTGCCGACCTCCTGCCGGAAATCGACCGTGACGCCCAGCAAATGCAGACCATATTTGGCTAGCAGTCATGGCCCGGCCGGTGGCAGTCGCCTAACGGTCATGACCCGTGGAAACACCCCAGATCATGAAAGTCATGACCGTTTCCCTCTTCCCCTGGCCCTTCTCCCGCAAGGGGAGACGGGAGTTTCGTGAGTCGCGTACGCGACTTTCACATTAAACTCGGAGCATCGGCGACCAGCCATGGGCTGAAAACAGCGTGTAGGCACCCGAACGCACGGTCTGCACTCCTCCAATTCGCCATGTCCGACTACTACTCCACCTCCCCCGCCTCCGAACTCGAACGCCTTGCCGGCCTGGTTGAACGCGTCACCTTTCACAACGAGCAGAACGGTTTCTGCGTCCTGCGCCTGAAAGTGAAGGCCGAGCGCGAGCTGATCACCCTGATCGGCCACACACCGGTCGTTTCACCCGGCGAGTACGCAGCGGCTTCCGGGCACTGGGTCACCGACCGCGAGCACGGTCGTCAGTTTCGCGCGGTGTTCGTCAAGATCTCGCCGCCCACGACGCTGACGGGCATCGAGCGCTACCTCGCGTCAGGCATGGTCAAGGGCATCGGCCCGGTCTATGCCGGAAAACTGGTGAAGGCCTTCGGCGCGGCGGTGTTCGATGCCATCGAGCACTCACCGCAGCGTCTGCGTGAAATTCCCGGTATTGGCGAAATTCGCGCCAGAAAGATCACTTCCGGCTGGGCCGACCAGAAGGTCATTCGCGAGATCATGGTCTTCCTGCACGCGCATGGGGTATCGACCTCGCGTGCGGTGCGCATCTTCAAGACTTATGGCCAGGCAGCCATCGCCATCGTCAAGGAAAACCCCTACCGCCTGGCCCAGGACATCCGCGGCATCGGCTTCCTGTCGGCCGACACGATTGCGCAGAAAGTCGGCATCGCCAAGGATTCTCCCCTGCGTGCCCAGGCCGGAATTTCCTACGCGCTCAGCGAAGCGTCGGAGCAGGGCCACTGCGGCTTGCCCTATGCCGAACTGGTGCCCCTGGCGGTGAAGTTGCTCGACATCCCGGCAGCGATCATCGACGCGGCCATTGCCCAGGAGATCGCCAACGAGGTCCTGCTGCCCGACACCATCGAAGGACAAGCCTGTGTGTTTCTGGCACCGCTGTACTACGCCGAGCAGTCGATAGCCGCTCAGGTGCAGCGGCTCAAGCGCGAAGTCACGACCCTGCCGGCCTTCGCGGCCGACAAGGCCATTCCCTGGGTGGAGCAGAAACTGGCCATACAACTGGCCGACAGCCAGAAGCAGGCGGTCCGTCTGGCTCTGTCGTGCAAACTTCTGGTCATCACCGGCGGGCCCGGAGTCGGCAAGACCACGCTGGTGAATTCGATTCTGACGATCATGGCCGCCAAGGGCGTCAAGCCCCTGCTCTGCGCACCCACCGGACGCGCGGCCAAGCGTCTCGGCGAATCGACCGGACGGGAAGCGAAGACCATCCATCGCTTGCCGGAGATCAATCCGATCAACGGCCAGTTCAAACGCAACGCCGACAATCCCCTCGCGTGCGACCTCCTGGTGGCTGACGAATGCTCGATGATCGACGTGCCGCTGGCAAACCAGCTACTCAGCGCTGTCGCCACCAGCACGACGCTGATTCTGGTGGGCGACGTCGATCAACTGCCTTCGGTCGGCCCGGGGCAGTTCCTCGGCGACGTCATCGACTCCGGCGCGGTTGCGGTCGTCCGGCTCACCGAAGTCTTCCGCCAGGCAGCGGCCTCGCGCATCGTTCGCAGTGCCCACCAGATCAACCAGGGCGTCTTTCCCAGCCTGCCCGCGAAAGGCGAAGCCTCGGATTTCTACCTCGTCGCCGCCGAGGAACCGGAAGCCATCGCGCAGACCGTTGTTGATCTGGTACAGACTCGCCTGCCCGGCAAGTTCAGGATTGATCCGCTACGCGACATTCAGGTGCTATGCCCGATGAACCGGGGCATCACCGGTGCCCGCGGCATCAACCAGGCCCTGCAGGCGGTGCTCAACCCACCCGGCGAAGACAGCATCGACAAGTTCGGCAACCGCTTCGGCGTCGGCGACAAGGTCATGCAGATCGAGAACAACTATGAGCGCGACGTCTTCAACGGCGATATCGGTTTCGTCACCGCCCTCGATGCCGACGAAAAAGAGCTCACGGTGGCTTTCGATGGCCGAGAGATCAACTATCCGTTTGGCGAACTCGACGAACTGGTCCTCTGTTACGCGACGACGATCCACAAGGCGCAGGGTTCCGAGTACCCGGTGGTGGTCATGCCCATCTCCACCCAGCACTACATGATGCTCAAGCGCAAGCTGATCTACACCGGTATCACCCGCGGCAAGACGCTGGTCGTGCTGGTCGGGCAGAAAAGAGCGCTGGCCATGGCGGTCAAGGGCAAGCAGGTGCAACGGCGCTGGTCGAAACTGAAGGAACGTCTCGTGATGATGTGCGGCCGATCGTGATCGGTGCCATTCACCAACTGCGCTTCGCCAGGACATGAACACGAAAATTGGGCGAATTTCTGTTTTGCATCACAATAGTGCCCACGATCAACCGACGCTAAGGAAAGGCAAGAGCAATGCGCGCAATCGGGAATCTTCTCTGGTTCATTTTTGGTGGCCTGGTCATGGGCCTCGCCTGGTGGCTGGTCGGCCTGATCGCCCTGCTGACCATCGTCGGCATCCCGTGGGCCAAGGCCGCCTTCGTGATGGGGCAATTCTCCTTCTTTCCCTTCGGCAAGGAAGCAATCAGTCGGCAAGAGCTCCACCAGCAAGAGGACATCGGCACCGGCGCGCTCGGCATGCTTGGCAACGTCATCTGGTTCGTCTTTGCCGGGGTCTGGCTGGCGATTGGCCACCTCACTTCTGCGCTGGCCTGCTTCCTGACGATCATCGGCATTCCGTTCGCCATTCAGCATCTGAAGCTTGCCGGCATCGCGCTGGCGCCAATCGGCAAGACCATCGTCACCACCGAGGTCGCGGACGCGGCGCGGGCGACCCAGGCGAGCACAACATTGGCACAGCTTCGCAGCGATGTTTAGGACTTGTTCGAGCTCGTCAACTCGCAAACTGAAGCAATCGGCGCTGGCTAGCGAGCCGCGAGGAGATCGGCCAGTTGGGCGGCCGATTTTTGGTGCACCACCAGCACCAGCTTCATCGTGCTGCGCGTCGCGCCGACGAAGAGCTTGCGCAGCGCCTTGTCGTCGAGTTGCGCAAAATCGATCTCCGCGAAAATGATCGCCGGCGCGGACTGGCCTTTGAAGCGATAGACCGACTCCACCAGGACATCGCCCGTGCTGAACACGCCCTGGCCGAGGAGATCGTAAGCGCCCGTAAAGTGACGCAGCGTCGTGCGGCCGATCTGGTCGAGAGAAGTCAGATGCGACTCGGCGCGGCCGTGATAGCTGATGATCGCCAGATCATGCTTCTTGAAGCCAGCCGAATAGCAATCCCGAATGGCGTCCTTGACTCCCTGCATCATGCCGGCCCTATCGGCATAGGCAATTAAGGCGATTTCTTCGGCAGCAATCGGCGAAGCGGCTTCGATATCCGCATCGCCCGGCAGTAGCGCCCGCAACATCTCGACGATTGGCCGCGGACTGCGGTAGTTGCTGCGCGCATGCAGGGTGATCCAGTCGGGCAAGGAAACCCTTGGCCGCCCGTACAGGTTCTGCAGGGGATCCTCCAGCCAGAGCAGACGCGCTGCGGGGCGAGCATGGCGCAGGACATAATCGCACCACGGCTGCGAAAAATCCTGGCCTTCGTCGACAATGAGCGTGTCGAAGAAAAATGGATTTCCCGGCGGGAGATCCGCCGGGCCCTGCAACTCGAGTAGGGCTGCCGCCCGCGTGAACAGCCTTTCGAACGCATCGGGCTGCGTGAAGTCCGGCGTCTCGCCGACCTGACGCAGCCCTTGCTCGCATAACTGATGAAAGGTACAGGCCAGTCCGCCGGCCGGCGCTATGCGGGCAAAATGGTCCGCCAAGGGTCGGTTGAAGCAGACATAGAGCGGTCGTTTCCCAGCCTGCAGCGTTGCCCGGTATTCGGCAAGAGCGAGCTGCGTTTTGCCCGAACCCGCAGTCCCGATGACGCGCAGACGATACGGAGAGAAGTCCAGCTGCCGCGCCCAGTGGGCGAGACCGCCGGAAAGCCGGGTGACCATGCTGCGCGCGCGCCCCATCAGTGCACTGACATCGGTATCCAGCTGGATCAGGTCGCGCAGGAAATAGTGGATTTTCAGGGTCGCGGCGCCCTCTTCCTGCGGCGGCAGCAGGCTTTGAATGATCGCGCACAGCTGCGCACGGCGGCGGGCATCGACAATGCGCTCCGGCACCAGCCCGGCCGTTTCCGGGAATCTGACCGTGTAATCGGGACAAAACAGGAGGGCGTCAGTGCTCACGCTGGCAATATCGCCGCGATTGGCAAGCTTGCCGCGCAGCACATGGACCATTCGTGAAATCTGGATCGGCACACTTTTCGATTTGCCCGGGTATTGCTTGACCAGGCCATCCGGGGTTTCCGCAAGAAAGCCGCTTTTTTGCTCGATCAGGAGCAGATCGCCAGCACGATTGACGACCGCGAAATCGATTTCACCGTACAGCGCAAAGCGCGGCCCGAGGTTCGTCCAATGAACGGCGTGGTAGACGGTGTAGTCATCGGGCAAGCCCTCGGCGAGCAGCGCCAGCGTTTCGATTTCACGCTGCGCCGCACCCGTTACCGAGAGTTCGCGCCATCCATCGGGTACGATCGCGGCCATGTCGAGTCCGGAAAATTGTCGCGGAAAAAAGTGCCGAAGTTTTCTTTTACCGCAAATCGCGCATCGAATGAAAGTACGGCCACGCGGGGATGCGCAACCTGCCCTGCGCTTGCCCTGCGCTTGCCGTCCTTTGCGCGCCCCTGGCGGGCGAGACGAAGCTTACGGCGAAGCAGTCCCTTTTTAGGCGGCGCTCACTACTTTCGCGTCGCCATCGCGTTCATACTGCGTCTTTTCTCCACCCTCAAGAGGAACGGCCATGACCGTGTGCCCGATTGCCATCGTCGTTGGTTGCCAGAAATGCCCGGCATTCAAGATCTGCCCGCTCAAGAGCGTACTCGGCGATCAGCCGGGTGCCGCCGAGCAGGACGCCAAAAGCAGTAGCGCAGCCGCGCAGGGAAAGGACGGCAAGAAGTAAGCAACGGCCGGCGCGGGATAGAATTCAGCCATGACAGCAAACGAAAGCATGGAAGAGAGCGAAGGCGAACTGCCAAATCCGGTGAATGAGCCGCGCCTGTGGATCAATAATGGCTGGACCGCCCGTGTCATCAAGAACGAAGACGGCGAAGGATGGGCCGTGGAAATGATCAAGGATGGTGAAGCCGAGCCCGCCCTGGTCGGCCCATGGACCATGGGTCGCGACAAGAAGAATCCGAAACCGCTCGACGTATCGGCGTTCAACACCTTGGTGAAAACCGCGTCGGAAGTCCTCCGCCGCCACGAACAGCAGCTGTACGCGCAGTATCACAAGAGCATCACGATAGACACCGCTTCCGGGCGAATCAAAGTGACGCTGGACATCGTTCCCGACGAATACGATCCGCATGCCCTGCTCGGCGCCTGTGACGATTTCGGCGAACAATTGGCGCAGGTCCGGGTATCGCCTGGCTTCAAGCTCACCATGAGCAGCGCCAGCGCCTGGATCGACAATGACTTCCGCCGACCGGGCGCCTGAGGTCTTGGTGAGCCGCCGCGGCTGCGCGGGGGAACCATGGCCGTCGGACGCATCGGCTTGATCAAGCTCTCCTCGACCCGTACCTTCAGGCGCACCTGAATGCTCGGACTGTTGCACACCGCCGACTGGCAGATCGGCAAGCTCGTCGGACAGTTCGAGCCTGACCAGGCGGCGCTGCGGGCATCATTCCTGGCGGCGCCTTGTGAAGCTCAACCGCATTCGCATCGAACAGTTCCGGCAGGCGCTGGAGATCCGCGGCCGCGTCCGCAACTTTCCACCCCCTCAAGCGATCCGCACCGCCGTTCCGCTGACCGCCACCATCAACATTCCGTTGGTCTCGCCAAGCACTTCGTAATCAAAGTCCAGTCCGACAACGCCGTTGGCGCCCATCTCCTTGGCGACCTCGATCATGTCTTCCAGCGCCGCATCGCGGGCACCGGAAAGGGCACGCTCGTAGCCTCCGGCACGACCACCCACCACGTCGCGAACCGACGAGAACAAATCCCTGAAAATGTTGGCGCCGATGATCGCCTCGCCATTCACGACACCCAGGTATTTCTCGATGCGCATGCTGTCCGCTCCGGGCACCGTAGCGAGAAAGAAGTCCTTGTCCGCCTTCGAAAACCAGCCCATGCTGCCTCCTTGGTCAATCCTGCGTTGTTGAGTCGATTAATGTACCCCAAATCGGCGGCCGATCTCGAGCATCGCCGCTCACTGCGGGAGGTCCCGCTGGTCGCAGAAGCGGCCTCAGCAGACCTGCTGGTGAAGGAGGACGAAGCATGCTTTGTGGCGCGGAACGCTGTCCACATGGCGGTCGGCGCGGCCCAGGAAGAGTCAATGGCAACGGAAATTGAGCCTGCCCCGCTTCTTTTCAAGAGCCATCCACAGCACTGCGCTTGCCTGCTCTGGCTGCTTGCGCGCTATCATGGTGCGCTCCGCAGGCCTTCTGGCGCGACAATCATGCGCTGCATGGCAACCAGCAGCCGCACGAACAGCGTGGCTCGAAGGCTACGACAACGCAGGTAGCTAGCGAATGCAGATTTTCGGTTTTCTTCTCGGGCTTGCCCTCAGCCTCGTTTCAGCGGGCGTCCAAGCCAATATTTATGGCTTCGTCGATGAACACGGCGTGGCGCATCTTGCCACCGAAAAGGTCGACGCGCGCTATAAGCTGTTCGCGCGCGGCGATGCACTACAGTCGTCCTCCGCGCAGGTAATGGACGCCGAAAGACGCGACCTGCTGCGCTATTTGTCCCGCCATCCCAATCTGAAGAAATTCGAGCCTTTCCTGAAAGCGGCGAGCAAGGAATTCGCCGTCGATACCGCCTTGCTCAAGGCAGTCATGGCAGCGGAATCGGGTTTCGATCCCGATGCGATTTCCCCCAAGGGAGCCGTCGGCTTGATGCAAATCATGCCTGCCACTGCCGAACGCTATGGCTTGCGCGCTGACCAGCAGAAGAGCATTGAAGAAAAGCTGACCGACCCGGGAACCAATATCCGTTTGGGCGCGCGCTACCTGCGTGACCTGCAGCGCATGTTTCCAGATCAGCAAGACCTGGTGCTGGCTTCGTACAATGCCGGCGAAGGCGCAGTCCAGCAATACAAGAACACCATTCCGCCGTACCCGGAAACTCGCAATTACGTGCAACTGGTCACGCAGATCTATCAGTGGTATCAACCCACGCCAGCGATACCAAGGCTAAAAGCCAGCGTCTTCAGCACGGGAGTCAAGGGCAAGCGCCTGTCCATGACCATTCCCGCAAAAGGCGCGAAAGAAAACAAGCTCGACTGAATCAGAGCGGCACTTCATGGCGCACGGAACCAGGCCAGCTTGCCGATTTTTGCCAAGCGACCTAGGATGGTTTCATGAGCACCATGAATATTTCCTTGCCCGATGCACTCAAGACCTTCGTTGACGAGCAGGTTTCGCAGCGCGGCTATGGTACCAGCAGCGAATACGTACGCGAGTTGATCCGCAAGGATCAGGATCGCCAGCAGCTGCGCAGCCTACTATTGGCGGGGGCCTCGTCCCGCCCGGCAGGGGCAGCCGATGCCAAATACTTTGCTGACCTACGTGACCGCGTCCGTGGACGCGCCGGCGGGTGAACATCAAGCAGGTCATCCCCCGTGAGTTGGCAAACGAGGACAGCGCCGAGGCAATCGAGCATTACCTGAGTGCAGACGCGAAGCCGGCTGCTCCGGGCTTCATCGAAGCTCTGGAACAGTGCTACGCCCACGTCGGCCGTCGCCCTGGCACCGGCTCACCGCGCTACGCACATGAATTGAACCTGCCGGGTCTTCGTTCCTGGCCCTTGGCACGCTACCCGCACTTGGTCTTTTACGTCGAGCACAGCGACCACATTGACGTCTGGCGAGTGCTCCACAGTAAGCGAGAGATGCCAGCGTGGCTGCTCGATGTCGCAGCTTTCGACACGGGCGATGCCCATTGAGCGCCCGGCCTCCAAGCTAGCCGCTGCTTGGCGGCTCGCCCTGTTCGCAGTTCGCCTTCCGGAAGCAGTTCTTCTGTCACCTTTCGCCGCGAACGACCTTCCTGCGCACACGGCCATTCAATACCCGCGCGCGACGTCGACAGACGCTGGAAGTTCGCCGGTTTCGCGATAGCGGCGAATGTTGTCCGCCACGATCCGTGACGCTGTTTCCCGATCCGTCTGAGCCGAACAGTGCGGCAGGACGGTGACCCGGGGATGTCGCCACTGCCATTGATCTGTCGGTAGGGGTTCGCGCGCGAAGACATCCAATACCGCATGTTCGAGCTGTCCGCTGTCCAGAACCGCGCGCAGATCCTCATCGACGATAATCGGTCCGCGGGCAAAGTTGATCAGTGAGGCCCCTGTTGGCAATCTCGCCAGGCGATCCGCGCTGAGCAAACCTCGAGTTTCGAGGGTGAGCGGCAACAGGCAAATCAGGATGTCGGTCCTGGCCAACATCTCCGCAAGCCCGGCGTCGCCAGCAAAGCATTCGACGCCGGGCAGGAATTTCTCCTGCCGACTCCAGCCGCAGACCTTGAAGCCGGCGGCCAGCAGGCGTTCGGCGCTGGCTGATCCCAGGGCGCCCAGGCCAAGCAGGCCCAGAGTTCGCAATTCAGGCCGGAGGTAAGGGCGCGGCTGCCAGAGTTGTTGTGCTTGTTGTCGAGCATAGGCGGGCATTTCCCGGTGCAGGAACAGGGTCCAGGCCAGGACGGCTTCGGCCATGGTCGCAGCCAGTTGCGGATCAAGCAGGCGAACGATATGCAGCCGGGAGTTTTCCGGATCGGCAAGCAGGCGCTCGACCCCCGCCCAGACGCTATGCACCCAGCACAATTTTGGCAGCCCGCGCAGATCAGTCGGGTCAGGGTTGGCGACAATGGCCAGCCTTGCCTCGCTTCTCGCCTCTTCGTTCAAGTCCTCGAAGGTGACGATGCGTTCGTCCGGCATCGCAGCCTGCAACGCGCCTACCCACTCCGCGGCTTCCGGCGACCCTTTGGCGGCAAGGAAAGGGATGGTTGCATTCGACATTTTTTGCGGCATCGCTCCAGCGGGAAAAGCAGCCTATCAAGCGGCAACGGCTACGCGGCCCTGCAGACCGTTCTCCCTCTTCCCCAGACCCTTCTCCCGCGAGGGGAGAAGGGCGCTTCGTGAGTCGCTTGCGCGACTTTCACATTAACGCAGCCTGCCATTCAGTTCATCGATCACCCCTGCCCAATCCGCATCCTCAATGATCTCCTCCTTCAGAAAGCTTCGCTGCGAAGCCGTCCAGAATGAGGCACGGTAGAGAGCAACCTCATTCCCCAAGGGGCGGTGGCGGCTGATGAATTCTTCGATGGCAGCAGGATCGGCGGGAAGCCCCAGCTGTGCGAAGAGATTGCTCATGGTGTGCAGGTTAGCGTCCATCCAATACCTCCTGATAGTGAGTCGCCAAGGCTGATAGCCGACGATCAATGATAAGGGATCGGGAGCAAACAGTTCCAATATTGCGCGCCAAGAGAACCGTCCGAAAGCTGAGCGTGCTGTAGTCGCTGCTGAAGCGGTTCGACTTGCAAGGCGCGTTCCCCACGGTTTTTCGGAAAGCTGCGTCCCCTGTGCACCGGCGGACGAGCGATTGCGCAGCTCATGAGGATAGGCGTAAACTCGCGTTCCGCCGTTCCCACGGCACCACCAGTACCGGCGTCTTCGCCTGACCGGCCCCTGCGCTCGGCTCGCTCCGTCCAGGCATGTTCAGCGGTGTCGTTGCAAGATCAAGGCTCAGCATGCGACAACTTTCCCCCAGCGGCCAGCAGGCCATCGACGACATAGCCCAGCGCCATGGCTTCAGCGCCAACGCTGTGCACAGCATGCTCGAGTCGGTGATCAACGGCAACGGCAGCATGGCGCAATTCTCTCATCCCGAATTCTCCGGCTCCGGTCAATGGATGCGTGGCGGCATGATCATGGTCTCGGACATTTTCGACAACTACCTCAAAGGGCGCATTGGCGGGCTGTGCGACGAACTCTCGAACCTGGTCGCCAGCCAGCCGGACCTGATTCGCAGTGGCAGTTTCCAGTCGCAAAGCCAGGGCCACCAGGGCGGCTACAACGCCGGGCAAGCACAAGGCAATTTCGGCGGCGGGCAGCAACAGCAGAGCGGCGCGGGGCCGATCGGAGCGGTCAGCCTGTTCGTACCGCCCGCGCCCGGCAGCTCTGGCGAGTGGTGGCCGGACGAGCTGCGCAGCCCGAGCAGCACGGGCGCGCAGAACGGTGTTCGCTATGCCTACTTCGCGCAGGCGCGGCGCCTGGCCATCGATGTCGGCGGCACGGTCACTGTCTATGACACGCTCGACCACCAGATCGGCGGCTTCTCGCAGCAGCAATCGGTCGGTGGCACGCTGAGCTTCAGCAGCCAGTATGGCCTGATCGACGTAGCTAGCCTGCCGGTAGTCTCGCCAACCGAACAAGCACCGAAATCGCCTTCCGCGCCGACACCACCGACACCATCGACGCCACCTGCGGCACCCGTCCATCAGGAGAGCAAGGCGTCGCAGGCAACCACACCAGCGATGGGTAAGGAACAGGATATCTTCGCGGTAATCGAGAAGCTTGCCGACCTCCGGGCCAAGGGGATCCTCAGCGATGAAGAGTTCTCGGCCAAGAAAACAGAGTTACTGAGCCGACTATGATCCCGCTCGCGCGCCCGGCGCTCCTGGAACGGTTGCTGAAATTAGCTGGCGCGCTGGCGGGTGCCGCGCGAGAAGATTCGAGCGCCCCCTTGACTGGGCTTGGCGAATGGGCAAGCCCGTGGCTGCCGCCCATTGCCCGCCGGTCATCTCTATAGAGCGGCTGGCTTCCGCAGCCACAGTGGCGGCTCTGGCAGTACGGCCAGCGGCAGCGCGACCAGCGCCAACAGCATCCTGCCGCGCCCGATCAACCAGACCCGGCCGTACCGATTCGGCAGCCTGGCAGCAGGCGGCCACTGCACCGGCATGCCAACTGGAATGCCACTTTTCATGACAAGCCACCTGCTCGGTGAACAGCCTTCTACGCGTCCCGTACAGCGGTGCCAGATCGTAGAAGGAACCGATCAGCAGACCAGCACAACGATGGAAATCAACGAAAGAGCGGTACGCATCCAATGAAGAAGCGCGGCTCCAGCGGCGCCGGGTGGAGAGCGACGGGGTGCAGCTTGCGGGCCAGCGGAAGTACCGGGGGCGGACTACGCTTCCTGGAATTCTGCAAGAACATTGGGAGCAGATTATCAAACAGTTTGTACCAGAAAACGGTCGCCGACGTTTGTGAACGGCGGCACTTGCCGAAGACCGGCCAGACGGAGCCCGGCCCGACCCGGCGACGGTCTGGAAGTCGGCCTGAGCGGCTGTTGACGGCACATGGGGCGGACGGCCGGTATGGCTCCTTTACCGGACGTAGGCAGGAAATCACGCCGGGTGGCCGCCTTGAACTTTTCGCTACGGCAGAATTCGACCCACGAGCATCATTTCTCGTTCGATGCGCTCACTCCCCGGGTACGGTCTCCTCGTCGGTATCGGGTTCCTCGGCGGGCGAGTTCTGCAGTTCTTCAAGCAGCTTCTTGAGATCCTCCTCCGCCTGCTTCAATCTGTCGTCCGCCTTCTGGTTGTCGCCGCGCTCCCGGTTCTCGTCAAAGTCGTCCATCCAGCCACGCAACGACTCCACGTCCCCCATCGCCAGCGCGTCCAGCTCGGCGAGCGCCGCCGGATTGTCGGCAAGCTCGTTACGCCAGTCGGGCATGTCGTCGTGATAGTCCTTTTCGAATTCGGCGGCCAGGTCGAACCACCCATTCCCTTCATCAACAAGCTGCTGGTACTCGGCGGTATCGCCTTTACCGGCCGCGCGCAGGATGCGCAGCCGGTCATAGAGGGGCAAGGTCTTGCGCGTCAGGCGCTGCCATTCGCGCAGCGTGCTCTTCGCCTCTGCCAGCGCCGCAGCGTCGCCCTCTTTGGCGCTACTCGGATCGTTGGGATCGATCGCCTCGGGGTCCACCTCGGGATTGATCAGCACGTTCAAGATCATCGATGGCTCGGTTCCGGGCAAGTGGTAGCGGCGCCAGTTGCCGCCGCCGCCGCGATAGGTGTAGCCCAGGGCGAGCATGTCGGCGTGGGTCACTGAGTTCGACCCGCCTATCCAGCCCGGCGTAGGGTTGCGGACGTTGCGCTGGGCAATCGCGAGCATCCATGGGTCGCTTTTCTCGGGGTAACTCAGGTCGGCCGCGGTGCGCGCCTTGAGCGCCAGCGGCGCGGACGCAGCGGTGACGGGAATCGGCGCCGTGGCGCCGTGGGCAAGGGCGTCGCCGACCACGTCGGCCTCGCGCTCGCTGGCATCACCGGGCTGGCTGACGCCCTCCTGGGCCCCTGTCGTGGCACGGCGCTGTTGCAGCGTATGCACGACCTCGTGCGCCAGCAGCCGAAAACCGGTTTCGCTTTTCGGGTCGTATTCGCCGGCGGCGAAGTACACGTTTTGCCCGGTCGCGAAAGCGCGGGCGCCTAGCGATCGCGCCGTGTTTGCGGCGGGCGCATCGGTGTGCACCTGGACCTCGCCAAGGTCGACGCCCAGCCCCCGTTCGAGCCGTGCGCGCGGTTCCGCCGGAAGCGGATGGCCACCGCCGCTGCGCGGCTGTGCGGGTGCAGCGGGAGCCGCCGTAGCGGCGGTCTTGCGCTGGATCGCCGGCGACTCTTCGCCGTCCGTGTCTGCGTACGGATCGGACTCCGGTTCGGGCGCTTTGGCCACCGCGTTCTCCTGCGTGAGGATGGCAAAGCCAGCGGCATAGACTGCCGCTTTCTTTCTGCCGCGACTCTTGGCCGATACCATGTCCTGGATGAGCCGACCGCGGGCTGCGGCGCTCCCCTGAAGATCCTTGATCTTGTCTGCGTCCGTTTCGCTCGCCAGTTGCGCATTGATCTCGGCCAGTTCGGCCTCGTTTTCGGCTTTGCGCGCGTCGAAGGTCATGCCCTTGTTGCCACCGGAAACCCAGGTGTCGGCCGGGCCGTTGCCGACGAAAGGCGCGCTGGCGCCGAGTTTTCCCGTGGCGATCGTGGCCCCGGTCTTGTGCATCAACGCGGCGGACATCAAGAACGCGTGCTTCGGGTCGGCCGCCGCCTTCGGATCGGCACTGACCGCGCCGATGGTATCGTCGAGTTGCATCATCTGCAGGCGAAAGACGTCGACCGCGGCGTGAGCAGCGTCGATCCGCGCGATCACCTCCTGCTTCTGGGTCGCGTCCGTTGCATTGTCCCGCTCGCTCATGAGGATGGCGATGTCGGTCGCCTGGGTCTCGATCTGCGCTTCGATCTGATCACGGCGTTGTTGCAGGGTGCCGAGCGCCCTGGCGTAGTTCTCCGGGTGCGTGACCTGGATCGGACCGCGGCCCTGGAAGGGCGCGTAGCTGCGCTTCTCTCCGCCCACCTCTTCGAGGACGCCTCCGCTCTCGCCCGCCATGTGGGCCAGGTAGTCGGCCTGGGCCTGCGCAGTGTCGATGAGCATGGTCTCGAACGCCGCACTGATGTTTCCGGCCATCGCGGCGCAGCGCTCGGCAGCGGCCTTTTCGCCGCCAGCCATGACGATCCGGCGCACCTGGTCAGTGCTGAGCCGGGTGCTCACCTTCGTGCCGCCGTGGCTGCTGGCCGCCTTGACCTTGCCCGACGCCCGCTCGGCATCGAAGTCTTTCTGGGCGGTGTCGTCCTTGGGCCGCGTCTTCCTGTAGCGCTCCTCGTACTGCGGGTTCCACTGCGGATCTTGCCGTGCCGGCCACCACTCGACCACCTCGCCGCTGGTCTTGGCGACGGTTTGGCGCGCGATCTGCAGCGGCTGGGAGCTTAGCGCCACCGGCCGGTGGCTGACCATTTCGTGGGCGGTCAGGCGGGTCGCCATCGTTACAGCGGCGTGGGCTGGTCGAGCGTCGCTAGTGTTGCCGCGCAGAAAACGAGGCACGCCAAGTGGACTTGCGGAGCGTTCTGCCACGCCTGCGCGACGGCGCGTGGAAAGGGGAAGGGTTCTCGGAACGGACTTGAAAATCATTTTGCGCTCCCCTCAGGCGGAATCATCGTGTCGTCCTGTCTGTCCTTGGACCGTGATCAAGTCTGCGTCGTTGCCGTCGTCGTGGGATCGATGCCAAGTGCCGCAAGAAATTTGTCGCGGGAGAGAGTCGAACTGACGGAGTCTCTCGTGACCATACTGCAGCTGCGGTGGCGTTGTCTCTCCTCGTTTTCACGCCGTTCCAAGCCCCCGCCATTGTTGCGGGAGCGGTGGCACGATTGCATGGAGTATGAACTTGCAACTTGGTCGCGAGGCCGCGTCAGCCAGGAATTTAGTCATCGTGGCAGTTTAGGTCCAGTCGATGAGTGCGACGCATGTGAAACACAAACGGGCCCGCGCGATTTTCCGGCCAAGCCAGGACGAGCTTTGGACTGCCGCGTCGCGACCCTCGCGCAGTGACGGTAGCGGTGGTGCGATCCTGGTGAAGGTGGTGAAGCGATCGTGGGGGCGGGTGGTGGCAGCACAGGCGCCATCAACGGCGCGTCATGGTTTTCTCGGCGAGGCGGCTGCGGGGCGGACAGATCGAGAGCAGGGGCCCGCCCTCGGCGCGACCGCTACCGTCACTGCGAGGAGCGCAGCGCCCGGCCGCGACTGTCATCCCTTCCCGACCAGAAACGTCACCGGATAGCTGGGCGTTCCTCCGCGGGCCTACCAGGAAAGGCCACGGCTGCGAGGTATATGTCTTTCGCGAGCCTGACGCCGGTCAGTCTCCGTGACTGTTGCGCAGCGCTGCTTCGTTCCAGACCGAAAGGGCGACGGAACTGCCGGCGAAGCCCCAGGAGGCAGCGGTCAGAACCTTGAGTGAGCGTGGGGTAGGTCCCGTGCCCAGGAGCGGAACGATCTTGCATTGGTTGAAGAAGGCGTCGAATACCCGCTGCGGCACTCCCTTGAAGCCCTGGTAACGGGTTTCCCGGAGAAAAACCCGGAAGCCTTCAAGAGCGCGGCCGCGCAAGAGCACTTGCTGAAATTCGCTCATGTGCTCGTAGTTCCTGACCGTGACCGTAAGGAAATCGAGGAAACTGCCCGTACCGGGATTGGCCAGAGTGCCGTCACCAACGTAGAGCGCGTTGCGCAGGGCTTTGCTGCCGCGCTCATAGAGGTGCGGCGTGTCATTGCCGAGAAACTTGAGGAGTTGGCGGGTATCGTAGGCTTCCTCGATCACTTCATGGGTCATCCGCGAGGCCGCCAGTTTCTGCACACCGAGGACGATCATGAACAGGCCGAGGGTGGCCTGCAGGAGATCGCCGCGGTGAAAGGCTTCCTTGATCAGATTTCCACCGGAGACGGCCATATGAATTCGTCTGACAGCCTGGATCCTGTGCAAGGCGGTATTGACGCCACGGGCGTAGCGGACCCTGTCCAGATAACGCATCGACTCCCAGGCGCGCCCGGCGGCGCGGGCCTGTCGTGCGGCATGCGAGGCTGCTCCAACTCCACCGGGAAGGAAGGGAAGAGCGAGGGCGACGGCATCGATAACCATCCCGACGGCATCCAGTACGGCTGACCAGAAGTTGCCTTTTTCCACGTTGTTGCGGAAGGAAGCGTAGCCCAGGGCCAGTGAAGCGATGTCCCAGGCGCTCTCCCAGTAATTGCCCGAGCTGTCCTTGAAGGCCACGGGATTGTTGCGCGCAAAGGCGTAGAGGTTCGGGCCGGCAAGCAGGCCGATGGGGTCGGGCGTCATGAATTGACCCACTGAGGAATCGTAGAGGCGGGCCGGCGTCTGTAGGAAACGGGTAAGGTTGGCCCACATGCCGGCGTGAAGCGCCTCGGGGATCTTCTTCACGGCTTCGCCGTAGGAGCCGGCCTGGGGGAAGCGTTGCTCTACGTCGCCGTCGCTCTCGGTAAGCAGCAGGGCGGAACCCTGGCTATTGTTGTAGTACTCGAAAATCTTGCCCAGGACTGACAGCCGCAGAGCAAGGCGGTGGTTGCTGGCAGCGCCGTTGAGGAACTCCTGCATCGGCTTGCCATCCTTGTCGAGGAGAGCGATAAGCTCGTCCCCGGCATAGACGTAGTGAAACGCCCTTTCGTCCGAGAGCGGATCCGCCGCAGTGCTGGAGGCGCTGTCGAAGTCGGCCAGCTCCGCGTAGGTGCCGCTGAAGCGCGAATTGAAGTCTTCGTCGGCCAACCTGCTCTCGCCCATCTTGCGATGTCGCGACCAGATCATTTCTCCTTTCGGACCATAGACGAAACGGTCCTCCGCGATCCACTTGCGGCGCGTCCCCCGCAGTTCATAGGTCTGCGTGCGCAGCGGCTTCGGACTGAGCCCGTAGGTGTGGCTGCGTAGCTGAGCCCAGGCGCCTGCCGTGGAGCCGGTACGCACGAGGGTCTCGATTTCGTGGATGCGCTGGCCGCGGGTGTCGTAAAGGAACTTGCGACGGATGGTCTTGGGAACCGTCTCGCCGATGTCGTACCATTCCTTGACCTCCTCTTCAACGGCCTGGCCAGCGCCATACCGGAAGCGCTGGACGATGGTCTGGCGGGTGTTCGGGTCAGCCAGGTCCGGCGTCAGCTCCGTCCATTCGAGCACCTTGCGGTCATCTTTGTCGAAGTAGTAGTTCTTTTGCACGCGTGCCGGGGTGTCGCTGTAGATCCAGGCGAGGAGGTTGGCTACGGCCGGAAAAAGGAAGCGCAGGTAGTATCCGAAATCGCCGAACGTCTGCACAAAGAGGCCGCCCCGGGTGCCGGTGAACACGCTCGAAACCAGGCGTCCGGCTTTGTCGTAGCCGTGCTCTTCCAGTTCCAGGAAATTGAAGTTGCGTTTCAGCTGCCCGCCTTCCCGATACTCGTGGCGAATGCGCGTCGGATAGCCCAGTTGGTTGTAATCGGAGTCATCGATCAGCGTGACGAAGCTGTCTCTTCCGCCAGGCCCGAAGGCATGGGTCAAGCGCTTGAGGCGGCCGTTGTCGTGAAACTCGACACTGCTCCGGGCAGCGTCCTGCGAGGGGCGCCTAATCTCGGTCTGATTACCCAGGCCGTCGTAGTCGATGCGGAAGTCGCCGTTGGGAGAAACGTTGGAGTCGCTGAATCCGATCGGACGGAGGTTGCTGTTGTACTCGATGGCCGTATAGCGCTCGCTGTCCGCATAGGTGGAGGAGATGGAGTCGGGAAGGACGGCCTGGCCGTAGTCGAGAGAGACCTCCGAGATCGTCTGCTGGCTACCGACCCCCTGCCGGTCCGTGCGCAAGCTCAGCAGGCGGCCAGAGAGATCATGGCTCAAGCGAAAAGTGAAAGCGTAGTTGTCGGCTGACTGCGCGACGAGTTGGCCAAGAACGTCGAAGCTGTGGTAATTCTTCCACTCCAGCCCGTTCTCGAACAAGGTTTCGACCTGTTTCAGGGCGCGGTGGTCGTAGACGAGGGTCTTGTAGACGTCCGGAGCCATCCAGATGCCATGCACTTCTCCGCGCGCGTTGTAGTGGAACTCTTCCGTCATGGTCAGCCCACCGCCCAGGCCGCTTTGGCTCTTCCTGGTGACCCTGCCGAGGGCGTCATATTCGTAGGACTCCTTGGAAAGCTCACTGCCTTTGCCGAGGAGGCGGCCCAGCGCATCGTATTCATGGCTCACGACGAGGTCCTGGCGGCCGACGCTCGGGGCCGAAGATCCGGGGCGCGGATTGCCTACGGATGACGCTGAAGGCATGGGCGAGGTCACGGTCAGGATACGATCCAGCGCGTCGAAGGTGTAGCGTGTCTCCTCACCACCGGCCTCGATCCGCTCGATCCGGTGGAGGGCGTCGTAATGGTGAATGGTGACGATCCGAGTCGTATGGTTCTCGCTACGTTCGATCCTCGCCTCTTCGTTGTAACGCACGCTCTCGACGAGGCGAAGGGCACGGTCAGCACTGTCTGGATCGAGGATCGAGATCGCGCAGCTGCGGCTGCTGTCGTCATAAACCCATTCCTTCACCAGGATGCCTTCGCCATTGAACTCGCCGGTCTTGCGTCCGAGGTCGTCAAAGCGCGTCACCGAAGAGGGCTGGCGGCCTGCCCGGCGCGACGGCGCGCCCAAAAGGCTGATGGTGTAGGTCTTGCCGTCGATGCGATTGTAGAACTTGTGCACCGTTGTCCCGCCGTCGAAGCGACTGCTCTCGCGTCCGAGCACGTCAAAGCTTGCGCGGCCCAGCACACCGACGATGCGCCCATCGTGATAGGCACGTTCGCGGATGAGATTGCCGCGCCCGTCGTAGTCCATGAGGTTCCCTTTGGCAACGCCGTCGACTGCTTCCTCCACGGCGACGAGTCGGCCGCGCAGGTCGAAGTAGCGGCTGCGCGTGACTTGCCCGGCACGCTCGATTACGGCGTAGAGGGAATCCCCGGTCAGGGAGAATGCCTGTGCGCGGTCGCGATACTCGATGGCGATGTTCGGCATCGCCGAGGTCTGCAGACCGTTGCGTCCGGCGGGTCGGCGAGCGACGTCCGGGATCTTCTTGAGGCGCGGTCGCCCGAGGGCGTCGTAATCTTCGAAGCTGAAGATCGCGCCGTCCTCGTACTTGACCTTGAGCAGATTGCCAGCGAGGTCGTATTCGAGGTACTGGCGTGAGTCGCCACAGGCGTTGGTGTTTCGCGAGATCAGGCCGTAGGCGTCAAACTCGGTGCTGTTGCTGCGGCCCCCGGAATCGCCGCTGGTCGTCAGCCGACCCAGGGCATCGAAGTCACTGCTCAGGAAATAGCCGTCGCCCTCCTCCACTCTTCGCACCCGGCCGAGAAGATCATAGAAGACGCTCACTTCCTTGCCGTAATGGGTCACTTTCTTGACCAGCCAGCCCATGGCGTTCCAGTGCTGCTGTTCGGTGGTTTCTCCGACGGTGATCGCGGTCGGCAGGCCCGTTCCGGCCGGATCTCCGGCGCCACCATAGGTATAGGTGGTGAGGATACCGTCCGGCGTGCGGTGGCTTTGCAGGCGGCCAAGATTATCGTAAGCGTACTCCTCGACGGGGAGGAAGTTAGCGTCCTGCAAGTCGAGATTCTTGCTTCGGATGGGCGAATAGGTGACCTTCCTGGTTTGCCGGTCAGGATAATATTCGTAAGTACGGGTATGCGTGTCTTCGTTGGTGGCCGACTCGATCAGGGCGTCGTTGGTAAGCCGGGTCGAGCGGAAGGCGTTTCCAGGCTCGTAGACGGCCAGGGAAAAGCGTCCCTTGCCGTGCAGCAGGACCGCATTGACGAAGCGAATCACTGCGCCGTACTTGTCTTCCGTCTCGCTGGGCAGCTTGCTTCCGGTGTCGTAGCGAACCCGCTGGAAGAGCTTGAAATCGGGATTGCTGCGAGTGTTCGAATACTCCGTCCGGACGACCGCCTGCAGCGTGGGATCGTAATGGTGGCGCCAGCGGAAATTGCCCGGCATCAGGACCTGCACTTCCTGTTCCCGACCCGGCTCTTCCGGGACGCGAACGGCATATTCGACCCACAGTTCACGCTCGCCGAAGCGAATCTTGCCGGTCCGGCCCCAATAGTGTTCGGCAATTGCTTTCGCCACCGCGCCGAAGTCCTCACCGAGGTAGTGCTCAAACTCGATGGCGTGTCCGATGGGTGGGGTGATCCTGGTCATCAGCGACTGCTCGCCGTACTCGTAGGACCACTCGATCGATTCGGGCAGGCGTATCGTTTCAAGCAGGCGATCACGATAGACGAACTTGAACTGCGCCTGGTTCGGTGCATTGACGGTGTCGAAACGGCCCTTGCCATCGAGCGCAATCGGGATCGCCCGCTGGGCAGAGTCGCGGATCAACAGTTGGCTGCCGGACCATTCCTGGGTGAGCGCCTGCAACTGGCTTGCCGGCGACATGCGCGCGTCGCCCACTTCGACCAGCCTGCCCTGGCTGTCGAATTTCCAGTACTCCCGGCTGGCGTTCTCCAGGGTCCAGGCGTCATTGTCCGGATCGTAGCTCAGGACCTGGCCAATCGCTTCGGTCGGGTCGTCGTGAACACATTCGGCCTCGGAGGCCACCAGGTAACGGCCACCGAACTCCTCCTGGAAGACGATGCGATTGCCGTCGTAGTTCAGGACTTCCACGCGTTTCAGGACCCGTGGACGCAGCGGATCACCCTCGATGTCGAAGAAGGCGAACAACTGCATGTCCCAGGCGGCGCTCCAGCCGGTTCCCAAACGTTCGCTGCCGAACTCGCGTGCGAGTTGATCCTCGTCGACGCCATTCACCTCGCCGTAGCGTGCGATGGCCTCGGAGCGGGTGGCCGCCTTGGAGTTGTAGACCACTGCCGGCGTGAGTACCTGCCCCATGCCCTTCATCGCAAAGAGGACCAGGCCGGTGCTTTGATTGCCCTGCGTGAGGTTGACTTGTTCAAAATTCGCGAGGGTCAGCATCCCCTGGCAGGCCTGGGCGTTGCCGAGGTCACGGGTGCGAAGAATGAGATTGACGATCGGATTCTCGGGCTCGGAATCGCTCTCGGGTGTCGAGATATCGTTGGGACCATCGTCCGTGACGACAAAGACCCCTGTTCCGGCGACACCACCGTTGGGGTCGCCGCTCTCCGGCGGCGCAACGCCTCCGTCGCCCAGATCGGCGATCGGCGGCGCCAGCGGTTTCACCCGCACGTCGATGATGACCGCGTCTCCTTTCAGCTTCGGCAGATCCAGGTACTGAATGCCGATGATGTGAAACTTCTCGATGACGTTCGAGGAGCCAATCCTCGCGAAAGCCTTGAAGGGAAAATCCGGATCGATGCCGAAACGGAATTCGCGAGACGAACCGTCGCTGAAGATCGCCTTCCCGCCCATGCTTTCCGCAAAACGGATGGCGGGATCGCAGTAGCAGGTCACCTCGAAGTCCTTGCCGAGCGGGCCGCCCTTCCTGTTGCGGACCATGATTTCCGCCCCCGGCTGTTCCTTGACGGTGCGCTCGCGATAGTAGGGGCGGTGGAGATGGTCCTTGCGGTCGTCCGCGCTGTAGTCGCCGTTTCGTTCGAGCACGACCGCGGCTTCGATATTGAAGATGATCTGGCCGTCAGCCACGTCATAGGTCCAGCTTCCAGCGGCATCGAGCAGTGCATACTTGACCTTGAAGGTGTAGATGCCCGAGGTATCAGTAAGGAAGTCAACGCTCTGGGTCGCCGTCACCGGACCCGGTTTGAACTTGAAGCGGGCGCCCTCGGGATGCGCGATGCAGCTCCATTCGTAGGTTCCGGTGACACCCATCCACGCCTTGGGCTTGCCGACGGCTTGCAGCCGAATGCTCTCGCCCTGATCGATGCGCTTGACCCCGGGAGGCTCGAGTTCCACGCCGACTCCCGGTCCGGCATGAGCACAGCAGGGCTGCAGGTAGAGAAGCTGAACCGCCTCGCCGGCTGCTGCCAGGAGGCGTCCGTCGTTCTCCCATTGCAGTTCCTTGCCTTCGTAGTCCTGGTGCAACAGGAAGTAGTTCTTCGGGTCCTTCTTGGGTGCGAGGAGCTTTCCGGATTTTTCCTCCAGGTCGATTTTTCGACTCTCGACCGAGGTGACGATCTGGATGACTTCGAACTTCTTGTCGTCTTCGGCGGCCACCGACCACTTCTCCTGGGCAGGAGCCTTGATGACGGCGTTGTCGGTATGGGCGAGCCAGGCGTAATCGACCTCCATGCTCTCCAGGGCATAGCCGAATGCCCGCGCAATCCGTTCATCGGATGCCCGGACCTGCTCCGGCGTGGCGCCGTTTCTGGCGAGACTCTGCTTGCCTTGCAGAAGGCTTTCCAGGATGACTTCCCAATGCGGCTGAAAGCGGACGTTGACCTCCAGGGTGTCCGTACCCCAGTGGGCGATGTTGTTGCGGGCGCGGACCCGCACATACGAGCGGCCAGGACCGTAGACTTCGGCCTTGAGGACCGCGAAGCGATCATTGTCGAAACGGCCCCACTCATTGCCCGAAGCCGAGAGGGACACTCTGAAGTCCGGACCCGTCGAAACCTCCACTTGCCGGATATCCACCAAGGCGTCTTTCAGCTCCCCGCGAAAACCAAGTTCGAACTTCGCTTTCAGCTTCTGCAAGTCCGTTTCGACATAGGCATGAACCGGAGGGGTTCGCGCAATTCGCACCTTGGGCGCAGGCTGGATCACCGGCAGGGCCGTGCGCTCCGAGCGTGGCTGATCACGTTCGGTGAAGCGCTGATAAATCACCGAAATCCCCTTGCTGTCGGTCGCGCTCATCCCGTCCTTGCTGTAGCGCAGTTCCAGGTCGGTGTTGCCGATATCCTTTCCTGCGACCTTGACCGTTTTCTCGTCCTTGGGCCCACGGATCTCGATGATCGTGTCGTCTGCTTCATTCCAGAGGTAATCACCGCCCTCGACGTTCGGTTGGCCCGTGTAGCGCTCTACCGTCCCCCGCCGGATGCATTCGCAACCCTGGACTTTGACGGTGAGATTGAGCTGCGGTTGAACGACGTAGATGCCCGGAAACCCCGGATCGATGAAGGGCTTGTCCCCGCCCCCCGGCGGAAAGGGCCAGACCCAGGGCAAAGGCCAGGGCAGGCCGGTCAGGATGGAAATGCCGGGGAAAGTTCCGATCAGAACCGTCGGTTTGCCTTCGTCGGCTTGGCCTGGCTCTCCGTCCGACGGCGAACGCCCGCCGCCGACGATGACGCCGCCGGGTAGAAAACCCGTCGGACCCGGGTTGTCGGAACCCGTCCAGGGTGCCAGCGGTAGTGGATTGATCCACACCTCGGAGTGGGGTCCGCTCCAGTCCGGGGGAACCGGGGGCAGACTCTCACTCAGGTCGAGCGGCGCCGGTCTTCCCAGCAAAGCTCCGCCAAGGCCGCCGCCGCGGCAAGTCACACGCACTGCGGGGGCCGCGGGCAGAAGAACGGTCGAACTGGGAAAAGGAGCCAGGCTGGAGACGTGCGCCTTGCGTACCTCGATGCCGTCTTTCGACGGATTCAGAAACACGCTTTCCGCTACCGTCAGGGCCTCGACCCACGAACCGGCTTCGAGGCGCTCGATCAGCGCGGGCGCTCCGACCGGCGTAAGGAAGAGTCCTTTTTCAGCCGTGCGGAACCATTTGGCGTCGATCACGTTTGCCGGCAGCGAAGCCGGATCCAGGATTCCGACCGGAGCCCCGGTCACAAACTCGTTTACGCCCGGATTCACCAACAGGTCCACGGCACGTTCCAGGAGTCCGATCACCTTCAGATTGAGAGCGTCTTCATATCTGTGCCGATAGTGCTGCGCTTTGTCTTCGTCGATTTCGATCGAGGAAAGCTTCCCGAAGACTACAGACAGCGGATCGCTCGCCCGTAGGATTTCCTGCCGATCGGCGCGCAGTATGTCGGTAACCGCGTGTGCCAGGGACTGACGGGCCACACCGGGCGTCAGCGTGGTTTCCGGCTCGAAGAGAAAGCGGATCCGTTCCAGCACTTCGGCGCTCAGGCCCGGGATCTCCAGCAAGGTTTCCAGAGAAGGGATGCCCCCACCGGGGAAACGCTCACGAAGTTCGATGATCGTATCGGCAGGCAGGGCTTCGTTGAGGCTTGCGTAGCCGGGTCCCCACGACTCCAATTCGGCCGTGAGGGTGGCCGCGTCCTTCACGTGATTGAAGAAGAGCAAGGCCTTGTCCGCCGCCGGCAGCTTCGCGACGCTGAAGGCCATGTCGTGAAGGGTGTCCGGACCAATATGCGCGACTTTCAGGAGCTCGTCCGTCTGCCGGAATTCCCCCTTCGGGAGTTCCCGTCTGGTCTCCATCAGGGCCAGGGTTGCCGGACGCGTCATACCAATTCCCTTGCTGCCGAAGTCGGGATCATCGGTCACCATCGCGGCCAGGGCAGACGGATCCCGGACACGGTTGACGAAGGTCAGAAGGATGCGGGTGTCACGGGTCGACAGTTTCATAGGGCCATTCACCTCGGTTCGGAGATCAAACGGCTGTTGGGGCAGCCGATCTCGGCGTTGGGGACAACAGCGGCAAGCCGTCACCCACACGGAGTGCCCGGGAGGGTGAATGCCACAGGGGCGACACCAGAAAACTCCCCCATCTGCCAGCAGAGCCATTGACGAGTTGTCGGCACGGCCTCGGCCGGTTGCCTCGGTTCCTTGGCGCCACAGGCACCAGCGCGGCGCCTCGTCGAGCGCCGGTCGTCGGCCTCCGGGGCTGGCGCAGCGCGCCGGAAACCGGGCAAGTGGGTCTTTCCGACTAACGAAAGCAAGGCGTGAGCCACCTCATCGCCATGCCTTGACGCCGTGTATCGGCTCGTGTTGACGTAAGCGCCGCCCCGTCTGGCGGCAGGGCGGGTCTGCAGCGACCCACTGCAGACGACGACTCGCCGCCTCGATCGCCGTTGTCACCGGCTCGAATGTGACCCGGACTGCAGCCAGGACAGGGCATCGGCAGCCGCGCTGGTTCCGATGAGCACTACGGGGCAACTTTTACCCGAGTGGGTCGGTTTTCCCCCAGCCGCCCGGGGCGAACCCGAACCGCAGCCGCCTCCGGTGCCGGTGCCGGTGCCGGAGCACGAGTTCGATCAGCCTATGCGGGGCGCTTCCTCACGCGCGAGAAGATATTGATGGCGCGATCGATCTCTGAAGACGCTTCGGCGCTCCCCCGGATTGCACTTTCCAAGGCAGTCGCGTAATTCGCACAAGCCCTGGCCAAGACGTGCGCCTCCTCCAGCGTGCTTTTGTCGAGCGCCGACATCAGATGGGACATGGCCCTCAGGTGCACGGCCAACGCGCGGCTATCCTCCAGTAGCACGAGATATGAGAGTTCCGCCCAGCGCCCGTCAAGTGCGAGGTCGAGATGGCCCTGCGGAATATCCAGCACGACCGGTCGGAGCATGTCGTCGATCTGCGCCGCCATCTGCTCGGCTTGAGACCTCGCCCCGCCTTCCAGCCAATGGCAGGTCGGCACAGGCAGGTCGGGGGCGGGCCGCCGTGAGCCCACGTTCAGGCGCTCCCGGATTTGGTCGATCGCGTCGCTGCCGAATGACAGCAGCGGCGGATGCGGTCCATCCAGCAGGCTCGGCACGGCCCTGGGGTCGACGAAGAAACTGTCGTCGAGCCGATCCAGAGAGTCCACGAGAGCGATCTCGTAGGCCACACCGGGCGTGATCACCGGGTTGTGTATGACGATCGCCGTCGCAGCGGCGACCAGGGCACGGACGGCAGCTTCCCAGCCTTCGCCCATTTCGACGCGGTAGCCCAGTTGGTCGGCATCTCCGTCGACCATCGCAAGCTCCAGCGGCCCGGAGTCCACCGGATTGGCGATCCAGACCACCGCTATCGGCGCGAGGTCCGCCACCAGCCGTTGTTTGGCCAGCCCCTCTTCCAGCGATGCGCCTTGCCCCGCCGTGGCAAGCATGTCGGGCCTCGACTGCCCGCGCATGGCGAAGCCGCGCAGGAACAGCACGAAGCCTGTCTCATCCCGCCGGATGCGGGCGAAAAGCTCGCGCGTCCGTTCCGCGGCCTCATACTTTTCGGTGAGGTGTTCAAACGCGAGTCGGAACATCTGCCAACGCGACCGTTCGAGCGCCGAGCGCTGCGCGGCGGTCCGGACCTCGGGAAAACCGCGCTCGATAACACGGTGTAAGTGCAAGCGGAGCTGGGCTATTTCCTCATTCAGCAGCGCGGGGTAGCGGGCCTCCGTTTTCGTCGGCAGAGGACCTATGCCGCTCTGCGCGTCGCGCCGGATAGCCTCCGCCTGCGCGGCGGCCTGCTCGGCCAGGCCGAACGGATCGCGCAGGGAGCGTTGATGCCGTGCGAGCAGTTGGTCAACCGCTGCCTCCTCACTCCTCCACGCGGCGACAACTTCCGGATTCAGCCCCTCTGGCGGCACGCTCATCGCGTGCTCGTAGGCCACCTTGGCTGCCTTTACCTGCTCGTATTCGTCGCCTGCCCCGTGCATGATCGCGCAGAAATGCGTCGCACCGATATTTCGCCACGTCTGCGCCCAGATCGCCGGGTCGCGTTCGGCGGTGAACGCGCCAAGCGCAGCCTGGTAGGCGGAAACGATTCGTTCGCCAAGCGCGCTATCCCAGTGCTCGGCCGGGGTCTTGATCAGGCTCGACCCAAGCGTGCCCTGCAAGCCGGCCCAGAGCCCGGGGTCGTTTTCCCGACTGACGAGATCCAGCGCTTCTTCCACAAGCCGTGCCCTGGCAAGGGGATCACTCTGTTGCTCGATTTCGTCGAGTAGCCGGTTTACTGTCTCGTCCATTGCCGCCCCCATTTGATGGCCCGAAAGGCAAGAAATGGGTAGCAAGAAGGAGGCCAGGCTCACGGTTCTCCTCTCCGCCACGCCCCGAACCGAATTTACCAAAACGGCGCGAGTGGCTGCGTAGAACCGATCGAATTTGGCGCCAACAAGTAGCGGCGATGAAGGCCGGCGGAGCGGCAGGATTCAGCGTCCGGGCCTTGCTGCGAAGCGGGCATTCGGACCGAGGCACCCTTCGTATGCTCGTCGGCCTGAGCGGCCATTCGGCCTGTTGGCTGACTCAGTCGGCAATGAGTCGGTAAGCTGCCGTACGTCTACCAATCACGCTGAGCGGTTGAATTTCTTATCCTTCATCAGCTACTGGTCAATGCGTCGTTCAAGCGGGCCGCGCCAAACAGAATGATCTTGAGCTGTTTAACGAAGTCTTCCGACATTTCAGCTTCGAGCAGGATCTGGTCGGGTGGCAGGTCGAGAACGTCGGTTGCGGCCGCGAGCATGGTCATCACGATCATTCCGTAAACCATCTGCAAACTTGCCGTCGGCAGTTGCGCGTAAAGGCCGCGCATCCGGAAATCCTGCGCCATTTCATTGGTGAAATGGGTGACGTTATTGCGAATCGCCAGGCGCAGTATGCGGCTGCCCCCGGAACGCTCGCTCGATATGAACAGGAGCTGCAAGCGGGTTCAGTTTGACCTACTCGAGATAGACGCTGACCGAACGCCGCAGCCCGATCAGCTTGCCTTTGTTCCAGAGTTCCCGAGTGTGGCTGGATCCAATTTCAGACTTCTTCGTGATTCATCGAAGTCTGGTTGTTCTCCTGCCTGCCCGGCCAACGACTGCTTTCGGTGCAGCTGCTGGATGCCTACAAACGGGCAAGGGACTGCCGTTGGCGTTTTTTCACCAAAGCGGACACACACTGGACCGATCCCCTTGCCCGTAAGCCGACACTTGATCGTCTAAACCAGATGATTTAAACATGCTACTATTTGGCGTTGCTTACATGAACAATGGTGGTCTGTTATGCCCTGGGAAAAGTCATTCGACGAAGACGAGGCCGTCGGCAAGGCGATGTGCGTGTTTTGGGAGAAGGGCTTTGAACCCGCCTCCATGGCGGATCTCATCGCGGGCACGGGCATCACCCGTGGCAGCCTCTATAACGCTTTTGGCGGCAAGGAGCAGCTGTTCGTCAAGGCGCTACTGAAGTACGACAAAGACAAGCGCCGCGCGATGCTCGCTGAACTGGAAGCGATGGACGATCCGCAGCGAGCCATTGCGGCTTTGTTCGATGGTCTTGTAGAAGAGACCGTGGCTGACACGGAGAAGAAGGGCTGTTTCCTGGTGAACACGGCCTCCGAGCTCACGACCCATGGTGAAGAAGTCAACCGGATCGTGCGCAACGGCCTACGCGAACTCGAAGCCTTCCTTCGACGAAGTGTCGAGGTGGGGCAGGCGCGAAAGCAATTCCCTCTGACCCTCGACCCCGAGGCGACCGCCAAAGGGCTGCTGGCCATGATTGCCGCCATCCGGGTACTCGGCCGCGGCGTGTTTGACGAGTCCTCGCTCAAGACGATCGCCGCCCAGGCTCAGCGCTTGTTGCGCTGACAGCTTCCCACACGCAGCTCGACAAAAATTGTGTTGACCGATCGGTTTAATTCGCCCATAGTTAAACCGTTCGATCTAAACAATTGATCGCCCGATACCGAGGCGCTGCCTCTCAACCTTGAAGGAAACCTGCAATGAACCGTCTGAAAAACAAAGTAGCCGTCGTGACCGCCTTCATCTTGCACGACGAAACCACCGCCCCCGAAGGCAGCAAGCCGCTGCTGGCAAAATCCAAAGCGGCCTACGGTATGATCCCCGGCCTGCACGCGGTGATGGCCGAAGCCCCCGGCTTGCTTGAGGCCTACCAGCGGACTCACGAGCTTTTCGCCAGCTCCAGCTTCGACAAAGACGAGCTGACGGTGGTCTGGCAGACCGTGAACGTCGAGAACGCTTGCCATTATTGTGTGCCAGCCCATACCGGCATCGCCAAGAACATGGGCGTGGACGACGTAATCACCAACGCACTTCGTGATAAAACCCCGTTGCCGAACGCCGGGCTGGAGGCGCTGCGCGACTTCACCCTGACCCTGGTGCGCGACCGCGGCAACGTCTCGGACGAGGCGGTTCAGGCCTTCCTCGGCGCAGGCTTTAGCCAGCGCAACATCCTCGAAGTGATCCTCGGCTATTCCCAGAAGGTGATGTCGAACTACACCAACCACCTTGCCAACACCCCGGTGGACAAGCCGTTCCAGAAATTCGCGTGGCAGCAAAGCGCCTGATCGTCGCACGCAGGCCCGTCACGGCACGGGCCTGCATTGGCATTTGACGTGCGACCCAGAAAAGGAGAGTCAGAATGGTCGATTTCAATTCGGGCAAGGGAAGTGACGTTTACAGCAAGCTTGGCGGCGCCTCGGTGGCCGATATGTTCACCAGCTTCAACGAGGCCTGCCCGGACCTCGCCGAATACATTTCCGATTTTGCCTTTGGCCATGTGCTGAGCCGTCCGGGCCTGGGCCTGCGCGACAGAGAGCTGGCAGCGGTGGCTGCTCTGGCGGCGCTCAACACTTCGGAGCGGCAGCTGGAGGTTCACTTGAATGCCGCCCTGAATGCCGGTTGCAAACCACAGGAGCTGGTCGAAGTGATCCTGCAAACCCTTATATTTAGCGGTTTTCCCGCCGCCGTGAACGGCATGAAGACGGTGCAGAAAGTCTTCAAGGAGCGTGGCATCGTCATGACTTCGGGTGTGTGACTGTGTGACTCCCAAGCCCATCGCTATCGGGATTATTCCTCCGCAGATGCGGCTGATCCTGCCGAGAAGCGCCGAAAAAGCGGCGCTACGATAACCCCGCCCCAGTGAAGGCATCATGACCAATCCGTCCCAACCCCTGCGCATCGACATCGTGTCGGATGTCGTCTGCCCCTGGTGCATCATCGGCTACCGGCAGCTTGTCACGGCGCTCGATGCGAGCAGCACGGCGCATGAGATCCACTGGCATCCATTCGAGCTGAACCCCGACATGCCGCGCGAAGGCCAGAATCTACGCGACCATGTGGCCGAGAAATACGGCACCACACCAGAGCAGTCTGAAGAAAGCCGGGGCAGGATGACCGCGACCGGCGCAGACCTCGGATTTGCGTTCCGCTTTGCCGACGACATGCGCATGTACAACACCTTCAACGTACATCAATTGCTGCATTGGGCCGACCAGCGCGGGCGTATGCACGACCTGAAGCAGGCCCTCTTTGCGGCTCACTTCACGGATCGCCAGAATCTGTCCGACGACAGCGTACTGGCGGATGTGGCCGCAGAAGTCGGCTTGGACCGAGCCGAAGCCTTGGCCGTTCTTGAAGACCAGCGCTTTGCCACAGAGGTGCGCAATGCCGAAGACTCCTGGCTGCGCCAGGGCATTCGCGGTGTGCCGGCGATGGTCTTCAACCGTCGCCATCTGGTGACCGGGGCGCAAGGGGTCGAGAACTACACGCGCATCCTGGAACAGCTAGCCGCGATGCACGATTGAGCAAACGCTTAACCATCAACGAGGAATTCGGAATCATGTCTGACACGAACACTTACGCACCGCCCAAGGTCTGGACCTGGGACGCCGAAAATGGCGGCAAATGGGCCAAGGTCAACCGTCCGATCGCCGGGCCCACACACGAGGGCACGCTGCCGCGCGGGAAGCACCCCTTGCAGCTCTATTCAATGGGCACGCCCAATGGCCAGAAGGTCAGCATCCTGCTCGAAGAGTTGCTGGCCCTGGGCGAGACAGGCGCGGAATACGACGCCCACCTGATCCGGATCGGCGAGGGCGAGCAGTTCTCGACGGGCTTCGTGGAAGTGAACCCAAACTCGAAGATCCCGGCGCTTCTTGATACTGACACCGGCAGTCGTGTCTTTGAGAGCGGCGCGATCCTCCTCTATCTGGCCGAGAAGTTCGGGCATTTCCTGCCCAGGGACGCAAAGGCGCGCACTGAGGTCATGAACTGGCTCTTCTGGCTGCAGGGCTCGGCTCCCTATCTGGGCGGCGGGTTCGGGCATTTCTACGCCTATGCACCCGAGAAATTCGAATACCCGATCAACCGCTTCACCATGGAGGTGAAACGCCAGATGGACGTGCTCGACCGCGAACTGTCCGCGCACCGTTATCTGGGCGGTGACGAATACTCCATCGCCGACATCGCCACCTGGCCCTGGTACGGCAATCTGGTTCTGGGCGAGGCCTATGGCGCGGGCGAGTTTCTGCAGGTTGAGAACTACAAGAACCTGCGCCGCTGGGCCGAAGAAATCCTTGAGCGCCCCGCCGTTCAACGCGGGCGCAGGGTGAACCGCAGCTGGGGCGAGCCTTCGGACCAGCTGCACGAACGCCACGACGCGTCTGATTTCGATCTGAAAACCGAAGAAATACCGGCACCCGAAAACGTCGCTTGAGACGCGTATCCCAAAAGGGAGAAACAGCGTTGAAGTTCCACCCTCACCCGAATCCGAAAGCGACGACGGTTGTCCTGTTCGTCGAAGAAGCCGAACCGCCATTTGAAGGTGTGCCGGCGGATACCACCAGGGCGAGCAGTACGACCCGGCGTTCAGAGTCGCGTGAAGAGACTGTCTGACCGCATTCGTCATCAGACGGGACGCCAGCCGAAATGAGATATCGGCCAGACCGAGAATCTGCGTAGTTGAACGCCCGCTGTGTTATCCGGAAGCCGCCCGACGTGAGGTGAGAGCGATAGAGGTTTGCGGTCTGGCGGAGAGGATCTTGCTGATGATGTAGCGCAGCAGCGCCGGCCAGCGTTCGGTGTTGGGCAACCGAGGCGCAGTTGCCAGAACTTGGTCAAGACTCTTGCAGATATTGGCGATCATCGCCTTGATCTGATCTCCGGTCGCATGAGAAATGGTGAACAGCAGGCGCGACTGGCCGGCGTGCTGGGTCAGGCGGGCGACGCCGGCAAGCAGCATCGGGCGGTTAATGATCGCCTCAAGGCGTGCCTTCGGGTGGGCCAAGCGGACAGGCAACAGCTGCGTCAGCACCGCGGTCAAATACCTGACCAAGTCGACCTGGTCGCACGCGGCGCTCTACGTTGGCACAGCCTTGGTAGAAGCCGGCGACGATGGCGTGCGCAGCATCGGAATCGACGAGTTTCGCGGCTTGAACACCCGCATCTGTCGTCCGGTCGGTTTGAGCAAGAAGGACTGCAGTCAGCTGATGGCATTCGCCATCGCTCGTCTCGGCAACCACAGTACGATCTTCGCAATGTCATCGATCTGGCCCGCTATCTGCTGCCCACGCCACCGGTTCCATCAAGGTTTCGCCGCCAGCTGCTGGCGCTCGGTAGCGGCGATCCGACGCGGGCCATTTGCTCGACGCTGATCGCGCAGGCGTTTCAATCGATTTGCCACCCGATCCGGCCGCACATCGACACGCGAAGCGCCGACCGCCCAGGGCGCCCGGGGTGTTTCGTTTTCTGCCTCCTGCGACGACGCGTGTCCGGTCGAGTCATCGACGCCTATGTAAGGACAGCGCTTCGGGAAACGACTGTATCGCTAACGATCGGACCACAGGATCGCGACAGCAACGACACCGGGCAATCGGGCGTTCCGCTCGACCTCGCCGCCCAGGAGAGCACATGCATTCCCGTTTCATCAAGGCAGCGGCAGGCACACTGCTATTCATTGCACTCGTCCAATTCTTCTGGCCACCTGTGCTATGGGCGCTGGTGATCGTTGTGCCCTTGGCACTCGTCGGCGTCTACGACATCTTTCAACCGCAGCACAGCATCCGGCGCAACTTCCCCCTGTTCGGGCGTGGCCGCTGGTTCATGGAGGCCATTCGCCCCTATATCCGCCAGTACCTGGTGGAGGCCGATACCGATGGCGCGCCGATCAACCGTATGTTCCGCAGCGTCGTCTATCAACGCGCCAAGAATGAGCTCGATACCGTGCCCTTCGGGACCCGGGTTGACACCTATCGCACCGGCTACGAATGGATCGGCCACTCGCTTGCGGCCATCGATGTCGCAAAGACCGACAGCGATCTGCGCGTCAGCGTGGGTGGCCCGGCGTGCCTGCAGCCCTACCAGGCCAGCATCCTCAATATCTCGGCGATGAGCTTCGGCGCCCTCAGCCAGAACGCCCTACTGGCGCTGAATAGCGGTGCCAAGCGGGGTGGTTTCTCGCATAACACCGGCGAGGGCGGCATCAGCCCCTATCACCTCGAACACGGTGGTGACCTGGTCTGGCAGATCGGTACCGCCTACTTCGGCTGTCGCGATGCGCAAGGCAATTTTTCCGATGACGCCTTTCGCGAGCAGGCCGCATTGGCGTCAGTGCGCATGATCGAGATCAAGCTCTCGCAGGGGGCCAAGCCCGGTCATGGCGGCATTCTTCCGGCCGACAAGAACACCCCGGAGATCGCCCGCGCACGTGGCGTCGAACCCGGCACCCAGGTCAACTCGCCACCGGGCCACAGCGCCTTCGACTCACCGCTCGGCCTGGTCCGCTTCGTCGCCCGACTGCGGGCGCTCTCCGGCGGCAAGCCGATCGGTTTCAAGCTCGCCATCGGGCGCAGGAGTGAGTTCATCGCCATCTGCAAGGCGATGGTCGAAACCGGCATAGCGCCCGATTTCATCACCGTCGATGGCGGCGAGGGCGGCACCGGCGCCGCGCCGCTCGAATACACCAACTCCGTCGGCATGCCGCTGCGCGAGGCCCTGGCTTTCGTTGACGACAGCCTGACTGGCTTCGGGCTGCGACAAGATATCCGCATCATCGCCTCGGGCAAGATCCTCACCGGCTTCCACCTCGTCAAGAACATCGCTCTGGGTGCCGACCTGTGCAACAGCGCGCGCGGCATGATGCTGGCATTGGGCTGCGTCCAGTCGCTCACCTGCAATAGCAACCACTGCCCTTCGGGCGTCGCGACGCAGGATCCTCGCCTCTATCGAGGCCTGGTGGTGACCGACAAGGCGCAGCGCGTGGCCCAGTTCCACGCCAAGACCGTGCATGCAACCGCTGAACTCATCGCCTCGGCCGGCCTGTGCCGTACGACCGGCCTGAACCGTACGCACATCTTCCGGCGCGTCAGCCAGAGTGCGATTCGACGCTACGACCAGCTCTTTCCCTATCTTGAGTCTGGCGTCCTGCTTGGCGATGCCATACCGGAGTCATTCGCTCTGGAAGTCCGGGAGGCCGCATCCGATCGATTCATGCCGACAAGTTGCATGACGCATATCAACGATGAGTACTGCGCGATAGAGCAACCGTTGCGCAGCGAAATGAAGAGCGTTACGGAAGAGGAAATCCAATGAAGGCACCTGACCTGTTCGTCAAAGCGCAAGAGTCAGAGGGTGTCGAGCACAGCAGCGTCCCCCCAACCTTTACCGCTCGCCGACGCTGTCCCTGCATGTCGCTGCGATTTTTTCGCAAAGTGACATCGTGAAGTTGGTTTGATTGGAGAGATCAGCCATGAAGCAGGAACCGCCGGCATTCTCGCGCCCGCTCTGAGCGCGCCGACTTGAACGGATCGCTGAAGTCAGGAGTGAAGGCGAACGATCCTGCTGCGTTCGCCGGTCTCGATGCAGCCTACAAATAGGAAGATGCCATGTCTAAAACAAATGCCGAACAGAAACCACTCGATAGTGGTGAACGTCAACGTCTGAAACAACAGAATGAAGGCACGGCTCCCTGGCGGCTCTGGGGGCCCTACCTGAGTGAACGCCAGTGGGGCACCGTGCGCGAAGACTACAGCGAGGGCGGTGATGCCTGGGATTCCTTTCCTCACGACCACGCCCGCAGCCGCGCCTACCGGTGGGGCGAGGATGGTCTCGCCGGACTCTCCGACGACAAGCAGCAGCTCAACCTGTCGCTGGCATTGTGGAACGGCAAGGACCCGATCCTCAAGGAGCGCCTGTTCGGCCTCACGAACGGCGAGGGCAACCACGGCGAGGACGTAAAGGAACTCTACTACTACCTGGACGCCACGCCGAGCCACTCCTATCTGAAGTTCCTCTACAAATATCCCCAGGCGGAATACCCCTATGCGCGCCTGCGGGAGGAGAACCGGCAACGCGGCATGGACAAACCCGAGTTCGAACTTCTGGATAGCGGGGTGTTCGAGCAGGACCGTTATTTCGACGTCTTCGTGGAGTATGCCAAGGCGGACACTGAAGATATCTTGATGCGCATCACCGTGCACAACCGCGGCGACCAGGCCGCCACCCTGCACTTGCTGCCCCAGCTCTGGTTCCGCAACACCTGGAGCTGGGGCTACGATGCCGAACGTCCTGCGCTGTCCGCCACCGAGCTCGGCTCCGTCAGCGTGCGCCACGACGCGCTTGGCGATTACCACTGGTACGCCGAGGGTGGACCCGAGCTCCTGTTCTGCGACAACGACACCAACGTGCGCCACCTCTACGGCATGGAGGCGCAGGGGCATTTCAAGGACGCTTTCCACGACTACCTGATAGACGGAAAGGTCGATGCGATCAACCCACAACAGAGCGGCACCAAGGCGGCGGCCCTCTACCGCCTGGAGATCGCGGGTGGCGGCAGCGCCGTACTGCGCCTGCGTTTGAGCAAGGGCGTCAGCCAAGATGCCTTCAGCACCTTCGACGAGCTGATGCAAACGCGCATCGACGAGGCCGATACCTTCTACGCTGACCTGCAAGCGAACATCGTTGATCCGGACCTGGCCCGGATCCAGCGCCAGGCCCTGGCCGGCATGATCTGGAGCAAGCAGTTCTTCTACTACGATGTGCCCGAGTGGCTGAATGGCGACCCCGGCGGCCCCAAGCCTCCGGACGCACGCCGTCATGGTCGCAACAGCGACTGGAAGCACCTCAACAATGCGGACATCCTCTCCATGCCGGACAAGTGGGAGTACCCCTGGTACGCCGCCTGGGACCTGGCCTTCCAGTGCCTGCCCCTGGCGCTGGTAGATCCGCAATTCGCCAAGGACCAACTGCTGCTACTGACCCGCGAGTGGTACATGCACCCTAACGGCCAGCTACCCGCCTACGAGTGGGCCTTCGGCGATGTCAACCCACCGGTTCACGCCTGGGCCACTTGGGAGGTCTATCGTATGGACCAGCTGCAAAACGACGGCAAGGGAGACCGGGCGTTCCTGGAGCGGATGTTCCACAAGCTGATGCTCAACTTCACCTGGTGGGTGAACCGCAAGGATGCCGACGGCCGCAATGTGTTCCAGGGCGGCTTCCTGGGGCTGGACAACATAGGGGTGTTCGACCGTAGCGCGCCCCTGCCCACCGGCGGCCACATCAACCAGTCCGACGGCACCGCGTGGATGGCCATGTACTCACTCAATCTGATGCGTATCGCCCTCGAGTTGGCACGGGAAAACCCGGTCTACCAGGACATCGCCACCAAATTCTTCGAACACTTCCTGCACATCGCCGCGGCCATGAACAATATTGGCGACGGTGACTATGTCCTGTGGAACGAGGAGGATCAGTTCTTCTACGACGTACTGCAACTACCCAATGGGCGAAAAATGTCGCTGAAGGTGCGCTCCATGGTTGGGTTGATTCCGCTCTTTGCCCTGGAGGTACTGCCCCAGGCGCTGCTGGACGAAGTCCCGGAGTTCACCCGGCGCATGAAGTGGTTCCTCGACTACAGGCCGGAGCTGCATGCCCTGGTTTCTCACTGGGAGGAGAAGGGGGTGCACGGTTGTCATCTGGTATCGCTGCTGCGCGGCCATCGTATGAAGGCCCTGCTACGGCGCATGCTGGACGAAACCGAGTTCCTCTCCGACTACGGCGTGCGTGCCCTGTCCCGCGTCCATGCCGACCAGCCCTATGAGTTCGGCTGCACCGGAGAGCGCCTGGAGGTGGGTTACTGGCCTGCCGAGTCCTTGTCCAACCTTTTTGGCGGCAATTCCAACTGGCGCGGCCCCATCTGGTTCCCGGTCAACTACCTACTGATCAGTTCATTGCGCCGTTTCCACGACTACTACGGCGACGAGTTCCAGGTGGAGTGCCCGGTGGGCTCCGGCCAGAACCTGAGCATTCGCCAGGTGGCCGATGAGCTGAGCCGGCGCCTGAGCCGCCTGTTCACACGCAACAACGAGGGACGGCGAGCGGTATTCGGCGAGTCCGAAAAACACCAGCACGACCCCCATTTCCGCGATCACCTGCTGTTCTACGAATACTTCCACGGCGACAGCGGCCGCGGGGTTGGAGCCTCCCACCAGACCGGCTGGAGCGGCTTGGTGGCCAACCTGATCCACGAGTTGCATGCTGTGCCGAACAAGCCCTGAACCGCAACGCTTGCCCTTATCAAGTTTAGAGAGACGAAAATGAACGATGAAACCTTACCCAAGGTAGTCATGCCCCGTTGTCCAAATCGGCAACTGCTGAAGGGCCAGAAGGCCCTGGTTACCGGCGCCAGCTCCGGCATCGGCCGGGCGGTGGCCGTCTACCTGGCGAAGGAGGGGGCTGATGTGGTGGTCAACTACGTGGCCGGCGAGGAGCAGGCCGCCGCGGTAGTGGACGAGATCGCCGCCAGCGGCGGCCGGGCCATGGCCATCCGAGCAGATGTCTCCAGCGAGGAGCAGGTGCGGGCCATGTTCCGGCAGATGATCGATGCCTACGGCACCATCGACATCCTGGTCAACAACGCTGGCCTGCAACAGGACGCCCCTTTCGACGAGATGACCCTGTCCCAGTGGAACAAGGTCATCGGTGTCAACCTCACCGGCCAGTTCCTTTGCGCCCGGGAGGCGGTGCGCGAGTTCAAGCGGCGCGGTGTGGTACCCGAAGTCTCATGCGCAGCCGGCAAGATCATCAGCATGAGTTCGGTGCACGAGGTAATTCCCTGGGCAGGCCACGTCAACTACGCCGCTTCCAAGGGCGGGGTGATGCTGATGACCAAAAGCCTGGCGCAAGAGGTCGCTGCCTACCGCATCCGGGTCAACAGTATTTGTCCCGGCGCCGTCCGCACCCCCATCAACACCGCTGCCTGGGAGACGCCGGAGGCCTACGCGGAGCTGATGAAGCTAATTCCCTACAACCGTATCGGTGAGCCCGATTACATCGCCCGGACCACCGCCTGGCTGGTCTCCGACGACGCCGACTATATCCAGGGCATAAGCCTCTTTGTGGACGGCGGCATGACCCTCTATCCCGGTTTCGCCGTAGGGGGCTGACAAGGTGATGGAGACCATGCGTCGCCACTGGCCCGAGTACCTTATGGAGGCCTGGGGCCTGGGCATGTTCATGGCCTCTGCCGGCATGGTGGTGGCCCTGCTGGAGTATCCCGGCTCGCCGTTGCACCTGCTGCTGCCGGACGCCGACCTGCGCCGCGCCCTGATCGGCCTGGCCATGGGATTAACCGCGGCGAGCATCATCTACACCCCCTGGGGTCAGCGCTCCGGTGCCCAGATCAACCCAGCGGTGACCCTGACCTTTCTACGTCTGCGCAAGATCGCCCCGCTGGACGCCCTGTTCTACATCCTGGCCCAGTTCATCGGCGGCACCCTGGGGCTCTGGCTGGTGTTGCTGCTGCTCGGCGATGCGTTCAGCCTGCCGCCGGTAGACCATGTGGCCACCGTGCCCGGTCCGCAGGGCCCGGCGGTGGCCTTTGTGGCGGAGTTGCTGATCTCGATGGGGTTGATGCTGACGGTGCTGTACTTCATGAATTCGCAACGCCTCGGCCGCCTCACCGGCCTGGCCTCCGCGGTGTTGGTGGCCACCTACATCACCCTGGAGGCGCCGCTGTCGGGGATGAGCATGAACCCGGCCCGCACCTTCGCCTCTGCGGCCTCTGGCGGCCCATGGACCCACACCTGGATCTATTTCACAGCCCCTATCCTGGGCATGCTGAGCGCCGTTGAAATCTATCATCTGCTGCACCGCAGCACTCAGCGCATGTGTGCCAAGCTCGACCACCCCGACCATGTGCGCTGTATCCACTGCGGCCACCGGCCACCATCCGACAACCATAGCCTTGAGGTATGAACAGGCCATGAGCGAACAGAACAACGACTTCATCATCATCGGTTCCGGAGCGGGCGGCGCCGCGGCCGCCTACAACCTGGTCAAGGCAGGCCGCCGGGTGTTGCTGCTGGAGAAGGGCGATCGGCTACCCCGCGACGGCAGCACCCTGGACGTAAAGCAGGTCTTTGCCGAGGGCCGATTCAAGAACCAACAGCCGTGGGTGGACAGCCAGAACCGCCAGTTCATCCCCAGCGAATTCTACAACGTGGGCGGCAAGACCAAGTGGTACGGCGCAGCCTTGCTGCGCTTCTCTCCGCACGAGTTCGAACCGGATCCACAACATCAATGTCCGGGCTGGCCGATTTCCGAGAAGGACCTGGCGCCCTATTACGACCAGGCCGAATCCCTGATGGCGGTCACCCGCTTCGACAACGAACCGGAGCTGCAGCAGCTGGTCGAGCGCGTCCTCGCCTCGGACTCGGCGTGGCGGGCCGACAGCCTACCGCTGGGGCTGAAGCGGGAGATCCTCGAACACCCGGAAGAGGCCAAACACTTCGATGGCTTCGCCTCCGCCTGCGGCTTCAAGTCAGACGCGGAGTGGAACCTGTTGGACGATCTCCAGGGGGAAGCAGACTTTACCCTCCTCCCCGGGCAGACAGTGACCGGGCTACTGCCTACCAAAGACGACCCGGCGCACATCATCGGTGTGGTATGTGCCGACGGTCGCCGCCACTTGGCCGGCGGCGTGATTCTGGCGGCCGGCGCCATGAGTTCCCCACGCCTGTTGCAGGACTATCTCGAAGCCAGCGGATTGGCTGAGCACCTACCCTCGACCGCCCTGGTCGGGGCCAACTTCAAGCTGCATGTCAACAGCGCCCTGTTGGGCTTCTCGCCATTCAAGAAGAGCGACGTATTGCGCAAGACGGCCTTCTTTCTCAACGACAAGTTTCCCCACAGTACGGTGCAGTGCCTTGGTTGGATGGACGGCGAAATTCTTGCCACCCAGCTGCCCGCTGCGGTGCCAAAATTTGTCGCGCGGGCCATGGGCGCACGGGCCTACGGGTTTTTTGTCACTACCGAGGATGGCTCCCATCCGGACAACCGCGTCATCTCCTGCGGCGGCCACGGTGGCGTGCCGGTGCTGGACTACGAAATCGACCGCCTGCCACCGGCACAGGCCGAGCATCGGCACATTATCCAGGCCTTCGGAGCCGGCCTACGCAAGGCGGGTATGCTGGGCGTCTCCCGTTACGTGGGGCTGGCCGGCACCGCCCATGCCTTGGGCAGCCTGATCACAGGCGCCGATCCAAAAACCTCGGTGGTGGATGCCGACGGCCAAGTGCACGGCATACAGGGGCTCTTCGTGGCCGACGGTAGCGTGCTGCCACGCTCCAGCAGGGTCAACCCGGCGCTCACCATCTATGCCTGGGGCCTGCGTCTGGGTGCACGGCTTGGCCGAAGAGAGATCGGCAATGCCGGATAGGCCGCAGCCGAACGGCGCGAATGGTGGCTGGCCAACCGTAACGGCGCCTGCGCCGTCGGTAGTCGCTACCCTGACCGGCACCAACACTCGGCGCTACCACGGCCTTTTTTTGGCGCAGACAAGCATGGCATGACGGAACGCCAAGTTGAGAGGATTGGCTAGCCGCCTGGCTTGATGCCAAATAACACAATAAAAATGTAATGAAAACGTCCTTCCTGCGACCTATATAGGAAACGTTTTCTTGTCACCCGTGCTAACAATTCATCGGATATCGTTCATGAAATACAAAAAGCTGGCCCTGCTGGCTGTCATCGTGTTGTTGGTCGGATTATATTTTCACTATGACCTAGGCCAATACATAAGTCTCCAGTCGCTCAAAAATCAACAAGCCGCCATTGAGGCTTTTCGTACAAGAAATCCACTACTGAGCATTGCCTGTTTTTTCGTCGGGTATGTCATTGTTACCGCCCTTTCATTTCCAGGAGCTGCGCTTCTTACTCTTGCTGGCGGTGCGGTATTCGGACTTCTCTGGGGAGTGGTAATAATTTCTTTTGCATCAACTATTGGCGCAACACTTGCCTTCTTGATGTCTCGATTTCTGCTGCGCGATTGGGTTAGCGAACGTTTTGGGCAGCGCTTGGCGGCTATCGACGACGGGGTGCGACGCGAAGGCGCCTTCTACCTTTTTACCCTGCGTCTGGTTCCGCTTTTCCCCTTCTTTCTGGTCAATCTGTTGTTCGGTCTGACCGCCATGAAAACCAGAGCCTATTACTGGGCCAGCCAACTCGGGATGCTCGCTGGCACGGTGGTCTACGTAAATGCCGGTACTCAACTGGCCAAACTGGACTCCCTGTCCGGCATCCTCTCTCCGGGCCTGCTCGGCTCGTTTGTCTTGCTCGGCATTTTTCCCCTGATTGCCCGCAAACTCGTGGAGATAGTTCGCATGAACAAGGTATTCGCCAAGTGGCAGAAGCCGACGCGTTTCGACCGCAATCTTGTGGTCATTGGTGGCGGTAGCGCCGGCCTCGTGACCTCCTACATCGCTGCTGCTGTCAAGGCCAGAGTGACCCTTGTTGAAAAGCACAAGTTGGGGGGTGATTGCCTGAATACCGGTTGCGTGCCGTCGAAGGCGTTGATTCGCTCAGCCAAGTTCCTCTCACACATCACGCGATCGCAGGAGTTCGGCATCGCTTCGGCCGATGCCAACTTCGAGTTTTCTGATGTCATGAAGCGCGTGCAAGCGGTGATCAAGACGGTCGAACCGCACGACTCGGCAGAGCGCTACACCGAACTGGGCGTCGATGTCGTGCAGGGCAGCGCCAAGATCGTTTCGCCTTGGGAGGTCGATATTACCCGCGATGATGGCAGTACCCAGCGCCTGTCGACCCGCAGCATCGTCATCGCTACCGGCGCCAGCGCCTTCGTGCCGCCGATCCCCGGCCTGGAGGAGGTCGGCTACCTGACGTCCGACAACGTCTGGGACATCCGCGAACTGCCGAAGCGTCTGGTCGTGCTCGGTGGCGGGCCGATTGGTTGCGAGCTGACGCAGGCTTTCTCTCGCTTGGGCGCCAAGGTGACGCAAGTCGAAATGGGTGCCCGCATAATGGTTCGCGAAGACCCGGAGGTTTCCGAACTGGTCACCCAGCGCTTCCGTGCGGAAGGGATTGATGTACTCCTCAATCATCGAGCGAAGCAGGTCGTCATGGAGAATGGAGAAAAGCTCCTGATTGCTGAATACGAAGGACAGGATATCCGTATTCCGTTCGATGCCGTGCTCGTTGCTGTCGGCCGTGCCGCCAATCTCAAAGGTTTCGGTCTGGAAGAACTGAGCATTCCGACCGGTCGCACCGTGGATACCAACGAATTCCTGCAAACCAATTACCCGAACATCTACGCCGCTGGCGACGTTGCCGGTCCTTTCCAATTCACCCATACTGCCGCCCATCAGGCTTGGTACGCCGCGGTCAACGCGCTGTTTGATCCGCTCAAGAAATTCAAGGCCGACTATTCGGTGATCCCATGGGCCACCTTCGTCGAACCAGAAGTTGCCCGTGTCGGCCTCAACGAACTGGAAGCCAAGGAAAAAGGCATTCTCTACGAAGTCATCACCTACGACATTGACGACCTTGACCGGGCGATTGCCGACAGTGAGGCCCATGGCTTCCTGAAGGTGCTGACGGTGCCGGGCAAAGACAGGATTCTTGGCGTCACCATCGTCGGCGAACACGCCGGCGACCTGATCGCCGAATACGTACTGGCCATGAAGCAAGGCATCGGTCTGAACAAAATCCTCGGCACCATCCATATCTACCCGACGCTGGCCGAGGCCAACAAGTATGTCGCCGGCAACTGGAAGAAGGCGCATGCACCGCAGAAATTGTTGGCCTGGGTCGAACGCTTCCACACTTGGCGCCGGGGGTAAGCCACATGTCGCTCATAAAAACAATTATCTTGTTGGCGGTCTTTGCACTCACCAGTTTCTCCGCATTGGCCTTTGACCACCAATACCGTGAGTGGAATACGTTGCTCGGTAAACACGTCAAGGTGGCGCCAGATGGCAATTCTAGTCGGGTCGACTATCGTGGCATGGCTGCGGATCAAGCTCAGATCAAGACCTGGCTAAAAGCCGTTTCCGCCGTCCCGGAAGCCGAGTACAAACAGTGGACAAAGCCGCAGCGGCTAGCCTTCCTGATCAATGGTTACAACGCCTGGACGGTCGAACTGGTTCTTAGCAAGTACCCGGATCTCAAATCTATCAAGGATATTGGCAGCGTTTTCCAGTCACCCTGGAAGAAGAACTTCATTCCACTCTTTGGCCAGGAAATGGCACTCGATGATATCGAACACGGGCTTATCCGTGAGCCTGGAGCCTTCGACGATCCACGCATTCATGCCGCAGTTGTCTGTGCCTCGATCGGTTGCCCGATGCTGCGCGCCGAGGCTTTTACCGCCGACAAGCTGGATAGCCAACTGGAAGACGGCATGCGTCATTTCCTGGCAGACAGCAGTCGTAATCGTTTCGATGCCGTCAGCGGAAATCTGCAGGTCTCGAAGATCTTCGATTGGTACGGCAAGGACTTTGAAAAAGGACACAAAGGCTTTGTCTCACTCAAAACCACCTTTGGCCACTATGCCGGGCAACTCACCAAAGCACCGGAGGCTCAGGAGCGGATTCGGCAAGGCGACTACAAGCTGGAGTTCCTCGACTATGACTGGCGCTTGAACGATAGCGCTTCGTCCGGGCGTCGCTAGGGAGCATCGATGAATTCTCTGGCTCGACGTGCAGGCAGTTGGTTGGGGCACTGGTTGAGCCAGCCGCATCATCGCCATGGGGTCTCGCTGCCGACCCGTTTGGAGCTTCTGGAAAAGACGCTACGGCCGGGGGATGTGCTTCTGGTTGAAGGCGACACGCGTGTCAGCGTGGCAATCAAGTATCTGACCCAATCTACCTGGTCCCATGCGGCGCTATACATTGGCGATGCTGCTGGTCGTAGCGGTTCCGGTAGATCTCCCTCGTGCTTTGTTGAGGCCGACATTATCGAAGGCGTTCGGCTGGTCGAACTTTCTGAGTTCGATGGCCTGCACTGCCGCATCTGCCGACCGGTCGGCCTCACCGACGCAGACCGGCAGCGGATCATCGACTACGGACTGGTAAGGGTCGGCCAGCAGTACGACCTGAGAAACGTTTTCGATCTGGCACGTTACCTGATTCCTACGCCACCCGTACCGCAACGTTGGCGGCGGTGCATGCTGTCGCTGGGCAGCGGCGATCCCACGCGGGCCATCTGCTCAACACTGATCGCTCAATGCTTCCAGTCGGTGCGCTATCCCATTCTGGCTAGAATCGAGTTACGCACCACCGATCACAAGGACTGCGCGGGCTGTATCGAGGAAATAATGAGGATTCGCCATCACAGCCTGTTCGTGCCTAGAGACTTCGATGTCTCGCCCTTTTTTCAAGTAATCAAGCCGACGCTGGAAAACGGCTTCGACTACCGCCGCATCAACTGGGCTGAGCGTTTACCAGAGGCTGAACAAAATGGAGCAAGTGCATGAACAGTCGTTTCCTGTACTGCCTGGTCGGCATAACCGCACCATTCGCAGCCCAAGCTGATCCGCTCTGGGTTGGCAGATTCAGTGAAACAGACAAGATAATTCCGGCCCCCTGGAAAATTCAACACCTCGACCAGCGGGTGCCGCCTACCCAATACACGCTACGCAAATGGGACGGCGTGGTTGCCATTGAGGCCAAGGCAAAGAAGAGCATGGCGTTACTTGGCCGCCCGCTTGCGGTAGATTTGAAAAAGACTCCCATTCTGTGCTGGCAATGGCGGATTGATGCGCCTGTTGCCTCCGCCGACATGACCCAAAAATCCGGTGACGATTACGCCGCTCGGGTCTACCTGACGTTTGCGGTGCCACCGGATCAGCTGAGTTTCTGCACCCGCACCAAGCTCCACCTAGCTCGTTCAATCTATGGTGCCCAAGTGCCGGATGCCGCGCTGAATTACATCTGGGACAACCGTCATCCGATCGGCACCTTGCAGGACAACGTCTATACGGATCGGGCGCGTATGCTGGTGTTACGCTCCGGTACAAGCCAGGCTGGCGTCTGGGTACAGGAGCGACGGAATGTTCTGGCAGATTTCCGACGCTCCTTCGGAGATATAAACAGCGAATTACGAGGCCTGGCCGTCGCATCAGATACCGACAATACGGGCGAGGAAGCGCATGCGGGTTTCGCTGATTTCCGGTTTGTTGAGACAGAGGATACTTGCCCTATATCGAATGATGGAGCTGACCTGTAAGAATTCTGGCGCACGAGAGCGGGCCCCGGAAATTCGGACAGTCGAGTGAGTGATCGCCTTGCCCCGAAGCACGGTCTGGCAAGCATATGGATATGTCCCTCATGAAATCTGAAGACTCTCCGCGTATTGGAGTGGCAATTCTGGCTAAGGCGCCAATCGCTGGTGCCGACCATCGCGTCGATATCAGACGTTGGCCGCTCGTTCCGGCGCTCGTTCTACTCGAAGGCAATAGCTGGGGAGAACTCCGCATGATGGCGCATTCCTCGCGACCAGCTCGCAATTTTCTCGCGCGCTCCAGAACTGCGGCCTTTTGGCTTGACCGCAGACTGCGCTCTGAGCAGCCAGCCATTTGCTTTTAGCTTCTCGGCCATGCTGTAGAGATGTAATATGCCATTACACTCACTTAAGGAATGGAAATGAAAAACGTTGCCGCGCTTCTGGTCTTGAGTGTTGCCATGTTGTCGTCGCCAGCTCTCGGCCAGGCATACTACAAATGCAAGACCCCTTCAGGCGGAACAGCTTTCTCTGACGCCCCTTGTTCCGGCGAGGATCGCGAAGAGCAAATCTTTCAAGGATCGAGCCAAGCCTACCCAGACCAGCGAGACGCGGCTAGAACACGGAATAGCGAGGCCCGGGTGCTCGATGCAAAGGTTGCCGAAGCAGTGGCTACCGGCGACTTCGGAAAAGCCAAGAGCTTGGCGGTTACCGAGAAACAGTGGCAAACGATTGCCGCTGCTGAGCGACGATATGAGCGCAGAGACGACGAACTGCGGGCCGAAGCGAAGAACAGTCAACAGTCAGGACTGTGAAAAAGCCCAGTGGAGCTACGACCTTGCGGCAGGTTCCAATAGTTCGAGTCGTGCTTCAATCGGAGCGGCAAAGCGGCGCATGTATTCGGCGTGCGGAATGCGCGAGCCAGACACTACTACGATCATAAATAACAACACGAGCCCCCGGAATTACCGGTATAGGTAGCAGCTCCTGGGGTCGTCTCAGAAAACGGAAAATAGAGCACGCTAGTAGCGGCCCTAATCTGACGTGACTTGAGCGTTCACCTGACGCCAAGTTGAAGCGTACTTCAAACCGGACAGGCTCAACCGAAAAGCTCGCTGTGCGAGCCAAGCCGCGCCACTCTGAGGGTGTCGGCATCCGACTTGCGGTAGATCAGCAGCAGGTCGGGCTTGACGTGGCATTCACGGTAGCCTGCCCAATCGCCGCTCAAGTCATGGTCGCGGCATTTGGCATCAAGCGGCTGGTCAGTCGTCCGCATGCAGATCTGCCATCAGGTCGTCAACGCTGTCGAACCGCTTGCCCTTCCCAGTCTCAAGCTCGGCAATGGCCTTGCGCGTGGTGGCGTTGGGAACCTTCACATCGAAGGGCAAACGGCGCTCATCGGCTATGCGCAGCATCAGCAAGCGAATAGCGTCAGAAATGGACAAGCCCATTGCGTCGAGCGCATCAGCGGCGCGTTCCTTGGTATTGGTGTCGATGCGGGCGCGGACATAGGTATCAGCGGTGCTCATAGCGGCTTCCCTTAAAGCGGTTTCAGAGCCTCTGTTGTAGTCACTTTGAGACTACAATAGAGGCTCGCCGGATTGCTTACCGTGCTTTATTTTCCGTTTTCTGAGACGACCCCATCTGGGCGATGGCATGTCAAACCGACGATGATGGGCGCATCTGGCCAGCGGGAGGGACTACGGGCTCAAGCAGCGTTTCAACGATGCGTCCGAGATCGTCTGGCGCAATGGCGCCAAGGTGCTTGAAGCCGACGATGCCACGCCGGTCGACGATGAATACCGTCGGCGTGCCGCGTATGTCGCCGAAGGCGCCACGAACGGCATCGCTGCGCATGGCCATAGGGAAGTCGTAGCCGACATCCGCGGCGAAGGCTCTGACTTCGCTGACTTCCTGGTCGAGCGCCAGTGCCAGCAATTCGAGACCCTGGCTCTTGTGCCTGTTACGCAGCGCCTGATAGGCCGCCATCTCGCCGACGCAGATCGGGCACCATGTCGCCCAGAACAGATAGATGACGGTCTTGCTCCGCCACTGATCGGCGGTCGTGAGTGTGCCGTCGATGAGTTCGATGTCCAGGGCCTGAACTGGCTGCCCGATCTCGAGATCGGCGTGTGCGCTGAAAACCCAGGGGGTGACAAGTGTGGCCATGGCGAACTGGAGCCACGCGCGGCGCGATCCTGGCGGTGCTGTCCTTGTCGTCTTGAGCATGAGAATCTCCAGGCGGAATTGAAAATCCCCTCTTTTCGCTGGCAGCTGAAGAGAGGGGAATGCCTCATTTTGCATGAGGAATGGCCAGGCTAGCCGCCGCCCATGTACAGCTGCTTGGACATGTGTTCGAACCCCTGGTTGACCTCTTCGAAAGTGCAGTAGCCCTTCTTGCCCGCCGACTTGTCGAATTCCTTGGCCATGAAGGCGAGGTATTCATCCTTCTCGACCTTGCCGTTCTTGTTGGTGTCGATGGTCCGGATGTCTACCTGCGGGGAAGGCAGGTCGGCCAGGGCCTGGCCGGATACCAGCCCACCGGAAAGAGCCATCAGCAATGCGATTGCGGACGTAGTGTTGGTGAGTTTCATTTTGTATCTCCTCGAAACGAAGTGCCTTGCGTTAGTGCTCCAGTCGCTGGCGTTTCAATGTGGCGCCTGGAGCCTCGGTGTGCATGGGAGAGGTTGGCTGTGGTGGCTTTGGTGGTGTTGCTGGTTTTACGCCGCTTTCACCCTGCAGCCTCAATGTAGTCCGCAGCCGCGTTTGAAAACATTCGTGCGTCTACCTAGCGATGGCGTGGTGATTACTTAGGGGCTCATCGAGCGCTTGATCGAGAAGCCCACCATGCAGGACGACGCGAACCAACTCCGCGACGGATGAGGCCCCGAGCTTCTGCATCGCGTGTGCGCGGTGTACCTCGACGGTGCGCGCACTGATCCCGAGTTCGCGAGCGATCACCTTGTTCGGGCAACCCTTCACCACCAGGCGCAGCACTTCCAGTTCGCGGGGCGAAATCTGCGCCTGCCGCCCGGGCCGTGTTCCTTCAGCCGGCGCTGCCGGCGCGTCTGTTGAAGCATCGTTCATGGACAGCTTGAGCGCCGCGTTGACCGAATCGATGAGGTCCTGGTCGTCGAAAGGCTTCTCGATGAAATCCACGGCGCCACATTTCAGGGCACGCACTGCCTGCTTGATGTCTCCGTGGCCGCTGATGATGATTGCCGGCATGGACACGCCCCGCTTGCGCAGCGTTTCGACGAGCTCGATGCCGCTCATCAAGGGCATTCGCAGGTCGGTGAGCAGGCAACACGGCGCACTGCGCAAGGGGTGGGCGAGCAAGGCCTGCGCATCCGGAAAACCGACATGCGCGAGTCCGACCGACTGAAACAGCAAGCCCAGCGCGTCGCGTACGGCCGCTTCGTCATCAACGATATAGACGAGCGGCAGTTGGGCTTCGACTTCAGCTTGTGGTGTGTTTTCCATGCTTGACCTCGCGCAAGACAACGTGAAATATGGCGCCACCGGTGGCGGGCGTTTCCGCCCATAGTCGGCCGCCGTGGGCATCGACGATGGAACGGCACAAGGCCAGCCCGATCCCGACACCGTCTTTCTTGCTGCTGCAGAAGGCTTCGAAGAGCTTGTCGCGGTAGGCGGCTTCGATCCCCGGCCCGGTGTCACTGACCGAGACGTCGACCATGCCGTCGCTGGTGCGCTCGGCCGCCAGGGCGATCTGCCGCCGTGGACTGGAGTGCTCTGCCATGGCCTCGGCGGCGTTGCGGATCAAGTTGAGCAAGACCTGCTGGATCTGGATTTCATCGCCCAGGAGGCGGCAAGGCGTGCGGCTGGGAGCGACCAGCAGGCTTGCCCCATGCTGTCGAGCTTCCGGCGAGGCGAAACGCCCCGTTTCCGTCAACAAATCGTGAACCAGCAACTCCCTCGGCTGCCAGGGTCTGTCCTGAACGAAGGCGCGAATGCGACTGACGACGGCGCTGGCTCGGCGCGCCTGCGACGAGGCACCGAGCAGCGCGTCCTGAATGACGCTGCGGTGGACGCCCTCGGCCGGCAGGAAGCGCAGCGCCGCCTGAACGTAGGTGGTGATCGCCGTCAGGGGCTGGGCAACTTCGTGGGCGATGGCAACCGCCATTTCGTCAAGAGACTTGACGCGTCCCATGTGCGCCAACTGGCGCAGATGCTGCTGCGACAGTTCCTCGGCGCGGCGTCGGTCGGTGATGTCGCCGATTACCGCCAGCGTCCCGGTCGGATGCCCGTCGGCAGCAGTCAGGCCGCGCGCGGTGATCACCAGGGTGCGATTCCCTTGCCCCGGCAGCGCCAGGGAAACCTCGGTCTCGATATCGTGCGCCGAGGGAATGGCACTCGGCAGAGACTCGAGCGCGGATGCAGCGGCGTCGTCGAAAATCTCATCCAGGCGTTGGCCGAGCAACTGTTGCTGCGATTTGCCGCACAAGGCGCAGAAGCGCTGGCTGGCGAAGTCGAGTCGCCCGTTGCTGTCGAGCGTGATCACACCTTCCGCCATCTGATCGATCAGGGCGCGCTGTGCATGTTCGCTCTCGACGACGCGGCGCAGGTAGAGATCGCGCTCGCGAGCGGCAGCGGCCAAAAACAAGGCCGTTGCCGTCGCCACGAAAAGGAAGAGGCTCAGAGAAATCAGCGCTTCGCGCTGATTCGAGAGCATGAATGGGCCACTGCTACTGCCTGCAGCCCAGGTGGCGAAGACCCCGGTCATGGCGATGACCAGGGCGGTTTCGCGCGGGCCGAAGCGCAAGGCTGCCCACAATACGGCGACAAATATGGTGTAGAGAATTGCCGAGCCCGGCGCTGCGACAGTCACCGAGAAGCCGATCACGTTGAGCGTTATCGCAGCGAGAAGCAGGAGGTAGAACTCGATTCGCTGCCGTGGCAGTCCGGGTTCCGCAGTCCAGGTCAGGACGACGGGGGCTACCACCAGTATCCCGAGGCTATGCGCGACGAAGCCGATGACCAGCCCGCTGACATGCTCTGCCGTGAGTTCGTTGCCGCGCCCGAGGAGCGCCAACAGTCCGACACGCAAAGCGACGCAGAGCAGCGCGCCGGGCAAGGCGCCCATGACGATGAATGCTGCGACGTCGCGTGTGCGCTGCAGACGGAGATCGATCGGCATCCAGCGAACCAGCAGCAGCCAGGCGACGAGAACCTCGGCGAGGCTGCCAAGTGCCAGTGTCAACGCGGGAATCGGTGGCCAGCCGGCGTAGAGGCTAAAAAGGAAGTCGCCGACGAGAATGCTCGCAGTCGCGAACGGTCCGACGATCAATGCGGCAGCAACGGCGATGCCGGCGGGCGGCCAGATGCCGGCAAGTCCGTCACCGACCGGATACAGCTCCAGGGACAAGACGCCGGCGGCCAGGTAGGTGGCGGCCACCAGGACGAGAATCAGCAGATTGTGCGGCGCCGTCCAGGTGGCGGCTGTCAAGGGAAGAAGAGGAAATGAGGGCTTCATCGCTTGCCGGCTCCGTATGGGTCAATGTCGCATCCGTCGTCCGCGGCACTGGCTGGCTTGCGGCGCATCATTGACGATGCCTCGATAATCGTGGTGCGCCTTCGCGGGTAGCGAAACCAACTCGCCAACCCGCCATCTCGCCAGGGAGCGAATACAGAAGGCGGCGCGCGCCCGCTGACTTTCGGCCTGCGGTTGGCAGGCTTTGTGGCGGAAAAATGGGCAAGCCACAGGATGTCGGAGGGTAGCCAGGCGCGGTTGCCCGCGCCCAGCCCCCGAGGAACCGAGCGTGATAGTTTCCCATCACTCGGCTCGAGCAGCACAAAGGCCAGCCTCAATACGTGCCGACCCGGGAACTCGGAATGCTCCCCGAGCGACCTTCGCGATACCGACCCACAGCCGCTGTACATGTCTTTCGACAATGTTGGAGGTGCACACGCCCGTGAAGCAGCGTCCATTTGCTTTCCCCCACATCAACGGTTCTCCGAGCTTTCTCGCGACGTACCACCTATCGGACGTGGGCTCGCTTTCGCGCCGGGTAACCTTAAAACCCGTATCCGTTCGATTACAGAACGGCATTCGCTTTTTCCGACATCCTACACCCGCACCGCCATGGGCAGGCTTTGCAGCCTGCTGTCCCCGAAGGGAGCGATACGGGGTTTCCACGTTCCCCTGGCAAAGCATATCGGGTTAGGTGCCTGCTGTCGGCCGGGAGGCGTATGGGTCACGAAAGCGCAGACATAAAGCGCTGTTCCCACCTCCATTACCTTTTGGTTCAAGCGTAGTAGCCACTTCCGCTTGTTACGATTCACGACCTTTATCACAGATTCAAATGTTTTCACCATACCAATTATCTAGCACTCATCCGGCTTGTGGCTGCCAGAAGGGCACGCGTCTCACGATTTGTACCCCGCACGTTGTCGTGCTTCGTTACGTTGTCAACGCCGCTTCTTGATTCAGGCGTCTAGATTCACCCGGTGACACGGGTGGTTCCCTCCTGTTGAAGTGGGAACAGCTTTAACCAGCGACTTCGTGTCGCAATATGTCGTTTCGTGTGGAACGGGCCCGGCGTCGATGCCCGCCAGCGCCCGATCGCGCCGGCGTTCGAGCCTGTATATTGGCACCGCGACCTCACGCGAGACGGCATGGACCGGCCCGCAGCACAATTTCCTTCTTGCGCCCCACTGATCACCGCCTGACCTCGGCGACCGCGTCGGACTCGTCTCCAGTCGCGCTACGCGACCCTTCTGCCAAGCCCGGCGCAACCCCTCTAAACTTAGATGCGCTCAGCATTTCACGGCCCCTTCTTAAGGCACGATTTAACCTCGAACTCGTGGCCACAAAAATCGGGGCCGGGGCATTGATGATTAAGCCAGATTCGGAGAAGAATAATGCGTGACACCTTTCCACTGTTGGTAAAAACGGAGTTCCCGGCCATTCGACGCCAGAAGCTCGAAACGCTTCAGGCCAATCTCGGATATCGCTGCAACCAGTCCTGTCTCCACTGCCACGTCGCGGCGAGCCCGAAGCGGACCGAAGAAATGAGTTGGGAGACCATGTCCCTGCTGCTCGACTTCGCGCGTCGGCAGTCTGTGCAAACGCTCGACCTGACCGGCGGCGCGCCAGAGATGAGCCCCAATTTTCGCCGATTGGTGAGCGAAGCCAAGTCACTAGGTATGCGGGTCATCGATCGCTGCAACCTGACTATTTTGAGCGAGCCGGGGTACGAAACACTGGCTGATTTCCTTGCCGAGAAAAACGTCGAAATCGTTGCCTCACTGCCTTGCTATCTTGAAGAAAATGTCGACGCCCAGCGCGGCAATGGCACTTTCCAGGCTAGCATCAACGGACTACGTAAGCTAAATGCGCTGGGCTACGGACTACCCGGCTGCGGCCGCGTACTCAACCTGGTCTACAACCCGCTCGGGCCGAGCCTGCCGCCCAACCAAGTCAAGCTCGAAGCCGCCTACAAGGAGCAACTGGCCACTCGCTACGGGGTAATGTTCAATCAGCTATTCGCATTGGCCAACATGCCGATCAAGCGTTTCGGCAGTCAACTGGTGTCGCGCAACGAATTCCATGACTACATGAAACTGCTCAAGGGCGCCTATCAGTCGGCCAACCTTGAGGGCGTGATGTGCCGCTCACTGCTCTCTGTCGGTTGGCGGGGCGATGTCTTCGATTGCGACTTCAACCAGATGCTCGAGCTGACGCTGGGCGGACCACAGGCCGGGCCGGTTCATCTGGCTGATTTGATTGAAGCCGATTTGTCCGGCCGCCCAATCCGGGTAGCCGATCATTGCTATGGCTGCACCGCCGGCCCGGGGAGCAGTTGTGGTGGCGCGCTGGCGCCGAACGAGGCCACCCAGACAGCCTCGATTGCCTAGTAGTACAACCCGGAGGAGACTCATCATGAATCGCAAGAAATATATCCGCGCAACAACCACCGCCATGCTTTCGGTCGGCCTCATGGCCACCGCACTGAGTGGCGCTGCCATAGCCAATCCCTGCGCAGCGAAAAACCCATGCGCAGCACGTAACCCTTGTGCCGCCAGGAATCCCTGCGCGGCGGCCAATCCTGGCGGCGCAAAAATGATCTCCCGCCCTGCCAACTACACGCCCTACAAAGGCAATCAGGCCGAATTGATCAAGCTTGGTGAAAAGCTGTTCAATGACACGAAGCTATCCACCAATGGCATGGCCTGCGCCACCTGCCACCAGTCCTACGGCGCCTATAACGAAAGTTTTGCCCAGCCGTACCCACACAAGGTGGGCATGGCCAGCGAAAACTATGGCGTGGGGGCTATCAATCTCGACGAGGCGGTGCAGATGTGCATGATCGGCCCGATGGAAGCCAAGCCGCTGGGCTGGAAGTCGAAGGAGCTCGCCGCCCTGGTCGCTTATGTCGGCAGCCTGCAGAAGGGATTCAAACCAGCTGCTGGCCAGGCCAATCCCTGCGTGGCAAAGAATCCTTGTGCTGCCCGCAACCCGTGTGCGGCGAAGAATCCGTGTGCCGCAAAGAATCCCTGCGCAGCCAAAAAGCACTGACATCCCGATTACCGGAACCGTCTCGGAGTCCGGGGCGGTTTTGCCATCACATCATTGCAATGGAGGAAGGCAACATGGACAACAAAAAGTCGGTCGTACCTGAAATGCCGTGTTCATCCTTCAAGGCGGAGGCGCCCTCGGCCCCCTCCCAGGCTGGCGTGTTCGAAGCCATGCATAACGCCAAACTCAACCTGGGCTGGGTGATCGACACACCGGTCGGCGGGGATGACGGCCTCCGCTGATATCGCATGATCCCGGAAATCGACCTCACTGCCCTGCCCACCGCCCGGCGCCGCGAGATGCTTGCCGCCGGCCGCGAGATTGAAGCCTGTTATCGGGCCTTGGAAAATGGCGGCCTCAACATCGTTGGCGAAGTCCTGCGCGGCCAGGGAGATTTCGTCGAAATCGAGCATTACCCGAGCGACGATGTCTTCGATGCTGAGACACACGGCCAGTATTACTACCATGCGCACCGCGGTAACGAAGATGAACACGGCCATTTCCACACATTCCTGCGCGCCGATGGCATGCCCGAAGGCAGCCGGCCAATCGACTACCCGCTGGCCAGCGACCCCTGGCCGACCGGCGACGAAGCGATCAGCCATCTCGTCGCCATCTCGATGGATGCCTGGGGTTACCCGATGGGGCTGTTCTGCACCAATCGCTGGGTGACGGCCGAAGCGTGGTACCCGGCCGAACAGGTCGTCGCCATGCTCGACCTCTTCGCCATCGGGCACGCCTTTCCGAACTGGGCGGTCAATCGCTGGATCACGGCCATGGTTCGTCTGTACCGGCCGCATATCGAAGCGCTTGTTCGCCAGCGCGATGCCGTCATCGCCGACAGGCAGGAAAAGCTTCCCGATCGCGATGTTTTTGAAGATCGCGACCTCGACATCACCACCTACCTACCCATCGACGTGCCAAGCCTGATTCAACGACTTGAAACCCTGGAGAAACTATGAAACGCATCGCCCGCCTTCTTTCCATTTTTGCCGCGTTTTCCCTGTTGACCGTAGCAACTGCAGCCAGCGCCGCCGAGCCGCCGCCCAAGTTCGGCGTCGGCCTCTTCCAGCCGGACCGGGAAAAGAACGACGCGACTTATCGCCCACTCGCCGACTACCTGTCGAAAAAACTCAATCGCCCGGTCGAGTTGCGCACCGTCGATAGCTGGGAGGGCCTCGCCAAGTCGCTGGCCAATGGCGAAACCGATCTGGCGTTAATGGGCCCGTGGGGCTACGTACTGGCCAATCACCAGGCCGGCGTCCAGGTCATTTCGACCATCCTCTACGACGGCAAGCCCGAGTATTTCGCCATCACGGTCACCAGTCCGAAATCCGGCATCAACACGCTTGCCGACCTCAAGGGCAAGACCTTCGCCTTTGGCGACAAGGGTTCGACTTCAGGCTACCTAATCCCGCTGCACCACTTCATGATCCAGGGCATCGACCCGGAGAAGTATTTCAGCAAGGTCATCCACACCTCGCACCAGGCGATCGAGACCCAGGTCACGCAGGGTGTGCTCGACGCTGGCGCTGACTACAACCGCAATCGCAACGCGATGATCGAGCAGGGTCTGATCAAGGCCGAGGACTCGAAAATCATCTGGACTTCAGACCCGCTGCCGAACGACGCCTTCGCCATCAGCGCCACTCTGGCCGGCGACAAGGCGCTGATCGGCAAACTTCAGGCGGCCTTGAGCGGCATCGGTGAAGAACTCAAGCGCGACCCCAAGCTGCTGCCGCCGCATTACACCGGCTTCGTCAGCCGCGACAACGCCTTCTACAAGCCGATCCGCGACGCAGGCCTGGCCACCGGGAAACTACAGGCGAGATAATGAGCACTCACGCCCTGACGACCCGTTTTGTCGATCGCATCGTCGAATTTTTCAGCGGCCGGTGCGGTTTTCTCGGGCTGACGCTGATCTACGCGCTGCTCGTCGCCGCCTGCCTCGGCACACTGGCGAGTGAAGACGAACTGTCGCTGGGGCGTAATCCGGTGGCCAACCTGGTCAAGACGGTGGGCGAATTTTCCCACCCGAGTTTTCTCGACGTCTGGTTCGGCAACCCGCATCTCGAATACAAGAGCGACGACGGCACCGTGCTGCGCGTCGAGAACCGCCAGGAAGTCGAAGTCGATTACTTGGCCGGCCTCGGCCGAGCCACCTGGACGACCATTCGCATTGCCACTCTTGGCTCGCTGCTCGGGGCCCTGCTTGCCCTGCCTCTGGCGATACTGACGGCGCGCAACCTGGCCGCACCGAAGCCGCTGGCCTGGCTGGCCAAGGGCCTCCTCGACATCACCCGCTCCATTCACACCCTGGTCTTCGGGCTGGTTCTGGTCGGCATTGTCGGCCTCGGCCCGACTGCCGGCATCCTGGCCATCGGCCTGCACTCGCTGGGCACCTACGGCAAACTGTTCGCCGAAGCCATCGAGTCGCTCGACATGGCGGCCATTGATGCTGTGCGCAGCGTCGGCGCGACGCCCGATCAGGTTTTCTTCAACGCCGTCTGGCCCTCGGTGTTGCCGCAATTCGTTTCCAGTCATTTGTACGTCTGGGAATTCAACATCCGCGATTCGACCATTCTCGGCATCATCGGCGCCGGCGGGCTCGGCCTCTTGATCACCGAAGCGACTTCGCTTTTCCAGTGGGGGCGGTTATCGACCGTACTGATCGTCATCGTGCTCATGGTTTCCGCCTTCGATGCCATGAGCCGGCGCATCCGGCAGGCCTTGTCATGACCAAAAATACCATCTCTCTGCGCAAAGTCTGCTGCATTGCCGACGGCCGGGCGCTGCTCGATGTCGACGCGCTCGACATCCGGCAAGGCGAGCGTATCGCCATCGTCGGCCACAACGGCGCGGGCAAATCGACCCTGCTGCGCCTGCTCACCGGTTTCATGCCAGCGGCACACGGCACAGTCGAGGTTCTCGGCCACAAGCTGGCCCAGCCGTCGACCAATGAACTGCGCGCCCTGCGCAGCGAAGTCGGGCAGATCCACCAGGGCCTGCATCTGGTGACCCGCCTCTCGGCGCTGGAAAACGTGCTGATCGGCAGCCTCGGTCGGCTTAGTGGCCTTCGCGTCTGGCGAAGCTGGGTGCGCTGTTTTCCGGCCGCCGAGATCGCCCATGCTGAAGCTGCGCTGCACGCGGTCGGCCTGCTTCCGCGCGCCCAGACACGGGCCGACAGGCTTTCCGGCGGCGAACGGCAAAAGGTCGCCATTGCCCGCCTGCTCGTCCAGCAACCCAAACTGATTCTTGCCGACGAACCGACGGCAGCGCTCGACCCGGTCGCTGCCGGCGAGGTCTGCCACCTGCTGGCTCAGGCGGCGAACCATGCGACGCTGATTTCAGTCGTTCATAATCCGGCGCTGCTGCCTATCCTGGCCGAGCGTGTCCTTGGCCTAAAGCAGGGACGCCTCGCCTTCGATTTGCCAATTGCTGCGGTCGACGACCAAAAACTAATGAATTTGTATCGCCCGGACACCGATCAGGTCCGGCGCCCCTGGCCGCTCGCTGCGGCGAATCCGAAGCGGTGGTTTTTGACATGAGCGAAGAAGCCGGGCGTAGCTGCCCGCTGCGCTACCGTTATGGTACCGAAGCCATCGCCGCGCTGTCTGCCGTCGAAGCTGAAACGCTATATGTCATCGGCGGCCTCTACGGCAACCTGCCGGCGCTCGATGCCATCGAAGCTATGGCGGCGCAGGAAACCGGCCCGGTCATGCTGGTTTTCAACGGTGATTTCAACTGGTTCAACGTCGATGACGCCGGTTTCGCTGAAATCAATCGCCGCGTGCTCGCCCATCGTGCCACCGCCGGCAATGTCGAGGCCGAACTTGGGGCCGACGGCGACGCGGCCGGCTGCGGCTGCGCCTATCCTGAATACGTTGATAGTGCCGTCGTCGAACGCTCCAACCGCATTCATGCTCGGCTCAAGCAAACAGCAGCTCGCCATCCGGAGATCCTTGCTGCACTCGCCGAATTGCCAATGATTGCGCGTTACCGGGTCGCCGACTGCAGTATCGGCATTGTCCATGGCGATGCCGATTCTCTGGCCGGCTGGCGCTTCGATCCCGGTGCATTCGACCAAAAGAATGCACCAGCATGGCTGCATAATGCGTTCAAACGCGCGAAGGTCGATGTCTTTGCCAGCACACACACCTGCACCCCAATATTCAAGCACATCGACGCCGGCCTACTCAGTAACAATGGGGCGGCCGGCATGCCTAATCTGGGTGGCCAGCAAAGCGGCCTGCTCACGCGCGTCAGCTGTCACCCGCCAAAAGGAGCGCGGCACGCCGGCGCCACTATGCGTGGCGCGTACGTGGACCAGATACCAATTCACTACGATCATTCAGCCTGGAGAGACCGCTTCCTGGCGAACTGGCCTGTCGGTTCAGATGCTTGGTTATCCTACTTCGAGCGTATTTCGTCTTGGCCAAGCGATCCTCAATAAAGGCGAAGTGAAAGCCTTGAAACCTGCATTGTGTGCGATTCAGGCCCTACCGGGGTTTCTTCGGACAGCGGCCCTGGCCGTTGCACTGTTTACCGGATGTGCCGCCCAGCCTTACAACGCACTGCTTGGCAAAAGCGATCCGGACAAGGCGTACACTTTCGCGAATCGCCTGCCCCACAACTCACCCAAGCTCTTCGTCGTACTGACCTTTTCGGGCGGCGGCACCCGGGCTGCGGCTTTTACGTTGGGGGTTCTCGACAAACTCGCCGCCACGGAAATCCTCGTCGATGGCAAAGCGCGTCGCCTTCTCGACGAGGTCGACGTGATCACCGCAGTCTCTGGAGGCAGCTTTACTGCCGCCTACTTCGGACTCTTCGGCGAACGGGTGGTTACCGAATTTCCGATGCGTTTTCTCTACCGCAACGTGACGGGCGAAATAATTTCCTGGCTGCTTTCCCCCGAGCAACTGGTCAGGATTGTAGCGCCACACTTCAGCCGGACCGACGCGGTCGCCGAGTACTTCGACAGTACGCTCTTCGAACAACGCACCTTTGCCGAGCTTTCCTCTTCAGGAAACACCCCTTACATCATTCTCAATGCTACAGACCTCAATACGGGCGCCACTTTTTCTTTTACGCAAATGCAGTTCGACTATCTGTGCTGCGACCTCTCAAACTACTCCGTCGCCCGGGCGGTGATTGCTTCGGCGGCCGTACCATTCCTGTTTTCCCCCGTTGTGCTGCGCAACTACCCAGGCCCATGCGCCGGACGCAATCCACCCTGGGTGACGCAGGCACTGGCCGAGCGCAACCCGGCAGATCGCCGTTTTCATGCAGCGACCGCGCTGAGCAGCTATAGCGATGCCAATGCCGTTCCCAATGTCTGGCTTATCGACGGCGGCATTGTCGACAATCTCGGCATTCGAGGTAGCATCATGAGTGAGGTCAACCACTACGGACGCGTGCTCGAAATGGCTGGCGCCTTCTCGCCCGATGCGCTGTCTCGGGTGGAGCATGTGCTCGTCATCGCATCCAATACCCAGACCGTCTCGGGCCGGGATTGGCTCACCTCGGAGGATGGCCCGGGCCTGATCGATACCACCCAGGCGCTCGCCGACGCGACCACCAACCTGCTCAACGCCGAAACATCGCTGCTCGCACAGCAAAGCTTCGACATGTGGTCCGCCTATGTCAACGCAGGACGATGCCCGACCTGCCCGAAGGTCACGGTCGATTTTGCAGTGCTTTCCTTCGACCGTATCGCCGACCCCGCGGAACGGCGCGAATTTCAGACCACCGAAACCTCGCTGCACCTTGCGCGAGAAAAAGTAGACGCTCTGCGGGCGCTGCCGGGCCGGCTGCTTGATGAGTCGCCAGAGTTCGGTGCATTTCTGAGGCGAGTCCGTCCGATGCCGGTTGCGGATAATCGCCGCTTTGCAAACTAAGTTACCAGCAGACGCAAGGCAACGATGCCCAGGCCAAAAGAACTGATCACCAAGCCATAGGCCAGACCACGCAAGACTCGACAGCCGTTCACCTTGCACGCCATGAAACCGGAAGCAAAAAGCACAAACACCAGGAACCAGCAGGCCAAGGCAAAGGCCATGTCGAGCGATAACCAGCCGGCGGAAACCGCAGCGAAGGCCAGCGCGGGAACGACGCCGGGAACGATAACAATCAGCGAATTGCGCAGCAAGACGCCAGCTTCATCGAAAGTGAGCCGGCGTTTGCGTGCGATTTCTTCCGCCAGCCCGCGGGAAAAGGCCTCGGCGACGGCGTTCGCCGCAAGTGTCACAAAAATGGTCGCCATCGCACTCCATTCGGTCAGCGCAGCGCCCTCCAGCACGGTCAGCAGCGCAAGAACGACGATCGATCCATTGAGCAGCTTGTAGACGCTGAAGCTGATCTGTTCGCTATTGCCTATCCGCATGTAAGGTGGTCCCCTGAGTCAAGACGCAACTCAACCCAGTTTAAGTTGTGCATTTGACTTCGCTATCAGCTGGACGGCGCTGCCCCGGTGCTGTTTTTGACTTTGCTTCTGCGGGCTTTACTCGGGTCCAGGAACGAGCGCGTGCACCGATTCCAACACACTCATGGGCGTCAGCCACTGCGGCAGGAGTTGCGGCGGACGGCTCGGGTCCGCCGGGTAGAGAACGTAGAGGGGCACGCCATTGCGGCCAAAGGATTCGAGGATTTCGGTCAGCGCTGGATCGCCGTTGGTCCAGTCACCCTTCAGCGGCACGACGCCCGCCGCGTGGATGGCCTTGCGCACGGAGGGAACACTCAACGCCACGCGCTCGTTCGCGATGCAGCTGATGCACCAGTCGGCCGTAATGTTGAGAAATATCGGGCGACCGGAAGCGCGCAGCGCGGCAAACCGGTCAGCGCTGTACGGCTCCCAGAACGGCGCGTCGGTGACGATCGCCGCTGGCCCGGGCGCACTTGAGCGCAAGCCCGGATGGAACAGGATGGCGAGCGCGCCAATCACGCTGACCGCGGCAACGCCGACGTTGATCCGCAGCCAGGCACTGCCAGCCGGAGGCCGCAAGCCGTACAGCCAAGCGGCAAAAACCATCAACAACATGCCGACCAGCACCAGCACCGCATGGGTCACATCGGTCTGCCGGCCCAGCACCCAGAGTAGCCAGAGCGCCGTCAGGTAGAGCGGGAAGGCCATCGCCTGTTTGAAGACGTTCATCCAAGGGCCGGGGCAAGCTGCGGGCCAACAGGGGAACGAACGAGACCACCAGGAAAGGCAGCGCCATGCCAAAACCGAGGGCGATGAAGACCAGCAGCGAGGTCGAGAACGCTTGCGTGATGGCGTAGGCAATGGCCGCGCCCATGAACGGTGCAGTGCACGGACTGGCCACCACGGCAGCCAACGCGGCGGTGAAGAACGACCCGGCGTAGCCACTGCGGCCAGCCAGTGACTGACCCATACCGGTGAATCGACCGCCGATTTCGACCATGCCGGAAAAGCGGAGCCCGAGGATGAACAACAGGTAGGTGAGCGCCGCCACGAACCACGGCGTCTGCAACTGGAATCCCCAGCCCACCGTGTGGCCACTGGCCCTGAGTATTTGCAGCACGCTGGCCACCAGGACGAAAAAAAGGACCACACCAGCGGTATAGGCGAGGCCGTGCAGGCGCTGACCGTGGCCACCGGTTTTGACCGACTCAAGCAGGTGAATTGCCTTGAGCATCAGGACCGGGAAAACACAAGGCATCAGGTTCAGGGCCAGGCCGCCGAGCGTCGCCAGCAACAGAACAAGCGGCAGGCTCTGCGCCAGGTCATCGCCGGCGCCAAAACTCGCCGATGCCACCAGGTGCGCCGGACTGGCGGCGACCTGGTAGGCCCGGCGACGGTCGCTGTCGCTGACAACCACGACCCCATCGACACTTTCCGGCGCGGCCTGCTGCCGGGCATGCAAGGTCAGCGTCAGGCGAACCCGGCCACCGTCTGTCGTCGTCTCAACGGGCGCAGCCGGATCAACCAGGCGTTTGCTCAGCGGGTAAAAGGCGACGCTCTGGCCGTCTGCCGGCTGGCCGCTTTCTCCGGTATCGACCTGCAAGCGGACTTGCCGGCCGCGCACGTCGAAGACACTGGCGGCGGCTGCCAAAGCTTGAAGATCGGTAAGCGGGCATAGCACTTGCAGGCGTCATCAGGCAGGTCAGGGTCGGAGCCGGGCGTAGCGAAAAGATCGAAGCAGCCGGTCGGTGAAATTTCTTCCCGTACGTCCGGTCAACGCGCTATACCGGCCGTCCGCGCCATGTGCCGCCAATGACCGCTCTGGCCGATGACCTGCCCGTCGCATGTGCTTTCCGAATGTCCGCTCGACCTTACAAAGCGTACGGACGACAAACCAAATAGTGAATGAGTCTTCGGCGCCGCGATCGGCGACGCGCGGCCCACCATTCCCACCCGCCACGCTAGGGATTCGTGGCGCCTTCCTGCCCCAGCTCCAGCACGTCACCGTTGCCGAGGAATAAATCGGTCTGCGATCCGTTGCGGGCGCTGCCCCGCTCTACCGGCAAGCCGCTGGCCAGCATCTTCTCGACGGCCGTACGGCCGGTGCAATGGTTGCAGGCTATGCGGTCGATTCCATAGCCGCTCAGCGCCTTGACGATCTAATCGCGCTGGCTGTCCCAATCTTCGAGCGGCGAGACGTGCAGGCCCCCGTAGATCGCATGGATGTGCTCGCCGCCACTTAAGGTCCGCCGCGCGTAATCCAGCAGGTTCAGCACACCGCCGTGGCCGTAGCCGGTGATCATCGTCAAACCCCGGTCCTGCAAATTGGCATAGAGGACGTTTTCCCCCTGCACCTGCAGCAGCGTGCTCATCGGGAAACTGGTCAGTGCCAGGCCGGGAAACAGTAGCAGCGGCTGCTCGCTGGGGACGGTGATCACGCTTCCGGTATGGCCGTGCTGCTGGATGAAGGCCAGGCCGGCGGAATGGAAGCCTGCGGGCAGGTAAATCGGAATCTCCGGACAGTGCTTGAGCGTCGAGCCGATCCCCCAGAAGTGATCAAAATGTTCGTGGCTGACGCCCAGCGCCTCGATCTTGCGCTCCTGCAACAGCCGGTCGATGCCTTCCTCGCGAAGCGACGGTCCATCCAGTCGGGGTTCCAGCCGGTATCGAACAACAGGCGGCGGGTGCTGCCATCGATCGTTTCAGCTTCCAGTAGCGCCGAGGAGCCGGCGACATTGTCGGCGTGCAATGGCCCGAACGGTGGCCAGGGAATGGCGTACTGATCGGTGTGGGCGCCGCCGGCGGCGCGAATGTCGTCGAAGACAGTGGCGGTGTCGAACCAGCCGGTTTCCGAGACACAGAGAATGCGCAGGCGCTTTAGGGCGCCAATATCGAGCGGCGGAGAAGAGGTGGCCATGGCTTTTAGCTCGCGAGGTGTAAAAAATCACCGTGCGCATGGCAATAATGGCGCCGCGGAACGGGCAGTCGTGGGAGGCGATTACTGAGCATGGCGGTTACCGCGGCATCGGGATCTTCCTCCATGGTGATCACCGGAAGAATCCCGCTTTGCATCAAGCGCGCATGAAGGCCCGGCTCCTTTGACGGATTGAAAATCTACGTCTGCCAACCATTTGCCTGCCAGCGCCGAGCTCTGCGTGGTCCGGCTACCAGGTCAGCCAGCGCTGCACGAAGCGGTTGTCACGCCGGATCAGGTAGCGCCTTAACTCGTCACCCAACAGGATCGCGACCGCGAACGGCAACGCCAGCGAGACCTCGAACCAGCCGATCGCTGCGGTGCCGAAGAATGGCTGCAGGAACTCGATTTGCGAGATCGCCGCGAGCAGCGCCAGCTCCACCGCGATACCCACCCAGATCAGTTTGTTGCGGAAGATGCCGGCAGACAGGATGCTCTGCCGACGCGTGCGGCAGATCAGCACATCCGCCACCTGGCAGATCACCACGGCCGCAAAGAAGGAAGTCACCGCAGTTCGATAGAGCAAGTCCGAGGTCGGCAACTCGACGCCCCACACCCATCCTCCCCGATGCAGCACGACGAAGAACGCGAAGAAGCCGGCAGCGGCTTGCAGCATGCCGATGATGCCGTAGCTCATACCCAGCAGCGGCCAGGTCAGCAGTCTTTCGTCACGGCGGCGCGGTGCCTGTTTCATCACGTCCTGTTCCGGCAACTCGCGTCCCAGCCCCAGCGCAGGCAATAGGTCGGTGCCGAGGTCAATGGTCAGGATCAGCACCACGGTCAGCGCCAGCGGCGCATCGATCGCCACGAAGGCGATGAAGGGCAATATCTCGGGGACGTTACTGGTCAGGACGTAGGCGATGAATTTCTTGATGTTGGAGAAGATGGTGCGCCCCTCCTCAATGGCCTGCACGATGGTGGCAAAGTTGTCGTCCAGCAGCACCATGTCCGCCGCCTCTTTCGCCACCTCGGTACCGGATACGCCCATCGCCACACCCATGTTGGCATTCTTCAAGGCCGGCGCATCGTTGACCCCGTCGCCGGTGACGGTGACGATCTCGCCCTTCTTCTGCAAGCCCTTGACGATCTGAAGCTTCTGCAAAGGTGTCGAGCGTGCGAACACCAACTCCCGACTATCCAGCAGAACGGAAAGCTCATCCTCGCTCATTTCCAGCAATCGTTCACCCGCCACCACCTGACCATCGCCGGTGAACAGGCCAAGCTGACGAGCGATGGACTCGGCGGTGGTGTGGTAGTCGCCGGTGATCATGAAGACGCGGATGCCTGCGCTGCGGCAGCGGTTGATCGCTTCGGCGATCTCTGGGCGTGGCGGATCGAGCATGCCCACCAGGCCCAGATAGACGAAATCCTCCTCGCTGGCCGTATCGGCGTCGGTCGTCTTGCAGGCGAGCGCCAGCACCCGTTCGCCGCGCGCCGCCAGCACTTCGTACAGCTCCAGCGCGGTACGACGAGCCGACTCATCGAATTCGACCCGCTCGCCGTGATGCAGACGATGTGTGCATTTTGTGAAAACGACCTCGGGCGCCCCCTTCATGCAGGCGAGATTGGGCTGACCGCTCCCAGCTTTGTGCGTGGTGATCATGCGTTTGCTGGCCGAGTCGAACGGGCTTTCATGCAGGCGCGGAAAACGCGCCGCCAGATCGCCGATGGGCTGCAAACCTTGTGCCAGAACCAGCAGGGCGCCCTCGGTCGGATCGCCGAGATAGTGCTGCTCGGTGAGCCGTGCGTTGTTGCACAGCACCATGACGGCCCAGGCATCGGCGAAACCTTCCGCCTGCTGCAGGCCACTCCGATCGGCCGACCATTCGCGCTCGCCCAGCACCAGCGTGGCGACCTGCATCTGGTTCTGCGTGATGGTGCCGGTCTTGTCGGTGCAGATCACCGTGGTCGAACCCAGCGTCTCGACCGCTTCGAGATTCTTGATCAGGGCGTTCTTTTTCGCCATGCGTTTGGAAGCCATGGTCAGCGCCAGCGTCACCGTCGGCAAGAGACCTTCCGGGACGTTGGCCACGATGATGCCGATGGCGAATATCAAACTGCCGATGAGGGGATTGCCGAGCACCATGCTGAGTGCGAAGAACAGCACGCCAAGCCCGATGGCGATGGCCGAGATGACACGGATGAAATGGCGCAGCTCTTTGCGGATCGGCGTCTCCACCGTGCCCGCCTCCTTGGTCAATTGCACGATCTGACCGATCTGCGTGTTCATGCCTGTACCGTACACCAGCGCGCGGCCGTTGCCGCTTTGCACCAGCGTGCCGGAGAACACCATGTTTCGACTCTCCATCAGCCGCTCGTGGGTGCAGGCCACTTTGCGCAACTGCGGTTCGCTCTCTCCGGTCAGGGAGGCATGGTCTACCTTGAGCTGATTGACCTCTAGCAGTCGCCCGTCGGCCGGCACCCGGTCGCCCTCTTCCAGCAGGATGACATCGCCCGGCACCACCAAGCGTGCCTCGATGCGCGATATCTGCCCATCGCGCTGCACCGTGATCATTGGTGGCAGCATGTTGCGAAAGCTCTCCATGATGCGTTCGCTTTGCTGCTCCTGAAGGTAGGTGAACAGCGCGTTGAGCAGGACCACCGCCAGCAGCGCGACGCCGATGTAGAAACTGCCTTCGCCCGGCTTCAGGTAATCGGCAAAGAACGCCAGTGCCGAGCCGACGAAAAGCAGCAGCGCGAAGAAGTTCGCGAACTGGCGCAAGAACTTGACGATCTCGGGGGTCTCTTTGCGTACGCGCAGTTCATTGCTACCGAACTCGAGCAGTCGTTGGGCGGCGTCGGCGCTGCTCAGTCCGTCCCCTGTGCAGCGCAGGCGCTGCCGCAACGCTTCCAGCGGAATGCGGTGCTGGTCAGCAGGCATAGTTGTCTCGTCACGATGAGTCATGGCACGCCTCTCGGTCGGTATCGGGGCCGGGCTTGCGCGGGCAAGGCGCAGCAATGAATCAATCATAATTCGACTCGGCGGCGATGGTTCATCTGGCCGTCGTGCTGACAGTCCTGGGGGTGTCCGTTCTACGGCAAGGGGAGTCCGCTAGCGGCAGCTAGCGGTATTTCCTGAGGTACACGCCCTCGAAAAAGCGCTTGGCCCAGTGGAAGAGGCGCGACGAGGGCAGGATGATCTGGCGCCGTGGGTTGCGAAACACCAGAGTGCCGTGGTCGATGGCGTCGATGATGCAGATCAGTTCAACTTTGAAGGTCGCGCTGGGCGTTTGTCCGCGCAGGCCGGCGAGCACATTCTCTGCCGCGGCGGCGGCCTGCAGGTCGGCCATGTGGGCCTGCTTGGGCATCCACTCGGGGCCGGGAAAGCTGCCGGAGTCGCCGACCACATACAGGTGTTGGCTGCCAACGACACGGCACTGCGCGTCAGCCTGAAGCAGGCCACCCGGCGAACGCGGCAGTGCGGTCGTGTCAAACCAGAGGTTGCCGGTCATGCCGGGCATGAAGAGGATGAGGTCGGCTGCGAACTCGCCACCCGCGGTGACCACCCGGTCGGCCTCGAAGCGCTCCATCTTGTGGCCGAGGTGGGTGCGAATGCCACGCTTGTCCATTTCCGCCAGCAGATAGTTGACCGCTTTCGGGCCGAGACGCTGACCCGGTTCCTTTGACGGATTGAAAAACACCAGCTCGAACTTCTCCCGCCGACCCTCGCGCTTAAGCTGCTCGTCGATGCCGAACAGGAACTCGAACATGGGGCCGCCGCGCACTGCGGCAGGCTCGTTGGGGTTGCCCGCAAAACCCACAGCAATGACACCGCCGTGCATGGCGCGCAGGCGATCACGAATCTTCTCGGCCGCAGCAATCCCCTCGCAGGGGGTGATGGCGTGCTCGATGCCCGGCAGCTTCTTGATGAAGCGCCCGCCGCTGGCAATCACCAGCGCATCGTTACCGACGTCGCCGGCCGTGCTCTCGACGACCCGCCCGCCGTCACGCAGGCCCGTCACCTCGGCGGCCACGTGCATCACCTGCATGCGCCGAAAGAAGTTCGCCAGCGGCACGATCAGCTGTTCGCGCGTGCGCAGACCCGAGGGAATCCAGATCGTGCCGGGAAGATAGTGCAGCTCCGCGCGCGGCGCGATCACGGTGATCTCGACTTTCGGATCGCGGCGGCGGATTTCAAGCACGCTGGAGAGCGCGCCGAAGCCGGCGCCGATGACGGTAATGCGGGTGGGTGGATTCATGAAAGGAGGCTTCTTCTTGTTGACAGGGGGTTGCAGGGGGCTAAAAGGCGGCGCGGCGCATGGTCCTACAAGGCCGAGGGCATCGGCCGTGAAGGGCATCAGCGTTCAGCACTCAAGAATCGTGCCAGCCAGTGGCGGCGCGCAACAGGCCCGGTATTTACAGCGCTTGACGGTGAGCTGACGATTTTCACGGGCTGACGATCGCTGCCGCCTGCCAAAACATGGCAGTATTTGGCAGATCAGACGGTCGTGACATGTCGAGACAGCGCTGATGATGAATGTCTTGACCGTTGCCCCCTTCCCTTCTTCCCCGACCCTTCTCGCGCCGAATTGATTTCCTTCCTCGAGTCGCTTGTCGAGCCGCATATCCTGTGTGATCGGAACTACCGCATCATTGCCGCCAACGACAGGTATCGTGCCAAATGGGAGGGGCAGCAGAAAATCATTGGCCGAACCTGCCACGAGGTATCGCACCGATATAGCGTGCCGTGCGACCAGGCCGGGGGGTCTTGTCCGCTGCTGCGCAGTCTGCGCTCCGGTCAGCGGGAGCGTGTCGTGCATCTGCATCACACCCCGCTCGGCGAACGTCTCGCAGACATCGAGTTGGCGCCCATTCGGAGCGCCGACGGCGAAATGGTCGAGGCCGGAAGCTTCCGGGAGGATCTGTACTATCGCCTGAATGTTTTCCCGATCTTCCTGCCGGCCCTGCGGGAACGGCGGGAGGACATTGTGCTGCTGGCCGAAACACTGCTCCGCCAGAGTCTCTGGCGGACGTTCGCCGCGCCTGAGCCGCGCGGCGATCGGCTGGTTGCGCGACTACGATTCCCCGGGAAATGTCCGCGAACTGCGCAACCTGCTCGAACGTGCCTGCCTGCTGAGCGACAGCGATGAAATCGACCTGCGGCACCTGCCGGCAAGCGCAGCGGGCGGGGGGCAGCGGTCGCTGGCGAGAAAAAGCCTGCCATCGGGGCCAAAATCAGGCCAGAAATTGAAACTCGGCGATGCACAACTGCTCGATCTTGCGGCCAGTTTTCCCGGTAGCCGAAAAGAGCTCGCGCACCATGCCGGTCTGTCGGAACGGACGCTCTACCGGCGCTTGAACGCCCTCGGGGTGCTGGAGCAGGCCGAGAAAAGCCGGCGCAGCGGAACGAAGTAACCGCTTCGCGCGGCTAGCCTATTTGCTCGGCTTCTGGCTGTCAGCCTGTGCCTGTTTTTCCCGCAGTCGCTTGTTCTTGTCCTCACTGCCGAAAAAGACGTAGCGGCCGGCGAGTTCGCAGCCTTTCATTCCCGGATCACAAACCAGGTTGTTCACCTTGGCACATAGGCCCTTGCTTTCATGCGGACAGCCCCACGACGACATGGCAATCTCCAAAAAAGGCGGCGATCAACGCGGCCAGAACGCAAGAAGACAATTACCGTACCACGAGAGCGGCTCCTGGCGTTCTTCACGGTCGGTGCTCATTGCCTTGCTGTAAGCAGTGATGGTATGAGCGCTAGTATAGTGCTGCATCCTTGATGAGACTCTCGGCAATCATCCCCCACCCACGCTCATTGCGAGGAGGCGCAGCCGACGCGGCAATGCAGAGGTTTGGCTTTTCGCGTTGTCAATGCGGGGGAAAATGGCGAGCTCGATTCAGGTGCTACGCTGACGATGGCGTCGCTCCCGGTTCGGCCGTTGGCGTCGTCATGAGGACTTCGAGAGGCGAACCGGTGCTCAAATGCAGGTCGCGTTGCGGGTACGAGATCTTGATTCCGCGTTCGCGAAAGGCCTTGTCGATGGCCATGTGCAGTTCGTGCGTGACGATGCCGCGGTTGAGGACCACGCGTGTGAACACGCGCAGCTCGAACTCCATACCGTTTTCGCCGAAACGCAGAAACAGCGTCGCGGCCGCTGGCTCGTCGACCACGCTTTCGTTGTTCAGCGCGACCTCCATCAAGGTCTCGACAACCTGCTCCGTGTCGCTTCCGTAGGCGACGGTCAAGGGGACGATCAAGCGCGTGATGGGGTCGGACAGGGTCCAGTTGATGCAATCCTGGGTAATGAAGGTCTTGTTCGGGATGAGCAGTTCCTTGCGATCCCAGTCGCTGATGGTCGTGGCGCGGATGTGGATGCGCGTCACCGTGCCGGTATGGCCGGCAATGGTCACGATGTCGCCGACGCGAAACGGCCGCTCGAAGAGAATGACGATGCCGGAAACGAAATTGGCGACGATTTCCTGCAGGCCGAAGCCCAGGCCGACGCCGAGCGCCGCGATCAGCCATTGCAGCTTCGTCCAGTCGATGCCGAGAAGATTCGACGCGGCGATCAGGCCGACGAGAACGATCAGGTAGTTCAGCAGCATGGTTATGGCATAGCCGGTGCCGGGTGCCAGATCGAAGCGGCTGAGAACGGCCACTTCGAGCGCACCGGGCAGGTTCCGGATGGCGATGATGGCGATGGCGAAAACCGTCGCCGCGACGATCAGGCTCCAGAGGGTCACCACCTGCTGTGGTAGCGTGCCGTCGCCAGCGCCGATGCGCCAGAGGACGATCTCGTCAAGCGTGCGCACCGCCGGCAACAGGCCTTGCCAGATCGACGCCATGGCAAAGGCAATGCCGATCAGGACGAGCAGGCGGAGCAGTGCGCGCGTTTGCCGGCTGATCGTGTGACGGTCGATTTCGTAGCTCTGCAAGGCTTCCGGAATGGCGTCGGCCGCGCGTTCGGCCGCCTGGCGATCAATCGTTCGCGTGCCCGAATCCCGGCTCGCCTGACGCGCCTCGCGCGCCCGTGCCAGCGCCATTCGCCGCTCGAAGACGGAGAAAGCGCGCTCGAGCGTGGCGTGCACAAGCGTCGCCATGGTGATCAGCACGATCGACTGCATGGTCAGCCGCAGCAACTGTGAAGCGGTGTAATGGTAGCCAAGCAGGGAAAGGCCAATCGTTGCCAGCGCGATGAGCATCAGTGCCGGATACCACAGGTAGACGATGTACCACAGCCAGTTGTCGCCGTCGGTCGCGGCGAGACTGAGGCGCGACAGGCGCCACAGCCGGGAAGCGATCCAGACAATAGCCAGACAGAACACGATCAGGGAAATCCGTCCCAGGCCGTCGCGAATCTCGGGGGCGGCGTGCACCGAAACCAGGAGCATGACGATGGTGATCGGCACGAAGAGCAGCATCAGCCGCCGGGTGTTGCGGCGCAGCAGGGTCAGCGTCGACAGACTCCAGTCGAAATGCACGGCGGCGACGCCCTTGGCGCGAACCAGTTGCAGGAGGAACTCCATGAACAGGATCAGGACGCCACCCGTCATGAGCGCGGTCTCCAGGCTGCGGGCGAAACCCGTATGGCTGTGAGTCAGGTAGGCCAGTCCGAACAGCACCAGCGCCGGCGGCAAGGCAAGTGCCGCGGTGATCGCGAAAGCTTCCAGGGTCAGTGCCAGATCGTCAGACTGCACCTTGCCGATCCGCGGCGCCATGCGCTCCAGGCGCTGCTTCAAGCGGTCACGGCTGGCGCTGGCCAGCACCAGGAGCAGCAGCAGACCAAGGAATCCCGGCAGCCGATCGTCCAGATTCCTGACCACGGCCTGACGGACATCGCGCCAGTGCGCCGGCTCGGAAAGCCAGGCCATGGAATCCGCCGCGGCGCGCAGCGTTTGCAGGCCCATCGGTTGCGCGCTGGGAATCCAGAACAGATGGCTCTCGAGCGCATCACGGTAAGTATGCGAGCGATCGGAGAAATACTTGAGCTGGGTGAGCAGCACGGACAGTTCATCGGCGTAGCGCGCCTGCTCATTTTTCAGGCGGGTGATCAGGCTGCGGCGCTGTTCGAGCAGGCGGTCGATCGCCGCGCCCCAGTCCTGGGTCGCGCCACGCAGCAGCTTTTCCAGCGCCGGCTTGCTGGGCAGGTCGTAGGGCGGGCGCTTCTCCTCGAGTTGAAAGAGGGCAATGCGGCTGGCCTCCAGTTCGCCTTCCGCCCTGCTCCGGGCGTTCTCGATGTTGATGGCGTCCGAAGCCTTGTCCCTTTCCTGGCGCAAGGCGATACCGAAGGCCGCCGAGGCCTCGAGCTGATTGAGATTGAGCAAACGATCGAGCGTTTCCAGCTTGCTGTTGAGCAGCGACACGGCGCCACGCAGGCGAGCGCTCTCGGCTTCCGCCTGCTGCCTTTTTACCAGTATTTCGTCGATCAATCTGGACAGGCGGATATTGCCCTCGGCAAAACCCAGCAAGTCCTCTGGCGCCGCACCCAGCGACTGCATGAAGGCCTCAAGATCGCTGACCAGTGCACTGACGCCGGCTTTGTGAACGCGACTCAGCAGCGCTTGCAGGGCGGCGATGTAGTCCGTCGTGCTGGCCAGCTGGTCGGCCAGCAGGTCGGCTTCGGCCTCCATCAGCGCCAGACGTGCCGGTCGGCTGGCCAGGCGCTCGCTGAAGGCCTCGATTCGCGCCAGCCCGAGGCGCTTGTCGGCAGCGCGAGCGGCTGCCTCGGCCAGCTGAGCCTGCTCGGAGGTGCCGCCTGCACGTGCGCTGTTGTCGACCTTGTCCACGCTCTCTTGCGCGGTGCTGAGCAGTTGCTTGAGCGCCAGAGCGCGTTCTGACTGCACGCTGGATTGCACCCGGGAGAGCTTGGTTCGCAGAATGGCTTCGTCACCCACGGCCTCCAGAAGCGCCTGCTCGACAACGCTCGGCGGCTGCTTTTCGAGGTCTTTGCCGACTTTCGGCGGTCGGTAGGCTTGCTGCTCGGCGCGCAATCGCTGCCGCTCGCGGGGCAGGTCGCGCAGCGCCTGCGCATAGGCGCGAGCCTCCTCTTCAAAGCGCTCGGCAGCTTCGATGCGGGCGATGGCCAGCCGATACAGGGCGGTGATTTCGGCTTTCTGCGCAGCGCTGAGAGTGGCCGACTGCTCGACCGAGGCCAGGCGCTGCTGCAGGTCGGCAATACCCGGCAAGAGCGTTTCCTGGGCACCGAGCAGCGACGCCCAGAGCAGAACGATGAGCATGATGGCGCGGCGGGCAATGGCCGCCAGAGATGTCGCCCGGCCAGGAGCCGGTCTTCCCTGTCCGCGCAAGGGCATGGACATTGCTCAGTCCGCGCTATCGACCAGCGGCGCGAAGCCGATCACGACGCGGCGTGTCATTGCCGATTTCTTCTCGATGCGGGTGACGATGACGGCACCGACTTCGGCCGTATTCGCCACATGGGTGCCGCCGCAGGGTTGCAGGTCGACGCCTTCGATCTCGAGCACGCGCACCCGCCCCAGGCCGCGCGGCGGCTTGACGCTCATGCTGCGCACCAGACCGGGGTTGGCATCGAGCTCGGCTTCCGTAATCCAGCGCTGGCTGACCGGGTGCGCCCCGTCGACCAGGCGCGCCAGGCCCGCGTTCAGAGCCTGCTTGTCGAGCGGCGCAGTCATGTGGAAGTCCAGGCGCGCGTAATCGGCGGTGATCGAACAACCGTCGACCGGCTGTGGAACCAGCGCGCACAGCAGGTGCGTGGCGGTATGAAAGCGCATGTGCCGTTGCCGGCGCGGCATGTCTAGCTGAGCAGTGACCGGCGTTCCGACGCTCAGGAGCGCCAGCAACGCCTGCTGCCCGGCGGCCGGCAGGTGCAGAACCTCGCCCGGGAACGCGCCCTTGCGGGTATCGAAGATCTCCAGCTCGCTACCGTCAGGCAGGATCAACAAGCCTCGGTCACCCGCCTGGCCGCCGCCCAGCGGATAGAAAACCGTGCGATCGAGTTGCACGCCGCGCTCGTCGACGCGCGTTATGCGGGCGTTGCAGGTGGCAAGGGAAGCGTCGTCGCGAAACAGCTCTTCGGTCATCGGAGGTCCTTCAAGGAAAGCTGCACCCGCCGAACCTGTCCCTGCGGGCGATCAAGGCGAACTGAGGATTCCGAGTGTATACCGCTACGCGGAAGCCGGAAAGAAGAAGCCCTCTTAAAAAATTGGCTAAATGGCTGAATCGATTGGCAGTGTGAGGGAAAGTTGAAGCACCGACTGACCGATCGATTCTTGGGCATATGCCGTTGCCTTCGCGAAGCTTGCTCGCTTGATTGCTTCGCTTGGCTCGCAATGACGACTACGCTGCTACCCGCTCCAGCCGCGACGCCGTCACTGCGAGAAACCAACAACGCGGCAATCGCGCATAGCTTTCTGGAAGCGAGCATCGTGACTTGCCCACCGTTTTCCGGTAACCAGCGCCCTGATTTTTCCCCTTAGTTGCCTCGCCTCAGCCGTGATTCATGCGTTTCGGGTTATGCTCTGGCTGAATATTCGGCATGCCTGACACTTGCGACACACTGTCCGTTTCCGTAGTAAGTGGGCTCGCCTCACCCAGTCAAAGATTTGCAACGGAAGCGCTGATGGACCAGGCAACACATAACAAGATCGTCTCCTTCATCTGGGGCATCGCCGACGATGTCCTGCGCGACCTCTTCAGGCGCGGCAAGTACCCTGACGTGATCCTGCCGATGTGCGTCATCCGGCGCATGGACGCGGTGCTCGAACCGACCAAGCTGGCGGTGCTGGCGACCAGGAGGATGCTCGACGATGCGCGCATCACCGAGCAGCGCGCCGCGCTTTGCGCTGCCGCCGGCCAGGCTTTCTACAACGCCTCGAAATTCACCCTGCGCGATCTCAAGTCGCGCGGTAGCCAGCAGCAACTCCTGGCCGACTTCGAGGACTACCTGAACGGCTTCTCGCCGAACGTCCAGGACATCCTCGAAAACTTCAAGTTTCGCAACCAGTTGCAGACGCTGTCGCGCTCCGACTCGCTAGCCACACTGATCAACAAGTTCCTCGACCCGGGCATCGATTTCTCGCCGGCCGGCATCGACAATCACTCGATGGGCACCGTTTTCGAGGAGCTGGTGCGCAAGTTCAACGAGGAGAACAACGAGGAAGCCGGCGAGCACTGGACGCCGCGTGACGCCGTGCGTCTGATGGCGAACTTGGTGTTCCTGCCCATCGAGTCCGAGATTCGCTCCGGCACCTACCTGCTCTACGACTGCGCCTGCGGCACCGGTGGCATGCTCACCGTCGGCGAGGAGACGCTCACCGCCATCGCCGCCAGGCGTGGCCAGCAGGTCAGGAGCCTGCTCTATGGCCAGGAAATCAACCCCGAGACCTACGCCGTCTGCAAGGCCGACATGCTGCTCAAGGGCGAGGGCGAAAGCGCCGAGCACATCGTCGGCGGCGCCGAATGGTCGACGCTGGCGCACGACGCCTTTCCCGCGCAGGAGTTCGACTTCATGCTCGCCAATCCACCCTACGGCAAGAGCTGGAAGAAGGATCTCGAGGCCATGGGCGGCAAGGACGGCATGCGCGACCCGCGCTTCAAGGTGATGCACGACGGCGAGGAGCTGTCGCTGGTCACGCGCTCCAGCGACGGTCAAATGCTCTTCCTGGCCAACATGGCGTCGAAAATGAATAACAAGTCGGCGCTCGGCAGCCGCATCGCCGAGGTGCACAACGGTTCGTCGCTGTTCACCGGCGACGCCGGCCAGGGCGAGAGCAACATCCGCCGCTGGCTGATCGAGAACGACTGGCTCGAAGCCATCGTCGCCCTGCCGCTCAACCTCTTCTACAACACCGGCATCGCCACCTACATCTGGGTGCTCTCCAACCGCAAACCCGCGCACCGCCAGGGCCAGGTGCAACTGATCGACGCCAGCCAGTGGTTCAAGCCCCTGCGCAAGAACCTCGGCAAGAAGAACTGCGAACTCTCGCCCGACGACATCGAGCGCATCAGCCAGACCTTCCTCGATTTCAGGGAAACGCCCGAGTCGAAGATCTTCGCCAACGACGCCTTCGGCTACTGGAAAGTCACCATCGAGCGCCCGCTGCGCCTGCATAGCCAGCTTGCGCTGAAAACCATCGCAACACTGCGCTTCGCCTCCGGCGACGAAGAGCTGCGCGCCGCCCTTTACGATGAATTCGGCGATGGCCTGTTCACGGACTTCGCGAAACTCGCCGCCACGTTGGAACCACGTCTGGCCAACTGGGGTGCCGACGAGGATGAGAGTGGAGAGGGCGCAGCGGGCGACGAAAGCGACAACTCTGGGGCCGCCGGCGCCAGAAAAGGCCTGCCCGAGAACCGGAAAAAGAAGCTGCTCGACGCGCGGACCTGGGCGCGTGACAGTCGCCTGTTCGAAGTCGCGACGCTGCTGCGTAGTGCGCTCGGCGATCGGCTCTTCGCGGACCACAACGTCTTTCGCGACCGCGTCGACGCCGCGCTCAGGAAAGCGGGCGTCAAGCTCCCGGCCCCCGACCTCAAGCAGATCCTCAAGGCCGTCAGCTGGCGCGCCGAAGACGCGCCGCCGGTCATCGCCAAGACACACAAACCCGGCAAGGCCAAGGCCGACCCGCTGCGCGGCCTGTGCGAAGCCAGCGTCGACGGCAAGCCCGCCGTCGTCGAGTACGAGCCCGACGCCGACCTGCGCGACACCGAGCAGGTGCCGTTTCTGGAGGACGGCGGCATCGAAACCTTCGTCCGCCGCGAAGTCCTGCCCTATACGCCCGACGCCTGGATCAAGGCAGCGGCCACCCGGGTCGGCTACGAGATCAGCTTCACGCGGCACTTCTACAAAGCGCAACCGCTGCGCACGTTGGAGGAGATCAGCGCCGACATCCTGGCCATCAAGAAGGAAGCCGAGGGGCTGCTGGATGGGTTGCTGAAGACGCCACAGCCATGAAGAAGAGCCTTCCCCAGCAATCGGAACCGGCCCGCGTAGACGCGGCAACGCCTGCACCCGAACTCGCTACGCTGCTCGCCAGCCTGCGGGAACTCATCCAGCGTGCTCGTGAGCAGGCACTGCGCGCCGTCGATCAGGTCCAGGTCCATACCTGTTGGCGCGTCGGGTATCACATCGTCGAGTTCGAGCAGGGTGGCGCCGTCCGCGCGGCCTATGGCAAACGCTTGCTGGCTGAGCTGGCCGAGCGTCTGACTGCAGAGTTCGGCAAGGGCTTCGACGCCTCAAACCTCCGTTACATGAGGTTGTTTTACAAGACATTCCAAAATCGTGACGCGCTGCGTCACGAATTGAGCTGGACCCACTACCGCGCCCTGCTGCGTGTGGAGGATAACGAGGCACGGCAATGGTACATGCACGAGGCAGCCGACCAGCACTGGGGCACCCGCGCCCTTGGCCGTCAGATCGGCACTCTCTACTATGAGCGCCTGCTGGCCAGTCAGGATCGAGAATCCGTCCGCAGCGAGGCGGCAACCAAGACAGCGGAATTGGCCCATACCCCACGGCAGTTCATCCGCGACCCGGTAATGCTGGAGTTCCTAGGCCTGCCGGGCGTCGGTCGCCTGCTCGAATCCGAACTCGAAGCCGCCCTGCTCGGGAAGCTGCAAGACTTCCTGCTCGAACTGGGCAAGGGCTTCGCCTTCGTCGCGCGGCAACAGCGCGTCAGCACCGAGAGCAAGGATTTCTACGTCGATCTGGTTTTCTACAACTACCTGCTCAAGTGTTTCGTACTCTTCGACCTCAAGACTGGCGAGCTGACACACCAGGACATCGGCCAGATGGACATGTACGTGCGCATGTACGACGACCTGCGCCGCGGTCCCGACGACAGTCCCACCGTCGGCATCATCCTCTGCGCTCAAAAGGACAAATCAGTGGTCCGCTACTCGGTTCTCGACGGCAACGAACAGCTCTTCGCCAGCCGCTACAAACTCATCCTGCCCAGCGAAGAGGAACTGCGCGCCGAACTGGTGCGCGAGCAGCGGTTGTTGGCGGAGCGAGTCGACGACGAGGGGCAGAGACCAACGCCATGATTGCCGACCTCAAGCCATACGCGAAATACCGCCAAGCCGAAGGAGGATGGTTAGGTGAAATTCCGTCGCATTGGACCATTCGCCGCATGAAGTACGTCGTACGCGAGATCAACGATCGCTCTACGAGCGGCAAGGAGCAGTTGCTGCGCATCTCGCAGTTCACCGGCGTAACGCAGCGCCACCGAGCTGATGGGTTGGACGGACCAGACACACGCGCCGAATCGTTGGTCGGCTACAAGCGTGTTGAACCCGACGATCTGGTAATCAACATCATGCTTGCGTGGAACGGGAGCATGGGCGTTTCACGCTACGCCGGCATAGCGAGTCCGGCGTATTGCGTTTACCGCTTCGGACAGGATGTGCATCCGTGGTACTTCCACAACCTACTGCGCTCGCCCGATTATAAAGCTCGCATAAAAGCGTCATCGACTGGCGTCGTAGAGAGTCGGCTCCGGCTTTATTCCGATGACCTTGGTCGTATCGAAGCGATGCTACCCCCACCAGCCGAGCAGGCAGCAATCGTGCGGTTTCTTGACTGGGCAAGCGGGAGCCTAGAGCGGGCCATCCGGGCGAAGCGGAAGGTGATCGCGCTGCTCAACGAGCAGAAGCAGGCCATCATCCACCGAGCCGTCACGCGTGGCCTTGACCCCTCCGTTCGCCTCAAGCCCTCTGGCATACCCTGGCTCGGCGACATTCCGCAGCATTGGGACGTGATACCGCTCAAGCGAACATGCAGCCTCGTTCGTGACGGCACGCATTTGCCGCCGGCTCGGACGCCGACAGGCTTTCCTCTCTTGAGCGTCAGGAACATGGTGGGCGGCCGCCTTGTTCGAAGGCCAGACGACAGTTTCATCTCGAAGACGGACTTCGACATGCTGAACCGATCGTTCGTCGTGCGACCCCAAGACGTGTTGATGGCAATCGTGGGCGCGACGCTCGGGAAGGTTGCAGTTGTGGAAGACATCGGCCCCTTCCAACTCCAGCGTAGCGTGTCGATTCTTCGCCCGCGCCCTGAAGTCATGGCCTACCCGTTCTTGGCGACATTCCTTCGAAGCGCTGGGTTGCAGGAACACCTGTGGAAATCAGTGGCATTCTCCGCACAGCCTGGGATTTATCTCGGCTTTGTGGCCAACATTCCGGTGCCAATACCGCGGACCATCGCAGAGCAAGTTGCCATTTGCAACGGCCTGCAATTAGAACTCGCACCAGTAGACACAGCCCTTTCCCGAATGGAACGTGAGATCGACCTCCTCCGCGAATACCGCACCCGCCTCGTCGCCGACGTGGTGACCGGTAAGCTCGATGTGCGCGAAGCGGCGGGGCGATTACCCGACGAAGCGCCGCCCGACATCGCCGACGACGACCCGTACCTGGACGAAGAGACTGAACCCGGCGATGAGGAAGCCGCAGCGTGAGCCTCGTGCCGGCTCGACCCAAGCTCTACCACATCATGCATGTGGACCGGCTGCCGTCGATTGTCGGCGATGGCTGCCTGTGCTCCGATGCTCAAGTACAGCGTCGCGCAGCACCCGGCACCACGATTGGCATGAGTGTCATCAAGCAGCGGCGGCTGACCGAGCTGAGCTTGAACAGCCATCCGGACCTGCGCGTGGGCGACTGCGTACCATTCTATTTTTGCCCGCGTTCGGTCATGCTCTATCTCATTTACCAGGGCAATCATCCGGAACTCGACTACCGTGGCGGGCAGGCGCCGATCATCCATCTTGAAGCCGACTTGCAGGCGGTGGTCGCCTGGGCCAAGCAGCAGCCGAGACGCTGGGCGTTCACCCTGTCGAATGCCGGCTCGCGCTTCTTCGAGGATCGCTGCGATCTGGCGCAGCTCGATGAAATCGACTGGAATGCCGTCCGGGCCGATGACTGGCGACCGTGCAAGGAAGGCAAGCAGGCCGAATTTCTGCTGGAGCAGAGCTTTCCGTGGGAGCTGGTCGAGCGCATTGGCGTGCACTCGCGAACCATCTTCCAGCAGGTGGCTAACGCCCTGCCCACCGAAGGCCATCGGCCGCTGGTCGAAATCCTTCCCGCGTGGTACTACTAAACAAGGAGGTGGCAGCGATGATCGAATACACCGGCGGGGACATCCTGAAATGCGAGGTGGAAGCGCTCGTCAATACGGTCAACTGTGTGGGGGTCATGGGGCGTGGCATCGCATTGCAGTTCACACGCATGTACCCCGACAACTTCAAGGCCTACGCCGTGGCTTGCCAGCGCGGCGAAGTGCAACCGGGGCGACTGTTTGTCCATGAGACGGGGCAGCTGGCGCCACGCTACATCATCAACTTTCCGACCAAGCGGCACTGGCGCGGCAGCAGCCGCATCGAGGACATCGAGTCAGGATTGGCCGCGCTGGTGGCGCTGATCCACGACAGGCCGATACGCTCCATCGCCATTCCACCACTAGGCTGCGGTCTGGGCGGACTGGACTGGGCGCAGGTCAGGGTGCGCATCGAGGCAGCGCTGGCAAACCTGAGCGATGTGCGGGTGATCGTATTCGAACCCAATGGCGCACCGACATCGACCACGATGGCCCGCAGTCGTGAAGTACCGCGGATGACCGCTGGCCGCGCGGCGCTGGTGGAACTGATGCGCCGCTACCTCGCTGGCTTGCTCGATCCCTTCGTGACCCTGCTGGAAGTCCACAAGTTGATGTATTTCATGCAGGAGGCGGGCGAGCCTTTGCGGCTGAAGTACGAAAAGGCGCCTTACGGACCTTACGCCACGAATCTGCGCCATGTTCTGAACGCCATCGAAGGTCATCTGGTATCGGGCTATGCCGACGGCGGCGACACACCGAGCAAGCCGCTGTCGCTGGTGCCGGGCGCGGTCGAAGACGCTACGGCTTTCCTCGCCAGGAATCCTGAAACCCGTGCACGTTTCGACAGAGTGGCGTCGCTGACGGAAGGCTTCGAGTCGCCGCTCGGCCTCGAGCTGTTGGCAACGGTGCATTGGGTGATGAACAACGAGGACGTCTCGAACACTGATCACGTCGTCAGCCGTGTCCATGCCTGGAACCCGCGCAAGCAGCAGTTCACGCCCCGGCAGATCGGTATCGCCGCTGAGTTGCTGGTGAAAGATGGCTGGATTGCGCGGGACGCACCCGAGCAGCGTCGAAGTGGCGTCGGCTGATCGTTTGAAGGGTGCTCACCATGACGCTTGCCGACACCAGCGAGAAAGGCCTCGAAACGCTGATCATGCGCCACATGACCGGCACGGACGGTCTCGCGGTGATCCCGAACCAGATCGCCAGGCCACCTGCGCCGTATGGGGGCACCGGCTACGTTGCCGGTAGCGCGCGCGATTACGACCGCGCACACGCGCTCGACGTGGCGCAGCTTTTCGCCTTTCTACGCGCCACCCAGCCCGCGGCATTCGGGAAGCTGGCGATCGCCGACGCGAACGACACCAGGGACATCAAGCGCCTCAAGTTTCTCACCCGCCTCTCGGCGGAGATCGGCAAGCGCGGCGTCATCGACGTGCTGCGCAAGGGTGTAGCGCATGGACCGCTGCACTTCGCCCTGTTCTACGGCACGCCCTCGGTGGGCAATGCCCGGGCCGAGGCGCTGCACGCGCAGAACCGCTTCTCGATCACCCGCCAGCTCGCCTACAGCCTGGACGAGACGCGGCGGGCACTCGACCTGGGCCTGTTCATCAACGGCCTGCCGATCGCCAGTTTCGAGCTGAAGAACAGCCTCACCAGGCAGACCGTCGACGACGCCGTCCAGCAGTACACGCGCGACCGCGATGCGCGCGAGCGGCTGTTCGAGTTCGGCCGCTGCGCGGTGCACTTCGCGGTCGACGACAGCGAGGTGAGGATGTGTACGCAGCTTGCCGGCAAGCGCTCGTGGTTCCTGCCGTTCAACAAGGGTCATCTCGACGGCGCCGGCAACCCGCCCAACGCGCAGGGCCTGAAGACCGATTACCTGTGGAAGGAAGTGCTCACCCCGGCGGGGCTGACCGACATCATCGAGAACTACGCGCAGATCGTCGAGGAAAAGGACCCGCGCAGCGGCAGGAAGAAGCGCAGTCAGATTTGGCCGCGCTACCACCAGCTCGGGGTCGTGCGCCAGGCGCTGGCCGACGTACGTGCGCACGGTGCCGGCAGGCGTTACCTGATCCAGCACTCGGCGGGCAGCGGCAAGTCGAACTCCATCGCCTGGCTGGCACACCAGCTCATCGGGCTGCAGCGCGACAGCGATCAAGTAAGCCAGACCAATCGGGAGGTCTTCGACTCGGTCATCGTGGTCACCGACCGGCGCCTGCTCGACCAGCAAATCCAGACGACGATCAGGCAATTCATGCAGGTCGGCGCGACGGTGGGCCACGCCGAGCGCTCCGGCGACCTGCGCCGCTTCATCCAGGAGGGCAGGAAGATCATCGTCTCGACGGTGCAGAAATTCCCCTTCATCCTCGACGAGATCGCCAGCGAAGCCGGCAAGACCTTCGCCATCGTCATCGACGAGGCCCACTCGAGCCAGGGTGGCAAGACCTCGGCGGCGATGAGCGAGGCGCTCGGTGGTGCGACGGCGAGCGATGAGGACGAAGGTCCAGACCCCGAGGACACGGTGAACGCCGCTCTCGAAAAGCGCATGGCGGCGCGCAAGATGCTGCGCAACGCCAGCTACTTCGCTTTCACCGCCACACCCAAAAACAAGACGCTGGAGATGTTCGGTGAGCCGCTGCCGCCCGACGCCGCAGGCAGGATCAGGCATCGGCCTTTCCACAGCTACACCATGAAGCAGGCGATCGAGGAGGGCTTCATCCTCGACGTGCTCAAGGCCTACACGCCGGTGGACAGCTACTACAAGCTGATCAAGAAGAGCGCGGACGACCCGGAGTTCGACACCCGCAAGGCGCAGAAAAAGTTGCGCCGCTATGTCGAAGGCCATGAGCACGCCATCCGGCTCAAGGCCGAGATCATGGTCGACCACTTCCACGAGCAGGTGATGGCGGCCGGAAAGGTCGGCGGACAGGCGCGGGCGATGGTCATCAGCAGCGGCATCGAGCGGGCTATCCAGTACTTCCACGCCTGTGCAGCGTACCTGCTGGAGCGCAAGAGTCCGTACCAGGCAATTGTCGCTTTCTCGGGCGAGCACGAATACGCGGGCGTCAAAGTGAGCGAGGCCTCGCTCAATGGCTTCCCGATCGGCGACATCGCGGCAAAGGTCCGGACCGACCCCTATCGCTTCCTGATCTGCGCCGACAAATTCCAGACCGGGTACGACGAGCCACTGCTGCACACGATGTATGTCGACAAGCCGCTTTCCGGTATCAAGGCGGTGCAGACGCTGTCGCGACTCAACCGCGCCCACCCGCAGAAGCACGACTGCTTCGTGCTCGACTTCCAGAACAACAGCGAGGCAATCGGCTTCGCCTTCCAGGACTACTACCGCAGCACCCTGCTCGCCGACGAGGCCGACCCCAACAAGCTGCACGACCTGAAGGCGGCGCTGGATGCCGCGCAGGTCTATTCACCCGAGCAGATGCAGCAGGTGGTGGAGCTGTTTCTCGGCGGCGCCGACCGCGACCAGCTAGACCCGATCCTTGATGCCTGCGTGGCGATCTACGAGCAGCAACTCGACGAGGATGGCCAGGTGGCGTTCAAAGGCAAGGCCAAGGCCTTCTGCCGCAGCTACAGCTTTCTCTCGGCGGTGATTCCGTACAGCAACCTCGCGTGGGAGAAACTCTCGATCCTCCTCGACCTGCTGACGCCCAAGCTGCCGGCACCGCAGGAAAAGGATCTCGCCAGGGGCATCCTCGAAGCGATCGACATGGACAGCTATCGCGTCGAGAAGCAGGCGGCGATGAAGATCGCGCTGGCGGACGAGGATGCGGAAATCGAGCCTGTCCCGACCGACGTCAGTGGTGGCGGCGGCCACAGCCAGCCAGAATTCGACCGCTTGAGCAACATCCTGAAGACCTTCAACGAGCAGTTCGGCACTCTGTTCACCGACACCGACCGTGTCGCCAGGCGCATCCGCGAGGATATCGCGCCGAGAGTCGCTGCCGACGCGGCCTACCAGAACGCCAAGGAAAACACGCCGCATACGGCACGCATTGCCCACGACCAGGCGCTGAGCCGGATGATGCAGGCGCTACTGCAGGACGACACCCAGGTTTACAAGCAGTTTGTCGAGAACGAAGCCTTCCGGCGTTCGGTCAGCGACATGGTGTATGCGATGACGGGATAGACGACAGCAGCGCTCAAGCGAGCGTGGCCGTCGTCAGCGTGCCGCGGCGGCGATCTCGGCGCTGCTCCACCTTGACCCGATGCTAGCGTCAGTCGATGCGACAACCCCGGCGACGATGAGCGCATCATGATTACCGTCTATGAACCTAATCCCGCCCTATGGCTGGCGGAGCTGGCAACGAGGATACACCCATGAAATGCCCAATTTGCCGACACGGCAAAACCCGCTCCGGTAGCGTGACCGTTCCACTCGAACGCAACGGCATGACCATCGTTTTCCGCGAAGTTCCGGCGCTGGTGTGCGAAAACTGCGGAGAAACCTTCCATGAAGAAGCCGTTACCGCTGCCTTGCCGGAGCAAGCCAAACAGGCTGCGGCGGCAGGCGTGGAAATCGACGTGCGGCGCTTCGCCGTGGCGGCATGATCCTGCATACGACGGAAGTCGCCCCCGTTAAAGACAAGACGGGAAGCCTAGACAAAAGCCCGACAGCAAAAAGCCCCGGCTTTTGACCGGGGCTAAATGTTTGGTTCTTTGGTGGTGATGGGTGGAATTGAACCACCGACCTATGGGTTATGAATCCGTGAGTCCAGCAAGACCTATGGGTTCATGAACCTTAACAGAGCTATACACAGCCTGTCATTGCGACTAAACTCACCTTAACGGGGTTACACAAAACAGGACGGTTTTTGGCCTGACATGTAACCCCGGCGTAACCCCAGATTCCCCAAGGGCATAAGGAGAGGTCATGAACGATACCGCGAAGCTGCAATTCAACAAGGAAAAGCTGCTCGCTCTGCCGCTACCCGCAGTGGGCTCGCGGTCGACTTATCACGACACCAAGGCGCCGGGCCTGCAACTGCGCGTGTCGGCAAGCGGCGTGAAAACCTTTTCGATGTACCGGCGCACGAAAGGCGGCGGGCCGGAACGCGTGACCCTCGGGCGATTCCCCGCGATGACCGTAGAGCAGGCGCGCAAGGCAGCAGCCATGGTGAATGCTGAAATCGAGGATGGTGCAAACCCTGCGCAGGCGAAGCGTGTGCTCAAAGGGGAACCGACGCTCACTGAGGTCTTCGCCGAGTACGGCAGGCGACACGGGGAGAAAAAGCAAGCGTGGGCTGCCGATCAACAGCGCTTCCGTGACTACCTGCAGCCCTCCCTTGGCAAGCGGAAATTGGCGACAATCACGCGTGCGATGATCGCCCGGACACTTTCCGACGCCGAGAAAACCGGCAAGGCCGTGGCGACTGTGCGCAATATTCGCGCCCTTGCATCAAGCATCTTCGGCAAGGCAATCGAATGGGGATATGTCGACGCCAACCCGGCACAAGGTGTCACGATTTCGGGCGCCAAGGTAAGCCGTGATCGCTTCCTCCGGTCCGACGAGCTTCCCCGCTTCTTCCAATCGCTGGCGGAAGAGCAGAACGAGACCTTGCGAGACTACATCCTGCTGGCGCTGCTGACCGGCGCGCGTCGCGCCAACTTGCTCGCGATGCGCTGGAAAGAAGTCAACCTGAAAGAGTCCGTCTGGCGGATTCCCAATACGAAGAACGGCACGCCGCAAAACGTAACGCTTTCGCCTGAAGCGGTGACCATTCTGCAAGCACGACAGGACACCGCCGAGAGCGGCGCCGTTTTTGTTTTCCCGGGAACCGGCGAGAGCGGTCATATCGAGGAACCGAAAAAAGCTGTCATTCGCGTCATGGACCGGGCCGGCATCCCCTACGGCAGGAACACTCCGGACGGCGTAACGCTGCATGATCTGCGCCGGACCTTGGGCAGCTGGCAGGCCAAGACAGGTGCATCGCTGGCGATCATTGGCAAGAGCTTGAACCACAAGAGCCAGCAGGCGACCGCAATCTATGCCCGTCTCGACCTTGACCCGGTGCGGGCGTCTGTCAATACGGCAACTGCGGCTATGATGGAAGCTGGCGGAATGAAAAACGCAGCGGAGGTGCTGCCCATGCCGAAGCGGGGCAATGCGTGAAGCTGATTTATCGACAGCATGCGGTGCGGCGGATGTTCGAGCGCCGCATATCGACTGCCGACGTTGGCGCGGCGCTGGCGTCGGGGCGCGTAATCGAAGACTACCCGACCGATACGCCCTACCCTAGCTGCCTGTGGCTGGGCTTCGCCGGCAACCGCCCTTTGCATCTGGTATTCGCCGACAACCCCGACGATGGCGAGCGGACCTGGCCACGAGGAAGAACCCATGAAATGCCCTATCTGCCGACACGGCGAAACCCACCCCGGCGCTATCACTGTTCCACTTGAACGCGACGACGTGGTGATTGTTTTCCGCGAGGTTCCGGCGCTGGTGTGCGAGAACTGCGGCGAAGCTTTCCATGACGATGCAGTTACTGCTGCCTTGCTGAAGCAAGCCGAACAGGCAGCGGCGGCGGGTGTGGAAATCGACGTGCGGCGCTTCGCGTTGGCCGCGTAAGCTGAGGAAACCTAAGTTTTTCTGCGCCTAGCCCGAGGCTGATCCCCGAGGGCGAAAACCGGGACACCCTTGCCCGGCTTGGCGCGGCATCCTTCATCGAGGGTTGAGCGCGAAGGGACGCCAGGTGAGCAGACTGCTAAGAAAAGCATCTGAGTTGCCCGATTGGTTTGACCGTAGCAATTACGACGCGGCTGCATATCTTGATGCAGCCGGGTGGTATGAGCAGCTGTCCGTTCGCCGAGTAATTTCGTACATGGTCAATGATTGGCCTCATCCGAGTCAGAACGTCATCGATGCGATTAGCGTCGTCCGAAAATCACCGATCGTGGATGTAATGCAATTGGACCGGGAAATGGCAGTCTGCTATTTTATGGGCGGCGCGCTATGGGAACTTAAGAATAAGACGCTACGGTATTCATATGGTGTGCATCTGGCAACCGTTCGTGAGTTGTACCTTACAGAGAGAGGAATCTACGATTCGAAGCGTGACTATGCACGCGGGTTCTTCGCTCAAATCTTCGACGACGATGACTTCTTCGATCGGAAGGAGATAAAGTACAAACACCAAGACTGGATAGATGAACCGGTAGATAACGTATCTCTATCACGCGACCATCAGATCACTCTCCAGGCCAACCTGAACCTGCCAGACGGAGTATTGATAGAGCAGTTCGAGCAGCTTCTGAAGAGGGAAAGGAGGTCCAGAACTCCACGGGTCCGCCAGCCACGACCGTCTTCTCGAAGACCCAACTTCGCCAATTGGATTTCTTTTGCCGTGCTGCCCTACCTTGACCTACGCAACTGGGCAGATCAAAACAACGTGTCTATTCCAAATAGAGTAATGGCCGACGCCATATTCCCCGCAGGAGAAGGAGGCGAAGAGGTTGTACGAAAGACCACAGCGCCTCTCGCCAAAGAGCTTCTAACAGACAAACACTTGGAGTTGCTGTCCTCGTTGGCCGCTCAAGAAATTGCGGAAGGCAACGACGCCTAATTTCTTCCGGAAAAATCAGCTTGTCCTCGCAAGCCTCGAAACGACTTTAGGCTTTCTCTATCGTTCGCACCATGAACTGCGCTGTGCGGTTCTGAACTGCAACATGCAGTTCCTTACTGGAGCGAACGATGACCATTCAAAGCATCACCGAAGCAACCCGCGACCTTCTCGACGAGAAAGAGGCGGGGCTGTTTCTCGATACGGCCCCCGGCACGCTGTCCGTTTGGCGTAGCACCGGGCGTTACAACCTTCCCTTTGTGAAAATCGGGCGCAAGGTACGATACCGACGGGCCGATCTGCTCGCCTGGCTGAAAAAGCGCACCCGTGAATCCGGCGCGACCGAGTAAAGGAGCGCCATGAACCTCACTTCCCGCACCACACATACACGACCCTTCGATTACACGTGTCTCCCTGATCCGCTCGCCTACTACGCTACCGAGCTTGAACGCCTGCGGGCAAGCGGCAGGCGCGCATCGGCGTGCTGCCCGTTTCACGACGATACCCATCCCAGTCTGACGTTGAACCTTGCCACCGGGGCGTTCCGCTGCCACGTTCCCGAGTGCGGCGCACACGGGCGGGGCGTGCTGGACTTCCACATGGCCCGCTACGGCGTCGGCTTTGTCGCTGCCGCCAAAGCGCTGCGCGCTTGGAGGATGCCCTGATGACAGCACAAGAAGAAAACACCACAGCCGCCAATAAGCGAACTGCCACACTGGACAGAGTGTTGCGCTATGCCGTGCAAAAAGGCGGCGTCAGGTCAAACCAAATCGAGTTGGCCGAGACCCGCTGGGGCGTGCTGGTGGACCGTCTCTCGCAGATGCAGCTTGGACCGCGCGTCGATAATCCGGAAAGCGTGCCAGCGCTGATATATGCCGACTTCAAGGCAGGAGCCACGCGCCGCGATGTTGATGTGCTGGCGATGACGGCGCTCGTTCTCGACATCGACAAGGATGCCAATCTTGACCAACTCCGCGCGGCGCTAACTGGTCGCGAATGCGCGATCTACACGACCAAGCGCAGTACCTGCGCAGCGCTGCGGCTGCGTGCAGTACTACCACTCGCTGTGCCCGTTTCGGCACGCGACTGGTCCACCACCTACCGGCAATCTGCCGCGGAGCTGACGCTCTCAGGCTTGGACCCTTGTGCCGAAAAGCTCTCACAGCCATTCTTGGCGCCACCTGGTGGTGGCTATTTCGAACACCTGACCGGCGAATGGCTGGATCCTGGGCCGTACATCTCTGCAGCGAGGCTTGCGGAATACGACGCGCTGCCGCAGCCAGAGCCGATCCGCATTACCTTGCTGTCGGTGCCACCGCTTGACCCGGACCTGATTCCCGATGCGTTTCGCGAATGGATCGCCGACACCGCCTACCGCATGCAATGCCCGATCGATTTCTGTGCCGTCGGCGCCATCGGCATCTTGGCCGCAGTCGTGGGTGCCGGCATCGGCATCAAACCGAAGCGCAAGGACGATTGGCTGATCGTGCCCAATCTGTGGGGTGGTGTGATTGGTCCGCCGTCAAAGAAGAAGACGCCGGCGCTGGCAGAAATGATCAAGGCACTGGGGCGGCTGGAAAAGCTCGCCACCGATAGCACCCAGCAGGCCAAGACCAAGGCTGCCGACCCGGAAACCAAGGCACGCCAAAAGCTTCTCGATGCCGAACTCAAGGATGCTATCAAGGCAGACATGCTCGCCAAGCGCACCGCGAGCGCAGCCGCCGCCTATGCCGAAGCGACCGACGGCAGCGGCATACCATCCGACCAAAACTGCGTCGACGACACGACAACGCCAGCCAAGCGCACGACGACATCCCGCCAGCGCCTGCCGTCTCCACCGACACGCAACGTCGCCGAGATCAAGCTCGAAATGGCCAATCTGAGCACGCGACCAACGGGCAACCTGCAAGAGCGCTTCCGCACCAACGACACAACCATCGAGGCTTTGCATGAATTGCTGAGTGCCAACCAACGCGGCATCCTGGTCTTCCGGGATGAGCTTGTCGGGCTGCTTCGTGGCTGGGACAAGCAAGGGCGCGAACAGGACCGTGGCTTCTACCTCGAAGCGTGGAATGGCCAGGGCAATTTCCCACTCGACCGCATCGGGCGCGGGCATGTCATCTGCGACAACATGTGCGTGTCCATCCTCGGTGGCACCCAGCCTGACAAGGTCCGCAACTACCTCTACCAGGCTCGAACCGAGAACGATGGCATGATGCAGCGCTTCCAGTTGCTCACCTATCCCGACGTTAAGCCTTTCGTGAAAATGGTGGACGAATACCCCGACGGCCCCGCTCGCGAGCGTGCTTTTCACATCATCGAGACGCTGGCGCGCACCGACTTCGAGAGCCTTGCTCCGCCCGGCTCCTACGACAAAACCCCTTTCTTGCGCTTTGCCGAGGACGGCGCGCAAGCCCTGTTTATCGAGTGGTATGAGCGCTTGCACCGCGAAAAGCTGGAGGACCCCGACGAGGCCCCCCTGATCGTCGAGTATCTTTCAAAGCAACCCAAGACAATGGCCAGCCTGGCACTGCTCTTCCATCTGGTCGATCGCGCCGAGGCCATCGCCGCCGGCGAGCCGGTCGGCGCCGTCAGCCTTGCCGCTGCCGCACGCGCCGCCGACTGGTGCACTTACCTCGAAGCCCACGCCCGCCGCATCTACGGCCTGGCTGCCAATCTGCAATCACAGGCTGCCGCCGCGCTGGCCGAACGCATTGGCAAGGGTCAGCTTGACGACTTGGGTGGCACCGAAGGCTTCACCGCGCGCGACATCTATCGCAAGCAGTGGAGCCTTCTCGACGACCGCGAGATCGTGGATGAGGCGCTTCGTGAACTGGTGGACGCCGGTTGGTTGCTGCAATCGGTTCAGGCGGCCGGGTTTCAGATGCGCGGCCATGTGCGCTATCGCGTCAATCCGAAAGCGCGAGCTTCGCAAAATGGGTGAATGGATGCAGCGAGCCGCGCTAATCGAGGCTGACACTGCCAGCGTGCACCAGCGCCAACTCGCTACCCCAGGGCATCCGGAAAGTGAACTATCGATCGTCGGGAGCAGTGAGCCCTTCCTCCTCGAACCAGCGCCTCCTGAGTCCGACTACCGGCAACACCCAGAGGAGTACGAGTTGCTGCACTTCGTTATCCCCGCGGCTGACGGACCTGTCGCTTTCCAGCTGGCAGTACCGAAGGGCAAATGCGACGCCTTTGCGATTCTGGAGCTATTCATACTGCATCACGGCTCAGACGCTTCTGGACAAGATGGGGCAAAGATAGAATGATGGGCGCTTACTATCCAGGGCTTTTCGACATGGCAGCCAGCCTTGCCGCACCGATCAATCCCGACCTTCTCGTATGGGCACGCGAGACGGCCGGCTATTCGGTCGAAGGGGCTGCCGCGAAGCTTGGGATCAAGCCCGAAAAGCTCGAAGCCATCGAGCGCGGCGACCCAAATCCAAGCTTCGCCCAACTCAAGAAGGCCTCCGACGTCTACAAGCGGCCGCTTGCGGTGTTTTTCCTGGCACAGCCACCGCCGCGGCAAACGACCGTACACGATTTCCGCTTGCAGCCTGGCGTTTCGCAACGTCCCTATGCACCACGCCTGAACGCTGAGATACGTCAAGCAAGGCTGCGCCGTGAAGACGCATTGGAACTCGCGCGAGAGATCGAGCGCGAGATTCCCTCCTTTCAATGGCAAGCGTCGATAGACGAAAGCCCTGAAGCCGTGGCCGCACGGGTACGTCAATTCCTCGGCGTTGCGCTGGAAAGCCAATTCGCCATTCGTCGTATAGAGGATGCACTAAAGATTTGGAAGGCTGCTGTTGAAGCACAGTCGATTCTCGTCTTTGAGACCAGTCGCATACCGCAGGAAGAAATGCGCGGCGTGTCCCTCCCCGACGCGGTATTGCCCATTGTCATCCTGAACGGTGGCGATGCCCACGCTGGCCGTATTTTCACCCTGATGCACGAATTGACGCATTTGCTGCTGCGTCAGGGCGGCGTGTGCGACATGGTGCCAATTGACGACGGCACGCCTGACGCGCGTCTTGAAGCCTTCTGCAACGCTGTCGCCGGTAGTGTGCTGGTTCCAGCTGATGCCCTGATAGGCGCGCTGCCGAAGCAAGGTGTGCAAGCTTGGGCGATGGAGGAGCTTGATGAGCTCGCCCGAGGCTTCTCCGTGAGTCGCTATGTGATCCTGCGTCGCCTGCTATCAGTTGGCCGAACCACGAAAACTCACTACAAAGCCATCAGCGCCAAGCTGGACGAAGAGCAACAACAAGCACGGAATAAGCCGCGAGCCCAATCCGCTGGCGGCCCGCCGCCTTCGGTGATGGCTGTGCGCAACCTCGGTCGTCCCTTCGTGCGATTAGTGCTCGATGCCTACGCCCAAGACCGCATTGCACTGGCTACCGCGTCAGACTATCTGGGCGTCAAGATCAGGCACTTGCCCCGCATCGAGTCACTGGTATTCGGTCACGAGGCCACGGCTTGAGCTATTGCATTGACACCAATGTCTTTATCGATGCCGGAGAACGCTACTACCCGCCTGACATCGTGCCAGGTTTTTGGAAGAACCTCGACGGACTCATCGCGACCGGCCGCATGAAAGCGCCAGAAATGCTCATAGAGGAACTGGAACGTAAGGGGGACGACTGGCGACAGTGGGTCTATGAGCGCAAAGATACCTTGATCGTGCCGATGGACTTGTCGCAGATCGAAGCCGTAACGAAAGTGGTGGCCGTCTATGCGGCCGAAGGCATCGACGCCAACCGAATCACCGGTGACCCGTTCTTCATTGCGCTGGCGTTGGCCCAAGACCTGATTGTGGTCACCAACGAGAAGCCCCGCCGTGGCGGCGCCAAGATTCCCAAAATATGCAGTGCGCTGGGCGTGCCTAGCATCGGCTTGCTGGACGTAATGCGACGGGAGGGCTGGCGGCTCGTCGCCACCTGATACGTCAGTGGCTGTGCGCCTTGAGGTATTGGTCGGCACGGTCCGCCGCAACGAATTCGATGATCGCGCGCACATCGTCCGAACACGATTTGAACACCAGCTGGTCGAGAACATCTGGACCACGCGTAAGGATGAGCCGGCCAATCAGGGCATCCACAAAAGACTGAGTCACCTCAACGCCCGAAAAATCGAACACCAAGTCACCGCCACCTGCCAGCGCTTCCTCGATCGGCAAACGAAGCGGAACAGCCGTTTCCCTGGCGCCAATCAGGCGACCGTGGGCATGTTGGACTAGAGGGATTTGGGTGCGCATTGCCTTGGGGGTTTCTTCATCAGGCGATAACGATAGCTTACTTTAGCAAGCAGCGTCTGAAAAATGAAGGTCACACAGAATTTCCATCAATCCTCAAAGCGTAAACGTAGTACCGGCGCATCCTCGATGGGCGGCAGCAATTCACGATAGTTCACGCTCTTCAACGCGTCTCGCCTGCATTCGAGCGCTATGGCGACGCCGCGCCAACGGGCACTGCGGGCCAGTCGGCGGCTACCTGCGAGTGGATCGTGAAAACCGCTACCGCTGACCACCACCAAACGTCCCTGCGCATGTTCGGCAATCCGCGATACCGTCGTCAAGCCCACCCCTTGGTTGACGGAATCCTTGAAGACCCCAAGGTCGCGATTGCAGCTTACCCGCGGACGAAGCGCCACCAGAATCGCGTTCAGATCAGTCTTGCGCGTCAGCTTGCGCATGGCGGCGTGATCGCGCAAGGTTTCCAGCATTCCGCAACCGTTGTCGACAACGGCCAACTGAAGGCGGCCGCTGCGGGGATAGTATTGGCTGGCCACCCACACGCACGCTTGACCATGGCGCTGCCGTCGAGCGTGGCTCAAGGCATTGTTCAACAACTCAGTGAGGGCATAACTGATCTGTGTCGCAATGCGGTCCGCCGTGTTCGTGCAGGTCATTTCATCCAACGGCTCCCTGAGGTCGATGTCCGGCATCGCACCTACCATCGCGGTAGCAAGTTGGTTGGCCGTGCTATTGATGTCGCGGGGATGGTCAATTCGGGTTAGCTCAACCAGGGCGTCGCGGCGGTTCCGGCGGACGCCCACCCGTGCTGGTGCGCAATCGACCAACTCCACCTCCTGGAAGACATCCATGCGTTGCAGATAGCTGCTCACCGAATCGGCAAGCCCAAACACGCGAACCACTTGGTCGCGCTGCCGCAGCATATGGCAGGTCGAGCCCAACAAGGCCAAGCCGAAGGGGTCGGCGAATCTCAGTGCGCGTCCATCAAGCACAACATCGTTGTCGGCCTCTAACGCTGCGCCGCACAGCGCGACGAGACCATCGGGCATGTCGACCGTCAGGCGTGACGGGCAGACGAGCAGGCTCATGCGGTGCCGCTCATCGCGCGGTTAACCCTCGGCTTCATCACACCAACCCTCTGAAACAAACCGCCACGGGGCATCGAGCTCTGCCAAGCCGTCATAGTCGGCGACTCCCAACAGGCCGTTGAGAGCGTCGCTCATCGGCTGGTCAAACTTCGGCCAGATCGCCGAATGTAGCGCCCACAACAGGTCTGAGTCGCCTCCAAAAAAAGAGGAGAGAGCACTCCGCAGCTCGCTTCGCTGCGCCTCTGTGACGGCTTTTAGGGCTGCGCCGGGAAGGCTGTCTACGTCATCGCCGGTTTGATCACAAATTGTCCCTAACTCCTCACCAGAAATCCTGGCAAACTCAAACCCCAAGTAGAACTCCGACGGCATCAACCCAAACGCATACTCAGACTCGAAACTGTTGAAGCTATTCCCGGTGGCAGCTTCAAAACCGTGCAGCCATTCACCCAAGGTCGCTGCCCATGCAGCCGCACGGTCAGCCCCCAGGGCAGTGGGACAATCGGCTTGCATCTCAGCGAGTTCTACAGAATGACTTAGCACGGTCAACCAGGTCGCCGCACGGGCGCGATGCGCGTCTGGCAGAGATGCGGCATACGCTTCAGCAGTGAAATGCCAGTCACAAGAACGATCATCATCATGCTCGACGCCACTCCACCAAAACGTCGTCTCCTTGAAGTCGTCGCTGGAGAACGCGATGGCTCCAGGATGTTCTCGACGGAGCCATTTTGAAACAACCCCACCAACCTCTGTGCAAAGGGCCTCGTAGTCACTCCCTGATGACGTGTCAACGTCGCCGTCTGTCTCGATCTTCGAGACAGAGAAATCCGGAAAACCATAGGCCGTGATCGCCTGCTGGAGCTTGTCCTCGTCGAATTGCCCAGCGAACACAAATAGAAAGGAATCCGAATGCCCACGCTGCTTTCGGCGCATTGCCCGATTCGCTGCGCGAAGCAAGGCAACATCGTCGGCAGAATCTTGTGCAGGCGGAAACGCGCCACTGAGAGTGACGTGCACCAGGACATGACGGAGGCCGTCAGGCAGCAACGTCTCGGACACGATCAATGTCGACCCACGAAGGCCGTATGAACAGCGTGGCGAAAGCAGTTTGAGCCTTGATAGCGACGCCGGATTGCTGGAATTGCATCGTTTTCATACTCCCGGTGGTTGATGCCAGATTTGGGCGGCTTTTCCATCCAACCCTACGTCCCTTGGCCATCGATAAAGACAGACTCGCTGCGCAGTCGCCAAGTCACTAATGGGCAGCAGGCCCTTGCCCACCATCAGCGGCGGAAGGAGCCTTCGACCTCACGGCCTCGAAAATCTCGCGCGCCAGGATAGGGAATGCTGCGCCCTGAAACCCCTGATCCGCCATGTAGCGCGTGACGATTTCGTCGTTCTCGGTCATGCGCTCGATCATCATTTCCTCGATGAGCTTGCGAATCCCCAGCTCGAACTTGTCGAGCGGGTTGGCCATCGCTGTCCTGACCACCTGCTCGCTCTTGCACGCTTTCTCCTTGATCTGCTCAAAGAACAATCGGTCCTCCTCGGAGAACTGTGTGCCGAACCGCTCGTTCAGCACCTTGATGATCTCCGAGAGTGGCGCCGGCTCGTCATGCGCCTTCCCTGTTCCCACATCCGAGGGGCTCTTGATGTACTGGGCCTCCCCCTCCTTCACGACGATTGCACCCGAGAACACGCGCTCCAAGCGGTAGTACTGCAACGCCACCTCGTCACCGACCTTGAGCACGGTCGTGTCGCGATCCAGCGGCAGGTGCGGCAACAGAAAGCGCCCAAAGCTGTAAAGCATCTCCAGCTCCGGATCGGCGTAGGGCACGATCTGGCTGAGGAAGGCATAGGCATTCACATACGCTGACAGCCGCGCCCGGAACTCCTCGCGCGTTGTTTCCTCGGCAATCGCCTTGAAGCGGTCCACGGCCGGCTGCAGGTGGCGCTGCATGTGCGCATGATCAGCCGCCCCTTGCCGCTGCAGCGGCTTGTAGAACACCTGCGCGAATGCCTCGACCTCACTCCAGTGATAAACCTGCGCCAGGTCGAGCGCGTGCTTCAGGCCGTTCAGCAGCGACGGGTCAGAAATCGCTGCCAGCTCGCTCTTGTCGTAGTACGGCTTGAAGGCGTGGTAGATGTTCTCGGCGTCGTTGACGAAGTCGAGCACGAAGGGCGGTTCCTTGCCCGGAATCATCCGGTTCAGCCGCGACAGCGTCTGCACGGCCTGTACGCCGTCGAGTCGCTTATCGACGTACATTGCGCATAGCAGCGGCTGGTCGAAACCGGTCTGGTACTTGTTGGCAACGAGCAGTACCTGGTAATCGGGCGTCTCGAAACGCGCGGGCAGCGCCGCCTCGCTGATCGGCTTGCCCGTCACGACATCGGTGTTCATGCCGGGCTCGGTGTACTCGACGCCGGTTTCCGGATCGTTCACCTTGCCACTGAACGCCACCAGCGGGCGCACGTCCTTGTAACCGTTTTCGGCGATGTAACGCTCAAAGGCGAGCATGTAGCGCACCGCGTGCAGCCGCGACGACGTGACCACCATCGCCTTGCCACGCCCACCGAGCCGGTGCATCACGCTGCGGCGGAAGTGCTCGATGATCACCTCGGTCTTCTGCCCGATGTTGTACGGGTGCAGGCTCATGAACTTCGCCAGCGCCCGCGCCGCCTTCTTCTTCGGCAGGTTCGGGTCGTGTTCGGCGGCCTTCAGCAGCTTGTAGTAGGTGGCGTAGGTCGTATAGTTGGTCAGCACGTCGAGGATGAAACCCTCCTCGATCGCCTGGCGCATGCTGTACAGGTGGAACGCCTCGGGCGTGCCGTTGCCTCCGGGCCGACCGAACAGTTCCAGCGTCTTGCCCTTGGGCGTGGCGGTAAAGGCGAAGAAACTCAGGTTCGGCTGCTTTCCGCGCGAAGCCATCACCTCGTTGAGTCGATCTTCCCAGTCGGCCTCGCCTTCGGCATCTTCAGCAGTGCCGGTACCGACGCTGTTGCCAAGAATCGCCTTCAGCTCGCGCGCCGTCTCGCCCGTCTGGCTGGAATGGGCCTCGTCCACGATCACGGCGTAGCGGCGCTTGGCGATTTCGGCTTCCCACGCCTTGGCCTGGGCCTTCTCTTCCGCGGTCGCCTTCTCTTGCGTCTCGGCGCCGGCTGCGTGCAGCAACCCGCGCAGCACGAACGGGAACTTCTGCAGCGTGGTGATGACGATCTTCGTGCCGTCGATCAGCGCCGCCGCAAGCTGCTTGCTGTCCTGGTCGATGGCCTTCACCACGCCCTGGGCGTGTTCGATCTGGTAGATCGCGTCCTGGAGCTGCTGGTCGAGCACCCGCCGGTCGGTGATGACGACGACGCAGTCGAACACCTTGCGGTCCTCGCTATCGTGCAGGCTCGCCAGCCGATGCGAGAGCCACGAAATGCTGTTGGTCTTGCCGCTACCCGCCGAATGCTGGATCAGGTAGTTGCGCCCCGGTCCTTCGCCGCGCGCGGCGCCGACGATCTTGCGTACCGCATCGAGCTGGTGGTAGCGCGGGAAGATCAATGCTTCCTTGGTAATCCGCCGCTGGCCACCCTTGCCGTCGTCGACCTTCTCATCCTTCTTCTCCAGGAACATGAAGTGGCCGAGGATGTCGAGGAAGCTGTCGCGCTGAAACACCGCCTCCCAGAAGTAGCCCGTGCGGTAACCCGAGGGATGTTGTGGGTTGCCCGCGCCGCACTGTACCTCGCCCGGGTGGCTGCCGCGGTTGAAGGGCAGGAAGTGCGTGGCCACACCCCGCAGCCGTGTGGCCATATGCACCTCGTCCGGATCGGCAGCGAAATGCACCAGCGTGCGATTCTTGAAGCCGAACAAAGGCGCTCGCGGATCGCGGTCCTTCTGATATTGGCGCATCGCGTGGCGCCAGTTCTGGCCCGTGCCGGGGTTCTTGAGTTCGCAGGTCGCCACCGGCAACCCATTCACCGCGAACAGCAGGTCCACCGTGTCGTGCTTGCCTGGGTGGCAGAGCACCTGGCGCGTGAGCGTGAGCTGGTTCTGAGCGTACAAGGCCAGCACTTCGTCGTTGAGCCGGTGCGCCGGTTTGAAGTAGGCGAGCCGGAAGGTCTTGCCGTAGAACTTGAAGCCGTGGCGCAGCACATGTAGTGCGCCCTTCAGGTCGAGTTCCTTGACTAGAGCGCTGATGATCAACTTCTCAAGCCCAGCCGCATGCAGCGTGCGCATCTCTTTCCACAGCTTTTCCTGCGTGGCTTCCAGGAAGCGGCAGACGCGCACAGGGAACAGAGCGCGCTCAACATCCCATTCGGCATTGGTCCCCGTGTGCCAATTGCCCTGCTGCAGCAGTACTTCCTCTACGTGCAGTTCGAAGGCGCGCTCGTTGGTCTGCCTACTCATGTACAGGACTCCTCACAGCTCGCCCTTGCTTTCGAAGACCCGATAGCGCAGCCACTTCGCTATGCCGTCCAAGTCGGGGAAGAGCTGCCGGTCGAAGACACCGTACTGGTCCAGCCGACGGCGAATGTCGTCGTGGGCGTCATGGCGGATGATGATCTCGAGACAGTCCCTCTCCTCCAATGCCTCGAAGGGCTTCTGGCAGGCCAGCAACACGCTATCCTGCGCCCGCATCCTGGGCGAGACATGTGGCGGGTGGTAGATCACGTTCTCGGTGATCTCGAACGGCGACGGTGTCGGTGAATGCATGCTGCCTTCAACCATCTCGTCGGTTGTTGTTGCAGTTGGCGGCGTCGGGTCATCCTCCTCGCTTGGGTCGAGCCCTTCGACACCGAACTCCTCGTACCCGGATCCACGCGTCGCCGGCGTCGTCGCGAGGTCCTTCACAGGCTTGACGGCAGGCTGCTGCTTGCGATTGAAGTTTGTGTAGCGTTGCGGATCGCTTATCAATACGTACACCGCGCTGCTTATGGGACCGCCATCGTCGTCCGTTTTGGTCTCTCGCACCGCGAAATACAGGGCTACCAGCGGATTGGTGGTCCAATCCATGAACCGCGTCGGCAGACCATGGTGCTGCGCAATGGCCAGAGCCTCCCAGTCGGTGCGTGGCAGGTGCTGGACATGGGTAACCAGATGATTGCTGAATACATCGAGCACCTCCCGTTCAAGCTCGTCGCGTTCGCGGAAGGACTTCTCCAGCAGGTGACCGTAACGCCCTATCGACGGCTTGAGCTCGTAGCCCGCGGAGACCAGCTTGGTCTGCCCCCGAAAGTACTTGCGTCCTTCCGGTAACTCATTGCGCACCGTCTGGAGGTATTCTTCGAAGCTCTCGATCTCGAAAGGCGTGCTCATGCGACAGCCCCTCGCACGTCAATCTTGCCTGTAACGGCCGCAGTGACCAGCGCCGCGCGGTATTCCTGCAAGCGCTCGATGGCCGTCTCGACCTTGGCGACCATGCCGTCGATCTTCGCCGTCGCGATTTCTAGAAACTCTGCGATAACGCGCTGCTCCTGGATTGGTGGGGCTATCAGTCGCAGTATTGGCAACTTGCTGGCTTTCAGCCCCTCGGCAGTCGAGCCTGTCGATAGACTTTGGAGCTGAATCTGGAAGTGGTCAGACATCATGCCGTACAGGGCAAATGTCTCGAAGAAGCGCTTCGGGTTCAACCGAAAGCGAATAATGCGCTGCGCTAGCGCGATATCCTCTCTATCAACTAGAGCCACGTTCCCAAGGGGCGCCTCAGTCGTGAATAGGATGTCGCCCTTCTTTGGCAACCCGCGTCGCATGATCTCCTCGTACTCGTCCTGGGCGACGTATTCCTGCGAACCCTCGTAGTCGATGTAGCCCATACGGACATTCCTGGCAGTCACCAAGAACACGCCGTCTTTTGTCTTCTCTGGAGTCTTGCCGCGGTAGTCTGCCTTCTCAGCAACGTACTTTGTGAACGGCAACACATCCCATTGCTCAGGCACGTCCCCAAGCCAGTCAACACCGGAGGGCTTTAGCTTGGGGTGCGGGTCGAGGCCGGCGGCGCGGGCTGCTTCGGGCGGGAGGCCGTGGGTGACCGTGTGCGAAATGAGCGCGATGCGCTTCTCCTTCAGCCGCTCGATCAAGGTCTGCTTCTTTGCGACCAGCGTGTCGATCTTCGCCGTCTCGCGGTCGAGGAAATCGGCGATGCTGTGTTGGTCATCTAACGGCGGCAGGGGCACGCGAACGTTCTTGCAGAACTCTGGGGGTACACGCTTCTGGCCGCCAGCACCGTACATCTCGCCTTCACCCGTACTCCGAAAGAGCCTCGAAATGGTGAAGTAGAACAAGAACCGCCGCTCGATAATCATTGCCGGGCGAAGAACATGCAGTTCCGTCGTGCCGAATGCAGCGCCTTTCACTAGCCCCACCGCCAGAGCACCCTTGCCGTTCTCGAAACAGGGCGTGATCTTGGCCACCACAACATCGCCATCGTCGAACTCTGTGTAGCCCGCTCCAACGTCCGCGATCGTGCGCGTCTGTTCGAGTTCCAAGCCACCGTACTCCCCGACTGCTTCCATCGGTACGAACGACACCTCATCGCCCGAACGAAGAGTCCGTAGTCGGCTCGAACGCGGATTCACACTCATGCAGAAACGCCCGCGCTTCACGTCCCAATGCTCGGGCACGTCGCCGAGCCACTCGATACCGCTTGGCTTGTACTTCAAATAGGCCGTGAATCTCATGACCGCACCTCGACTGGTGAACCCGTACGTGCCATCGTCGAGAAGTACTGCCGGCAGTAGTGATAGGGATGCCGAGACTCGAAGCGCCCGAGGTTGTCGACGACCGTGACGATTCGGCACGATGCAGTGCCGCCGTTTCTTTCACCGCGGAGCCCACGACCGACCATCTGCATGTAGCGCACCGGGCTGAAAACCTGCCGGGCGATCAGCACCATGTCGGTCCTGGGCGCATCGAAGCCAGTGGTCAGTACGCTGTGATTGCACAGCACGCGGAGCTGTCCGCCCTGGAAGCGGTCGAGAAAGTAACGGCGTGCGACGGTCGGTGTGCTGCCGCTGATCGCCGCGGTGCGAACGCCGGCGAAATTCAGGCGCGCAGACATTTCCTCCCCATGCGCGACGGAGTTCGTGAAGAAAAGAATGGAGCATTCGGCACTGCCTTCAATACACTCTACGAGACGCTCGTTGCGTCGTGAGTCGCCAGCGAGTCGCTGGTTGATGGCCTCCAGCAGGTTTTCGAGGTCAAGACCTTCCCACGGCTCGCTCAGTCGCCCCAGCCGGGCCAGTTCCTCGTCGGTAAGGCCAACGCCGGAGTCGAGCGACTCGTAGCGCGCCTGCGCGAGCACTCTTTGCGAAAGAAGGCGCGCGTAGAGCTGTTCCTGGTCGGATGGTAGCCAGCGGCTGTCGAAGCGCTTGGCGAGGCGCTGGCTTTCGTCGTCGTCGGTGCGGAACGGGGTGGCACTCAGACCCACGATGGCGGGTTCGTCCTTCTCGGCCGCACCGAGTCGCGGCAGTTCAGCATCCAGCCAGCGCAGCAGCGCGCTGTAGCTCGGCGTGATCGCATGGTGGCACTCGTCCACGACCACAAGACCGGGTTTCCGCAGCCACTCCAGGTCCGTCGCGCCGAAGCGATTGTTCAGGGTCTGGATTGAGGCCACGACGGCAACAGGCTTGTCCAGATCCCGCCCGGTCGGGTTGGGATTTCCGCCCCACAGGCGAGCGATGCGCAGATTGGTTCGCCGGACGCCGAGATTGACCCAGACCTGTCGGAACGCCTGCACTGCCTGCTCACACAACTCGTCGGTCTGGGCGATCCAGAGCACGCTGCGCGCGACTCCCTCCGGCGCAAGCACGAGCCGCACGGCGGCCTCGACCGTCACGCGGGTCTTGCCGCCGCCAGTGGGCAGGCTGATGACTGCGCGCCGGCGCTTGGTGCCACTGGCCAGCAGCGCGCCTAGACCGTCGAAAACTTCCTGCTGGAAGTCGTGAAGGGGCGGCAGGTCGATCGGTCCGCTGACGAGTTCCTCGGGCTCGCGCCGGGCTTCGGCGGACGACGCGAACTCGGCGGGGAAACCGATGCTCGTCACGAAAACGAGCGCCGCCGCGGTGTTCCAACGCGTGGGCGGCTGCAGCCCCTCGTCCTCCAAGGTATCTCGCAGCGCAGTCAGCGCGGTCGGACCCAATTGGGCGAGCACCAGCTCGGCGACCTTTTGTGGCATGCACTCGCGGACGAAGTCCATGTCGCGCAGCGGCTGGCCCAGAGCATCGAACAAGGGTTCGACACGATGGCCCACTGCGCGCAGCAAGCGCTCGGCCATCGTCGCGCCTTGTGCAACCAGTGCTCGTCGCTCGTCGACGTGAGCGTCGCCGAGGCGTTGAAGCGCGTCCGCAGGCGGACCATCGAGCCAGCCGGACGCGGCGATTTCGGAGACCAGCCGCCGCAGGCGTTCCGCCCGAGCAAGCGGCGCCAGTTGCTCCAAGTCCAGATGCAGGGTGCCATCCCACATCAAGCAGGGAGCGTCCTGTGCCGTGTCACCGATCCTGAGCCGGAGAGCTGTCACGCGTTGGCAACGCGCCACCTCACGAACCTCCTCGCGCAAGACGTCGCCCAGTTCGGGCACCGCATCCGTCAGGCGCTCGGGAGGACCGGCGATGGATTCCCACTCCGCCTGGATCAGCCCAGCGAGGTCGGCCGCGCCGGCTTGCTGCCAGAGTTGCATCGTCGGAGGGTCGAGCGCGACCACCACGCGTCCCTGGGTACGGGCTCGTCGCGCCAGATCAGCGGACGTGGTCACGAAGACCGCACTCAGCGGAACACGGCCGGTCGAGGATGGCAGTTCGCTGGGGACGACGCCGTCCTTGGCGGCGCCGAGCCAGAGGTCGGTCAATGCGTCGCCATTGAGGGCGGCCGGAGTGACGAGAGCAGCGATCATCGCGCCCCAGAAGGCGCACAAGTCCGCCGGCGTAGCCGACACGGTCAGGAACGCGGTGTTCAGTCGATCGAGCGCGGATTCGATGCGACTCCAGTCCTGAAGGTGTTGCAAGGCTGACTGGTCGCGGCACGCGACAAGTGCCCTGAGGGGTGCTGTGGAAGTGCCCATCTGCACTTCGCCGTGTTTGAACACGTACCAAGGCAGCGGGTGAGGCACGTCGATCTTCGAGTAGGACGGCCTGGTGCAGTGGCCAAATCGAACGGATCTTTGGAACGTCGGCTCGGCGAGCCGGCCAATGAGCTGGAAGGTGAAACGTGCCTTTGAAGCGCCGGTGAGCTCGGCAAGCAAGCCGTAAGCTCTCGGCATCGATAGCGTTTCGGGTTCGAGGTAAGCCCGAGATGCGGAGTTGTCGTGAATCCCCTTGTAGCGGCGGCGGCATACGTGGAGCCAGTCTGCCAAGAGGTCGCTCGCGCCAGGGATCTCTCCGAAACTCAAAGGTCCAATATCGCCTGCCGGAACGTCCACTACGCCCAGCGCGACCAACGACGCCCGGTCGTTAGCATGCGCATCGGGATCGACAAGTACGTTCGAGTTCGGAGAAGGATCGCTTTCCCTCACCAACCCACCGGGAAGCAGGACGCTATCCGCATTCGCCCATCGTCCATCGCGCCGACGCACGTGCACGCGATCGCGATACGTGTTCAGGAAGCCCTTGCGTACTCCCTCCGGCGCGCGGCGCAGCCGAGACCAGAACGCCTTCCATCCTGCCTCGTTGCTCTCTGGCAGGTCGCGCGGCACCTGAAGTGCCTCGACGAGGATCGATGCCCAGACCTGATCGTCCAGCTCATTGACGCCAAGCACGCCACTCAGGATACGCCGCGCCTCGGCGTTGGACTGAAGCACGGCGGCGACTGATTCGCGATCCGGCACCGACATACCGTCCGGCACCAAGACAACCTTGGCCGCCGTAACCAACTTGGCTGACTGGGTCGGAATGATTGCCAGCGTGGGTAGAGCCTGGCTCCACTCGCCGGGCTTTACATCTATGGAGAAGGACTCCGCCAGCTGCAGTACGCCAAGCGCCACGCGGGGCTCGGCCGAAGCCACGGTGCCGAACCACGACTCGGTGCTGTAGCGGCGAAGCGCGGGAGGGCCCTGGCCCGCGGCTGGCGCTTCGATACGATCCGCCAGCGCATTAAGACGGCTGGCGCGCTGCCGCTCCAGGCAGGACGGGTGCACCAACAGGCGTCGCTTGTCTTCGCCAACGAGTGCTTGCCAGCCAGTTGCCAGTGCCAAGGTGTCTTTCGGGTGGCGCCAGAGATCCTGCGCGCACCGTAGCTCCCCGGTGCCGTCTGGGATGAGGGCGGCCGCCTCCAGCAATGTCCACAGCGACTCGACGAGTGGGGCGGCGTCCTCGTCCTTGCGATCCAGTTGCCGCGGAAAAGCATCGAGGAGCCGGGCGGGGTCGTCGGCAGTAGCCAGGTCCGCCAGTGTGTCGACGATCAATCGCGCCGCCGCGCTCATCAAGGCCCCATTCCACTCGCCCCCGATTATCGCGTTGCGGTCGCTGTTCAGTTTCCACGGCGCATTCAATATGCCCGGCAGGTAGGTCTGCGTGTGCGTGGGGAAAAAGGCCCAGAAGCGGCCTGCCTCTTCACGACGCCCTTCGAGCGGAATGGCCCAGGAGACGGGCACGGACTCGCGCGCGTGGATGTGCGTGGCGTCTTCGATGGCTCGGGCTTCGTCGATCCGAACTTCACGCGCAGCGATGCGCCAGCGCGAGATGCCCTCGCCATCGTGCAGGATGTGCTCGGCGCCGTCGATGGCCAGCCGGACTTCGCGCGCCTTGTCCTCGCCGTTGTCGAGGGTCAGCGCGGTGGCGATAGGAAAGAACAGCAGGAATTCGGCTGGAAATGACCGTATCTCTTGTCGAATGTGCTGCAGCAGACTCTCTGAGTCGACCTCGACACGAACGATCGTTTCAGCCCAAGCCATTTCAGCGCACAGCGGATCCGCAGCGCGCTCATCAGGCGGAAGGGACCACGCAAGCCGCAGGCCGGGCGCTTCTGTCACCTGAAACCGCTGCCGGAGTTCCGCACGGCACTTCTCGGGATCGAAACGAATCGCTCCCGAGGCTCGCGTGAAAACATCGATCCGCCCGTTGAGTTTCAACAGTGATTTGAAGCCGAGACCGAAGCGCCCTATCTGGTTGCCGCGTTTCGGGGAAGAATGAGAGCGAAGAAGCGCATCCACGCCTTCTTCACTCAGTGATGCCCCGGTATTGGCGACATAGAGACGCCGGCCGCGCAGCAGGACATGGATGCGACCATCGTCGTCCGGTGCGTCGACACGCTCCCGGGCCTCCAGCAACGCATCCGCACCGTTCTGAACGAGTTCGAGAATCTGACGGTAGCCGTAGCCGCCTGCCAGCACCGTTTCCTCGATGCCAAAGTGCTCCTTGAGCAAGCCGGGGTCTGCGTCATAGGAGCGCAGCCGCTTGTCATTGATCTGTTCGAGGAAGGCTTTCACGGGTCAGTGTCCACCGAGCTTCGCGATCACCACTGCGATGCCCGCCGAGTCAATGCCGCCATCCGCTTGATCGCGCGTCACGATGAGCGTGCCCTTCGGCCCGCCGCCCTGTTCCAGCAACACGATGCCCTGCTCGCGATACCACTGCTGTTTTTCCTGCCAGCGGCGGCGGTAGGCGGGATCGTGCAGCAGGCCGCAATGCTCCCAGTAGTAGGTGATGCCCGTATCGTCGTCTTCGATCGTGAAGTCGGGGTATTTGAACAGGCCACCCAGTTCCAGCGGGTGTTCGTAGTGGTAGTCGATACCCTTGGCGTGCAGCAGATTGGCGATGATCACTTCGGACTTGGAGCGCACCGCTTCGCCTCGGCTGGTGCGATGAATCAGCCGGTCTTCGAGGAAGGTGCCGCCCACCTCCACCGGCCGTGGCGGGCCGAACAGATTGGTCAGGCGCGTGGCGGTGGCCGAGTAGCGCTCAGCGCTCAAGCGCTGGAGGTCGGTGGCCGAGCCCTGGTGCAGCACGATGACCTTCTGCTTCTGTCGCGTGAGCGCGGTGTACAGAAGCTCGCGCGTGAGCATCAGCGGTGAGCGCGGCAATACGAGGAAGACGACCTCGAACTCGCTGCCCTGCGCCTTGTGCACGGTCAGGGCGTAGGCCAGTTCGAGGCTGGCTTCGCCATCGTCGTCGAAGTCGGAGCCCCAGAACTTGAAGACGCGACCGACCTGGGTAGAGAACTCGATTTCCAGATAGTTGGCGGGCCACGAGCGCTTCTGCGTTCGGCGATGGCCGACGACGACACCGATCTCGCCGTTGGCGAGGTAGCCGTTGCTGGCGGGCTCCGGGTAAATGCGCTTCTTCCAGACCGACCAGTTGCGGTTGTTGATAACCTTGTCGCCGTAGATGATCTGGTTGTCGCCCATCGGAGTGGGGATGCTGCGGAACTTGCCGGGGTTGCGTGCTTTCTCGATTTGCAGTCCCTTGTAGCGCAAGTGGATCGAACGGTTCAGCGTGTCCACGCCCCAGGGTTTCTGGCGTACCGGGCTCAGGAGCTGCCAACGCTCGGCGGCAGCGCCGGCACCAGGGTACTTGTCGCCCCACTTTGAGTTGAACCAAGCCGAGCCCCTGTCGTCGAGGCTGCCTCCGAGGCTGCAGGCAAAGGACTGCCACTCCTCGCGCCCGCCATCGAAACCAAGTGCTTCGCCAAGCGTCTTTGGCAAGAGGTCATCAAGCTCGTCCGGGGTGTCCCAGCGCACGAACTGCACGGTCTGGCTGCTGCGCTGCCCGGCAAGGATTTCGAACACCTGGTCTTCGCCGGGGCTGAGCACGCCGCCACCGAACCAGGCAGCCAGTTGCAGGTCTTCACGCTCGCCTGCACCCTGGCGGCGCGGCACGGTGAGTTCGGCATAGCCAGGTCCGACGCGCGGAAAGCAAGTCTCGATGTCTGGCGGCTGCAGCCGCGCAATCACGTCGGCAAAAGGCCGGCCGGCGCCGATGGGCGGCAACTGGCGCGGGTCCCCCACGAAGATGAGCCGGTGCACGCCGCTCAGCGCCTCAAGAAGGGCGGCGGTCATCTCCTCGGTGAGCATCGAGCACTCGTCGACGATCACGGTGCGTGCGCCTTTCTCGCCCGGCTGGCCGGTGAGCCGGTAGCGGCCGGTAGCACCTTCGTAGCGCTGTGGTTTTGAGCGCGAAAGATACTGCGCCAGCGTCAGAGCTTGCAGGTTGTGGATGCCAGCGCGACGCGCCACGTCTTCCATGCGCACACGGGCCTTGCCAGTAGGGGCGAGCATCAAAATGCCCTCAGTTTGGATCGACGGGTCGCGGCACAGCACTGAAAGCAGGGTTGTCTTGCCGGTCCCGGCCGGACCAATGAGCACACAGAAGCGGCGCACAGCCAGTTCCGCGAGTGCGGCGGCCTTTTCCTGGCGGGCGCGCTCTTCCTTGTCGCGCTCTTCGCCTTCGGCGGGCAGCGCACCAAGCTGCTGGTCGAGCTCATGGCGCCAGTCGGCATTCAGCTGGTGAGCTTGGCTCTGGGCGCGCTTGTCGATGGTGTTGCGAATCAGCTCACCACTCTTGGCCAAGCGTTCGAGCTGGTAGGCGCGCGAACCATCGGCCATTTCCACGAGGCGGATCTCGCCGGCGAACTGCTCGTCTTCTGCGACGGCCAATAGGTCGGCGGTAACCGGAGTGTGTTGTTCGTCCTTTTCCGGCGCCCGCTTACGCAGGGACGCGATCACCGTCGCCTGCGAGGACAGCGTGTCACCGCGGACCGTGGCGTTTTCGAGTTCGCGGATGGTCAACGCCCGCAAGCGGCGCGCGTCGACCGCCGTCCGCACCAGGGATTGCTCGGCAAGCGGGTAGCGCTCGCGAACGAAGGTGGTGGGGAACACACCGCGATCGACGGTGCCAATGGCCACGGGTAACCGGGTGAGGCGGGTTGTTTCATAGACCAGGTACGGGTTGCGCAGAAGGTCAGCGTCGTCGAGCGTAATGCCTCGCTCGGCGCGTGTTTCGGGTACGGCCAGCACTTCGGCTTGCTCGGCCGTGCGGTCGATACGGCTCAGCAGCTCCAGCACCTGACGGCGTTCGGGCTGCATGCGCTGCCAAGCCTTGGCAATGGTCGGGTCAAGCTGCCGCGCAAGATCGGCGGGCAGGTGCGTGCGCGGGTCGGCTACGGCGGTCTGCCAGGCTATCCACGGGTTACCGTCTTCGCCGACCTTGTCGACCAGCGCCTGTGCGACGAAGTGGGCCAGCGGCACGCCGGTGGCGCCGAGCACTGCGCCCAGTCCTGGAAACGGGCCGCGCTTCTTCCACAGGCGGCCGAGTTGCCGGTCGATCCATGCCTCTTGCGGGGCCGTCGTTACATTGAAGAGCTCGGCCGAGCGCAGCAGTGCCGCGCGGCAGGCCAGCAGCGCGGCGATAGCCGCGTCGTGCCCGACATGCTCGGTGGCGTAGGAAAACTCGTTGAAGCGGTCCTCCGGCGCAAAGGCCACCACCTCGGCCGGGTCAAAGGCCCGCCCTTCATCAGAGTTGGCGAGCGCTTCCTGGTAAGGCATCAGGAAGCCGTCCTTGAAGCCCGGGCGGATGGAGTGGATCACCATCCGCTCCCAGAGCATGCTGCGAATCTTGCCCTGCGGTGAGCCTTCGTAGTCGTACTCGGTAAGCGGGCCGAGCGTAATGACGCGGCCGGCACCGATTAACGCACGCCGCCCTGTATCTTCAACCAGAGGCACCTGCTTCGCATACAAGAATACGAGCGACTCTTCGGGCTGGACGTGGTTCCAGAAGCAATCGAGCAGCGCGCGGTGGTTGCGGTGGTCCTGGACCCAATGGGTCTTGAACTTGAGGCCGAGCTTATCTTCGAAAGCCGGATCCACGCCTTCCAGCGGGAAGCTCTCAACGAGCCCGCGTTCGCCACGCGCTTCGTCGCCGAACACTGCCGGCTTCATCATCCAGCGGAACGGCAACCCGGCTGCAGCGTAGGCGTGGTAGTGCAGTCGCGTGGGCCTGAAGTGCGCATGGGTGTCAGGCGACGTCTTGACGTACGGGTGCTCATGCAAGCGGTCCAGCGGAAACGGCGCCATGAAGGTGGACCGTTCCTTGACGCAGGGTGGAAAGTCCGCCGGCTTCATGTCTTTCAACGACTGCCCGCGACCCCTCTCCTCGTCGGCTTCCACTTTGCTCGCGGCGATGTTGACCAGCTTGAGGCAGGCCGTGTTGTGCCGGGGCTGATTACAGATCGTGCCGTTCCAGCCGTTGTCGTGCCAAGGCACGCGGATGGAGACGTGCCGCAACGGGTACGAAAGGATGCTCACGACGTGACTTCGCCGAGCAGCCGCATGATGTCGTCTTCGAGCGCCTTGATGTCGGCCTCGATCACCTCCAGCGACCGTGGTGGCTCGTAGCGATAGAAATGCCGGTTGAGCGGGATCTCGTAACCGACCTTGGTCTTGCTCTCGTCGATCCAGGCGTCGGGCACGTGCGGGAGCACTTCGCGCTTGAAGTACTCGCTGATGCTTTCCTTGAGCGGGACGCTCTCGGTGTCGCGCAATTCGGAATCGGGCTCGGGTTCGCCGTTGCGGTCGCGACAGATCTCCGCCGTGTCGTCGCGTTCACCCAGGGCGGCAAGCACGGCCTTCAGCTCGGGCGCTGAGAGGCGAACGCCGGCGGCGCGATCGACTTCACGCAGGGCGATGAGGAAGGCGGTGCGGTCCTTGAAGCGTGTTTCGCCGTGCACTTCGGCGAACCGGGCAAGGAGCTTGCGGATTTCTTCCTGCCTGCACTTGCCCAACTCGATCTCGTCGAGCCGGGCCTTCTCGTTCTTCTTGATGCTGGTGACCAGTTTGGCGAAGCCGCTTTCGGTCTCCAGCCGCGCGATGCGCTCGGAGGTCGCCTCAAAATTGAGCCGCAGCGGGCGTTCGACCGTAATCTTGTGGAAGCCGAAGTCGAGGTTGTCGAAGACCTTGCTGACCACCTGCACCTTTGCAATAGCCTGCTTGGTGATCGGGTCCTCTTGGCTGAAGGTTCGCGCCTCACCGTCGGTGAAGTTGCCGAAAAGTCGGGTGATATCGCTGATTTGGTCCGGCTCGCTTTGGCGGTCGCCGGGGTCACCCAGCTTGTTGCGCTTATTACCGAGGCTCTTCGGCATTTTGACGAAGAAGCGCCGCGCATCAATGAGCTGAACCTTGCCTTTGCGCCGGAGCTCTTTGCGGTTGGTGAGCACCCAGAGGTAAGTGGAAATACCGGTGTTGTAGAAGAGCTGGTCGGGGAGTGCGACCACGGCTTCGAGCCAGTCGTTTTCGATAATCCACTGGCGGATGTTGCTCTCGCCGCTGCCGGCATCGCCGGTGAACAGTGGTGAGCCGTTAAAGACGATGGCGATGCGGCTACCGCCATCGATCGGGACGCGCATTTTGGCCAGCATGTGCTGCAAGAAGAGCAGCGAGCCGTCGTTGATACGCGGCAGACCGGCACCGAAGCGGCCGTTGTAACCGAGTGACTCGGCCTCGTGCGCGATGTACTTCTGCTGCTGCTTCCACTCCACGCCGAAGGGCGGGTTCGCCAGCATGTAGTCAAACGTGCGCTTTTTTCCATCGGCGTCGCGGTCGAAGCCATCCCTGGTGAAGGTATCGCCAAGGACAATGTTGTCGGAGTCCTCGCCTTTGATCAGCATGTCGGCTTTGCAGATCGCCCAGGACTCATCGTTCCAGTCCTGCCCAAACAGGTGTGGTTGGGCGTCGGCGTTCAGATCGCGGATGTAACGCTCCGCCACCGAAAGCATGCCGCCGGTACCGCACGCCGGGTCGTAGATGGTCTTGACGACGTGGCTGTTGCGCAGGTCCTGCTCGGGGGACAGAAGAAGGTTGACCATCAGCTTGATCACCTCGCGCGGCGTAAAGTGCTCGCCGGCCTCTTCATTCGACTGCTCGGCGCCGATGCGGATGAGCTCCTCGAAAACGTAGCCCATCTGGATGTTGGCTTGTGCTGGCGTCAGGCCCGGGAAGGTGAGATCAAGCTTGGGATCACAAAATGCCTTGACGACCTCGTACAGGAGGTTCTTCTCGGCCATGCGCGCGATCTGCTGATCGAACGCGAAGCGCTCCATGATCTCGCGGATGTTCTTCGAGAAGCCGTTGATGTAGGCGTTGAAGTTGGGCGCGAGCTGGTTGGGGTCGTCAAGGAGTTTGGGCAAGTCCAGCTTCGACAGGTTGTAAAACGGCCTGCCGGTGATCCGCTCCAAGAGACTGCGCACCACCGTCTCGGGCTTGGTCTTGATATTGGCGTGCTCGGCCAGCACCCGGACCTTGGTGGGCTCCAGAAGGGAATCGAAGCGACGCAGAACCGTCAGCGGGAGAATGACTTTGCGGTACTCGTTGCGCTTGTAGGGACCGCGGAGCAGGTTACAAATGCTCCAAATGAAGTTGGCCAGTTGGGCATGGTTCTCAGTGGCCATGCGGCGCTCCCATAAACGGCATGCGGCGAGCACGATTACCACTGATCGGCGGCGCGCAGTCGCGCCAGGGTTTGTCGCCCCCAAAGCGCCGGCCGCCCCGGTCAGCAATAAGCCAACGCTTGACTCCATAGCCGATGGTGGCGATGGCGCTGTTTTGCTTGGTTGGCGTCGTCGCCATCAGCTTGCCATTTGCTTGGTGAGAGTTTTCATGGGCGCTCTAGATGGAATGTCCGTAGCATTCTAGCCGATTCGCTTGATCTTCTTCGCGCGCTTCACGCAACGAATCGTGAGGCAGATTTTCGGAAAGAGCACCCCTGTTGCGCGAGCTGTCGAATCAGGCGCGTGAAAGGGGACGAATTGGGTGCCCATGAGGTCCACTGCCGCATGGACCACTGAGCCCGATCACTTGGCGGCCGATCGACGTTTCCGATTAGCCGCTCGAAACCCGGGCGGTGATGGCCTGCAATCCGAATGCCCGGACGACAACCTCTCGTCCTGCCGAGCGTCGCGCCTTGCTCTTCTGTATCTTCGGGCACCCACAACCGGGCAGACGCGACGCAGAATGGCAAGTGTGTCAGTTCGCATATCGGCAAGTCGATAGGATTTTGACGCGTCTGCTCAGTAGGCATGGATTATCGACTACGACGGCTCCAACGGAGACGAGAGGTAGCCCGGTTCTCTTTCTGCGACCACTGACTGCGCTGCAAGCTCGCCGCCATTGAGCCCTGCCAGCGAAATGTCAAGTAACGCGTCCTCGCGACAGAATCGCCTACCCAAGCATCTCGACGACAAGCCGTTGTTGCGCTTGCCGAGCGCCGTCCCGTCTTGACACGGTCCCGACTGGTCGTATGCAACCGGCGTGCAAAGGCTGGCAGCATTTGCTACTATTGTGACCATCACGAAATAGTAGAAGATGATATGGCCGACGAACATGTGACCGTCACCAGGCGAGGCAGACCGCCAAAGGGCACGAGGCCGATGACCGACAGCGAGCGCAAGCGCGCACAGAGAACGCGGGATAAGCGGGCGACCATCGACGCCATCGGCGATGAACAAAACGCCCCCTTACGGGCACTGTTGGACATTTTGGGACGCGCCGAAACGTCGGAACCAGCAAGGCAGTCGGCACAACGCGCTTGGGCCGAAATCGGTCGACGTTACGGATTTGTGACGATCACGAAATGAGGTGAGGTTATGGAAACGATTAAAGGCCCGGCCCTGCGTAGTTCCGAGGTGATTCCCTTCTGTCCGACAGACGAAGCTACGCCTGCCGCGAAAGCTAGCCACTACGAGGGCGTACGCTTCAATGCCATGAAACACGGGATCCTCTCCAAACTCGCAGTATTGGCGCACGAAGACCACTCCGAGTTTGACGACTTACTGGCGGCGCTGATCGATGAGCACCAACCAGCAGGCATCACGGAGCGGCATCTGATCGAAGAACTGGCAGCGATCATCTGGCGCAAGCGGCGGGTGCTGCTGGCGGAAGGCGCAAAGATCAACGAGGGAATCAAGAACGTGGTCAACAGTCCGCGCAGCGTCATGCCTTCGGCCGCACCTTTTGAGCACGGGCCCTCCGGCGAGCATACCGACCTGCCTTATCTGCTGAACGCAAGCCCAGAAGAAACCACTGAGCGCCAGCGCAACGCGGAGATTGACCTTGCCGCGACGTGTAGAGCGGTGGCGATCCTGGACAAAGGTGGAGCTAACGCCTACGAAAAAGCACGTCGCATACTGACTCGGGACTCGCGCGAATGGTGGGACGTGCAGGTCCAGGAGGAAGAGTACTCGGCGACCGCCGACGATCTGCACGAGTATATCCGCGAGTCACTGGAGCCGATGCACGCACGTTTGGCACAGGAGGCGAGATTGGTTCCAGCGATCAAGGCGCAAACCCTGGGCGAAGCGCTGCCCATCTTCCGACTGGAAAAGCTCAACCGCTACGAAACGCATCTCGACCGCAAGTTTGAGAGAACGCTGGCCATGCTCTTGAAGCTGAAAGAGCTTCGCAGTAGCTGAAGAGGGCACAGCAACGAAAACAGGCGCCATGCGTCTCGTGGCAAGGCTTTCAGGCAGTTCTTGCCAACAACGATGGCCAAACGTACCTGATGATTTCGGCAAAATCCGGGAGGAAAGAAAATGGGCGGCAGCGGCAGTGGGCGGCGGCATCAAGGTGGCAGGGACACCACTGAAGATTCGCGCCCCCTGGACATTCGGAAGTTGTAACGTGCAGGTCTACTGATACCTGGCCGCAGCTTCTGGTGGCAGTGGACGGTCAACAGCCGCCCGGTGGCCGACATCCGGGTGCAAGCGGAAATCCAGCGCGTCGTCCTCGTCTACCGATACCGCTGCGGCAATGATGACATTTGGCACGCTGTCGAGCAGCCCGTCTTAATGGATCACACGCCCTGCACCTATGGCGGAACCAGGTGCTGGTGGGTCTGTCCGTCCTGCAGTCGGCGCGTCGCAATTCTCTACGGCCACGGGAAGCTCTACGCTTGTCGCCACTGCTACCGCTTGGCTTATGCGAGCCAGAGGGAAGCGGCCGACGATCGAGCGCGGCGGCAGGCTGACAACATTCGGCGCCGCTTGGGCTGGCCTGCGGGCATCGCGAATCCCGATGGCGACAAGCCCAAGGGGATGCACTGGCGCACATTCGAGCGACTGACCGCCACGCATGATGCTTGTGTCCGGGTATCACTGGCGGGATTGGCGAATTGGCTGGAGTCACTGAAACGGCGGCGTGTTGGCGTGGCCGATGATCCACGCGGCCGGTGTTGAATCTGTTTCGCAAAATGGCGAAAGCCGGCGGATGAAGCAATGCGCAAGGCTGTCCGGAAACTGCACCGCAAAGGTGGGCGCAGGCGACGGCTGGTGAGGGGCGGGGAATGTGGTCCTTCGCTGCCGACCGTTTGCCGTGCCTTGCTGCAAATGGCTTTCCGACGCATCGGGGCGAGGCATCGAGAGCGGGAGCAATAGCGTCATCACTGCCACGCCCTGAGCGCGGGCCGCCATGTCCGCCGCCTCACATATGCGAACCGGGCGAATGAAATCTCTTGCGCGACCCGCACCCTTGGTTACAGCGAATGTAACCCCGGCGTAACCCCAACAAAAAGCCCGACCTTGCGGGCCGGGCTAAATGCTTGATTCTTTGGTGGTGATGGGTGGAATTGAACCACCGACCTATGGGTTATGAATCCATCGCTCTAACCGACTGAGCTACATCACCTCAGGGCGGCAGATTATAGGACCCTGCCCGCCGGGGGTCAAGCCGGGCGATGCCGATAGTCGCCGCCTGCGAGCAGCGACGGCCCGCTGCCCAGGCAGCTTACATCAGTACGATGTCGTACTGCTCTTGTGTATAGCTGGGCTCGGCCTGCAGCGAAATCGGCTTGCCGATGAAATCGGAGAGCATCGCCAGGCCGTGCGACTCTTCGTCGAGGAAGCGGTCGATGACCGCCTGGTTGCCAAGCACGCGGTATTCGCGCGCGTCGAACTGGCGCGCTTCGCGCAGCAGTTCGCGGAGAATCTCGTAGCACACGGTGCGCGCGGTTCTGACTTCGCCGCGGCCATCACAGGTCGGGCAGGTTTCACACAGCACGTGCGCGAGCGATTCACGCGTCCGCTTGCGCGTCATCTCGACCAGGCCCAGCGCCGTAAAACCGTTTACGGTCAGGCGCGTATGGTCGCGCGCCAGCGCCTTGTTGAACTCGCTGAGCACTGCCGAGCGATGCTCTTCGTTCTCCATGTCGATGAAGTCGACGATGATGATGCCGCCGAGGTTGCGCAAACGTAGCTGACGGGCAATGGTCTGCGCGGCTTCGAGATTGGTCTTGAAAATGGTGTCGTCGAAGTTGCGCACGCCGACGAAGCCGCCGGTATTGACGTCGATGGTAGTCATCGCCTCGGTCTGGTCGATGATCAGATAGCCGCCCGACTTGAGATCGACCCGGCGGGCCAGTGCCTTCTGGATCTGGTCCTCGACGCCGTGTCGGTCGAACAGCGGTCGCTGCCCGGTGTAATGCTCGAGCAGGGGCGCCACAGTCGGCGTGTACTCGGCGGCAAAGCTGTTCAGCCGCGAGAAGTTCTCGCGCGAATCGATGACGATGCCGGAAGTTTCGGGATTGACGAAGTCGCGCAGCACCCGCTGCGCCAGCGACAGTTCCTGATAGAGCAGCGCGGGCGGTGCGGCGGTGGTCGACTGGGCCTGGATATCGCGCCAGATCTTGCGCAGGTACTCGATGTCCTTGGCCAGTTCGGCTTCGCTGGCGCTCTCGGCCATGGTGCGCACGATGAAGCCGCCCGGTTCGTCCTCGGGCACCAGGCGTGCGAGCTTTTCGCGCAAGGCTTCACGTTCGGCCTCTTTCTCGATGCGCTGAGAAATTCCGATGTGCTTCTCCTGTGGCAGATAGACCAGCATCCGCCCGGCGATCGATACCTGCGTGGACAAGCGCGCCCCTTTGCTGCCCATGGGGTCCTTGATGACCTGCACGAGGATGCTCTGGCCTTCGAAGAGCAGTCGCTCGATCGGCCGCAGCGGTTCGTCATTCTGCCGCGGCTCGCGGATATCGGCGACGTGCAGGAACGCGGTACGGTCAAGGCCAATCTCGATGAACGCCGACTGCATCCCCGGCAGGATGCGCACGATGCGTCCGACATAGACGTTGCCGACGAAGCCACGACTGGCGCAGCGTTCGATGTGCAGTTCCTGCACGGCGCCCTGATACATGACGGCAACGCGTGTTTCCTGCGGGGTGAAATTGATCAGGATCTCTTCAGACATGGGCTGGTGCTCTGGAAAATGGGGGGAGAAATACGGTTAGAATCGCGATTCGCCCGCATTCTACTCTTAGTACCCTGTCACGCCCCCTCCCCGGATTCCTGCCATCGCTGCCTCGATCTCTGCTTCGCCCTCCACCGCGAACGGTCCCGAATTGCTCGCTCCTGCCGGTTCGCCGACGATGCTGCGCACGGCCTTCGCCTACGGCGCCGATGCCGTCTATGCCGGCCAGCCGCGCTACAGCCTGCGCGTGCGCAACAATGCCTTCGGCGATCTCGACACGCTGGCCACTGCAATTGGCGAAGCACACGCCGCCGGCAAGAAACTGTACGTGGTCAGCAACGTCCTGCCGCACAACCGGAAGGTGCGTACCTACCTGGCCGACATGGCGCCGGTCGTGGCGCTCAAACCAGACGCGCTGATCATGGCCGACCCGGGGCTGATCGACATGGTTCGCGAAACCTGGCCGGAAATGCGGGTGCATCTCTCGGTGCAGGCCAATACGGTCAACTTCGCGGCGGTACGCTTCTGGCGCAAACTGGGGATCAGCCGCGTCATCCTGTCGCGCGAGCTGTCGCTCGACGAAGTCGCCGAGATTCGCCAGGAATGCCCGGAGATGGAACTCGAGGTCTTCGTGCATGGCGCCCTGTGCATCGCCTACTCGGGCCGCTGCCTGCTTTCCGGTTACTTCAACCATCGCGACCCCAACCAGGGTAGCTGCACCAATTCGTGTCGCTGGGATTACAAAGTCAAGCCGGCGGACGCCGAGGCGCCTTCCGGCATGGGTAACACGCGCAGCAACAGCGGCGAATGGCTGCTCGAAGAGAAGGAGCGCCCCGGCGAGCTGATGCCGATCGAAGAAGATGAGCACGGCACCTACATCATGAACTCGAAGGATCTGCGCGCCGTCGAGCACGTCCGCCGCCTGATCGAGATCGGCGTCGATTCGCTGAAGATCGAGGGGCGCACCAAGTCGGCCTACTATGTCGCGCGCAGCACACAGGTCTACCGCCGCGCCATCGACGACGCCGTTGCCGGCCGCCCTTTCGACCCCAGCCTGCTCGGCGAACTCGACGGCCTCGCCAACCGCGGTTACACCGATGGCTTTTATCAGCGTCACCACGAACACGAGATGCAGAACTACCTGCGTGGCCACTCGGAGTCGGGGCGCAGCCTCTACGTTGGCGACGTCATCGACTGGAACGCGGCGCGGGCGCTGGCGCTGATCGATATCAAGAACCGCATCTCGGTCGGCGATCGGCTGGAGATCATCCACCCCTCGGGCAATCGTGTCATCACCGTGGAGCGCATGGAAAATCTCGAAGGTGCCGAAATCGGCGTCGCTCCGGGTAACGGTCACAAGGTGTGGATTGCTCTGCCAACGGAATTACCCGGCGCAATGCTGGCGCGCTTCGTCTGATCCTTCGACCAGCAATGCAGCAGCCGGCACACCTTTTTGTCGACATCTCGGCGCACGGATTCGGCCATCTGGCGCAGGCGGCGCCGGTGCTCAACGCGCTCAGCAAGCGCTTGCCGGAACTGCGCCTGACCATCCGCAGCGGCCTGCCCACCGACAAGCTGCAGGCACGCGTCACGGCCGGCTTCACCCACCTGCAAGAGCGCAGCGACTTCGGCTACGTGATGCACGATGCCGTCAGCCTCGACCTCGAGGCGACGGCGCTCGCCTATCGCCGTCAGCATGCCGACTGGGACGGCCTGGTCGATCGTGACGCCCGCCTCTTCCGCGAGCTGCAGCCCAATCTGGTGTTCAGCGATGTTGCCTACCTGCCGCTGGCCGGTGCCGCGCGCGCCGGCATCCCGTCGGTGTCGATGTGCTCGCTGAACTGGGCCGAGCTTTTTGCCCATTTCTTCGCCAGCGAGGACTGGGCAGCGGCAATTCATCGCCAGATGCTGGACGCGTATGCAGGTACCGAGTGCTTCCTGCGCGCGACGCCGGGAATGGCCATGGCCGACCTGCCACGGCTACGCCCCATCGGCCCGCTGGCCGCGCTCGGCAACGACTGTCGGCAGCTCCTGCGCGAACGGCTGGGCAGCGGCAAGGACGAGCGCCTGGTCCTGATCGCTTTTGGCGGCTTCGACAAGCAGTTGCCCATTGCTGCCTGGCCAGCGATCCCCGGCGTACGCTGCCTGATTCCACAGGCCTGGCAGCTCACACATCCGAGCGTCAGCGCCTTCGAGCCTCTCGGGCTATCGATCGCCGATGTCTTGCGTTCGGTAGACGCGGTGCTTACCAAACCCGGCTACGGCACTTTCGCCGAAGCCGCCTGCAACGGCACGCCGCTGCTCTACCTGCGCCGTGAAGACTGGCCAGAGCAGGATTTCCTGATCGACTGGCTGCAAACGCACGGCCGCTGCGGGGAAATCAGCGCTGGCGAGCTGCTTGCCGGTCGGCTGCTGCCCTCACTCGAGGCCTTGTGGCGCCAGGCCGCGCCACCGATTCCGACGCCCTCGGGCGCGGAAGATGCGGCGGCAGTGCTGCTGCCATGGCTAGGGATGAGCACTCGGCAGGCCTAGCTGGCAGCCGCGCCGACACCGATGCCGACACAAAGTGCGGCGGGATGGTCGGCATTCATGTGGGCGAATCGGCACACACCTCGGCCCCCGCCCTGTGGCATGCGCCGGCCAGGCGCCAAATCTAGCGACGGCGGCGAAGTGTAAGGCCAGCGAGCGCCAGGCCGAAGAGCGCGAGCGTCCCCGGTTCGGGTACCGTGCCGTACAAGGCGATACCATCGTTGATGCATTCCTCGAAGAAATGCGCCGTGAATTTCCCGCCAGGCAGTGCAGCGAGGTCGAAAGAGAAGCCGAAGATTTGCGAGCCGACGGCAGCGGCACCGAAGTGGGCAAAATCAAGACCCAGGCCGTCTAGTGCGCTTTTATCGAGCAAGCTGATAGACGACATCAGCTCGCCGGTTTTGCATGTTGGCATACATCACTTTATTACCGAAGTAGTTGCTCACATCGGTGGTGGAGCTCAGGTCACCCATGCGGCCCGTGGGCCGCCCGTAGCCGGCGTCGTAGTAAGCCTGCAAGCTTGTGTAGCCTTGGTTCTCCGTGGTGAGATTGACGACGCTCAGGTTTTTGAACACGCCAAGGGTCGAATTGTCGCCGCTGTTGCCCAGCGAATCGTTGGCGCTGGCGAAGCGAATTCCGAACACTCCGGAGTCGGTGAACTCGGCTTGCGTGTCGAGATTGTGCGCCGAGAAGTTGAGATAGAGATCGCCCGGAGCAATGCTGCCATTGGTTGCGCCGCTGTTGGTCACCCCCGCCAGCGGCATCCCGCCACTGATCGCGAAGTAGCCGGTCGAGCCAAGCTGACGGAAGGCGAGGCCAAGCTCTTCGTAAGACGCCCCACCGGAGCCGTCATTAAAGGAGTCGATGGCGTAGTTCCAGCCGTTGTAGACGGTGCCTGCGCTGACGTCCGAAGCATTAACCGCCAGGGCGGCGAAGCCCGCCACCAACAAGGTGGGAGCGAGACAGCGGCGGATGCGGGCAGCTACGGTCGACCTCGAGGACGCCTCAGGCTTGCGAGAAGAGATATTCATGGTACGATTCCGTTTCGAAGTAACTGAATGATGGTTTTTCAGACCGCGCTGCAGGGGGCACCAGTCACGCGAAGCAATGACCACTAATCATTGCCGTGCCAACCGAGGACGCGACGCACATCCGCTTTTGAAGCCCGGCAAGGCTTTTGGGAGCGGGGAAGGCGAATCCACATGACAGGCTCGACTTCGGAATCAAGTATCTCTCGTCGAGCCGGCAGGTGGTTATGAACTAAGTCACGGGGTCCGTGATCTTCAGCGCACTGGCATGCATTGCAGTAGCGGAGGGATTACCGGACCCCGTACCGCGTTCACACGCAAGCATTCCTGCCGGGAAGAATCCTGCAGACCGCGAGCGCCGCTGTCGACGCGACAGCTTCCGCAGGTGATCAATCGTGAGCGCTTGTTACGGGCGACGCGAACCAACGCGAATCAGGCCGCCCTCACTGCTCCTCATCGGCGCTCAGCAGGCGTTCACAGTAGCGCGCGATCAGGTCGATTTCGAGATTTACCCGGCTACCCGGCTGCAAGCGACCCAAGCTGGTCGCTTCGAGAGTGTGCGGGATCAGGTTGATGGTGAAGGTGGCGCGGTCCACCGCGTTGGTCGTCAGGCTGACGCCATCAACAGTGATTGACCCCTTGCGGGCGATATACCTGGCAAGCGCTTGCGGGGCGCCGATTTCGAGCAGGCGGTTGTCGCCCACCGCGTCGAAACGCAAGACCTCGCCGATGCCGTCGACGTGCCCGGAGACCAGATGCCCTCCGAGGCGATCGGCCAGCCGCAGCGCTTTCTCGAGGTTGACCGGGCCAGGCCCGGCAAGGCCAACGGTACAGGCCAGCGATTCCGGGGAAACATCGACGCAGAAGCACGGACCCAGCCGGTCGACCACTGTCAGGCAGACGCCGTTGCAGGCAATCGAATCGCCGAGCGCGACGTCATCGAGGTCGAGCTTGCCGGCGTCGATGGTCAAGCGAACGGTTGCAGCGCCATCGTCACGAGGCGTAACGGCGGTGATTTGGCCAACGGCGGCGATGATTCCAGAGAACATGGCGAAGCCCGAGTGGATTGGTGATTGCCAGATGGTTGCTGGGCGGAATGACGCGGGATTCTAGCATGCCGCCCCTTGCCGCCGGCCTCTGCCCCGTTCCTGCCTTCGCCGACCGGGAAGGGCAGCAAACGCAGCGATCAGCGGCCAGGCGCTTGGCCCTTCTTCTCGGCGACGGGAGATTCGGCAGTAGCCGCCGACGCCGCCTCTGCCAGAACCGGATCATCGCGCAACCAGGCTTCGAGCAGAGTGTAACTGACCGCCAGGACCACCGGGCCGACGAAGATGCCGACCAGACCGAAGGCCAGCAGGCCGCCAATGACGCCGGCGAGAATCAGCAGCAAGGGCAGGTCGGCACCCTGCTTGATGAGCAGCGGACGCAGGAAATTGTCCATGGTCCCGACGATCACCGTCCACACCAGAAGGAAAGTGCCCCAGCCGGTATCGCCACTCCAGTACAACCAGACGACGGCCGGTGCCAACACCAGCGTCGGCCCAAGTTGCGCGATGCAGAGCATGAACATCAGGGCGGTCAGCACGGTGGCAAAAGGTACGCCGGCGATGGCCAGGCCAATGCCACCGAGTACCGACTGTACAAACGCCGTAATGCCAACGCCAAGGGCGACCGCGCGAACGGCTTGCCCAGCCAGCAGCACGGCGCCTTCACCGCGCTCACCGGCCAGGCGACGACCGAAACGCAGCATTTCGTCAGCGGCCTGTTCGCCGCCTGAATAGAGAACCGCGGACAGGGCGACGGTCAACAGAAACTGTACGAAAACCAGCCCGAAGCTGCCGACTTCTCTGGCGAACCACTTGGTCAGATCGCCCGCATAGGGGGCGACCTTGGCCGTCAGTTCCTGGGTTCCGGCGACCGCGAGCTGCATCCAGGCCTGGTCAAGCTTGTGGCCAACAAGCGGCAGGTTGGGAACCCAGTGAGGGGGTGGCGGCACTTCGAAGCTAGCGACAAACCTTCCCCAGCTGACGATCTGTTGGGCGTTCTCGACGAGGGTCGCGATCGCCAACGACAAGGGAACGACGAGAACCAGGAGTACCAGCAGAGTCATGACCATCACCGCCGGAGCACGCCGGTTGCCGAACTGTCGTTGCACGCGCAGCATCACCGGCCAGGTGGCGACGACGACCATCGTCGCCCAGATCAGCGCCGGCAGAAACGGCCTCAGGATCCAGCCCGAAGCGGCAATCAGCAAGCCGATGAAAAGGACGGCCAGGGTTGTTCGGGCGACTTCGGTTCTCGGGCTATTCATCATTCACTCTTCGGCATCGTGCTTTCGCTGGGCGGCTCCTGCTGCACGGGCCAGCGGGTCATGGCGCGCACGGGCAACAGGAGAGGGCAATCTGACGGGGCATGGTAGCGCAATCGACGCCCCCAGCGTGAGCGGCTGGCAGCGCGCGCAGGGAATGCGTACGGTAAATGCACACTTGACTAGCGATCTGTTTGACGCCGCCCTGGTCCGCGCGTACATTACTGACCATTAAGTCATTAATGTACGGCGATGAAACTACACGCAGCTCGTCCCCTCGCGGAAGCTTCTCCCGATTGCCGAGCACCGCGGCGTCGGCGCAAGGAGGCGCGCCCTTCCGAGCTGACCGCTGCGGCCCTGGCGCTGTTCGTCGAGAAAGGCTTCGCCGCGACGCGACTCGATGACGTGGCCGCCCGCGCCGGCGTCTCGAAAGGGACGCTTTATCTGTATTTCGAAAGCAAGGAAGCGCTGTTCAAAGCGGTGATCGAAGAAGGCATGGTCGCCGCGCTGGCGGCGGCCGCGCAGCGACTGTCGGATTTTCACGGATCGGCTACCGAACTCCTGCAGCAGTTGCTATTCGGCTGGTGGGAGCAGATCGGGCAAACGCCAATGGCCGGCGTAACCAAGCTGATTGCCTGCGAGTCGAGCAACTTCCCGGAGGTCGCCCAGTATTACCACGAGCAGGTACTGACACGCGGTCGTGCGCTGCTGCGCACGACCCTGCAGCGCGGCGTGGCCAGCGGAGAGTTTCGCCCGGTGGACATAGAAACGGCAATCGACGTAATAATGGCACCGCTATTGATGCTGGCGATCTCGCGTTTTTCCCTGGGCTTCTGTAATCGGAAGACCACCCCGGAGACCTACCTGCGGACGCATTTCGAGCTGCTGGTGAATGGCTTGCGGGACAGCAGCGGCGAGTTCGTCGAGTTCGTCGAGCCGCTGACGGGGGGCAAGCGATGACCGCGAGGGCTGCCTCTCGGCAGCGGCTCTGGCGACTGCTGCTCGTCGTGCCGCAGCTGGTACTGCTCGCCGGCTGCAGCAAGGAAGCGCCGCCGCCGGTTGCGGCACGTCCGGTATTGACACGTCTGGTCGGCGAGAGCGCGGCTGACTCGCTGCGGACCTACTCTGGAGAAGTGCGCTCGCGCTACGAAACGGCGCTGGCTTTTCGCATTCCCGGCAAGATTGCCGCGCGTCTGGTCGACACCGGCGCGGTGGTCAAGGCCGGCCAGGCGCTGGCCAGGCTCGATCCGGCCGATACCGCCTTGTCGGCGACCGCCGCCGCCGCACAACTGCAATTGGCGCGCGCCGACCTGCAGCGCTATCGCGATCTGCGCAGCAAGAGCTTCGTCAGCCAGGCGGCGCTGGACAGCAAGGAAACGGCCTTCACGGCAGCGCTGGCAAACGCCGAACTGGCGCGCAACCAGTCGACTTATACCGTTCTGCGTGCCAATCAGGCGGGCGTCGTTGGCTTGATCTCGGCCGAAGTCGGGCAAGTGGTCGCCGCCGGACAAACGGTGATGCGCCTGGCGCGTGCCGATACGCTCGAAGTCGCCATCTCGATTCCCGAGGCGCGCATGCCGGAAGCACAGGCGCTCGACCATGCCGAGGTTCGCCTATGGGCCGACGACGAGGCCATTTACCGGGCCCGCTTGCGCGAGTTGTCGCCGGTGGCCGACCCGGTGACACGCACCTACGCCGCACGCGTGGCGATGATCGATGCGGACGCCAGGGTGCTGCTGGGAATGACCGCCAAGGTGCGCTTTCTCAGCCCGCAGCGAGATGCTCGCCTGAGCGTGCCGCTGACGGCGGTCTTCCAGCAGGACGGCCAGCCCGCGCTATGGGTGGTGCAGGCCGATCAGAGCGTCGCCTTGCGCCCGGTGGTGGTGGCCAGCTATGGCGAAGACACGGCGCTACTGAATGGCGGCGTGCAGGCCGGTGAAAGAATCGTCGTTGCCGGGGTTCACAAGCTGACCGCCGGCGAGCGCGTCAGCGTCGTCGAGCAGCCGGAGCCGGTGGCGGCTCCTGCCTCGACGAGCAAGCCGCAGAGCCCGGCCGCGCCTACCGAGCGATGAACGCTCCCAACCTCTCCGAATGGGCGCTACGCCACCGTTCATTGACCGCTTACCTGATCGTTGTGCTGATGCTCAGCGGCGGCTTTGCCTATTTCAAACTCGGCCGCGCCGAAGACCCGGACTACACTTTCAAGGTCATGGTGGTGCGCACGCTGTGGCCGGGTGCCACGGCCCACGAGGTCGAGCTGCAGGTCAGCGAGCGCATCGAGAAGCGCTTGCAGGAAGTGCCGTGGGTCGACGTGGTGCGCTCGCAGACGCGCCCGGGAGAGTCGCTGGTCTTCGTCGTGCTCAAGGATTACACGCCGAAGAAAGAGGTCCCCGAAACCTGGTACCAGGTACGCAAGAAGATTGGCGACATGCGGCACACGCTGCCGCAAGGCGTCCTCGGCCCTTTCCTGAACGACGAATTCGGTGACACCTTCATCACCATCTACGCGCTCACCGGCGACGGCTTCGACCTCGCCGCGCTGCGCCAGCAGGCCGACGACATCGCGCGCGAACTGCGGCAACTGCCCGACGTCAAGAAGATCGAGCTGATCGGCGTTCAGGACGAAAAGATCTACATCGAAGTGTCGCACGCCAAACTGGCCACCCTCGGCCTCGATCCTCTGCTCATCGTCGACGCGCTGCGGCAACAGAATGCGATGACCCCGGCCGGCTTCTACGAGACGCCATCCGACCGCGTGCGCATACGCGTCTCCGGCGATTTCGCGTCGGTCGACAGCATTCGCGAAATCGGCATCCAGGCCGGCGGCCGACTGTTCCGGCTCGGCGACATTGCCACCGTCAAACGCGGCTTCGCCGAACCACCGACGCCGCGCATGCGCGTTCAGGGAGAGGACGCAATCGGCATCGCCATCGCCATGAACAAGGGCGGTGACGTGATCGAGCTCGGCGACCGCCTGCGCGAGGCCACGGCCCGCCTGCAGCAGGACTTGCCACTGGGCATCGACATGCACGTCGTCGCCGACCAACCGCAGATCGTACGCGCGTCGATGAACCTGTTCATGTCCTCGCTGGCCGAGGCGGTGCTGATCGTTCTGGCCGTGTCCTTCATCAGTCTCGGCATGCGCACCGGCGCCGTCGTTGCGCTGTCGATCCCGCTGGTCCTGGCGATGACTTTTCTGCTCATGGCCGTCTTCGGCATTGACCTGCAGCGGATTTCTCTCGGCGCCCTGGTCATTGCGCTGGGCTTGCTGGTCGACGACGCAATCATTACCGTCGAGATGATGGTCGTCAAAATGGAGCAGGGCTGGGATCGCTTCCGAGCGGCGACCTTCGCCTACACCTCGACCGCATTCCCGATGCTCACCGGCACGCTGATCACGGCCATCGGCTTCATGCCGGTCGGTTTCGCAAAATCCAGCGCCGGCGAATACACCTTCTCGATTTTTGCAGTGCTCAGCATCGCGCTGCTGGTGTCGTGGCTGGTAGCGGTCTTGTTTACCCCCTACCTGGGCTTCCTGGTGCTTGACGCGGAGAAGTTGCACCGGGGGGCGCAAGCGCATGGCGACAATGCTTACGGCAGCCCATTTTACCGGCGCGTCCGGGCGACGATCGAGTGGTCGCTAGAGCACCGCTGGCTGGTGATCATCACCACCGCGATGGCCTTTGCCGCGTCGCTGGCGGTACTCGCGTTCGGCGTACAGAAGCAGTTCTTCCCGGCCTCGAGTCGGCCAGAGTTGCTGATCGACCTGTGGCTGCCGAACGGCGCCTCGCTGAAAGCCACCGAGGCGCAGGCCAAAAAAGTCGAAGAACTGCTCGCCGAGCCCGAAATGACAAAGTCGATCAAGTACTTTGCCAGCTATCTCGGCAACGGCAGCCCGCGCTTCTACCTGCCGCTCGATCAGCAACTGTTCAACGACAACTTCGCGCAGTTCGTCGTCACCAGCCGCGATATCGCTGCGCGTGAAGACCTAAAGCAGCGCCTGGAGCGCCGTTTTGCCGACCCATCGGCCGAGTGGAGCGGCCTGCGTGCACGCGTCCAGCGCCTGGAAAATGGCCCGCCGATCGGTTTCCCGGTGCAGTTTCGCGTTTCCGGCAAGGACCTTGGCGAGCTGCGCCGCGCTGCCGAGGAAGTCGCCACGGTGATGCGCAACAGTCCCCACCTGCAGGAAGTCAGCTTCGACTGGAACGAGATGGACAAGGTCGTCCGCGTAGACGTCGATCAGGACCGCGCCCGTGCGCTCGGCATCAGCTCGCGGGAACTCGCCGCCTTCCTCAACTCGATGCTGAACGGCATCAGCATCACCCAGATGCGCGAGGACGACCAGTTGATCGACGTCGTCGCACGCGCCGCCGGCGACGAACGCGCACGCATCTCGGCGCTGGCCGACATCAACATCCCTACCGCCAGCGGCCGTTATGTGCCGCTCGCGCAACTGGCAACGATCCGCTACGAACTCGAGCACGGCTTGATTGCGCGGCGCAATCGCTTGCCGACGGTTACCGTTCGCGCCGATATCCGCGACGACATCCAGGCGCCGGTCGCCACCGCCCGGATCGATCCGCAGCTCGATGCGCTGCGCGCCCGCCTACCTGCAGGCTTTCGCATCGAAGCCGGCGGCGCCACCGAGGCCTCGGCCAAGGGCGAGAACTCGATCAAGGCAGTGATGCCGCTGATGCTCCTTGGCGTGATCACGCTGCTGATGATCCAGCTGCAGAGCATCGGCCGCACGCTGCTGGTACTGGTGACGGCACCGCTCGGTTTGATTGGCGTCGCCCTGGCGCTGCTCATCTTCAACGTGCCTTTCGGCTTCGTCGCCAATCTTGGCGTCATCGCCCTGTCGGGAATGATCATGCGCAATGCGGTGATCCTGGTCGACCAGATCGAGCAGGACGGGAAAGCCGGCACCCCGGCATGGGAGGCGGTTGTCGGCTCGACCGTACGCCGCTTCCGGCCGATCATGTTGACCGCTGCCGCAGCAATCCTGGCCATGATTCCCCTGACCCGCAGCGTCTTCTGGGGTCCGATGGCGGTGGCCATCATGGGCGGCCTGATCATCGCCACCCTGCTCACCGTGCTCTTTCTGCCAGCCCTCTACGCTGCCTGCTACCGGATCAAGCCGGGCGACGGCAAGGTGCCGGATCTCGGCCAGCCAGAAAGCAGCTGAACGACGGCAGCAAAGCTCGCTCGGCGCCAGCGCAACGCCTCTTGGGCCGGCGCATGGCTTTCGCCTAAACACCTGATCGGCAATACCTTTTTACCACCTTCCGAGCATGGTTTTCATGTTTCACGAGCGCGCTCGCATAAAGGAAAGATGTGCCATAATCGGCCGGCTATCGTGCCACCGTGCTTGCGGCACATGGTTTTGTGGCGCCGCAGCCGAGCCAAACCGCCCGATGAAGAGGCGACCGGCATGTGATCGGCTCCGGGAGGACCGCGTTTCCAGCTGTCAAAGGAGGATTTCCCCGTGAATGGTTTACTCAAGCTTTCAAGCCTGATTGATGGCCTCACCGAACGCGTCGGCAAGAGCATCATCTGGCTGGTGCTGATCGTCACCCTGATCGGTGCCGGTAACGCGGTCATGCGCTACACCATCGACTACAGCTCGAACGCCTTTCTCGAGATTCAGTGGTATCTGTTCTCGGCGATTTTCCTGTTTGGCGCCGGTTACACGCTGATGCGCAACGAGCATGTGCGTATCGATCTTGTCGCTGGTCGCTTCTCCCGGCGGGGCCAGGCGATGATCGACATCTTCGGCATCATTTTCTTCCTGATGCCGATGGCTATCGCCATCATGTACATGTCGTGGCCGATCTTTGTCCTCGCCTACGAAACCAACGAGCAATCGAGCAACGCCGGCGGCCTCACCGTCTGGCCGGTTCGCCTGATGGTCCCTATCGGCTTTTTCCTGCTGGTGATTCAGGGCTTTTCGGAACTGATCAAGCGCATTGGCTTCGTGCAGGGTCTGTGTCCGGATCCCGGCGCCAAGTCGCACACGCCGACCGCCGAAGAAGAACTCGCGCTGGCCATCAAGGCGAAACAGGGAGAACTCTGATGACCGAATTCCTGATCAACAACATGGCGCCGATCATCTTTGCTGCGATGGTCCTCTTCCTGCTAGTCGGCTTCCCGGTCGCCTTCGCGCTCGCGGCCAACGGCATCTTCTTCGGCCTGATCGGCATCGAACTCGGCCTGCTCGGCCCACAACTTTTCCAGGCCCTGCCGGACCGTATTTTCGGCATCATGAACAACGACACGCTGCTGGCCATTCCCTTCTTTACCTTCATGGGTCTGATTCTCGAACGATCAGGAATGGCCGAAGACCTGCTCGACACCATCGGGCAGTTGTTCGGCCCAATGCGTGGCGGCCTGGCGCTGGCCGTCATCTTCGTCGGAGCGCTGCTCGCCGCGACCACCGGTGTCGTCGCCGCGTCGGTGATCTCGATGGGACTGATTTCGCTGCCGATCATGCTGCGCTACGGCTACAACACCAAGCTCGCCACCGGCGTCATCGCTGCGTCGGGAACGCTGGCCCAGATCCTGCCGCCATCGCTGGTGCTGATCATCATGGCGGACCAGCTGGGCAAGTCGGTCGGCGACATGTACAAGGGCGCCTTCCTGCCGGCCATCGTGTTGACTACCTTGTACGTCGGCTATGTCCTGCTGGTCGCTATCTTCAAGCCCAAGTGGGCACCGGCACTGCCAGCAGAAGCACGGACTCTGCATGGCAGCAAACTGCTGCTCCGCGTGCTGACCACCATGGTGCCACCGCTGATGCTGATCTTCCTGGTCCTCGGCACGATCTTCATGGGTATCGCAACGCCGACCGAAGGCGGCGCCATGGGCGCCACTGGCGCGCTGATCATGGCCCTGGCGCGCAAGCGCCTGACCCTGAGCCTGCTCAAGCAGGCCATGGATACGACGGCCAAGCTGACGACTTTCGTGGTCTTCATCCTGGTTGGCGCGCGTGTATTCTCGCTCACCTTCTACGGCGTAGACGGGCACCGCTGGGTCGAGCACCTGCTCACCGGGCTGCCGGGCGGTGAAGTCGGCTTCCTGATCGTGGTCAACGTCCTGATCTTCCTGCTCGCTTTCTTCCTCGACTTCTTCGAACTCTCGTTCATCGTCGTGCCGCTGCTCGGACCGGTTGCCGAAGCACTGGGGATCGATCTGATCTGGTTCGGAATACTGCTGGCGGTGAACATGCAGACCTCGTTCATGCATCCGCCTTTCGGCTTTGCGCTTTTCTACCTGCGCTCGGTCGCGCCGGCGTCGGTCAAGACCACCGACATCTACTGGGGTGCGATTCCCTTTGTCTGCATCCAGATCGTCATGGTCGGCATCCTGATTGCGTTCCCGCAACTGGTGACTTTCGGCCTCGACAAGGAGGTCAAGGTGGATCTCGATTCGGTCGAGATCGAGATCCCGAGTTCCTCGTACGGAGGTGGCGGCGGATACGGCTACGGTGCGCCAGCGGAAGGCGCGCCAGACGGGCAGCCGCCAAAGCCGGGTGCTGCGGCTACCGACGCCATTCTCGACATGCTCAAGGAAAACAAGGAAAAGTAGGCTGCAGGCTGCCGTCGGCGGGAAGTTCGCCGCGCGACGGCAACAGGAATGCAGGGAATGCTGACCCGAAAAGGAAACGGAGGCCATTGGCCTCCGTTTCCTTTTCTTCGTCGCGAGAACCGGCAAGCGGCCCTGTGCGGACGAAGTCTGCAGTCTGAAATCTAGCGCTTGGTGTTCATATAGCTTACGTAGGCACCTTCGGCAATCCCGAACCAGAGGTTCTGGTCGGTCTGGAACTTCGCGTAGTCGTCATAGACTTTCTTGAAGCCGGGATTGGTCTTGGACGTCTCCGCATAGAGTTCCATGGCCGCCTTGTACGCAGCATCCATGATCACTTTCGGATACTGCCGCAACTGCGTACCGGAGCCGACCAGTTGCTTCAACGCCGTCGGGTTCTTGGCGTCGTACTTGGCCATCATGTCCACGTGCGCGTCGGCACAGGCCATATGCAGAATGGCCTTGTACTCTTTCGGCAGCTCGGCGTACTTGGCGCTATTGACGTAAACCGACAGCTGCGGCCCGCCCTCCCACCACCCCGGGTAGTAGTAGTACTTGGCAACCTTGTTGAAGCCCAGCTTCTGGTCATCGTAAGGACCAATCCATTCCGCCGCGTCAATGGTGCCCTTCTCCAGCGAGGGATAGATATCCCCACCCGGAATCTGCTGCGGCACGGCGCCAAGTTTGCTCAACACCTCACCAGCAAAGCCACCGATACGGATCTTCAGGCCATTGATGTCGGCAACCGTCTTGACCTCCTTGCGGAACCAGCCGCCCATTTGCGCACCGGTGTTGCCACAGGGAATCGGAACGATATTCGACTTCCCGTAGAGCTCGCCCATCAGCGTGCTGCCGTTGCCATAACGCATCCAGGCGTCGAGCTGACGGTTGGTCATGCCGAAAGGAATCGCGCAGTCAAAGGCGTAGGTCGGATCCTTGCCGAAAAAGTAGTACGACGCGGTGTGCGCCATTTCGACGGTGTTGTCCTTGACGGCGTCGAAGACAGCCGGCCCGGGGACGATTTCGCCGCCGGCAAAAACCTGGATCTGAAACTTGCCACCAGTGGCTTCGGCGACCCGCTTGGCCATGAATTCGGCACCACCGTAAATGGTATCCAGGCTTTTCGGAAAGCTGGACGCCAGACGCCAGCGAATGGTTGGCGCATTCTGAGCAATCGCCGGCATGGCCACGCTACCGGCCGCCAGGCCGACACCAGCATTCTTCAAAAACGAACGTCTTTCCACAATCTTGTCTCCTATTTTGGTTTCTTGTACACGAATTGCCCGCCGATTATAGCGAAAGCAGTCGGCCAGAGAATACGGATTTTCCGAGCGCCGGCAGCCGCGCGGATCTGTCCAGCGTCCAGAGAAATTCGCGGCGCGGAAAAAGCTAGGCGCCTGCCACCTTCATCTGCTCGATGAGCAGCGACCCGACCTGCTTCGAGCCGCGCACCAGGACATCATTGCCGACACCGGCCAGGTTTCTGAACATGTCGCGAAGGTTGCCGGCGATGGTGATCTCTTCGACCGGATGAACAATCTCGCCACCCTCCACCCAGAAGCCGGCAGCGCCGCGCGAATAGTCGCCGGTCACGTAGTTGACGCCATGGCCGAGCAACTCGGTCACCAGCAAGCCGCGGCCCATTTTCTTGAGCAGGCCAGGCAAATCCCGCTTGCCGGGATGAACGATGAGATTGTGGCTGCCACCGGCGTTGCCGGTGGTCTGCATTGACAGCTTGCGCGCCGTGTAAGCGCTCAGGAAATAGCCCTGCAGCTGGCCGTCAACAATCACTTCACGATCCTTGGTCGCAACGCCGTCACTGTCGAAATAGCCACTGGCCAGGCCACGCGCCAGATGGGGCCGCTCGCTGATCTGTACCTTTCTGGCGAAGACGCGCTTGCCCAGGCTATCGACCAGGAAGGAGGTCTTGCGGTACAGGCTGCCGCCGCTGACCGCGTGCACAAAGCTGCCGATCAACGACGCGGCAAGGGGCGCCTCAAAAATCACCGGTACCTTGCAGGTCTTGATCTTGCGCGCACCAAGCCGCGCCAGGGCACGTTGGGCAGCGCGCTCGCCAATCAGCTCCGGTGAACCAATGGCCTGCGCATCGCGGGCCATCGCGTACCAGTCGTCGCGCTGCATGTTTCCGTCTTTGCCGGCGATCATCGAACACGACAGGTAATGCCGAGAAGTTGGGTAGCCGCCCATGAAACCAAGACTGTTGGCGGACACGAAATGCCCTTCCTGACTGGACACCGTCGCGCCTTCCGAATTGCTCAGCCGCGGGTCGAACGCAAAGGCCGCAGCTTCGCAGCGCTTCGCCAGGTCGACGGCGGCTTCGACCGCGAGCAACCAGGGATGATAGAGATCGAGATCCGGCAAGTGCTCGCTATCGATGGCCAGCAGGCACGCGTCGGGCAGTCCGGCAGAGGGATCGGCAGCAGTGAAGCGGGCGATGTTCAGCGCTGCCTCGACGGTCTCACGCAAGGCCGTCGCAGAAAAATCGGAAGTGCTCGCCTGACCTTTTCGCTGACCAAGATAGACGGCGACGGCAATCGCCTTGTCGCGGTTGTACTCGATGGTTTCGACCTCTCCACGGCGAGCCGTGACCGACTGACCGAAGCCATCGGAAACATCGACCTCGCAAGCACTTGCGCCGCACTTTTCGGCATGTGCGAGAACGTCGCGCGCCAACTGCTGGAGAGTTTCGAAACGGTGGCTGAAGCGCGATTCGCGAGCGGCGACGGTGGTGGGAGGGGACATGGGGCGGTGGCCAAAGGCAAAAGTCGCTATCATAGCAGCTCCGCGCAGACCGTCCGCTCAAGCGTCTGAACACGCCCATCTCGCCAACTGCCACCAGGAAAGCCCCCTCTTCCGCCGATGATTCCTCCCGAAGAAGACGAAGAAGAAGCAGGCCCGCCGTCAAAAACGCAGCGCAAGCGGGCCATGGAGGAGCTACAGGGCCTCGGCGAGGAACTGGTGGAGCTGGCGCCCGATCGGCTCAAGAAAATCGACCTCCCGGAAGATCTGCGCGCCGCCGTCCGTACGGCGCAGCGCATGACTCGACACGACGAGGCGCGAAGGCGACAGCTGCAATATATCGGCCGGGTGATGCGCGATATCGAAGACCCGGAACCGATCCGCAAGGCACTGGCTGCGCTGCGTGGCGATTCGGCCGAGGAAACGGGCAGGTTGCACCGTATCGAGCGCCTGCGAACGGCCTTGCTGGCCGACGAAAGGGTGCTGTACGGAATTGCCGAGACCTACCCAGCGGTGGACCTGCAGCATCTGCGCTCGCTACGACGCGCCGCCTTGAGCGAGCAGGAACAAGGCCGGTCGCCGCGTAATTACCGCGCCATTTTCCAGTTCCTCAAAGGGCTGGAAATCCGCGGCGACCGCGCCAGCGGAAAGGATGAGCATGATCAATGATGAACAACTGCTGATTGGACTGCTGTCGATCAGCGACCGCGCCGCGCAGGGCGTCTATGCCGATCAGGGAATCCCGGCGCTCGAAGAATGGTTCGGCCGCGCCCTTGCCAGCCCGTGGCGAAGCGAAAGACGCCTGATCGTCGACGAGCAGGCGCGCATCGAAGAAACATTGAAGGAGCTGGTTGATGAGCTTGGCTGCCATCTGGTGCTGACCACCGGCGGCACCGGTCCGGCGCCACGCGACGTCACCCCGGAAGCCACCCTCGCCGTCGCCGACAGGCTGATGCCCGGCTTCGGCGAGGAAATGCGCCGCATCAGCCTGAACTTCGTGCCGACGGCCATCCTTTCGCGTCAACTGGGTGTCGTTCGCGGCAAGGCCCTGATCCTCAATCTGCCCGGGCAACCGAAGTCGATCCGGGAAACCCTTGAGGGAGTAAAAGCGGCCGATGGCACGGTCGTGGTGAACGGCATTTTCGCTGCCGTCCCCTACTGCATCGATCTGCTTGGCGGCCCCTACGTCGAAACGGTCGCGCAGGTGGTCAAGGCTTTCCGACCGAAATCAGCGCTGCGGCCAACGGCCCCCGAAGGCTAGCGGCAAGGAGCCCCCCCCAGGTCTTGTAGCCTTCAGGTCGCTGATTGCTCTCGAAAACAGCCAATCTCGTACTCGCTGCCGACCTCCTCCAGCTCCATCGGAATCAGCGTCCGCTGCTGGCCCTGATGGCTGAACTCCAGCGTTTCACGGACATTGAAACCCGCCAGCGGCAAGACGATGCGCAGGATCCCGGTTTCACCGCCATCCTGCAACCAGATACCCGGGATAGCCACCGCCGCCGAAAAGCCGCTGCGCCGCGGCCGCAATTCGATGCTCAGCGCCTGCCGGGAGAGTACCTGCACACCCAGACAGGCGCCGTCAGGACCCTGCCTGGTGAAGCGCCTGGCAACACCCAGCATCCAGTTGTCGCCACCCTCCGGCTGGACGCACAGCAGTGCGCCGATGTTGATGTGCTCGCTCGCCGAATCGCCAATCTGCGCACGAAATCCGCCAAGGCTGACGTTCTCGACCACCCAGCTGTCCATCGCTACTTCATTCTCGGGGCGCGGCACGGCTCCCGAGAACAGCGAGTAGCTGTCATCAAAGCCATACAGGACGAGCATTCGCGTCTTTACCCCATGCCGCGTATGGCGGCGCTGTGGCGGGTGCTTGGCCCAATACAGGCGCAGATGGCGAAGTACCGGCAACAGGGCACGCGGCGCGTAATCACCGCCAAGGTTGACGTCGGCCGGCCGCTCACCGTGCTCGACCCGATGCAACAGCTCTTCGAGCGCCGCCAGCGCCGTCCCCGGAGAGAAGAAGCGCAAGCCACGCCTGCTCACACCAGGGTGACGGACCAGTCGCAATGGTGGCGCGCCGGCGACCGCATCGACCCAATAGACGCTGTCCGGCCGGCAATCAGGCAGGAGAACAAAGTGCGGCAGGAAATGCGCAATCAGGCGGTCAGCCAGCTCGATCTGCACGGGCATCAAGCTATCCATCGAAGAGGCAAAGAAGACGATCGCATGCAGGTATTGCTCCGCCACGGTGCTCTGCCCTTGCCGCGCCGGATAGAGCTGTAGCGGCTTCTGAGCGTCAGCCGCCGATTCGGCCGCCAGATAGGTTGCGCCGAGCGCCTGCCAGAGGTCTTCTGCACCTGCACCGTAGCGAAACGCCAACCACTTGAGTTGATTACGGCGTGCCGCCTGCGAGCGTACAAGGGCCAGCGGCAGGAAGGCATTGAAAGCGTCGCCAGCCTTGCTCTTGGGATTCAGCTGAGCGCGTTCGATGCAGTCGTTGTACAGGGTCGCGACCTGGCCCCAATAGCGGTAGCTGCGCGTCCACAGCCGCTCTTCTTCGAGTTTCGTCAAGCGTCCTGACAGCAGATAGTCGCGAGCCACAGCCAGCAGGTGTCGCTGCGCCGCCTCATCAAGCTGGCGGAGCACGTCAAAATACTGGTCAACGCGGAAGTTCTCGGCGTGCTGGAGCGAATCGAACCAGCCGCTCACTTCGTCGACGGCTTTTGCCGGCCTATCGACGTGCAACTCGGCAACAATCCGCTTCAGCTCCTTGCTGTCAGCCAGCGGATGATCCGAACGTTTCGCAAAAAAATTGAACATCATGGAACGTGAAGCCTCGTCGCGGATGACTGCCGTTGGAGCGCGAATTGTAAACCAGTAAACCAGGACGAGGTCGAAGGTCTGCCGGATGGCCCCGCTTGCCGCCAAGGCGATTCCTCGGCGTAGCGCGAAGCACGCCGAGCGATCGAGCGGCGTCGGCGACGGACTGCGCCCGGCAGGCGATTACTCTACAATTCGGCCTGGATCAACGACAGGCTCAAACCATGCAGCAGTATCTTCAGCTGATGCGCCATGTTCTCGAACAGGGCACGCTCAAGGCAGACCGCACCGGCACAGGTACGCGCTCGGTGTTCGGCTGGCAGATGCGCTTCGACCTCGGCGCCGGTTTCCCGGCGGTGACGACCAAGAAGTTGCATCTGCCGTCGATCATCCACGAGCTGCTGTGGTTCCTGCAGGGTGACACCAACATCCGTTATCTGCGCGAGAACGGCGTCCGCATCTGGGACGAATGGGCCGACGTGAATGGCGATCTCGGCCCGGTCTATGGCCATCAGTGGCGGCACTGGCAAAGCCCGCGGGGAGGCGAAATAGACCAGATCGCCGAGCTCGTCGAAAATCTGAAAAACAGGCCTGACTCGCGCCGCCATCTGGTCAGCGCCTGGAATCCAGCCGACGTCGAGCGCATGGCGCTACCGCCGTGCCACGCCTTTTTCCAGTTCTACGTCGCACCCGCCGGGCCAACTGACCGCGACCAGCGCGCCAAGCTTTCCTGTCAGCTCTACCAGCGCAGCGCCGACATCTTCCTTGGCGTCCCGTTCAACATCGCCTCATACGCACTTCTCACCCTGATGCTGGCGCAGGTCTGCGGTTATCAGGCGGGCGACTTTGTGCATACTTTCGGCGACGCGCACCTCTACAGCAATCACCTCGAGCAGGCCCAACTGCAGCTGACGCGTGCGACGCGAGCCTTGCCGACGATGCGACTGAATCCTGACATTGACAACCTCTTCGCCTTCCGTTTTCAGGACTTCAGCCTCGAAGGCTACGATCCGCATCCGCACATCTCGGCGCCGGTCGCCGTCTAAACCGATGCCTAGCGACGACTGCTGCTTGCCCAGCGCTGCCACAGCCGCCGGGAGCCGTTGCCAGTGGCGCCGTCGGAGAGGGTGAAAATGATCGCACTGATCGCTGCCGTTGCCAGAAGCGGCGCCATTGGCAGGCAGCAGCAATTGCTCTGGCAGCTGCCTGAAGACATGAAACACTTTCGCGAAACAACCCGCGACAAAACCGTCATCATGGGCCGAAAGACTTGGGAGTCGCTGCCGGCGGCCTTTCGACCGTTGCCGAAGCGGCACAATATCGTCGTCAGCCGCAATCCGGCTTACTTTGCCAGCGGCGCAACACGGGCGGGCTCAATCGAGGAGGCCATTCGCCTCGCAGGCGACGCCAGCGAGATCTTCGTCATCGGTGGCGCCGACCTCTATCGGCAGACTCTGGCGCTGGCCAGTCGGCTGTACTTGACCGAAGTCGCCGCGGACTGTCCGGGAGACAGCTACTTCCCGGACCTTCCGCCTGACGAGTGGCGCGAGATCTCGCGTCGCGCGGGACAGCCATCTGCGAAGAACGCTTGCCAAGGTGCGTGCGGCGGCGAGCAGGCGACCGCAACCAGTACCCCAGCCTTCGACTTCGTCGTCTACGAACGTCGTTAACGGTCATGACCAGTAGCGATACGCCAGATCATCGAAGTCATGACCGTAGCCCTTGTCCCGCGGGGGAGAAGTACCAGCTACGTCGCCAGACTACGGGGAGTCAAGGTCTTGGCGGTTGCCATCCGCTTGGCGACGAGAATAAGATGCAGGCGTTGCCTCTCCCGGAAATTCCCGATGACGGACTCACTGCACAGCTACCTTGATGGACCCGAAGGGGCTGGCAAGGTCTTGGCACACGCCAGACTCCTGGCCAGGCTCGCGGGATTATTTCAAGAGATCGCGCCGCCACATCTTGGCCAGGCAAGCAGCTTGGCCAATTACAAGTCGGGGATCGTACTTATCCACGCCAGCAGCGGCGCCGTGGCGACCAAGCTACGCCAGATGGCGCCAACACTGGTCGATGAATTTTTGCAGCGGGGCGTGGAGTGCCGGGAGCTTCAGGTGAAAGTGCAAGCTCGCACCCGCCCCGCGGCGGCCCGCGCGGCGGAGCAAAAGCCGCTCAGCGCCAAGACCAGCCAGCGCTTGACGGCATTGAGCGACTCGCTGCCGGCGGCGTCGTCCTTACGCTCTGCACTCGAACATTTGCTGGCGCACGCCGCTAGAGAGGAATGACCGCCACGCGTTCGAGGATCAGAAGCGCGAACACCAGCAAGGCGACGATCAGCGCGTAGCGAAAGAGGCGCCAGGCGAAATGCAGGTAGCGCGCGTCCCGGGTAAACAGAAAGATCAGCACCCCGCCGGCAACGGTAATCACCGTCAGGACCGCCAGCAGGCGCAGCAACCACACCTCGTCAGAACGCCGGCAAGGCCAGCCAGCGAGAAAGCGACTGCGGAGCCAGGTCAGCGTCTTCGAAACTGACGTATTCCCAGGCATCCGGAGTGGCCAGCAATTGCCGAGCCAGCGCGTTGTTCAGTGCGTGCCCTGACTTGTGGGCGACGAATGACGCCAATAGCGGCTGCCCGAGCAGGTACAGATCGCCGATGGCGTCGAGAACCTTGTGCTTCACGAACTCGTCGCTGTAGCGCAAACCATCGGTATTCAGGACGCGGTACTCATCGAGGACGACGGCGTTTTCCAGCCCGCCGCCTTGCGCCAGGCCGTTTTCGCGCAACCACTCCACCTCCTGCATGAAACCGAAGGTTCGCGCTCGCGCGACTTCGCGGGCGTAGGAGTTGTCGGCGAAATCAATGCACACCGACTGCCCGGTGCGATCGATCGCCGGATGATTGAAACCAATCGAGAAAGTCAGTCGAAAGCCTTCATAAGGCTCGAAACGCGCCCACTTCTCGCCGGACGGGTCGCTGTCGCGGACTTCGATCGGACGCGTGACGCGAATGAATTTCTTGGCCACGGCCTGCTCTTCAATCCCCGCCGACTGAATCAGGAAAACAAACGGTGAGGCCGAACCGTCAAGAATCGGGACTTCGGCGGCATCCAGATCGACAAAGGCGTTGTCGATGCCGAGACCGGCGAATGCCGACATCAGGTGTTCGATGGTACCCACCTTGGCGCCGTCGACTTCCAGGCAGGAACACATGCGCGTGTCGCCGACGAGCAGTGCGGAGGCCGGCAGATCAACGACCGGGTCGAGATCGAGACGTCGAAAAACGATGCCTGTCGCGGGCGCAGCCGGCCGCAGGCTCATATTTACCTTGACGCCCGAATGGAGTCCGACACCAGCGGCGCGGACCACGGACTTGAGTGTTCGCTGCTTTAGCATCTGCTTGAAAAACCAGTGGAATCGACGCATTTTAACACAGTCGGAACTGTCCTGAAACGCGCCGATCCGGGCAGAGGAGTTAGTGCATGACTGGCTTCAGTCGGCCTGCTTTCTGAGAAAGGCCGGAATATCCCAACGATCCACACCGCTGTTGGCCAAGGCTTCGACCGTCGCGCTACGCCCTTTGCGAAACACCGCCGGCGTCTGGTCCAGGCTCGAATAGTCGACACTCTGCCCGTTCGCGTAACGGCCGTCGGTACCGGTCGCCAGGGTCACCGAGCTGTTGATCACTTCAAAGCTCTGCCTTTTCGCCTGCGCCTGACCCAGGCCGGTGGCCACCACCGTCACGCGAATCTCGTCGTCGATACTTTCGTCATAGACCGCACCGAAGATGATGTGCGCGTCGTCAGCAGCGAAGGCGCGAACCGTGTTCATGACCTCGTTGACTTCCTTCATCTTCAGCGAACGGGTGGCCGTGATATTCACCAGTACGCCCTTGGCCCCCGAGAGGTTGACTCCCTCGAGCAAAGGCGAAGCGACCGCTCTTTCGGCAGCAATCCGCGCCCGGTCGACACCGGCAGCGCTGGCCGAGCCCATCATCGCCATGCCCATTTCGCCCATCACCGTGCGCACATCCTCGAAGTCGACGTTGACCAGTCCCGGGAAATTGATGATTTCGGCGATGCCGCCAACCGCGTTGCGCAAGACATTGTCGGCCGCCTTGAAGGCATCGTCCATGGAAACGTCGTCGCCGAGAACGTCCATCAAACGGTCATTGAGAATGACAATCAGCGAATCGACGTGCTTCTGCAGTTCGGCGATACCGGCTTCAGCGATCTTCAGACGCTTTCCTTCGAAGCCGAAGGGCTTGGTCACCACGGCGACGGTGAGGACGCCGAGTTCGCGTGCCACCTCGGCGACGATCGGTGCGGCGCCGGTACCTGTGCCGCCGCCCATGCCTGCGGTAATGAAGACCATGTGAGCACCGGCCAGCGATGCGGCGATGGCCTCGCGCTCTTCCTCGGCAGCACTGCGCCCGGCCTCCGGTTTGGCGCCCGCGCCAAGACCGGTCTTGCCCAGTTGCAGGCGCTGCACGGCAACGCTGCGGTTGAGCGCCTGCGAGTCGGTATTGGCGGCGATGAAGTCGACGCCATTGACGCCTTCGCGGATCATGTGATCGACGGCGTTGCCACCGGCACCGCCGATACCGATGACCTTGATCACCGTGTCTCGTTCGCCGCCCAGTTCTTCCTTATCGATGATTTCAAACATTGTCGTCTCCTCTGCAAAAAGCTTATTTTTACTGCTGAAAGTTGCTAATGGCCTGACACCGGACAGCTACGCGGGTCAGAAGTTCTTTTCAAACCACGAGCGCATGCGCCCGAAAACCTGTTTCACGTCTCTCGTTTCACGCACCTTCAAGCCCCGCTTGCGCTGCGTCTGCGCCTCGAGCAGCAGGCCGCAAGCGGTCGCAAAGCGCGGACTCTGGACGACGTCGGCGAGTGCTCCCTGGTACTTTGGGATGCCCAGGCGGACGGGCATGTGAAAAATCTCCTCGCCGAGCTCGATCATGCCCGGCATCACCGAGGCGCCGCCGGTGAGCACGATGCCTGATGACAGCACGTCCTCGAACCCCGAACGGCGAAGCTCGGCCTGGATCAGTTCGAAGAGTTCCTCGACACGCGGCTGGATGACATCCGCCAGGGCGCGACGGGAAAGCTTGCGCGAAGGGCGGTCGTCGACACCGACAACGTCGATCGTATCTTCCGGGTCGGCGAGGTCTGCCAGAGCACAGCCGAAGCGACGCTTGATGTCTTCAGCCTCGCGCGTCGGCGTGCGCAAGGCCATGGCGATGTCGTTGGTCACCTGGTCGCCGGCGATCGGGATCACCGAGGTATGACGGATCGCACCCTGCGTCCAGACCGCCAGATCGGTCGTGCCACCGCCGATGTCGATCAGGCAGATGCCGAGGTCCTTTTCGTCCTCCGAGAGCACGGCGCAACTCGAAGCCAGCGGCTGCAGCACCAAGTCGTTGACTTCCAGACCACAGCGACGCACGCACTTGATAATGTTCTGAGCCGCCGAGACCGCTCCGGTAACGATGTGCACCTTGACCTCGAGGCGAAACCCGCTCATGCCGATCGGCTCGCGGATGCCATCCTGGTCGTCGATAATGAACTCCTGCGTCAGGATGTGGAGGATTTCCTGATCGGCCGGAATCGGCATCGCACGCGCCGTTTCGATGACCCGCTCGACGTCCATCGGCGTCACTTCACGGTCCTTGATGGCCACCATTCCGTTCGAATTGAAGCTGCGGATGTGGCTGCCGGCGATCCCCGTATAGACGTCGCGCACCTTGCAATCGGCCATCAGTTCGACCTCCTGCAGGACGCGCGAAATGGTCGCCACGGTCTCCTCGATGTTGACCACCACCCCCTTCTTGAGCCCTCGCGACTCCTGCTGGCCCATGCCGATCACGTTCACCCGCCCTTCCGGGGTGAGTTCGGCGACCAGCGCCACGATCTTAGAGGTGCCGATGTCGAGACCGACGATCAGATCTTTGCTATCCCTGCTCATTTCTTTCCTTTGACTTCGTGACCCGCAGTGGCCGGAAAGCGCAATGCGAAGCCGTTGGGATACCGCATGTCCACCGCCAACGGCCGCCCGTGGCGGGTTTCCGACAGCGTCGGGTAGTAGTCGACAAAACGCTGCAGACGCATCCGGATCGGCGCCTTCGCCTGCTCGCGACCGAGCTCAACCAACATCCCGTCCTCCAGTGCCAGCGCCCAGGCCAGACGTGGCGACAAAGCCACTTGTACCGGTTGCTGACCGATCGGCTGCAGGAGCCGGGCAAACTCCTCGTGGCGGCGCAGCACGTCGCCCGCCGACCCGCTTGGCCCGAAGAACCGCGGCAGACGCTGCTCGTCGGGCAAAGAGGCGGGAAAAACCTCGCCGAAGGTATTGACCAGCTCGCCGTTCCCCTCGCCCCAGTGCGCAACGGCCTGATGTTCCTCGATACGGACATCGATACGCGCCGGCCATTTCCGCCACACCTCGGCTCGCCGCACCCAGGGCAATTGCTCGAGCGCCAGCCGCAGAGCTTCCAGATTGACGGTGAAGAAACTGCCGTGCAGCAGAGACTCGAGTGACTCCTCCAGTTCGCTGCGCTGAACCGACTGCAACTCGTGCATCACCTGCAGCTCGTTGAGTGGAATCAGCCGCATCCGCGGCGCACCCCAGATCACCGCCGCAACCAGCAAGGCGGCGCCGGCTGCCAGCAAGAGCAGGTCGGCAAGGGCAGTCATCAATTGCGGTTTGTGCCACATCGCTCATCCCAGGGCGGCTAGTGCAAGAACGCGAAGCACCAGTTCGTCGTAAGAAATCCCGGCCGCGCGCGCTGCCATCGGCACCAGCGAGTGATCGGTCATTCCGGGCGAGGTGTTAACTTCGAGAAAGTAGGCCTTGCGCGTCCCGTCTGCGGTCGCCGCATCCATCAGGAAGTCGACCCGTCCCCAGCCGCGGCCACCAAGAATGCGGAAGGCATGCAAGGCCTGGGCGCCAAGCGCTCGCTGCAGACTTTCCGGCAGATCGCAAGGACAGCGGTAAGCGGTGTCGTCGCGCAGATACTTGGCCTCGTAGTCGTAGAACTCGGTACTCGGCTCGATCTTGATGATCGGCAGCGCCTGCTCGCCAAGAATGGCGACGGTGTACTCGCCGCCAAGAATGGCACGTTCGGCGATCACCAGCGAATCGTGCCGCGCCGCTTCGGCATGGGCCGCGGCCAGCTCGCCCGCTTGCCTGACCTTGCTGATACCGATCGACGAACCCTCGCAGGCCGGCTTGACGAACAGCGGCAAACCCAGCGAGACTTCGACGGCGGCGTAATCGCTATCCGCTGCCAACATCACGTAGTCGGGAATCGGCACGCCAGCAGCTTGCCAAAGCATTTTGCTGCGCCACTTGTCCATACCGATCGCCGACGCCATCACGCCGCTGCCGGTGTAGGGAATTCCCATCAATTCGAGAACCCCCTGGATCGTCCCGTCTTCACCATAGCGTCCATGCAGGGCAATGAAAGCGCGGTCGAAGGCGGCCAGATCGTCGAGTGGGCGCGTGGCCGGATCGAAAGCCTGCGCATCGACCCCCTGCCGGCACAAGGCTGCGAGCACGCGCGAACCGCTGTTCAAGGAGACTTCGCGCTCGGCCGAGCGGCCGCCGAAGAGAACGGCCACTTTACCGAAATTTTGCGCGTCCAGAGTCGTCATCCTAGCCACCCACCAGCTTGCCGGCGACGCCGCCGATCGAACCAGCGCCCATGGTCATCACCACGTCGCCATCGCGAGCGGCGTCGAGAATCGCCTGCGGCAGCTCGCCGACCTGGTCTACGAAGACCGGTTCGAGCTTACCCGCGACACGCAAGGCGCGCGCCAGCGCACGACCGTCGGCAGCGACAATCGCCTGTTCGCCGGCGGCATAGACCTCGCTCAACAGCAGCGCGTCGACGCTGCTCAGTACGCTCACAAAATCCTCGAAACAGTCGCGCGTGCGGGTGTAGCGATGCGGTTGAAAAGCCAGCAGCAGTCGACGACCCGGGAAGGCGCCGCGAGCGGCGGCGATCGTTGCCCGCATCTCGACCGGGTGATGACCGTAGTCATCGACCAGGCTGAAGGAGCCGCCACCAGGCAAGCCGACCTCGCCGTAACGCTGGAAGCGGCGATCAACGCCGGTAAAGTCCGTCAGCGCCTTGACGATCGCCTGGTCGGCAATGCCCAGCTCGCTGGCCACCGCAATCGCCGCCAGTGCATTGAGGACGTTATGCCGGCCCGGTAAGTTGACGGTCACTGGAAAACGGCTGATGTTGCCATTGACGCGAACGCAATCGAAGTGCATCTGGCCGTTATCGGCGACGACATTCTCGGCGTACACGTTGGCTGACGACTCGAAACCGTAGGTGACGATCTGCTTGCTCACCAGGGGCATGATTTCGCGGACATTGGCGTCATCGGCGCAGAGCACGGCAACGCCGTAGAACGGCAAGCGTTGCAGGAAATCGACGAAGGCCTGCTTCAGGCGATTGAAGTCGTGGCCATAGGTTTCCATGTGATCGGCGTCGATATTGGTGACGATCGAAATCACCGGCGAAAGAAACAGGAATGAGGCGTCGGACTCGTCGGCTTCGGCCACCAGGAACTCGCCGGAGCCGAGGCGGGCGTTGGCGCCGGCGGCGTTGAGGCGGCCACCAATGACGAAAGTGGGGTCCATACCGCCTTCGGCCAGGATCGACGCCGTCAGGCTGGTGGTGGTTGTCTTGCCGTGTGTCCCGGCAACGGCGATTCCCTGCTTCAGGCGCATCAACTCGGCGAGCATCTGCGCCCGCGGTACGACGGGCACCTTGCGTTGCCGTGCGGCGATGACCTCCGGATTGTCCTCCTTCACTGCCGACGACACGACCACCGCGTCGGCGCCATTGACGTTCTCGGCAGCGTGGCCAAGCACGGTACGCACGCCGAGTCCGGACAGCCGCCGGGTGACCGAGTTTTCGGCCAGATCGGAGCCGCTGATCGCAAAGCCGAGATTGGCCAGCACTTCGGCAATGCCGCTCATACCGGCGCCGCCGATGCCGACAAAATGAATACTCTTGACTTTATGCTTCACTGAACCAGTTCCTCGCACATGCGTGCAACGTCTGCGGTTGCCTCTGGCTTGGCCAGTTGACGCGCCTTCGCGGCCATTTGCTCGAGCTGAGCAGGGGCGTATTTGCGTAGCAGGCTGATGGCTTCCGGGGTCAATTCGCTCTGCGGTAGCAGCATGGCGGCGCCAGCCAGCGACAGAAAGCGGGCGTTGGCAGTCTGGTGGTCGTCGACCGCATGCGGAAACGGCACCAGAACGCTCGCCACGCCGCTTGCTGCCAGCTCGGCAACGGTTATTGCGCCGGCCCGACAAAGCACCAGGTCAGCCCATTGGTAGGCAGCGGCCATGTCTTCGATGAAAGCCGCACAGGTGGCCTGCACTCCGGCGACGCGGTAATTCTCCTGCAGTTGCGCGAGATGTTTCTCGCCGGCCTGATGAAGCACTTCGGGCCGCACCGCAGCGTCGATCAGGGCCAGGCCCTTGGGAACGATTTCGTTAAGCGCGGCAGCCCCCAGACTGCCACCGAGGACCAACAGATGCAAAGGCGACTGGCGGCCGGCGAGGCGCACTGCCGGCGCTGGCCCAGCGCTCATTTCCGCACGCAAGGGGTTGCCGACCCAGACTCCCTTCGGCAAGACATCCGGAAAGCCGCAGGCCACCCGGTCGGCGAACCTGGCGAGCACCCTGTTGGCCAGGCCAGCGACGGAGTTCTGCTCGTGAATCACCAGCGGATAGCGCAACAGGGCCGCCATCAGGCCGCCGGGGAAGCTGATGTAACCGCCCATCCCGAGGACGACGTCGGGCTGCACGCGGCGAAGTTCGCGCTGCGCCTGCCAGCACGCGGAGAATAGATGAAAGGGAAGCAGTAGCTTGCGCAACAGGCCCTTGCCACGCAGAGCGGCAAAACGGACCCAGGCCATTTCGTAACCACGCGCGGGCACCAGCTTGGCTTCCATGCTCCCCGGTGCGCCCATCCAGACCACTTTCCAGTGGCGGCTGCTGAGCAGGTCGGCCACGGCCAGGCCCGGGAAGACGTGCCCACCCGTACCTCCGGCCATGACCAGCAGGGTTTTGTTGGTTGCCGCAGCATTCACTGCCGGCGCGCTCATACCTCGGCTCCGCGCATCAACTGACGATTCTCCCAGTCGATCCTGAGGAGGACCGCCACCGCCAGGCAATTGGCCAGGATCCCCGAGCCACCAAAGCTCATCAAAGGCAAGGTCAGTCCTTTGGTCGGCAGCAGGCCGCAGTTGACCCCCATGTTGATGAAAGCTTGAACACCGATCCAGACGCCGATTCCCTGTGCGACCAGCGCCGAATACAGACGCTCGAGTGCGACCGACTGGCGACCGATGGCGAAAGCGCGTTGAACGATTAGCCCGAAGAGAACGATGATCACCAGTACGCCGACGAATCCGAGCTCTTCGGCGATCACCGCGAGCAGGAAGTCGGTATGCGCTTCGGGCAGGTAGAACAACTTTTCGACGCTGGCCCCGAGGCCGACGCCGAACAGCTCGCCACGGCCGAAGGCGATCAGCGAGTGCGACAGTTGATAGCCACGGCCGAAGGCGTCTGCCCAGGGGTCCATGAATCCGAAAATGCGGTCACGCCGGTAAGGCGAGAAGATAATCAGCGCCGCAAAAGCCGCTGCCAGGACGATGATCAGAACGACGAACAGGCGCGCCCGCATGCCGCCGAGAAAGAGAATGCTGAAAGCAACCGAGATGATCACCACGAAGGCGCCGAAGTCGGGTTCCTTGAGCAGCAGCACGCCAACGGCAACCATGGCGCAGGCCATCGGCAGGAAAGCTTTCTTCAGATCGTGCATGTGCGCCATCTTGCGCACCGTGTAGTCGGCCGCGTAAAGGACGGCGCAGAGTTTCATCAACTCGGAAGGCTGCAGGTTGACGATGCCAAGAGGAAGCCAACGCTGCGCGCCGTTCACCTCGCGGCCCACCCCGGGAATCAGGACCAGGGCCAGGAGCAGGCAGCCGCCGACGAAGAGCCACGGGGACCACTTCTGCCAACTGGTCATCGGGACTTGAAAAGCGATAGCGGCGGCGAGTAATCCGATGATCAGAAAAATAGCATGGCGAACCAGATAGTAGGCCGGCTGGTGGCCTGTCCCGCGCGCCGCTTCGGCGGTCGCCATCGACGCCGAGTAAACCATCACCATGCCGATCAGCAGCAGAATCAAGGTGCTCCACAGGAGCGCCAGGTCGATCTCGGAAGGCAGACGGCGCGGCATATCGAAAGTGCTCAACATCAGGCAGCCTCGCTTTCGAGGCCACGAACGGCGTCGGCAAAAGCTGCCGCGCGATGCGCGTAGTTGCGGTACATGTCCATGCTGGCACAGGCCGGCGAGAGCAGAACGGCGTCGCCGCGTTGCGCCTGCGCGGCACACCAGTGAACGGCTTCGGGCATGTCCAGGCAGCGCCGCAGCGGCACCTGGGAGCCGGCCAGCAGCGCAGCGATGAGCGGCGCATCGCGCCCGATCAGGGCAATCGCACGGGCATGCCGGTCAAGCGCTGGACGGAGCGGCGAAAAGTCCTGCCCTTTGCCATCGCCGCCGAGAATGATGGCCAGCTTGCAGCCCAGTCCCTCGATCGCGGCGAGCGTGGCCCCGACGTTGGTTCCCTTGGAGTCATCGAAATAACGGACTCCCTTGATCTCCGCAATCCGCTCGACGCGGTGCGGCAGACCCGTAAAGGCCGCCAGGGCCGGCATTACGGCCTGCGGATCGATGCCAATCGCCGCGCACAAGGCCAGTGCGGCCAACGCGTTGGCCGCGTTATGACGGCCCACGAGCTGCAGCGCCTTGAGCGCGATCAGTTTTTCCTCACCACGCACCAGCCAGTCGTCGACGAGTCCGTAATCGCTGGCCTGCGCCGGGGCACCGAGGCCAAAGCTGACGCAGCGACGGTCGCTGCGTGCGGCCGCCAGACTGCGCGGATCATCGCGATTGACGACCATCACGCCGCACCCCTGAAAGACACGCGCCTTGGCCGCGCTATAGTCATCAAGGCCCGTGTAGCGGTCGAGGTGGTCTTCGCTGATATTGAGCACGGTCGCCGCATCGGCGGCCAGAGTGTGCGTCGTTTCGAGCTGAAAGCTCGACAGTTCAAGGACCCAGACCGCCGGCAAGTCGTCGCCATCGATGGCGGTCATCAAGGCATGGAGAGCCGCCGGGCCGATATTGCCGGCGACGCCGGTACGCCGGCCTGCGGCCCGGCACAGGGCGCCGACCAGGGCGGTGGTTGTCGTCTTGCCATTGCTACCGGTGATGGCGATCAGCGCAGCTTGCGGAGTCAGGCGGCGCACCGCCCAGGCAAAGAGCTCGATTTCCGAGACCAGCGGAATGGCGTGCGCAACGGCGTCCTGAAGCAGCGGCTCCTGTACCGGGACGCCAGGGGAAATGGCGATCAGTTCGACACCCGCGAAGGCCGCAGCCGAGAACGGTCCGGCGACGAGGACCGCTGCGGGCACGGCGGCGCGTAGCGCTTCGGCCTGCGGCGGTGCGCTACGGCTGTCGGCGACACGCACGCGTGCGCCCTGCCGGTCCAGCCAGCGGGCCATCGCCAAGCCGCTTTCGCCGAGGCCGACGACGAGCACCAATTTCCCCTGAAGTTCCATCTCAGCGCAGCTTCAGGCTGGACAAGCCGATCAACACCAGCATGATGGTGATGATCCAGAAACGCACGACGACCTGAGTCTCTTTCCAGCCGCCGAGCTCGAAATGGTGATGCAGTGGTGCCATGCGGAAGATCCGTCGGCCACCGCTTAGCTTGTAGTAGATGACCTGTGCGGCCACCGACAGGGTTTCGGCGACGAAGACGCCGCCCATGATCGCCAGCACGATTTCCTGGCGGACGACGATCGCCACGGTGCCCAGGGCTGCGCCAAGCGCCAGGGCGCCGACGTCGCCCATGAACACTTCAGCCGGGTAGGCGTTGAACCACAGAAAACCAAGCCCGGCACCGACCATGGCGCCGAGAAAGATGGCCAGTTCACCAGCGCCCGGAACGTAGGGCAGTAGAAGATAGCGCGCATAGACCGAGTTTCCGGCCACGTAGGCGAAGATGGCGAGGGCCGCTGCAATCATTACCGCCGGCATGATCGCCAGGCCGTCGAGGCCATCGGTGAGGTTCACGGCATTGCTGGTGCCGACGACGACCAGGTAGCTGAGGACGATGAAGCCGATGATTCCCAGCGGATAGGCCACCGTCTTGAAGAATGGCACGATCAGCTGCAGCTGTTCCGGACCGCTGGCGCTGAGGCCTAGGTAAAGCGCTACCAGCAAGCCAAGCGCCGATTGCCAGAAGTACTTCCAGCGTGAAGCCAGCCCGCGCGGATCGCGGTTGACCACTTTTTGCCAGTCGTCGTACCAGCCGATGCCGGCGAAGCCGACGGTGATGATCAGCACCACCCACACGTAACGATTGCTGAGGTCACTCCAAAGCAGCGTCGTAAAACAGACCGCAACCACGATCAGCGCCCCCCCCATGGTCGGTGTTCCCGACTTCACGAGGTGCGTCTGGGGGCCGTCCTGGCGCACCGCCTGACCAATTTTCTTGGCTGCCAGCCAGCGGATCAATGACGGCCCGGCCAGGAAGGAAATGATCAAGGCCGTCATCGCCGCGAGGACTGCGCGCAGCGTGATGTAACCGAAGACGTTGAAAGCGCGCACATCCTGCGCCAGCCATTGGGCGAGTAGGAGCAGCATCAGTCGCCCTCCTCGATCGCTGGCAAGGCAATGGCGTCGGCCACCCGCTCCATGCGCATGAAGCGCGAGCCCTTGACCAGGACGGTGGTTTCCGGGTTCAGCTCGGCGATCAGGGCGGCAATCAGTTTGTCGAGGTTCTGGTAGTGCTCGCCACCGCTGCCGAAATTGTGCGCCGCGAGAGCGCTCGCCTCACCGAGGGTGAACAGGCGATCGATCCCCTGGCTTTTGGCGTAACCGCCGATTTCGTCGTGAAACTGGCCGCTCATCGCGCCGATCTCGCCCATGTCGCCGAGGACCAGCACGCTGTGCCCGATGGTTGCCGCGAGCACGTCGATAGCAGCGCGGACCGAGTCGGGATTGGCGTTGTAGGTATCATCGAGAACGAGCGCACCGTGCAAGGCGGCACGCCGTTGCAGTCGCCCCTTGAGACCCTGAAAAGCGCTCAGACCGGCCTGCACAGCAGCCAGCGAGACTCCGGCGGCGAGACAGGCGGCGGCGGCGGCCAGCGCGTTGCGGGCGTTGTGCTGCCCGGGCAGGGCGAGCACAATCTCGACCTCGTCGCCGGCAGCGGCGACGCTGAGGCGGCTTTCGAGACCGTGCAGATAGAAGCGACCGCGGACGTCTGCGGCTTTTTCGAAGCCGAAAGTCATCATCCGCAGGGCGCGACTCTGACTGCGCCAGAGTTCCGCCCATTGGTCGTCGGCGCAGAACACGGCGATGCCACTCTCGTCGAGTCCCGAATAGATACTGCCTTTTTCGGCGGCGATCGCTTCGAGCGAGCCCATTCCCTCGAGATGCGCACGCTGCGCGTTGGTCACCACGGCGACGCTGGGGCGCGCAATTCCCGCCAGATAGGCAATCTCACCGGGATGATTCATGCCCATCTCGATGATCGCCGCACGATCACTGGCCTGCAGCCGCAGCAGCGTCAGCGGCAGGCCGATGTCGTTGTTGTAGTTGCCCCTGGTGACCAGCAGCGCATCGCCGTAGACGACTTTCAGGATGCTGGCGATCATTTCCTTGGTCGTCGTCTTGCCATTGCTGCCGGTGACGGCAATCAAGGGCAGCGTGAAACGGCCGCGCCAATCGGCGGCCAGGGCACCGAGTGACAAGCGTGTTTCAGCCACCTGAACCAAGGGCAGAGAGAGCTCCTGCAGCCCATCGACGGCATCGGCGGCGACCACTGCGGCGACCGCGCCGCGGGCCTTGGCGGCGGCCAGGTAGTGGTGACCGTCGAAATTGTTGCCGCGCAGGGCAAGAAAGAGCTCGCCGGCTGCGCTGCTTCGGCTATCGGTCGACAGGCCGCAGAACTGGACATTCTCGCCAAGCAGTTGGCCGTCGGTTGCGCGCGCAACGGCCAGGAGATCCATCATCACGGTCATTCGGCCATCTCCTGACGAGCAGTGAGTGCGGCACGCGCTTGCAGGACGTCGGAAAACGGCCGCCGCACGCCGCGGATCTCCTGATACGACTCGTGCCCCTTGCCGGCAATCAACACCACATCCGCGGGGTGTGCGGCAAGGAGGGTGCGCTCGATCGCCTCGCCGCGATCGACAAAGACTTCGGCAGCCGGTGCCGCGACGCGAATCTCGTCGATAATCGCCTGCGCATCTTCGCCACGCGGGTTGTCACTGGTCAACACGACATGATCGGCGCGCGCTGTGGCGATCGCTCCCATCAGCGGTCGCTTGCCGCGGTCGCGATCGCCACCACAGCCGAAAATGACGAGCAGGCGGGCACCACGAGCGGTCGCCACCGCCCGCAAGGCGCCCAGTGCGCTGTCCAGGGCATCGGGGGTGTGGGCGTAATCGACGACCACCAGCGGTTCGTTGCGGCCGCCGATCTTCTCCAAACGACCGGCTGGCGAGGGCAACTGCGCGAAGCGTTCGGCGACGGCTTTCGGCGTCAAGCCGGCGTCGATCAGGACGGCGGCAACAGCGAGGAGATTGGAGACGTTGTAACGACCGAGCAGGCCGGTTTCGACCAGCGCGCGCCCGTTCGGAGCACAAAGCCGGAAGCGCAAGCCGTCGACGCTTTCCTCGACCTCTTCGGCACGAATCGTCCCCTGCCGGTCGTCGGGGCTGTCCTGCTGGGTGTAAGCGACCACTTTGGTGGCCGAACTGAGAGCCGCCAGCTGGCGCCCGAAAGGGTCGTCGAGATTGCACACTGCGAGGCGCAGCCTGGGCCAGGTAAACAGCTCAGCCTTGGCCTGTGCGTAAGCCTCGAAACTGCCGTGATAGTCGAGATGATCGCGCGTCAGATTGGTGAATACGGCGACATCGACGCGGGCGCCGTCGAGGCGACCTTCGGCAATGCCGATCGAACTGGCTTCCAGCGCGCAGGCCTGAGCCTGGTCGTCGGCAAAGTGTGCCAGGGAGCGCATCAGAGTTGTCGCTTCGGGTGTCGTGAAGCCGGTATCGAGCAAATGGCCGGGGAAGCCGGCGCCCAAGGTGCCGATGATTGCGCAGCGGCGCGGATGGCAGGCGGCAAGCCATTGCGTCACGGTGGTCTTGCCATTGGTGCCGGTAACCGCGATTAGCGACAGCCGCTCACTTGGCCGCCCGTAAACGGCCTCTGCCAGCGGCCCACACAGTGAGCGCAAACCCTGCACCGGCAAATTGGCGATTCGCCAGTCGGCGTTCCAGGCGAAATCGGCCGTAGCGGCAGCACCCGCCTCCCAAAGGACAGCACAAGCGCCCGCCGCGATAGCCGCGGCAATATGTTTGCGGCCATCGGCCAGGTCGCCAGGATAGGCGAGAAAGAGATCGCCGGCGCTGATCTGGCGGCTGTCGTCGCTGGCGCCGCTGGGCAGCACGCCAAGCGCCGCCAACTGCGCCAGCATAGCGCGGGCGGTCGTGTCGGCCTTCAAAACGGCGTCCATCCGGCTCACAACCTGTCCTTCGTCGCTGGCTTGCCGCTCTGTGCAACCTCCAGCGGCGCATCCGGCGCGATGCCGAGGGTCCGCAAGGTGCCGGCCATCACCGCCGCAAAAACCGGTGCCGCCACTTCGCCACCATAGTATTTGCCGCGCGGCTCGTCGATCATCACGGCAACGACCAGCCGCGGATCCGAGGCCGGCGCAAAGCCGACGAAGGAGGCGACGTATTTCTTGGTGGAGTAGCGGCCGCCTTCAAGCTTGCGCGCGGTACCGGTTTTGCCGGCCACACGATAACCCGGGATCTGCGCCCTGGGAGCCGTACCACCGGGCCGCACAGCCATTTCGAGCATGGCGCGCACCTCCCGCGCCGTCTGCGGGCTGAATACTTGCTCGCCACGCGACCGCGCGGAAGCAACGCGGGTGAGCGAGAGCGGCACCAGATCGCCATCACGCGCAAAAACCGTATAGGCGCGCGCCAACTGAATCAGGGATACCGAAATCCCATGGCCGAAGGACATCGTTGCCTGCTCGATGGGCCGCCAGGTCTTCCAGGGACGCAGGCGGCCGCTGACCGCGCCCGGAAATCCGAGACCCGGCACCTGCCCAAAACCGACGCCTTCGAACATCTCCCACATCGCTTGCGCCGGCAGCATGGCAGCGATCTTTGAGGCGCCGACGTTGGATGACTTCTGGATGACCTCGGCAACGCTCAGCACTCCGTAGCGATGGGTATCGGAAATCGTCGCAGGGCCAATTCGCAAGAAACCGGGCGCACAGTTGATCGGCGTGTCGAAACGAACTTTGCCAGTCTCCATTGCCAGGGCAATGGTGAATGGCTTCAGGGTCGAACCGGGCTCGAAAGTGTCGGTAAAGGCACGGTTGCGCAGCTGCGCGCCGGAAAGATTCGTGCGATTGTTCGGGTTATAGGTGGGCCAGTTCGCCAGGGCCAGGATTTCACCGGTCCTGGCGTCGAGGACAACGGCGCCGCCGGCCTTTGCCTTGCTGTCGGCGATGGCCTGCTTGAGCTGACTATAAACCAGGTACTGGACTTTCGAATCCAGCGCCAGGTTGATATCTTCGCCGTCCTGAGGCGGCTTGATAGCGCCGACATCTTCTTCAACGATCTGGCCGCGCCGGTCCTTGATCACGCTACGGCTGCCCGGCGTGCCCAACAATTTTCCATGGAAGGCCAGCTCAGCGCCTTCGAGGCCCTTGTCGTCGACCCCGGTGAAACCGACCATGTGCGCGGTCATCTCCCCAGTCGGGTAGAAGCGGCGATATTCCTGGTCCTGACCGATGCCAGGCAGCTTGAGCGCAGCCACCTGCGCGGCCACCGGCGGTGGAATCTGGCGGCGCAGGAAGACGAAAGGCTTATCGGTCGTCAGCTTGCGGGTCAGCGCCTGCGCGTCGGTCTCAAGTAGCGCGGCCAGTTGCCGTGTCTGCTCGGCGCTCAGCTGTACCGCCGGCGGGACTGCCCAGATCGACCGCATCGGCGTCGAAATGGCCAACACGTCGCCATAGCGGTCGGCAATGCGTCCGCGTGAGGCGGTGATTTCGATGTCACGCCGGTAGCGTGACTCGCCCTTTTCCTGCAAGAAGTCAGTGTCGAGTATTTGCAGGTAAAACGCACGGCCAATCAGAACCACAAAGGAAAAGAGAATCAGCAAAGCCATCAGCCGCGACCGCCAGGCGGGCAGGCGCAGCTCCAGTAAAGGGCTCTCGGCGAATTTGTGGGCCACTTTTGCCTTGAAGCGCATCATCGCGACGCGCCTCCAGTCGGCGCCGTGGGGAGCAGCGTCTCGGCATCAGGAGTGCGCATACCGAGCTTCTCGACGGCGATTTTCTCGATTCGTGGCGCCGTTCCCCAGGTCGACAGCTCAAGTTGCAGCTGCCCGAACTCGACCTCGAGCTGGCGCGTACGCTCGTGCTGTACGTCAAGCTCCTGAAAGAGCTGCCGCGCCTTGTGTTGCGCGGTCACCACGCCCAGGCTGCAGAGCATCACCACCAGGAGGAGAAGCAGATTCAGGCGCACCATTTCAGGCCGCCTTCCGGACGAGTTTTTCGGCGACGCGCATGACGGCGCTGCGCGCCCTGGGGTTGGCGGCGACCTCTTCTTCGTTGGCCTTGAGCGGCTTGCCGACGAGGCGCAGCTGCGGCTGCGGCAGATCGGCCGCGCGCAAGGGCAGCTTCGTGGACAGCAGCTGATCGGGAGCGGCGCCGTCGCGCATGAAGCGTTTGACGATCCGGTCTTCGAGCGAGTGGAAGCTGATCACCACCAGCCGCCCTCCCGGTTTGAGGACTGTCATTGCCTGCGGCAGCACTAGCGTGAGCTGTTCGAGTTCTTGATTGATATGAATCCGTAGAGCTTGAAAGGTACGCGTCGCCGCGTCCTTGCCAGGCTCGCGGGTCCGCACGGCTTCGCGTACAAGGGCTGCGAGCTCGCCCGTGGTTGCAAGCGGCCGCTCTCCCCGAACAGCCACAACCTTCTTTGCAATCTGGACAGCAAACCGTTCTTCCCCATAATTCCTGATAACCTCCGTAATTTCCTGCACGCTGGCCCGCTGCAACCATTGCGCTGCGGTCTCCCCTTGCGTCGTGTCCATCCGCATGTCCAGCGGTGCGTCGTAACGGAAGCTGAAACCCCGCTCCCCTTGATCGAGCTGTGGCGACGAGACGCCAATATCGAGAAGCACGCCATCGACACCTTCCGCGACGTCGATTCCCGCCCGGCGCAAGGCCGCACTCAACTCGCCGAAACGCTGGTGCATGACCAGCAGCCTGCGATCCTGAATCTCGCGCGCCGGCAGCACCGCCTCCAGGTCGCGATCGAGAGCCAGCAGGCGACCGTCCGGCCCGAGCCTTTCGAGAATCGCCCGGCTGTGTCCGCCACGACCAAAAGTGCCATCGACATAGGTTCCGGCGGGTTTTATCTCCAGGGCGTCAACCGCCTCCCGCAGCAAGACCGTCTGATGCTGTGCCGACAAGCTCACAGCGCCAGGTCCTCAAGCCCCGGCGGCAGACACTGATCGCTGAGGGCAAAGACCGCTTCCTGCTGTTTCTGCCAGCCGAGGTCGGACCAGATTTCGAAATGACTCCCCTGCCCGACCAGCCAGACCTGCTTTTCGAGTTCCGCGAACTGACGCAACTCGGGAGCGACCAGCAGGCGACCTGCCGCGTCCATCGTTTCTTCGCGCGCATTACCGACCAACAGGCGTTTGATTGCGGCCGATTGCGGATTCATGCTCGACGCAGCCAGAACCTTGTCGCGAATCGGTTCCCAGGCCGGCTCGGGATAGAGGAGCAAGCAACGATGCGGGTGCGCCGTTAGCACCAGGCGGCCGTCAGCGACCGCGGCCAAAGCTTCCCGATGACGTACCGGAATAGCCAGCCTGCCCTTCACATCGAGACTCAACGCCGCCGCACCCTGAAACATCACCCCAAATCTTCCCCTGCAATCCTTCCGAGAACACCGCAATATTTCCCACTTTCTACTACTTGCCCCCACTTTAAGACAAAGCTTGCACGAACGCAAGGTCTCTTTCAGCGCTTTTCTCAATAGCTACAAGGACTTATAGACGACTTTTGAAGCACACTAAGAGACGCATTTTTTTTATAAAACAATGGCGCCATCCCTGTAGTTAAAGTGATTTCTCAAGGAACGCAGCTAAACCGCCCCTGCACACGACTGAAGCGCGCTAGACGCGGCCGACTGGCGGCCAAGGGGAGGCAATGGAGGGGGGAAGCTGGAAATGGCGGCCGCGAAAACAGCCTGTCAGACGGGAAAAAAGTGGGCAGCCGAGCGAAGGTGGGAAGCCGATCGATAAGCCGGGTTCTGTCGTGGACAGCCATTCCTCTAGACGTACTGTTACCAGCACGCTCAAGCAGCCTACCCGGAAGCAGCGCGAGCCACGCCCGTGCTTCCCTATTTGGCCTTGCTCCAGATGGGGTTTGCCGTGCCAGCCGTGTTACCACGGCCGCGGTGAGCTCTTACCTCGCCGTTTCACCCTTACCTGCACGCCCTCGGTTCTCTGAGCGCGGACATCGGCGGTCTGTTTTCTGTTGCACTTTCCGTCACCTCACGGTGCCCGGTCGTTAACCGGCATCCTGCTCTACGGAGCCCGGACTTTCCTCTCGGCGCGAGGGCTTAACCTTTTGCCCAGCGGCTGTCTGACCGACTTCCCGCGCTGATTATACCCGCCGCCGCGTTCGGCCCGCGCGGAATTGCCAGGCATCATCGTAGTACGATGGGCTTTCGTTGGCCTCCGTCACCCCGGGCAGACCCAGCAATGGCAAAGGGTGAAAAGCGCGTGGGTCGCGGTGTCGTCCGGCCGCCACTTCGCTCGCCAGACGCCGGTCGACGTCAGCCAACTGTGCGCACAGCGGCGCGCGCAGCCAATCCTCACTGACCTCATGCAGCACGGCCTTGGCTGTCAGCCCGCGAAACGGTTGCAGCAGTTGCTCGTAGGTGGCGTGACCAAAGACAAAGCAGCGCAGTGCGCGATCGAGATCAAGGCGCCGCTCCCAGAACAGGGTTTTCCATTGAAAGCCGCGCAGCAAGGCCAGCAGCGAGCGATCGGAGGAGACCACGACAACCCCGCATTCATCGAAATGAGTCAGCGCATCGCGATGGCGACCGCGACCGCAGCGCGCGCCGGGTTCCGCCATCGCCTCGACGTGGCAGGCATTCAGCGCGAATTTACTCAACGGAAAACTGAGCCAGACCAGGGCATTGAAGAAATCGTGCCAGTTGCCGGGACGCGTCTCGACCTCGCCGCGCGCCCAGATGCGAGTTTCGTAATCGACACCATCGCCTTGCGGCACAACGAAAGACAGCCGTCGACCGCCAGCTCTGCGTAGATCGCAGCGCGCGCTGAGCAGCTCGAGCGACGCTGGCTCCGGGGCAAAGGGAAGGCCTTCGATGAGCGGTGACAATGGCGCGAACAAGCCACCCGGCGACGGCCAGGCTGCCAGGGTCACTTCCTCACCTGCTCACTGCTGCGCCGGCGCGCCAGCGTCCGTCGGCGTATCGCTCTGCGCAGCGGCAACGAAGCTCAAGCTGCCATTGCGCATCTCGAAGCTGCCCTGTAGGGGACCCATACCCTCCGCCGGCGCCTCTTCAAGCCGGGCAAAGCCCTCACAGGTCCGCGTCTCGACGACCAGCATGCGGCGCCCCTGCTTGAGAATCCAGGCACCGTTCCCGGGCGCGTACACCTCGACCGGGGTTGTGGCACCGCCCTTGCCCATGTCATGGCGGCGCATGCACTCGGGCATCCGTGCGGCGACAATGGAATAGGAAGCCGACTTCTCCCAGAAGAAATTCTGGATGCGAATTAGCGTCAGCGCGTGCTGGCTGGAGCCGTCGATCTCGAAGGACGCACGCTGATCGGAGCAGGCCACCAGCAGGGGCAGCAAGAACAGGGACAATAAGGTCTTTCGCAGCACAGGAAATCTCCTCAAGCGAATCCCGGAGCGGGCCGACGCGGGGTGATTCCCCGACATTAATCGAGCATCCGCCAGCGTAGCCGCTCACCGGCACGTAGCGGAACCAGCGCATCGTCGCCGAGATAGGAGAAAGCCTCGGCAACGCGCCACTCCTCCTGCACCAGCGTCACGGTCCCGGAATTGCGCGGCAGACCATAGAAATCGGCGCCATTGAAGCTGGCAAAAGCCTCCAGCCGATCCAGGGCGCCGACCGAAGCAAAGGCTTCCGCATAGAGTTCCAGAGCCGCGTGCGCCGTGTAGCAACCGGCACAACCACAACTGGTTTCCTTGCTGGTCCGTGCATGCGGCGCGGAATCGGTCCCCAGGAAGAATCGCTTGCTGCCGGAAGTCGCTGCGCGTATCAGTGCCAGCCGATGCGTCTCACGCTTGAGAACCGGCAGACAGTAATGGTGAGGGCGAATGCCGCCGGCAAAAATGGCGTTGCGGTTGTAGAGCAGGTGATGCGCGGTAATCGTCGCCGCCAGGTTCGGCCCTGCACTGCCCACGAATTCAGCAGCATCGCGGGTAGTGATGTGCTCAAAAACGAGCTTGAGACCCGGGTAACGCGCCAGCAGAGGCTCCAAGATGCGTTCGATGAAACGTTTTTCGCGATCGAAAACGTCGACCTCCGGATCGGTCACCTCGCCGTGCACCAGCAAGGGCATCCCCGAGCGCTCCAACTCGGCAAGGGCCGGCGCGCATTTGTCGAGATCGCTGACGCCGGCGTCCGAATTGGTCGTCGCTCCTGCCGGATACAGCTTCACCGCATGTACGAACTGGCTAGCGACGGCCAGCCGCACTTCATCGGCCGAGGTACGGTCGGTCAGGTAGAGAGTCATCAGGGGCTCGAACGACAAAGCCGGCGGTAATGCCGCCAGGATCCGCGCGCGATAGTCACCCGCCGCAGCAACGGTGGTCACCGGCGGGCGCAGATTGGGCATCACAATGGCGCGGGCAAACTGACGCGCGCTATGCGGCAAAACCGTGCGCAGCGCTTCACCGTCACGCAGATGAAGGTGCCAATCGTCAGGACGAGTAAGAGTGATCTGCATTCTTGAGCCGCGACGAGGAAAAGCCTGAATTCTAGATGATTTTCTTGCTTCGGCCGAACCTGGTCGAGCCGACGACGCAACGGCCAGCGGCATGATGGGCGTCGCACTTCCGCCCGCGCAGCTCTCAAGCCCTCAGTCGCAAGGCCAATTCGTACAAGGTTTTCTTGCCGACACCGGTAATCGCGTGCGCCAGGCGGCTCGCCTGGCTAACTGCCAGGCCATCGTCCAGCAACAGCTTGAGGACTCTTTCCCCTTCAACGCCGTCGTCGAGCGATGCGGCCCCGGAAACCACCAGCACAAACTCGCCACGCTGCCGGTTGCCGTCGGCCAGCAGCCAGTCATGCGCTTCAGCAAGCGGACAGACATGGATGGATTCGAACAGCTTGGTCAGTTCCCGGGCCAGGACCACGGTCCGTGCCGGCCCGAAGGCATCAGCCAGGGCGAGCACGGTGTCGAGAATGCGGTGCGGCGCCTCGTAGAAAACCAGGGCGTAGGGCAACTGGACCAGCCCGCGCAAAGCCTCTGCACGCTGCCCCGCCTTGTTCGGCAGAAAACCATAGAACAGGAAATGCGGGTCCTCGAGTCCGCTGGCGGAGAGCGCCACGATCGCCGCGCAGGGACCGGGCAAGGGGACGACGCGATAACCGGCAGCGCGCACCCTGGCCACCAGCCGCGCCCCCGGATCGGACACCGCCGGGGTGCCGGCATCGACCACCACCGCCACCGACTCCCCGTTTGCCAGGCGCGCGATGACCTGTTGCGCGGCAGACTGCTCATTATGCTGATGCGCCGCCAGCAGACGTGCAGTACAGCCATAATGTCTGAGTAGCAGCCCGCTATGACGCGTGTCCTCCGCCGCCACCCACGCCACCTGCCGCAGAACATCGATGGCACGCTGACTCATGTCGCCAAGATGGCCGAGCGGCGTCGGTACCACATACAGTGCAGGGAGTTCTTCGCTCATGACGATCCATCGACAGGTGAACGACAAAGATAGCACGGCCGGGGCAGACGAACGCCCGGCAACACCGGGTTTGCTCGCCGAACGCCTGGCGGCGGCCTTCCTCGAACGGAACGGCCTGAGCATCCTGGCACGCAATTACCGTTGCCGCGGCGGCGAGGTGGACCTGATCTGCGAGGACCGACAGGTGCTCGTCTTCGTCGAAGTGCGCCTGCGCCGCAACACCGCCTACGGCGGTGCAGCAGCCAGCATCACCCGCGCCAAGCAGGGCCGCATCATCCTCGCTGCACGCCACTATCTGGCCTCGCACAGAGCCAGGCGGGAGCCCGAATGCCGCTTCGACTGCCTGCTCCTGGACGCTCTTTCCGAAGCGGCGATCGAATGGTTGCGCGACGCCTTTGCCGCGGCGTGAGGCATGCCGCCGCCCGCCACTGCCGGCGCACCCGGGCCCCCATCGTCAGCTCGTCGGGCCGTGCACCGTGGACTGCACTGCACGATCTTGTCGACGCCCTGGTGTTAAGATCTCGGACTCTCCTTTCAGCCGAGTCAAAGCTCATGGATTTGATCACTCGCATCAGCCAGCACTTCAAGGACAGCGCGCAGACCAAGCTCGACGCCATCGAACTGCTCGCCGGACCGATTGCCCAGGCGATCGAGTCAATGGTCGCCTGCCTGCTCAACAACGGCAAGATCCTCGCCTGCGGCAACGGCGGCTCGGCTGCCGACGCGCAGCACCTGGCCGCCGAACTGGTTGGCCGTTTCGAGGCTGAAAGGCACGAACTGGCAGCGATTGCCCTGACCACCGACTCGTCGATCATGTCGGCGATCGCCAACGACTATGGCTTCCGGATGGTATTCGCCAAGCAGGTCCGTGCCCTCGGCCAGCCCGGCGATGTGCTGGTGGCCATCTCGACGTCAGGAAACTCGCCCAGCGTCGTCGAAGCGATCAGTGCCGCGCACGAGAACGAACTGCGAGTGGTGGCTCTCACTGGCAAGGGCGGCGGCGCAATCGGTGAAATGTTGCGCGAAGGCGACGTCCATATCCTGGTGCCGGCCGAACGCACCGCACGCATTCAGGAAACGCACCTGCTCACCATCCACTGCCTTTGTGATGGCATCGATTGCCTGCTCATGGGAGTTGAAGAATGAAGAGAGCCCTGGCCACCAGCCTGGTTTGTGGCGCGGTCCTTGTACCGGCCTTGCAGGGGTGCATTTCGGTGCTTGCCGTCGGCGCCACGCAAGCCACGCTGGCCGCCGTCGACCGCCGGGCGCTGGGCGTCCAAAGCGAAGACGAAAGCATCGAATGGAAGGCCGCGCTGCAGATCGGCCCGCTAGGGGGCCGCGAGTCGCATATCAACTTCACCAGCTACAACGGCAAGGTGCTCGTTACCGGCGAAGTTCCGTCCGAGCAGATCAAGGCAGAAGTGGAACGGCTGGTTGCCGCGCTACCGGAAGTGCGCGGCGTTTACAATGAACTCGTGGTCGCGCCAATCTCTTCGTTCGGGACGCGCAGCAACGATTCCTACCTCACCGCCAAGGTCAAGTCACGCTTTGTCGAGGCCGGCAAGTTCAACCCCGTCTATGTCAAAGTGGTGACCGAAAACGGTGTCGTCTACCTGCTCGGCCTGGTCACGCAACAGGAGGCCGACGCGGCAATCCAGCTCGCGCGCACCACGAGCGACGTCAAGAAAGTCGTCACCCTGCTGGAAATCATCACCGATGCCCGGGCCAAAGAGCTGGACGCCAAGCTGGAGCCCCAGCCGGCGAAGTCAGATAGCGTCACGAGCGGCGGATAGTGAACCGCTAGTCCGTCCGGCCAGCGGCGGCTGCCGTTTCCGGCCGCACCCTCCTTGTCCGCGCAGTCAGCGTAGTCAGCGTCGACCACCAGGATCTGCCGGCTTTTTCTTGCCCCAGTTGGCGTGGGCGTTCCGGCTGACAATATAGTCGGCAAAGAACTTCATCCAGATGGTCGACCCGGCAATCGCCGTCCAGGTGTCGTAGGCGACGCCGCCGATCACCACCATCAGGATCACCGCCACAGCGATGGCTCCGGCAACCAGGTTGATGGCGGCCACGTAGGGCGCATACTTCGCCGGATCCGCGGGCGGCTCGCCGCGCTTCAGCGCCACCTGGGAAAAGTCCTGTTTGAAGAGAATTTGCCACGCCCGCCGCAGCCAGAAAAAAGCGATCGGGAAGAGGCCGAGAAACAATATCCATGTAATCGCAACGCTGATAGTCATCCAGTACTCCTCTTGTTCCGTGCACGGGTGCCCACGAAAAGAAACCAAGCACGTCGGCAAGCGAGCAAAGAAAAACCCCGCCACAGCTGCCGGCGGGGTTCTTCTTGCCCGCTACCGCCGGCGCGAGGGCCGGACGGCAGCATGATCATAAAGCTAACACGGCTTAGTGAGCACCCGAAACAGCCCCGGAGCCGCGCGGGATGCGCACCGACTCGACCATTGCCTGGATGTGCTCCGGGGGTTCCGGAGTCATCTTGTCGACAATGAAGGCAACGGCGAAGTTGACACAGGCTCCGATGGCACCGAAGGCTTCCGGCGTGATGCCGAAGAAGCTGTTCGGCCCGCCGATCAGGTCGACGTATTCGGTACCCTTGATGAAGAAGATACCCTTGGCTGCGAAGACGTAGAACAGGGTGACGAAGAGGCCGGCCAGCATGCCGCTGATTGCGCCTTCCTTGTTCATCTTCTTCGAGAAGATACCCATCATGATGGCCGGGAACAGCGAGCTCGCCGCGATCCCGAAGGCCAGCGCCACGGTACCAGCTGCGAAACCCGGCGGATTGAGGCCCAGATAACCAGCGATGACAATCGCCACGGCCATCGAGATCTTGCCCGCCAGCAGCTCGTTTTTCTCGCTGATCTCAGGAACGAAAACGTTCTTGATCAGGTCGTGCGAGATAGCGGCCGAGATGGCCATCAACAAGCCAGCGGCAGTCGACAGAGCGGCAGCCAGGCCACCGGCAGCAACCAGCGCGATGACCCAGTCCGGCAGCAAGGCGATTTCCGGATTGGCGAGAACGATGATGTCGGCGTTGACCGTCAGCTCGTTGCCCTTCCAGCCGGCACCTTCGGCCTTGGCCTTGAACGCGTCGTTCTTGGACTTGTCGTTGTAATACTGAATGCGACCGTCGCCATTCTTGTCTTCCCACTTCAGCAGGCCGGTCTTCTCCCAGCGCTTCATCCAGTCCGGACGCTCCGCGTACACCAGTTGCGAATCGGCGGCGTACGGATCGGCGTTGCCCATTACGACACCCGGGGTGATCGTGCGCAGCAGGTTGGTCTTGGCCATCGCCGCCACGGCAGGCGCCGTGGTGTAAAGCAGGCCGATGAAGATCAGCGCCCAGCCGGCTGAACTACGTGCAGCAGCAACCGTCGGCACCGTGAAGAAGCGCATGATCACGTGCGGCAGACCGGCGGTACCGATCATCAGCGACATCGTATACACGAACATGTTCAACATGCCGCCAGCGTCCGACGTGGTGTAGTTGGCGAATCCCAGATCGCTCACGACCAGGTCCAGCTTGTGCAGCAGCGAAACATCCTGGCCCACTATGTTCGAACCTAGACCCAGTTGCGGGATGGGGTTGCCGGTCAGCTGGATCGAGATGAAGATCGCCGGAATGATGTAGGCCGAGATCAGCACGCAGTACTGCGCGACCTGCGTGTAGGTGATCCCCTTCATGCCACCAAACACCGCATACACGAAAACGATGCCCATCCCGACGTAGATCCCGGTTTCGCTCGTCACTCCCAGGAAGCGCGAGAAAGCAACGCCGACGCCGGTCATCTGACCAATGATGTAGGTCAGCGAAGCGACCAGCAGGCAGAGAACGGCGACCGTGCTGGCGGACTTCGAGTAGAAGCGATCGCCGATGAACTGCGGCACGGTGAATTTGCCGAACTTGCGCAGGTAAGGCGCCAGCAGCATGGCCAGCAACACGTAACCACCGGTCCAGCCCATCAGGAACAGACCGCCGCCGTAACCCATGTTGGAGATCAGGCCGGCCATCGAAATGAACGAGGCGGCCGACATCCAGTCCGCGCCGATCGCCATGCCGTTCATCACCGGCCCGACTTGGCCGCCGGCGGCGTAGAAATCGCTGGTGGTCCCGGCACGCGCCCATAGTGCAATCGCAATGTATAGGGCGAAAGTCGCACCGACCACCAGGTAAATCGTTGTTTGCAGTTCCATGTTGGCCCCTTATTCTTCGTGAACGTCGAATTGACGGTCGATTTCGCCCATCTTCTTCCGGTAGTAGAAGATCAGCGCGATGAATATGTACATCGCTCCCTGTTGGGCAAACCAGAAGCCCAGGGGATAGCCACCCAGATGGATGCTATTGAGTGCGGGTGCGAACAGGATGCCCGCGCCGAATGAGACCAGGAACCATACTATCAGGATCTTGGTTAACAACCCGAGGGTCGCCGACCAGTAGGCCTTTCCACTGTCCTCCATGATTACCTCCTCCAATTTTTTTGATCGATTGAGCGGCCCCCGAAGCCTCCAAGGGAACCACCGGGGCGATTATTGATGTCGATTCTTACTGGAAGCTGACACCACACTGGAAAGTCAGGCTTGCGCACAGGCTGTCGTGGGGTCGCGCGGTCGCGCGCTAGCGGCAGCAGTCGCCGCTGCGCAAAGGGCAGACGACGACGGGCCTAACTCCGCCAGAAGCCAGGCGTCAGCAGAACCAGCAGAGTGAAAATCTCGAGGCGTCCGAGAAGCATGGCCCAGGTGCACACCCAGGTCTGCAAGTCGGTCAGCACGGCGTAGGTCGAGGCCGGGCCGACGAGATTCAGTCCAGGACCGGTGTTGTTCAAGCAGGCGACGACGGCGGAGAAGGCGGTGATGATGTCCAGTCGCGTGGCGACCATCAGTAGCGTCATCACGACGATGCTGACCACGTAGATGAACATGAAGCCAAGGATGGCGTGCAGCACCTGGTCCGGAATGACCGTCGCGCCGAAGCGCACCGTCTGCAGGCCGCGCGGGTGCATGGCCCGAGTCAGTTCGCGCGACACCTGCTTGTAGAGCACGACCGCGCGCATCATCTTGATACCGCCGCCGGCCGAGCCCGAGCAGGCGACGAAGCTGCCCAGAAAGAGGATCCACAGTTGCCCGAACAGGGGCCACTGCACGTAATCGGTGGTCGCGAAGCCGAGCGAAGTGGCCAGGGATACCGAGTGGAAAGCGACGTAGCGCAGGGTCGTCAGGAAATCCGCGTAGATCGCCTCCGGCCAGAGGTAGACCGAAAGCGCCAGGATGCTCAGCGCCAGAATGCCCAGGAAATAGTGCGCCTCGATGTCGGCCAGATAGGCACGCAGCGATCGCTGCGAGAAGGCCAGGAAGTGGGTGCTGAAGTTGATGCCGGCGAGCAGGGCGAAAAAGATGACCACCAGTTCGATATCGAGACTGTCGAAGTGACCGAGACTGGCATCCTTGCTGGAAAAACCACCGAGGCCCATCACCGAGAAGGCGTGCATCAACGCGTCCCAGCCGTCCATGCCCAGGAAATACAGACTGCCGGCGCAGGCAGCGGTAAGGATCACGTAGACGACCCACAGGCCCTTGGCCGTCTCGGTGATGCGCGGCGTGATCTTGGAATCCTTCATCGGACCAGGGGTTTCGGCCTTGAGCATGCCGCGGCCGCCGAAACCGAGCAAAGGCAAAATGGCGACAGCGAGCACGACAACGCCAAGGCCGCCGACCCAGTGCATGAAGGTACGCCAGAAGTTGATCGACAAGGGCAGTTGATCAAGTCCGGACAAGGCCGTCGCACCGGTCGCCGTGAGGCCCGAAACGGCTTCGAAGTAGGCGTCCGTCCAGGTCAGTCCGTCGATGTGCAGATACAGGGGTAGCGCACCGAAAGCCGGCAGCAATACCCAGATCAAGGCGACCAGCAGGAAGCTCTCGCGCACCCGCATCTCGCGCTGCTGCCTGCCTATCGAAAACGACAGCAGAACGCCGCTGAGGACGGTGATCAGCACCGCTTCGTCGTACGCGCCTTGCGCGCCATCGGCCGTCAGCCACGAGATGGCGAGCGGAATCAGCATCAGGAAACCGAAGCCGGTAACCAGCACGCCGAGGACATACAGCGCCGGTGCGAAACGCCCAAACATGCGCGCGCCTCGCGAGTCGGTGGAAAGCGACGAAGAACCCGAGTTTTTTTCGATACTGGCCACCAGCGTTCTTGAGACCCGCCACGAGCATCGCCAAGCGACCGGCCAGGGGGCTATGCGCGAGGATCAGGGACCGAAATAAGCAGCCGCAGGAGCGAGAGAGCATCATCGATCCTGGCAGCCGCGATGTGGCGGGCATTCTATACCGAAAGTTTTCGCCAAGGCACCGAAGTGGGCCACGCAAGGCGTTTATCGCCTGCGCGCTAACGGTCATGACATGTCAAGATACCTCGATCATGAAAGTCATGACCGCCCCTCCCGGCCCTTCTCCCGCAAGGAGAGGGAGTTTCGTGAGTCGTTTGCGCGACTTTCACATCAAAGCAGCACCCGCTCGATACCGCCGTTGTTGGCCTGGCCGACGTAGCGCGCCAGCCAGTCGTCGCCAAGCAGGCGCTTGACCATTTCGACAACGATGTAGTCGGCCTCTGTGCCGCTGTCATCGTTGTAGCGGGACAAACCTTGCAGGCAAGAGGGGCAGGAGGTAAGCACCTTGATCGGACCGCTAAAGCCATCCGCCCGCTGCCGTTCGACGCCGTTGGCGATCTCCTCCTGCTTGCGGAAGCGCACTTGTGTGGACACGTCCGGACGCGTCACGGCCAGGGTTCCCGACTCGCCACAGCAACGCGTCGAAAGCTCGACCGGTTGCGCCATCAGCCTGTTGACCACCTTGATGCCGGGCATGGTGCGCATCGGCATGTGACAGGGGTCGTGATACAGGTAGCGACTGCCGCTGACGCCGTCGAGGCAGACGCCTTTTTCGAGCAGATACTCGTGGATATCGAGCAGGCGGCAACCGGGAAAGATCTGCTCGAAGTGGTATTTTTCGAGCTGGTCCATACAGGTGCCACAGGAAACGATGACGGTCTTGATATCCAGATAATTCAAGGTGTTGGCGACGCGATGGAAAAGCACCCGGTTGTCGGTGGTGATCCGCTGCCCCTGGTCGGCCTCGCCGGCTGCCGTCTGTGGATAGCCACAGCAGAGGTAACCGGGTGGCAGCACGGTTTGCGCGCCGATCTCGTAGAGCATCGCCTGCGTGGCCAGGGCCACCTGGGAAAACAGGCGCTCAGAGCCGCAACCCGGGAAATAAAAAACCGCATCGCCGTCATAATCCGGGGCGCTGACTTTTTGCGGATCGCGGATGATCGGGACGATCTTGTCGTCCTCGATGTCAAGCAGCGCACGCGCCGTGCGTTTGGGAAGCCCACCCGGCATCGGTTTGTTGATGAAGTGGATGATCTGCGACCGAAGTGTCGGCGAACCGAGCGTCGCCGGCGGTTGCCGCGTTTGCGCCTGGATCAGACCCAGCGACTTCGCCGCCCGGTAAGCCAGGCGCTGCGCCCGATATCCCCAGTCGATCATCAGCTTGCGCACCAGCTTGATGGTCGCCGGATCCTTGATCGTCAGGAAAGCCATGGCCGCCGCTTTCGCCGGCACGAATTTCTTCTTGCCCTGCTCGCGCAGCAGATTGCGCATGCGGATCGAGACATCGCCGAAATCGATATCGACCGGGCACGGCGTCAGGCACTTGTGGCAGATCGTGCAGTGATCGGCAACGTCGTTGAATTCGTCGAAATGGCGCAGCGAAACGCCGCGCCGAGTCTGCTCCTCGTAGAGAAAAGCTTCGATCAGCAAAGAGGTGGCAAGGATCTTGTTGCGCGGCGAGTAGAGAAGGTTGGCGCGCGGAACGTGCGTCGAACAGACCGGCTTGCACTTGCCGCAGCGCAGGCAGTCCTTGACCATCGCCGAAATGTGGCCGATTTCCGACTGCTCCATGATCAGAGACTCGGTGCCGAGCAGCGAGAACGACGGCGTGTAGGCCTTGCTCAGATCGCCGCCCGGCAGCAGCTTGCCCTTGTTGAAGCGGCCTTCGGGATCAACCCGGGCCTTGTAGTCGCGAAAAGGCTGGATTTCCTCATCGCTGAGGAATTCCAGCTTGGTGATGCCAATGCCGTGCTCGCCCGAGACAACGCCATCGAGCGCCCGCGCCAGCGCCATGATCCGCTCGACCACGGCATACGCTGTCTGCAGCATCTCGTAGTTGTCGGAGTTCACCGGAATATTGGTGTGCACGTTGCCGTCACCGGCGTGCATGTGCAGAGCGACAAACAGGCGGCTGCGCAATGTCTGCTGCTGAATCGCGGCGATACGTTCGACGACCGGTCGGTAAATGACGCCGTCGAAAATGTCTTCGAGCTGCGGCTTGAGCTCGCTCTTCCACGACACGCGCAGCGAGTAGTCCTGCAAGCGATGAAAAAGCGTCGGCCTGGGCGCCCGATTCTTCAACTCGCCACTGCTGAGTCCACGTGTGGCGAACTGCGCTTCGGCCTCGTGCAGCGGCTGGTCGAGGCTGTCGAGCAACCACTGCCAGCGGGTGCGTACGCTGGCCACCGTTTCCAGCGCGGCGGCTCGACGTTCGCCGATCAACAGCTCCTTGTCGAGGTCGGCGTCGCCACGGTGCAGGGGCAGGTCGCCCTGCAGGAATTCGCTCAGGGCGTCGCAAAGGGCCAGCTTGTTGCCGATCGACAGCTCGATGTTGATGCGCTCGATGCCGTCACAGTATTCGCCCATCCGCAGCAGCGGAATCACCACGTCCTCGTTGAGCTTGAAAGCGTTGGTATGGCGTGAAATGGCGGCGGTACGCGAGCGATCAAGCCAGAATTTCTTGCGCGTTTCGGCGTCGACGGCGATGAAGCCTTCGGCGCCGCGCAGATTGCACAGGCGCACCACTTCCGACGCGGCGCTCATCACCGCCGACTCATCGTCACCAACCAGATCCCCGATGAGCACCATTTTCGGACGCCCGGCGTTTTCCGCTTTGCGCTTGGCCTTGGTCGCGTAGCCGACGGCGCGCAGATAGCGCTCGTCGAGGTGTTCGAGTCCGGCGAGCAGAACCCCGGCCTCCTTGCCGTCGCCCCCAGGCGAAAAATGATCGGTAATCTCGACAATCGCCGGCACCGCCTCGCGCACCTGGCCGAAAAACTCGAGGCAGACGGTACGTGCATGTTGCGGCATGCGGTGCAGGACCCAGCGCGCGGCGACGATCAGGCCGTCCGTGCCCTCCTTCTGCACGCCGGGCAGGCCGGCCAGAAACTTGTCGGTGACGTCCTTGCCGAGACCCGCCTTGCGAAAGCTTGAGCCGGGAATCGCCAGCATTTCGGGCTCGCCATAGAGCGTCGTGCCATCCTTGCGAAAACGCCTGATCTCGAAGCGCACCGTCTCCTGTTCGTGGATCTTGCCGAAGTTGTGGCCGATGCGCGTCACTTCCATCAGATGACCACTGGGGTCGACCATCTTCCACCAGGCCAGATTGTCCACCGCCGTTCCCCACAGCACCGCCTTCTTGCCGCCAGCGTTCATCGCCACGTTGCCGCCGATGCACGAGGCATCTGCCGAAGTGGGGTCGACCGCGAACACCCGCCCGGCAGCCGTCGCGGCTTCCGCGACGCGAGCCGTGACCACCCCGGCACCGGTACGGATCGTTGCGTAGGGGCGATCACATCCGGGCAGGCGCATTTCCTCGACAGCACCGATGTTCATCAACTTCTCGGTGTTGATCACCGCCGCCAACGGCGTCAGCGGAATCGCACCGCCGGTGTAACCGGTACCGCCACCGCGCGGAATGATGGTCAGCCCAAGTTTGATGCAGGCACGCACCAGGGCGCCGATCTCTTCCTCGCTGTCCGGATTGAGCACCACGAACGGGTATTCGATGCGCCAGTCGGTGGCATCGGTGACGTGCGAGACGCGCGCCAGGCCGTCGAAAGCGATATTGTCGCGGCGCGTATGCCTGGACAGGGCTTTTCTGACCTTGCTGCGCAGCCTGGCCGTAGCGTCGAAATGGTGCTCGAAAGCGTCAACCGCCGCCGCGGCGGCGACGATCAGTTGCTGCACGCGTTCATTGCCCTGGCGACGCTTCTCGATCTCGCACAAACGATGGCGAAGCGCAGCGATGAGCGCCACTCGCCGCTCGCGACTGGCGAGGAGATCGTCCTCCAGGTAGGGATTGCGCTGTACCACCCAGATATCGCCGAGCACCTCATAGAGCATCCGCGCCGAGCGACCGGTAACGCGTTCGGCGCGCAACTGGTCGAGCAAGGCCCAGTTTTCCGCGCCGAGCAGACGAATGACAATCTCGCGGTCGGAAAAAGAGGTGTAGTTGTAGGGGATCTCGCGCAGGCGTGCGTTCATTGATACTCTCTGCTAGCAGCAAAGCGCGAATTCTAGCTTATTGCAGTGCAACAGCGATGGCCGCCGGGCAGGCGAGCTTTCCGCTCGAACCAGTCGCACGGCCTGCCGCTTCCTCCGGTATCCTGTCGCCATCAGCTTGGGAGGGCGCATGTGCAGGAACACTTGTCGGGCGACTGCTTTCGCCAACGGGCCTGGACTTTGCCGGCGGCGGGACCGGCCGGCTTGATTCACGAAACACTGCTCGACCTCCTGGCCAGCATTGCCTGGCCGGCGGCGATCGCCATCGCCTGGACGGTCGGCGAACTGGCTTACCGCTGGCTAGCGCTGCCGCGGATCAGCAGTTATGGCATCGCCGGCTTCGTGATGGCCGCCAGCCAGGGGGGATTTCTCGACAACCCTTCGGGAACGCCGATCGCTCTCCTGGCTCATTTCACGTTCGGACTGATCCTGTTCGAGCTTGGCTATCGCATCAATCTGCGCTGGCTGCGGGTCAACCCGTGGCTGGCAATCACCGGCGTTGTCGAGGCGAGCGGCTGTTTTGCGGCGGTGTTCATGCTCGCGCAAGCTTTTGCCTTGCCAATGGTGCCGTCACTGCTTCTCGCCGCCCTGGCCATGGCCACCTCGCCGGCAGCCGTGCTACGGGTGGCCAACGAACTGCAAAGCTCCGGCCAGGTCACCGAGCGCCTGTTCCATCTCACCGCCTGCAACTGCCTGCTCACTCTGTTCATCTTCAAGGCCGTTGTCGGCTACTGGGTGCTGGCCAGCGCCGGCAGCGCCTTCGAAGCAGCCTGGAACACCCTGGTAGTGATTGGCGTATCGGTCGCCATCGGCGCCACCTTCGGCGTTGCCGTTCCCGCGCTGCTCCGCCAACTCGGCAACATCGACCGCAATGCCACCGTCGCCTTTGCCGCCGCTGCCTTGCTACTGACGGCTGTCACGCACGCCTTCAAGTTCTCGCCGCTGCTGGCGGCGCTGGCCTTCGGACTGGTCGCTCGACACCGGCGCGCGATTCTCTCGCAGGCGCAGCGCAACTTCGGCACCCTGGGCGACCTGCTGACCGTGCTGTTATTCGTTTTTATTACCGCCTCGCTCGACTGGCAGCAGGTACGCAACGGACTCACCCTGGCATTGGCCGTCATCGCCGTGCGTCTGACGGTCAAGATGGCAGCCACCACCGTCTTCGCGCATCTCAGCGGCGTCAGTTGGCGGAAAGGCGCGCTGACCGGCCTGGCAATGACGCCGATGTCCGGCCTGGTCATCGTCCTCCTCGAACAGACCCGACACCTCAAGCTCTACGCACTCGATCAGGTGGCCGGCCTGGCGGCGATCGTCCTGCTGCTGGAAGTGATTGGCCCGGTCGTTACCCGCCGGGCACTGGTCTGGGCTGGTGAAACGCATCAGCCAGAGGGCCGCTGAACATGCCTCTCGACCCCTTCAAGCCCAGCGCATCCCTGAGCATGGGAATCGAGCTCGAACTGCAATTGGTCAACTGGACCGACTTCGACCTCTCAGGCTCGGCCAGCGATCTCCTCCACCTGCTCGGCCACCGCACTTTCCCCGGCGACGTCAAGCCCGAGATTACGCAAAGCATGATCGAAATCTCGACCGCCATTCATCACCAGCACGCCGAGCTGTTGGCACAACTGCGCGACATCCGCGACGCCTTGGTGCGCAGCGGTGACCGCCTCAACGTTGCCGTCTGCGGCGGTGGCACGCATCCCTTCCAGCGCTGGTCGCAGCGGCGCATTTTTCCCAATCCGCGCTTCAATCAGCTATCCACGCTCTACGGTTATCTTGCCAAGCAGTTCACCGTCTTCGGACAACACATTCACATTGGCTGTACGAGCGCCAACGAAGCGCTCTACCTGCTCCATTCATTGAACCGCTACGTGCCGCACTTCATCGCCCTGTCGGCGTCCTCACCTTTTTTCCAGGGAGTCGACACGCAATTCGACTCGGCACGCCTGAATTCGGTCTTTGCCTTCCCCTTGAGCGGCCGCGCACCCTTGCTGCTCGACTGGCACGAGTTCGAGCATCGGTACTTTGCAAAAATGGAAACCACCGGCGTCGTCAAGCACATCAAGGACTTCTACTGGGATATCCGCCCAAAACCGGAGTACGGCACGATCGAGCTGCGCGTCTGCGATACGCCGCTCACCGTTGACCGAGCGGCGGCGCTCGCCGCCTACCTGCAGGCGCTCTGCCGCATGCTCCTGCAACGCGACGAAGCGCCACCCGTCGAGGACGATTATCTGGTCTACAACTACAACCGCTTTCAGGCCTGCCGCTTCGGCCTCGATGGCGTGCTGGTCCATCCCAAGAGCCACGACAGTCAGCTGCTGCGCCAGGACATCCTGGCCACCCTCGCCAGGCTCGAACCCCATGCCGCGATCCTGAACAGCAGCGAGGCACTCGAGCAGCTACGCCACGAAGTGAGCTCGGAAGGCAACCACGCCAGCTTCCTTCGCCAGCACTTTGCCGATGCCGGCAGTGTTCAGGGCGTGGTCGACGCCGCGGTAACGCTCTTCCGGCGGGGGAGAAGCAGGTAAGGCAGCTGCCGCGAAGTGAGCGGCGACCACTTCACCTGCTAGAATCCTCGTTTTCCCTCGCTGCACACCGCCGCCGCAAAAATGCCCATGGACTACCTCGAAAGAATACTCAACGCCCAGGTCTACGACGTTGCCAGCGAAACCCCCCTTGATTTTGCACCCGGCCTGTCGGCGCGTACCGGTAACCGGATACTGCTCAAACGCGAAGACCTGCAGCCCGTTTTTTCCTTCAAGCTGCGCGGCGCTTACAACAAGATCTTTCATCTCTCGGCCGACAAACTGAAACGTGGAGTGATCTGTGCGTCGGCCGGTAATCATGCGCAAGGCGTGGCGCTGGCGGCGGCCAAGCTCGGTTGTCGGGCGGTGATCGTCATGCCGACGACGACGCCGCAGATCAAAATCCAGGCAGTGCGAGCCCTTGGCGGTGAAGTGGTGCTGATCGGAGAATCGTTTGATGACGCCTTCACACATGCTCGCGAACTCGAGAAATCCGAGAAACTGAGCTTCGTGCACCCTTTCGACGACCCGGAGGTGATTGCCGGCCAGGGGACGATAGGCATGGAGATCCTCCGCCAGCACGCCAAGCCGATTCATGCCGTGTTCTGCTGCGTCGGTGGCGGTGGACTGATTTCGGGCGTTGCCGCCTACATCAAACGGGTCCGGCCGGAAACCCGGATCATCGGCGTTGAAGCCAGCGACGCCGACGCCATGACCCGGTCGCTGGCCGCCGGCAAACGCATCCGGCTCGACCATGTCGGCCTCTTTGCCGATGGGGCGGCGGTCAAATACGTCGGCGAAGAGACCTTCCGCCTCTGCCAGATGTACGTCGATGAAATGGTCCTGGTGAATACCGACGCCATTTGTGCAGCAATCAAGGACACTTTCGAGGACACCCGCGCGGTGCTCGAACCGGCGGGCGCTTTGGCGGTCGCCGGTGCCAAAGCATACGCCCGAGCACACAAGCTGAAAGACAAGGCGCTGGTGGCCATCGCCTCCGGCGCCAACCTCAACTTCGACCGTCTGCGCTTTGTCGCCGAACGCGCCGAACTCGGCGAGCAACGCGAAGCCGTTTTTGCCGTCACTCTGCCCGAGAAGCCCGGCGCCTACAAAAACTTCGTGGCGCTGATCGGCTCACACAACATCACCGAATTCAACTACCGCTACAACGACCAGCGTGACGCGCACGTCTTCGTCGGTATCCAGGTCTCTTCCCGGGCCGAGTCGATAAAGCTGCTCGAACAGCTGCACAAACACGATTACCCGGCCCTCGATCTGACCGACGACGAAATGGCCAAGGGGCACATTCGCCATCTGGTGGGCGGCCACTCACCAGGCATCAACAACGAGCTTCTTTACCGTTTCGAATTTCCCGAGCGCCCCGGCGCGCTGATGAAATTTCTCAACAGCATGAGCGCCGGCTGGAACATCAGCCTGTTTCATTACCGCAACCACGGCGCCGATTACGGGCGAGTCCTGGTCGGTATGCAGGTGCCGCCAAGCGAAATGAACGAATTCGAGGACTTTCTGCAGAAAGTCGGCTACGCGCACTGGAACGAGACCAATAACCAGGCCTACAAGCTGTTTCTCGGCTAGTTGTGCGCCTCTGCGCCGCAGACGCGCGCAGCAATGATAGGCTGTGCCGACGACGCCACCGCTAGCGACCCGTCACATGCCGCTGTTGGTTCCTGAACCAGTCCACACAGGACACTTTCCGAGGAGAGCATCCACATGACCATGAACATCGTCAACAACGTCACCGGCCTGATCGGCAATACCCCACTGGTCAGACTCCACCGCATCACAGCCGGTATCGAAGGCACCATCGCCGCCAAGCTGGAGTTCTGCAATCCGGCGCACAGCGTCAAGGATCGTATCGCCATGGCGATGATCGACGACGCGCAAGCAGCGGGACGAATCCACCCGGAAACCATCGTTCTTGAACCGACTTCGGGCAACACCGGCATCGGTCTGGCGATGGTTTGCGCGGCACGCGGGATCAAATGCTGCTTCGTGATGCCGGAGACGATGAGCCGCGAGCGCCGCCTGCTGCTCAAGGCTTACGGCGCCGAACTGGTCCTCACGCCCGGCCCGGACGGCATGGGCGGCGCCATCAGCCGCGCCGAGGCCATGGCCGCCGCCGATTCGCGCTACTACATCCCGCAGCAGTTCGAAAATCCGGCCAATCCGGCCATTCACCGCGCGACGACGGCCGAGGAAATCTGGCGCGACACACATGGCAAGGTGGACATCTTCGTTTCGGGCGTCGGCACCGGGGGCACCATTACCGGTGTCGGCGAAGTGCTCAAGGAGAGGAAGCCGGGCGTGCAGGTGATCGCCGTCGAGCCCGACGCTTCGCCGGTGCTCTCGGGCGGAGCGAAGGGGCCGCATCCGATTCAGGGCATCGGTGCCGGCTTCGTGCCGAAAGTGCTGAACACCGCCATCTACGATGAAGTGCTACGCGTCACCGCCGAAGACGCTTTTGCCACCGCCCGCAGGATGGCGACCGAAGAAGGCCTGCTGGTCGGCATTTCGTCCGGGGCAGCCGTGTGGGCGGCGATGGAAGTCGCGCGCCGCCCACACAACGCCGGCAAGCTGACCGTGGTCATCATCCCCTCCTTCGGCGAGCGCTACCTGTCGACCGCACTCTTCGCGGACCTGGAAGTCTGAGCGGCGTGCGGCCGGAGAAACACGACGCTTTCGCAGGCGTCATCGACCGGCGCGGCGGTGATTCGCTCAAGTGGAACCGCTACGCTGGCCGCGACGTTCTCCCCTTGTGGGTTGCGGACATGGATTTCGCGGCGCCTCCAGCGATTGTCAGGGCTCTTGAAAAACGCGTCGCGCACGGCTGTTTCGGCTATGCGGAGGCCACACCGGCTCTGCTCGAGGCCGTCATCGGACATCTCCAGCGCGCCTACGGCTGGCAGGTCGAAGCGGACTGGCTGGTCTGGCTGCCGGGCCTGGTCAGCGGACTCAACGTCGCCTGCCGGGCCGTCGACGGCGATGTGCTGACGGCGACGCCGATCTACCCCCCCTTCCTCTCGGCACCCGGCCTGTCCGGCAAGGCGCTGGCGACCGCCGCCCTGCAGCAGCTTGCCGGCCGCTGGCTCTGGGACTTCGCCGCCTTGCAGCGCGCGCTGACCCCAAACAGCCGCCTGCTGCTTCTCTGCCACCCGCACAATCCGGTGGGACGCGCCTGGGACGACGACGAGCTGGCGCAAATCGCCGCCTTCTGCAACGAGCACCAGCTGATCGTCTGCTCGGACGAAATCCACTGCCAGTTGCTGCTCGACCAACAGCGCCGGCACCGGCCCCTGGCGATGATTGATGCCAACCTCGCCCAGCGCAGCATCACCCTGATGGCACCATCGAAAACCTACAATATTCCTGGCCTCGGCTGCGCTTTTGCAGTCATCCCGAACGCCGCGCTACGGCGTCGCTTCACGGCCACGATGCGCGGCATCGTCCCGCATGTGAATGCCCTTGGCCTGGCGGCCATGGAAGCCGCTTATCGCGACTGCGACGACTGGCAGCAGGCGCTGCTCGCCGTCCTGCGCGACAACCGTGATCGCGTCACAGCTGTCCTCGGCGACATCCCGGGCCTGCGCGTGAACCAGGTCGAGGCCACTTACCTGGCATGGATCGACGCGCGCGGTCTGGGCGTCGGCGATGCCACGGCTTTCTTCGAAGAAGCTGGCGTCGGCCTCTCCAATGGCGCGGATTTTGGTCTCCCCGGCTGGCTGCGACTCAATTTCGGCTGCCCGCGCGCGACGCTGGATGCGGCCCTCGAACGCATGCTGAATGCCCGTTCGAGATTGCCCAGGGCGGCGACCGCTTCATGAACCTCCGCGGCGACGCCCGCGGCAAGGAGGTGGTGGCGCGGCTCGCGGACCGGATTCAGCAGCGCGCTTAACGCAGCGGTCGGAAGACACCGGCTTCGGTCACCATTGCGTCGAGTCGCTGGTCGTGCGGCTCGGGGGAAATGCTGTCCAGCCGGGCGAGTTCGAATCCCACCCCCACCACCAGCGGTCGCGGCGAAAGGGATGCCAGAGTGCGGTCGAAATAGCCGCCACCGTAACCAATGCGGTAGCCGGCGGCGTCAAAGCCATTCACCGGCAGCAGCAGCACCTCGGGAATCAGGAAGTCGCCGCAGGCCGGTGTCGGGATGCCATAGCGATCGGCGAACATCGCCGTGCCCGCCGACCAGGCGCGAAAAGCCAGCGCCCGCCGTTCGTCGATCACCACCGGCAGCAAAGCCCGAAAGCCTGGTTTGCCCTCGCTGGCCCATTCGTCGATCAAGGGTCGGAGGTCGGCTTCATTCTGCAGCGGCCAGCAGAAGCCGACAGCCAGCGCCGACAGCTGCGGAAAGCCATCACGCAGATGCGTGCGGACCCGACAGGACAGCTGCACGCACTCATCCGCAGTCAGCGCCAGCCGGCGCTCAAGGAGGCTTTTGCGCAGCGCGCGGCGGGCGGCAAAGCGCTCGTCGGCGACGATGCTGTCAAGGCTATCGATGATGATTCCCGGCATTGGTCCAGCAGCCATGTGATATGCTCAAAACCGATAATTTTCGAGAAATCCAGCTTACCATGAAGTTTCGCGACACCCTCCGCCACAGCTTTCAGCGCACCCTTCTGGCCCTCCTCGGTGCCTCGCTGCTGGCGCCGCCTGGCGCCTTGGCGAGCAGCGCCGACGAGCAGTTTCTGGCCGCGCGCGGCGCCGCTCGCAACGGCGACAAGGCCCGCCTGGAGCAACTGGCGCCAACACTGCAGGATTACGAACTGGCATCCTACGTCGATTACTGGCAGCTTCTTCTCGACCTGAAGGAAGCCGATCCAGCAAGCGTCACCGCCTTCCTGAACCGCAACCCGAACAGCTATGTCGCCGAAAAATTGCGCACCGACTGGCTCCGCCAAACCGGCAAGCAGCAGCAGTGGGCGGCTTTTGATGCCGAGTTCCCGGGTCTGCTGCAGACACCGCCGCAAGACATTGCCTGCTATTCATTGCAGAGCCGGCGGGCTCAGGGCGACCCGAGCATGCTCGACGACGCCTTGCCCCTGTGGTTGAGCTTGCTCGAACCTCCGGAACCCTGCTACCCGGTACTCGAGGCGCTGATTCTCGAAAAACGCGTCCTCGCCGATCTCGTCTGGGCGCGAATCCGCAACCAGTTCGAGGCCAACAAGACCACCGCCGCCGCGTACAGCATGAATTACCTGCCGCCCAGCCAGACCCCGGACACGAAACTGGCGCAAACGATCATCACCGCGCCGCTGCCCTGGCTGATCCGCTTGCCGAGCGACTTTTCAGCTAACCGCATGCAGCGCGAGCTGGCCATCCTCGGCATCCAGCGCATCGCACGCAACGACCCGCGCATGGCGGCACAGCAACTGCAGCGGATCGCGCCTTCGCTGAGCAAGGAGGAACAGGGCTGGGCGTGGACTCAGATCGGCCGCCAGGCGGCGCAGGACCACATGCCCGAGGCCATCGAATGGTACCGCAAAGGTGGCGACACGCCACTTTCCAATGATGCGGCGGAATGGAAAGTGCGCGCGGCGCTGCGTGTCCAGGACTGGGGTGCCGTGCGCTCGACGATCGAAGCAATGCCACCGGAACTGGCCGCGCAATCCGCCTGGGTCTACTGGCTGGGCCGCGCCTACCGCGCCGGCGGCAGGCTGGCCGAGGCCGACGCACAGTTCGCGAAAATCGCCGCTCAGCCCGATTTTTACGGCAACCTGGCCAGCGACGATCTCGGCCAGGCCATTGCACTACCGCCGCAGGCATCGCCACCGAGCCTCGATGAGCTGGCGGCGGTGCAGGCCAAGCCCGGCGTGCAACGCGCGCTGCTCTTCTTTCGCCTCAACCTGCGCTCGGAAGCGGTCCGGGAATGGAACTGGTCCCTGCGCGAGATGAGCGACCGGGAACTGCTCGGCGCGTCCACCATCGCCATGCGCGCCGATATTTACGACCGCGCCATTGCCAGCGCCGACCGTACCCGCAACGAACACGACTACTCGCTACGCTACCTGGCGCCATTTGGCGATCAGGTGCGACCGGCAGCGCGCAGCCAGGCGCTCGACGATGCCTGGGTCTATGGGCTGATGCGCCAGGAGAGTCGCTTCGTGAGCAATGCGCGCTCGGGTGCCGGTGCTTCCGGGCTGATGCAACTGATGCCGGCCACCGCCAAATGGGTAGCCGGCAAGATCGGCCTCAAGAATTACCACCAGGGCCAGGTCAACGACACCGAAACCAACTTGCTGCTCGGTACCAGCTACATGCGACTGGTACTCGAAGACCTCGACAATCACCCGGTGCTCGCCTCCGCTGCCTACAACGCCGGGCCGGGTCGGGCGCGCAGGTGGCGTGCCGACGTGCCGCTGGAAGGTGCGATCTATGCGGAAACGATTCCTTTCAGCGAAACCAGGGACTACGTAAAGAAGGTCATGAGCAATTCGGTTTACTACGCGGCGCTCTTCGATGGCCGACCGCAAACGCTCAAGAATCGGCTCGGGACGATCGCTCCGCGCACCGGTGGCGACGCCAAGGGCGAGTAATTGCCTTAAAATGATGGTTTTTCGAACTCATTTCACCGGTAGGACGCTATGGAACTCACGAACGTGCTGTTGATCGGCGGCAGTGGCTTTGTCGGCGGCTGGATTGCCAGCTGCCTTTCACAACGCGGCGTACGGGTGACGATAGCCACCCGCCACCGTGACAACACCAAGAAACTGATCATGCTGCCGACGGTCGAGATGGTCGAAGCCAAGGTGAACGATCAGCAGGCACTCGTCGAACTGATGCGTGGTCAGGACGCCGTCATCAACCTGGTCGGAATCCTCCATGACCGGGATTCGCGCCTGCCGTACGGCAAGAACTTCGCCGCCGCGCATGTCGAGCTGACGAAAAGCATCGTTGCCGCCATGAAGCAGAGCGGCGTGCGTCGCCTGGTGCATATGAGTGCGCTCAATGCCGCAGGCGATGGGGTGTCGGAATACCTGCGCTCGAAGGGAGACGGCGAAGCCGTGGCACAGGCCGCGATGGCCGAGCTGGACGTCACCGTGTTTCGACCGTCGGTGATTTTTGGGCCGGGCGACGCCTTCCTCAACATGTTTGCCAAGTTGCTGAAGCTTTTCCCGATCTTCCCGCTTGCCGGCGGTTCGGCGCGCTTCCAGCCGGTTTATGTCAACGACGTGGCGAAAGCCTTCTGCGACAGCCTCGGCGAGCGCAGCACTTTTGGCCAGACTTACGATCTCTGTGGTCCGAAGGTCTATACGCTTCGCGAACTGGTCGAGTACACCGCCCGCTTGGTCGGCAAGCCGCGCCGCATCATCGATCTTGGCAACGGTGGCTGGGCTTACCTGCAAGCCGGCCTGCTGTGGCTGCTGCCAAAGCCGCCGATGTCGCCGGACAACCTGCGTTCGATGGACGTCGACAGCGTCACCGATGGTAGCCATGACTATCCGGATTGGCGGCCAACGGCACTTGAAGCCGTGGCCCCGAGTTATCTGTCGCCGGCCGCGATTGGGCAGGTTCGCCGCGACCGCTATCGCCTTCGTGCCGGTCGCTGAGCAGGCCAGCGCGCGACGCCTGGCGTCAGCACGGCGCTGATGGAAATTTTCACGGTCGGCGGGGCGATCCGCGACGAGTTGCTCGGTTTGCCGGTTCAGGATCGTGACTACCTTGTCATCGGCGCCTCGCCCGAGGAAATGCTGGCCCGCGGCTTCAAACCCGTCGGCAAGGATTTCCCGGTCTTCCTGCACCCGCAGTCGCACGCCGAATACGCGCTGGCGCGAACGGAACGCAAGACCGGCCACGGTTACCAGGGCTTTGCTTTCCATGCCGCCCCGGAGGTCAGCCTGGACGAGGATCTGGCGCGCCGCGACTTGACCATCAACGCCATCGCGCGGAGCGCCGATGGCGTACTGATCGACCCCCACCATGGTATCGACGATCTGGCAGCACGCGTGCTGCGCCATGTCGGGCCGGCCTTCGTCGAAGACCCGGTGCGAGTTCTTCGCCTGGCGCGCTTTGCCGCGCGCTTCGCCGCTTTCACGGTGGCTCCGGAAACCGTGGCGCTGGCGCAAAAAATGGTCGCCAACGGCGAGCTGGACCATCTGGTTGCCGAACGCGTCTGGCAGGAACTGGCCAGGGGCCTGATGGAAGACAAGCCGTCGCGGATGTTCGAGGTGCTGCGCGAATGCGGCGCCCTGGCCCGCCTCCTGCCAGAGCTGGACCGCCTTTACGGCGTACCGCAGCGTGCCGAGATGCACCCGGAAATCGATACCGGAGTGCATGTGATGATGGTTGTCGATCAGTCTGCGCAGCGCCACTACGGACTGCCGGTGCGCTTCTCTACGCTGCTCCACGACCTTGGCAAAGGCGCCACGCCGGACGCCGATTTGCCGCGTCATCCGAACCACGAAGCGCGCAGCGTCAAACTGGCGACCGAGGTCTGTGCGCGCCTCAGGGTGCCGCGCGAGTGCCGTGATCTGGCGCTACTGGTCGCCCGTTATCACGGCGACATTCATCGCGGTCCACAATTGGCGGCAGAGGACATCGTCGGCTTGCTCGAAAACACCGACGCCCTGCGCCGCCCCGAACGCTTCGAGCAGCTGCTCGAAGCCTGTGCCTGTGACTTCCATGGTCGTCTGGGCTTCGCGAAAACCCCTTATCCGGCACCGGCGCTCTTCCGCCAAGCGCTCATACTGGCGCACGGCGTCGATGCAGCGTCCATCGCGGGCAGCACTACCGACCCGGCAATGATCGGCGCCAAGGTGCATGCGGCACGGGTAGCCACGGTCAGGCAGGGCCTCGCCAAGCGCGCCGGCACCACTTCTTGAGCCGACAGCGCGTCGCGGAGCCACGGACCTTGCGCACTTCGCGGCACGCAGCGGCACCCGGACTCTGCTAGCGCAGGGCCCCGCCAGAACCGCACCTAACGGTCATTTCGTGAGGCGGCTCGCGCCACCCCGGATGTTGAAAGAGAATACGAGTGGGCGGAAACGGAAGAGGTCGAGCAATGAGATGGCGGTTGCGCCCCGACCCCTAAGGTGACCCGCTGAACCGCGACTCGTACCCCGAATTGCCTCGTTGAGAGCGCACGGTAAAAAGGGCCGCGGGGGCGACCCTGCTGCTGGTCGATCGGCAACGACATGAGCGCCTTCGGCTCGGTCGATCGCCTAGCCTCCTGGGTCGGCATCTGTCCCGGGAACAACGAGTCCGCCGGCAAGCGCAAGACCGGGCGAATCCGAAAAGGCAATACCTGGATTCGCCGCCTGCTCTGTCACTTTGCGCACGCCAGCAGTCGTACGCGATGTGCTTTCAAGTCCAAGTTAGAGGTACTTCGCCTGCGATGACGAAACAAGCATGCCATCGTCACCATCGCCCACAACATTATCAAAACGGTCTTCCTGTCGATCAGCCGACAGGCGCACTACCGGCACTCGGCCACCGATTTTGAAGCCCTATCTGTTGCACGCAACGCCCCTCGCTGGCTGAGGATGCTCAAAAAGCACGGCTTTATCCCCGCTGCCGCCTGACCTCTCTTCCTTCGAGCGCCTCTTGAGGGCACCAAGCGGCAGAGATCCGCTCGCCTTCAGAAAGTTGTTCCTTCACGGTAACCCCTCCTGGAGGAGGTCGCCTTGAATCTCCAGAAGTTCGTTGCCAACCGCTCGAAACCTCGAAAGCCTCAGCCAAAGCCGCATCGCTCCGGGGGCCTATAAACCGTCTTTCCTCGATAGCCAAGTCAGGATGCTGAAGCAGTTGGGGCGGAACAATGCCTCTTCGCTGTTCGGGGTGCATGAGAGTCCCTGCGATAACCAGATTCGCAATCTGCTGGACCCGGTGCCGCCGGAAACGGTGTACCCGGTCATGGCCGAGATTGGCGATGCCCTGTACCAGCAAGGCTATCTGGCGGGATTTCGCTCGATTAACGACACCTTGCTGATTGCCCTGGACGGCACTGATTTCTTCTCCTCGGAAAAGATTTCCTGTGCCCGTTGCAAGCGAGACGCGCCTGAAGAACGATCGGGTTCTCTATCGCCACATTGCCGTGACGCCGGTGCTGGTCGCGCCGGGTCAGGCGAACGCCATCCCGTTGCCGCCCGAATTCGTGCAGCCCCAGGACGGCCAGGACAAGCAGGACTGCGAATTGGCCGCCTCGGCCCGCTGGCTGGCGCGCTGGGGCGAGCGCTACCGCCCGTGGCGCATCACCTACCTGGGCGACGATCTGTACTGCCATCAGTCGCATTGCCTGCGGGTGCGGGCGCAACAGGCCGACTTCCTGTTCACCTGCAAGCCCGAATCCCATGCCACGCTCCACGAGTGGGTCGGCGATTTCGAGCGCAACGAGCAACTCGGCCGCGTCGTACAGGCGCGACGCGTCGGCAAGAAGCCCTTTATCGACACCTATCGCTATGTCCATCAAGTGCCCTTGCGCGACACGGACGATGCCGTGATGGCCAACTGCCTGGAACTGGTCACCACCGATGCCCGCAGTGCCATCGTCTTCAAGAACGCCTGGGCCACCTCGCATGCCATCACCGACCACAACGTCGCCGCTCTGGCTGCCGCCGGGCGGGCGCGTTGGAAAATCGAGAACGAGAACACCCTCAAGACCAAGGGCTACCATTTCGACCACAACTTCGGACACGGCAAACACTGCTTGGCCAACCTGTTCGCCACGCTGATCTTGTTGGCCTTCTTGGTCCATACCGCCCTGGACTGGATGGACACCCGTTACGCCAAGGTGCGCGGCCTGCTGCCCTCCCGCCGCACCTTCTTCGAACACCTGCGCACCTTCTTCGAACACCCGCGCGCCTTGCTACAGTACCTGCCGTTCGATGACTGGGATCACCTCATGCGCTTCATGCAGCAGGGCCTCGCTCCCAACGCCCCAGACACCGGCTGACTTACCCCATCTATTAGTCCTTACCCTCACCGCCCGCTACCATGGAATTTGAAATGAGAACTGCTGTGTGACTTTCGAGGATTGAGTACAGGGTGGGTATGGTATGATAACTATCATAGCTGCGCTCCCTGCCGGGCAGGCCAACGTGGCTGCGCCGACAGCAGGGTGCAGGGTGCAACTGAGGCCAAAGAATGTGGCCCCACAGCAAACGGGACAAACCCATACCATTTTTATTAATATTGGCCCTCCTATTATGTTTATATATTTTGGAGCCTCGTTTTGAGTTTCAAGAAAAAATCACAGATCCCGGTGAAATCAATCCGAAATGAAGCCCCTCCTCTGAAAGTATGGGCCGCAACCGGGATATGTCTGACTCTCATGGGGTTCGTTATAGTTGTTTTCCGGCTTAGCGGCTACGACATATGGACCCTTCTCAGCTGAGCGTACGTGACCAAGAATGACTATTACCTCTTTATCATGGCTGGTTGCGATGATCGCAACTATTTCCGGATTTTGGCTGTTGACAGAGCGGTATCGCCATTTATATCTAGTTAGTATAACGGCTGCGGCCGTGGCTTATGCGGACCACCGAACTTTTTTCCTCCTCTCCGGCCTTACCGTGGCCACCTACTGGCTGCTACACTTTAGAGTAAATCACAAAACCGTCATATGCTTGTTGCTGCCAACTCTGATTCTCGGTTACTTTAAAGTACGGGCAAACTCAGGCCCACTGAACACCATTAAGGATTTAGCCATACCTTTAGGCCTTTCATACTATACGTTCAGAATATTGCACTATGTTATTGAAAGTTCACGAGAAGCTTTGCCGAAACACGGATTTTTCGAGTATGTTGCCTACCTTTTCTTTTTACCCACAATTTTAATCGGACCAATCCACCGGTTCCCCGCCTTCCTGAAGAACCATAGAGATCATTGCTGGAAGGCTGAAAACATCTCGGAAGGCATCGAACGCATTCTTATTGGGTATTTCAAAGTCACGGTTATCGGCAGCTTTCTGATTTCGCAATTTATTCTATGGTATTCGACAGGCCTTCCGGGCGCCTCTAAAGCGCTTGTATATTATCTCGATGCGGTTAGCGGCAGCCTTGGCTTGTATTTTATGTTCGCGGGATATTCCGACGTCGCGATAGGGTTTGCTCTGTTATTGGGATACCGGGTAATGGAAAATTTCAACTTTCCATTTTTTCAGAAAGATATCGGCGCGTTTTGGCGAAACTGGCACATTTCTCTTACGTCGTGGTGCAGAGAGTATATCTTCATGCCGGTCCTGGCCATTACGCGGAACCCATATCTCGCTACGCTTTCGTCTTTGATGGCTATAGGAGTATGGCATGAACTCTCTCCTCGCTACATAGCCTGGGGACTGTATCACGGCGTCGGTATCATTCTTGCCATGAGATGGATAAAATTCAGCTCCGGCGCGCTGTCTTTTCGGCATGGTAACGCAGCCGCGGGTTACCTGATGGATGGGCTTAGCATTTTATTTACGGCAAACTTCTTCTTTATTGGTTATATTATAATAAGTCAGCCGAGCCTGGCAAAGTCCATGGAAGTTATTGGCATAATTTTACTCTCTTGGCTATAGCATGTACAAATACCTTAAGTATTTCATCAACGAAAAATGGGCAAATTTTCTATCGCCTGTGCTGTATATTTTGATGCTGATTGGTATCGCATACTGCATATTCGAGCCGCAAACCGAATTGAAGTACCTAGGTCTTTAACGGAATGGCAGACGAAACTCGCAGAAAGGAAGTTATCACCGGGCTTCTGGTGTTCCTCATGTTCTTTGGATTTTTTATCGCCGGCGAGCTGGCGTTACGGCTAATTCAGTTTAACAAGTTTGGGCAACTCGAATCGGTAGAGAAAGACGACTCCTACTACGTGGATGAGGAAACCGGACTAAGGCTAAACAAACCAAATCTGCAATTGGGCAGCTCCCGCATCAACAATCTAGGCTTCCGGGGACCGGATATTGGAGCGGAGAAACCATTAAGCACAGTGCGCTTGGCTTTCTTGGGCTCATCCACAACATATGATGCTAACAGTGGAGAGGAAGAGAACTGGCCGCGATTGGTTGCAAAGAACATTGATGAAGCCCTGACTGGGTGCTCCACAGACTTTATCAATGCAGGAAAGGCGGGTTACGGAACAGAACAAATGGCAACTTTATATATGCACTTTGTGAAACAGACGGAGCCGGATCTTGTCTTTGTCTTGCCAGGGGATTTGAGCCAAGACCTCGATTGGCTCGCCGGTCAGCACAAGATAGATACCCACCATGATAGCTATGAAAGCTTTCTTGCTAAGCACTCTATTTTATTGGAGAAATTGGAAAAAAATATCCGAATAATTCAGTTGCAACGCCGCGCCGGCTCTAAGAAAGATAAGCTATCCTTTGATCCTAAAGAAATAGAGCATAGATTTCGGGCGCGATTGGAGCACTTGATCGAAGCCATAGTCAAAGATGGGCGAGACGCCGTCCTTATAACCACTAGCGGTCAAATCAGGCGGGATATGTCTATTTCTGAAATGGTGGCAGCTGGCAACACGGCTATTTACTATATGCCTTACATATATCTACCTGATCTCATAAAACTGCGTGACAGCTACAATGCTGTAATCCGAGAAGTTGCGCATAAATACGGAGTCATACTTGTCGATACCGAGGATAGCATTCCTGGAACACCAGCATATTATGCTGACGCAATTCATTTCACTCCCGCAGGTTCTAAAGCAATGGCAAAAGCCGTGACTTCCTCTCTACAGGGAACAGAAGCCGCCCACAGCATTTTCGAGAAGCTTGGATGCAAATTTTCTAACCAGGATAGACCCAGGTAATCCGGCCAACAGTCACTTTGAGGAAAACAATAGAATGTTAGAGCAAGAGTTAAGCAACTACATATGCCAGAATTTTGGTCTCGATAAAACGGACTTTGACAGCAGTACGGACTTGGTTGGGATGGGCGTGCTTGATTCATTTAGCGTCGTTGAATTGGTTGCCTACGTTGAAAGCATAGCCGATGTAAAATATGACGCATTAGATCTTGCGTTCTCCAATCTGGAATCCATAGACGCCATCAAGCGCTTCGTTGAGCGAAAAAAAGGCCGGTGAAGCTTGACTATCAATTTTTTCAGTCTATGTCGCATCGCATGGAACAGGCCGCCGGCCACCGCTTCCAGGCGAGGTCCTCGACGACCCAGCTCAGCGGTGTTGCCAGCGTTGAGAAGACGGTCGAGGGCGGGCGAAGCCCGGCGAAGCGTACAAGTGAGAGCGTAAGAAACGCCGCTAAGCTCAATGGCTTGCGGTTGGTTGCGGTTTTTCGCAGCCAGCGCCAGAGCCCGTCCGGCGGCAAGGACGTTACGGGCCCTCGGAGGCGGGCTCAGAGGTGGGGAAGCCCGAAGGGCGCAGCAGAGGCTTCTGCCTCGCTGGGGGCGGTACCACACGCACACGAAGCGGCATATACTCCCACCTCCCTTCTTTGTCCGGATCAAGGGCTTCTATTGTGTTGATACACACGTCGCGAAACCGGGTGTTCCGATGAGAATTTTGCTTGTAAGTGGCGAGAGTAGCGTCGCGCGGATTGCCCGATCATTGAAAAGCGCAAATGATGTAAGTGCTTGTATTTGTGGGGTACGCTCAGCGACTAACCGCAGCCTGCAAAATAGTCTGGACAGGATTGGCGTTGCTTGCTGGCATTCCGACAGCTTAACGTCCGACAGTTTGCCGCGAAGAATGTATGAAGCGGAAATCGACATTCTTATCAGCTTTCGTTGCCCTAAAATACTTCCTGAGAGTGTTCTAAACGCTCCAAAAATTGGAGCCTTCAATCTACATACCGGCCCGCTACCCGAATACGCAGGCCTGAACGCTCCCAGTTGGGCTATATTCAATGGTGAAGATTATCACGGTTGCACTCTTCACTGGATGGACCCTGGGATTGATACAGGAAATATTGTCTCCGCCAGCCGGATACCTATAAGCGACTCGGAAACGGGAATATCGCTAACAGGGAAGTGCGTTGAAGCAGGCGTGAACCTCATCGCAGAACTGGTGAGCCTGATTCGCCGTGGAGAAGCTATTCCGACAACGCCTCAAGATCCGTCCAGCCGAGTTTACTATTCTAAGGCAGTGCCAAACAGCGGCGTTGTTGACTGGTCTTGGGACAGTGCCAAAATCGAAAGATTCGTTAGGGCCAGTTATTTCCATCCGTTCACCTCGCCGTGGGGAACACCTGCCGCATGTGTGAATGGACGAATTTTTGGTATTCTCTCGGGGCGCGCTATACAGGTTATAAGCGGCGAGCCAGGCACCATAGCCTGGCGGGGTGAAAACTACTTGGATATCGCTACCGGGAAGGGAATTATGCGAATCCTTGAAGTGGTCACAGATGGTCAGCCCAGTACCGTGGAAGAACTCGGCATTTAGTAGGCAGTCGATTTGAATCAACGGGCTAGCTGGCATGGTTCGTGCAATTTCTGAGAGTCGAGGTGACTCTTGGAAAAGAAGATGACAGCGATCAGATACCGTGTGACCCTTGCGGCCAAAGAGGTGGAGCAGCTGGAAGGCTTGCTGCGCAAGGGGAAGAGTGCTGCCCGGAAGCAGACGCGAGCGAGAATTCTACTGAAGGCGGCGGCGGGATGCCAAGACAGCGAAATCATGGAGGCCTTGGCAATTTCTGCCGCCATGGTCGGCAAGACCCGGCAAAGATGTGTTTAGGACGGCGTCGATGCGGCATTGGAGGATCGACCGCGACCGGGAGCCGCGCCCAAGCTGGCCGAAAAGCAGTGCGCCATGTGATTGCGATAGCGCGCACCCCGGCGGCTGAGGGGCATGACCACTGGACTTTGCGGCTGTTGGCTGACCAGGTGGTACAGCTGGGCTTTTCGAGCACTTTCAGCCATGAGGCTGTCCGGCAGCCTTAAAAAAACACTCTGAAACCCTGGCAACAGCAGGAATAGTGTATCCCCTAGGTCGGCGCGGATTTCGTCGCGCCGACGGAAGATGTGCTTGATCTCTATGAAGCGCCTTACGATCCAGATTTTCCCGTCGTCTGCTTTGACAAAAGTCCGAAGCGCTTGCTTGGTGAGGTTCGTAAGCCCATTCCCGTGGAACCCGGCGCGCCGGCGCGCTAGGACGTGGAATGCTAACGCAACGGCGGTCCGCGACCTGATGATGATATGCGAGCCCAAACGCGGCTAGCCCGAGGTGTTGATCACCGAACGTCGAACCAAGATCGATTTTGCGCACACCGTGAAGCACTTGGTCCCCTGCTTCCCCGAGGCGAAAACTATTCACGTGGTGCTCGATAACCTGAACACCCACAAACCGGCTTCCCTCTACGAAGCGTTTCCCCCAAATGAAGCCCGGGCTATCGCCAAAAAGCTCGATTTCCACTACACCCCGAAGCATGGCAGCTGGCTTAGGCGATTGCCGGAAAAGAACGTACCAGATTGCGCCGGATTTTCGGTCGGCTTCAAGGCGCGACAACAGGCGCATAGTCGAACTATGTAACTGTTGTCGTAACACAGAAGACGGGCGAAAAGACAAGCAAGATGGTATGTTCTTTGACAGAAATCGCCTTAACATCGCCGAAATGGAGTTCGCTGTTCTCTCCAACATGTGCTTGTCGCAGCGCACTCCCGACGAAGCCACCCTGCGGTGCCATGTCGAGGCCAATGTCCGCGAGCGCAACACCAAAACTGTTGCCGTCAAGTGGCAATTCACCGCACTAGACGCGCGCCGCAAGCTCGCGCGTCTCTATCCGTTTGTTTCAACTTGAGTGGCTACTAGGTAGTGCCTGACCGAAAACCCCGGTTTTTGGCGCGCGCGCCGACTTGAAAATCTCGGTTGGCCGTGAATTTCTCGTTCGTCCCGAGTTGCGCTGGCCGACTTCTGTCGATCGCGGGCCATAATGCCCGAATGTCATGGTGTTCAAGCAAGCCGTTCGGACAGCGGCCGGAGTTACTGCATGGAAAAATGCTTGGCGGGCTATGCCGCCATTTTGTGAGGCATGTCGCGATCTGCGTAGCGGGTTTTGCGCTTCGCCCGCCGATTTTCCCCGTCCCTCAGGATGGCGCCGATGCGATGGATGTTCCTGGCCACGACAGCGAGCGCCACGTAGCGTTTGAATCCGTAAATCCCATGATCCGGACAGTAATCAAGACCATGGACCTCCAGTGCGTTGATCGCCGACTCGACCGCCGAGTGCTGACGTCGCACCTTGACAAAATCCTCCGCGCTTTCCGCCGCTTGTGCCTGTTGCGACAGCTTGCCCTTACGCGGTAACACCACCAGTTTCAAATGCGCCTGTAGTTCCTGCTGGTTTGCCGGTGAGTGAAATCCTTTGTCAAAACTACAGGCCTCCAAGTTGGCAAAATGCTGCTTGGTCTCTTTGACCATGGCCACTGCGACCTGCTCGTCCGTCTGCCTTTCCATGACTTGATGATGCAGGATGAAGCGGTGCTGGTCTTCCATGACGCAGACCCGTAAACCGAGTTCGACCGGCACGCCGGCTTTGCCTTTGCTGATCCATTCCGTGTGTGTCTCGAATATCGAAAAGACCTTCTCGGCATGCGGAATGGTTTCTCCCAGAATAACGCGCCGCCGGGTCTGGTCAATCTGCCGTACGGCATGTGCGATGAACTGTTCGATCTCGAGTTTGGCTGCCAGATGCTCAACGCCGCCAGCACTGCTACACGCAGGGGTCTTGCTCAGCGTCTCCTGTGCCTTGTCCAGGTAGGCTTGGGCGACCCCCAAGTAGGTTTGGTAGGCCTCGATAAGGCGATGGTCATTGGCCTCTTTCTGCGCTTCGCTACGGGCCTTGCGATGCTTTGTGCTCTGCGCGCTGCGCAGGTGCCGCTTGAGGTGCTTGACGTTGTAGGCGTGCTGCCGCCAGTCGCTCATCCCTTGATCGGCGCTCAGGCGCGCAGTCAGTTCGATCACCTTGCGCGTGGCGTCAAAGAGCAGGTTGATATCGGTCGGATAATGGACATCCGTCTCAACCACGAAGGAGTCGCAACGCCCATGCAGGACTTCGCCTTCCGTTTTTTTTTTGACCAGTTCATGACCCGCATCGACGACGATTTGGTTGATCTTGTTCAGCAGTTCCGGCGTGAATAAGGTGACGTTGTCCTTCAGTGTTTGGTAGTGGTACGACGTCGGGTCGAACAACCCATGCCCGAGCATCTGCCGAATGGTGTTGTGCTGATTGACCAACTCATGCAGACGGTCGTAGTCGATGTTCAGGTCAAGCCGGATCACTCCGCAGACGAAGATCGACCAGAGCGTCATCCCGGGACGCCCCGTCCGTTTGTCGACCTTCGGGGCCATGTCTGACTCAAGCAACTGGAAGAGCTTTGCCCGCTTGTCTGGATCTTGGTAGAGATACTGCAAACCTCGCAGAATCTGCGGGATGTCGTCGCGCGACTTGGCGTCAAGAATAATATGGGAAACATCGACTTCGCCAATGTGCATCTGGGTATTCTCGACAACTCGCATCGCTTGCCTCCAAAAACTCGCCTGTTTGTACTCTTCGGTAACCGCAATTATAATGCCTTTGGTCTACCCGTGACGGGCCTTTCAAAAAAGAACGAAGATTATTTCCGCTGCCGGATTGATGACCAGTTCTGGCACGAAGATCTCTACCTATTTGTCCTCAGAAGCCCGAATTTCGATGATTTCACCACAAATCATCCTGTGGCTATCAATTCTTCATCGCTCGGAAATCCGCCCAAGCCCTTGCTACTGCTCGGATGAAGGGGTTTTCGGTCAGGCACTAGGTAGGTCCCTCACAGCGTCGCGCTGCGATCGCCGCTGACAAAACCCAGCAGAGGTTCGGAGATTCCCCGGCCAAGTGCGATCACCTTGAACAGTTCACCCATTTCTGCTGGCGAAACCAGCTTGTTGGCAGCACTGGCCAGAGGCAGATAGCGCCTGGCGTCGCTGGCCGGGGTTCGCGCCAGGACTTCGCCTAGCCCACAGTTGAAGAGAAAGCTGGACTGCGTACTGTAGCCGAGCAGTTCCAGCCCTGCCTGACAGCCACTTTCAACGATCGCCGTGAAATCGACGTGCGCGGTGATGTCCTGCAAACCCGGGAGATAGAAGGGCTCGGCATGCGCGTGGTGGCGATAGTGGCACATCAGCGTGCCGCTGCTGCGCTGCGGGTGGTAATACTCGCGCCGCGGAAAACCGTAGTCGATCAGCAACAGCGCGCCGCGCCCGAGGCGTGCCGCCCACTCCGCGACCCAGGCGCGTGCTGTCAGCGAGACCTCACTGAGGTAGTCCGAGGGCATTTCGCATGCGGCAGCCAGCGCCAGACCTTGCTCGAGCAGCCTGCCGCTGGCCGGGCGATCGACCCAGGCAAAACGCCCGTGGTCGACGGCAACACCGCGTTCGGCGAGCCCCGTCGGCGTCCAGACCAGGAGATGTACCGGCATCGCATCAAGCACTTCGTTGGCCAGCACCAGCCCATCGAAGCGCTCGGGCAGGCGCTCGAGCCAGTGCACGCGCGACAGCAGATGCGGCGCCTGAGCGCCAATCGCCTGGTGTTGGCGCGCCTGCAGTTCGCCGGAGAGTTCGAGAATGGCGTAGCTGTCGGGCAGCCGGCCACGCCACTCGAGTTCGCGCAGCAAATCGGCGGCCAGCTGCCCGCTGCCAGCGCCCACTTCGATGATCTGCGGGGAGCTGAGTTCGAGGAGCTGTGCCACCTGTGCAGCAAGCGTCTGGGCAAAAATCGGCCCGAGTTCCGGGGCGGTGACAAAATCGCCCTGCGCACCAAACTTGTGAGCACCGCCGGAGTAGTAGCCCTTCGCTGGCGCGTAGAGTGCCAGATCCATGAACCGATCAAAACCGATCCAGCCGCCGGCGGCGTCAATCTCGCGAACAAGGAGATCGCCAAGCGCCGCGCTGAAGGCCAGCGCGGCGGCGCTTGGAGTGGGCAAACCCATACTCGCGCTCAGTGCTGTCGGGGCCGCGCGACGATCAAGCACCGCCCCTCACTGCCGGAGGCCTCGCCCACCAGCCGGGCTACGGCTCATTTTTCGGAACCCACGAAACGGACTTGTCCGTACAGCTCCGGATGGGTAATCGCCAGCCAATGCTCAGCCTCTGACTGGGCTCGCTCCCAGGTCGCAGCGCGCAAGGCAACGGACTGCGTAGTGCCGTCGTCTCGCGGCCATTCGAGGCTATAGGATTGGAAGACGCCATGCCCTTGCAGACGGATCTGGCGGGTCAGACTCGGCAGCTCGCGGCGTAACTGCGCGCTGCCAGCGTCCACCTGCAACAGCCGGAACCTGGGTCCTTTGCCCTGATGCTGGACGACGCACTCCTGCTTTGCGGCGTCTTCCTCAAGGACCATCCAGTCGCTGCAGCCTTCAATGATCGCGCCCATCGGCAAGCCGTCTTCCTCACGGACAATCTCGGCGCTGACCATCTGCGTCTGCGCACCGCCTTCGACGAGCTCGTGCCATGGCAGGCCCTGCCGCGTCGGTGGTGGGAAGGGAAGTGCATGCCGGCCTTGGCGAATGCGCGCGAACAGCGAAGACTTCCTGACGTCTTCGAGATCAATCGCCGGAAACGCCGCGCGCGGCTGCGCACGGAAATTGCCGGCCCCCATGTAGCCAACCTCCCAGAGCGTCTTCAGCCATTCGGCCGTATCGAGCGCGACCTGTGCCATCTGTTCGTCAAACTCACTCTCGTCCGGCCCCTGCCGGCCACTGCTGGCCTGTCCGGCCAGCAGTTCCACCTCGTGTGCGCGTGCGCGCAGCAACTCCTGCAACAAGCGATTGACCCACTCGGCGTCGTCTGCCGATAACTGCTCGATGCGCTCCGCCAGAATCATCAGCTCGTCGGCGTCAAGCGGCGGCTCCAGTTTGCTCATGGCTTTTTCCCCAAGTGTCTCGAACGCTAGTCTACCGCGGCGACAGCGGGACGGGTTGTTTTTCCAGAAGGAGGGGCAAAAATCCGTTAAAATCAGATCCTTGTTGCTGCCGGCCTGGAACGGGAGATGAGCGGAAAAACGATATTGGTGACCGGCGCCGCGCGCCGGCTAGGCAGTGCGATCGCCCACGAATTGCACGCCACCGGCGCCAACCTGATGCTCCATTATCGTCAGGCCTCGACTGCCGCCGCAGCGCTGGCCAGCGAGCTGAACGCTGTCCGACCGTCTTCGGCGGCCTGTCTGCAGGCGGACCTGCTGGACGTCGAGACTTTGCCACGGCTGGTCGCCGATACGGTCGCGCGCTTCGGCCGCCTCGATGCCCTGGTGAACAATGCCTCGAGCTTCTTTCCAACTCCCCTGGGCACGATCGACCTGGCCAGCTGGGACGATCTGATTGGCAGCAATCTGAAGGCGCCGCTATTCCTGACGCAGGCGGCCGCACCGCATCTGATCGCGGCGCAGGGGTCGGTGGTCAATATCACCGACATTCACGCCGAGCGCCCGCTGGCGGCGTATCCGCTGTATTGCGCAGCGAAAGCCGGACTGCTTGGCCTGACGCGCGCCCTGGCCATCGAACTGGCACCGCGGGTGCGAGTCAACGCGGTCGCACCCGGGCCGATCCTGTGGCCGGACAGCGGTGTTTTCGACAACGCAGCGCGCCAGGACATCGTCGCGCACACCCTGTTGCAGCGCGCCGGCTGCCCGCAGGATATCGCCCGGGCAGTGCGCTATCTGCTGAACGACGCGGACTACATTACCGGTCAGGTCATCAATGTAGACGGCGGACGCACCGCCCATCTGTGACTGCTGACGCCGATTGAGAGGAAACTGTTGGAACAATCGAACACCCTGCAGCGCCTGAGGAAGCGCCTGGAGAGCAATACCGGCAAAGCCATCGCCGACTACAAGATGATCGACGACGGGGACACCGTTCTGGTCTGCATTTCCGGCGGCAAAGACTCCTACACCCTGCTCTCGGTGTTGATGGCACTGCGCCAGCGCGCGCCGGTGGATTTCCGGCTCATCGCCATGAACCTCGACCAGAAGCAACCGGGCTTCCCGGCCGAGATCCTGCCCGCCTATCTGGCCAAGCTGGGCGTCGAATATCGCATCGTCGAACAGGACACCTATAGCATCGTCAAGAGCAAGATCCCCGCCGGCAAGACCACCTGTTCGCTGTGTTCTCGCCTGCGCCGCGGGGTCATCTATCGCACCGCCAAGGAACTCGGGGCGAACAAAATTGCGCTTGGCCACCATCGCGACGACATCGTCCATACGCTGTTCCTCAATCTTCTCTTCGCCGCTCGGCTGAAGGCAATGCCGCCGAAACTGCTGACCGATGACGGCGCGCACGTGGTCATCCGCCCGCTTGCCTATTGCAGCGAAAAAGACATCGCCCGCTTTGCCCGCGGCATGGCCTACCCAATCATTCCATGCAATCTCTGTGGCTCGCAGGACAATCTGCAGCGCCAGAAAATCCGCGAAATGATGGCCGACTGGGACCGCCGCTACCCGGGACGCACGGAGGCGGTTTTCTCTGCGCTGCAGCAGATCGTGCCCTCGCACCTCGCCGACCAGAAGTTGTTTGATTTCCAGGGTCTGCGGCCCGGCGGGGATCCAGCGACCATGGATGGCGGCGATCTGGTCTTTGACCCGGCGCCGCTCAGCGCAATGCTGCCCAGCCTGCAAGGCTTGCCAGTGACGGTACTCGCTTGATGAGTAGCAAGGAAGAGATGCGTTCGGTACTGATTGCCGCCGTCGCCGGAAGCTCGAAATTGTTCGAAAAACAGGGCGGAACAGAAGCCGCGCACGCCGTCGAGCGTTGCCGGAAGCGCATGGCGCGGGGGATAGAGGGCTTCCGCGGGCGCCTCCTGCAGGCGGGCAAGCGCGACGAACTCACGGCGCTTTTCGAGAGCGCCGATGACGCCTGTCAGGCGGCCATCGCCATGCAGCGGCGGGTAGCCGACCTGCCGCCGGTGTCCGGCGTCCAACTGGCAATCCGTGTCGGCTTTCATCACGGCCCGGTGCGCGAGGATGGTGCGGGTGCTTTTGGTGAAGGACTGAGCATCGCCGAGTCTCTTGCCAATCAGGCTACTGCCGCTCAGACCTTGACCAGCGGCCCGACCAGGGCTCTGCTGGCAGCACCCTTGCAAGCGGCGACGCGTTCTCTGCAACAGCCTTCGGAAAGCAGCCTGCCGGCTGCGTACGAGGTATTCGAAGTCCTGTGGTTTGAAGCCAAAGCACCGTCCAGCAAAACGCTCGTCGCTTCACCCGCACCTTTGCCACCCAGGGACGGCGATTTGCGCCTGTACGTACGCTATGGGGGTCAGGTCAAGTTGCTCGACAAGACGCGGACGCGCGTCGACATGGGCCGTGACGCCAACTGCGCAATCACCATTCGCGACCGCCGCGCATCGCGCAAGCACGCGACGATAGAGCGGCGTGGCGAGTGCTTCGTACTCAGCGATTTCAGTACCAATGGCACTTTCGTCACCATTAGCGGCGAGAACGAGCTGTTTCTGAGGTGTGAGGACTTCGTCTTGCGTGGCAGCGGAATCATCGCCTTCGCTGCCTCGGCGAGCAGCTCGTCGGCAGACATCGCCGAATTCGAGCATCTTTGAGCGCAGGAGACACCCGGCACGCGCTGCCGGCGACAGTTTCCAGGGTCGTCCTGGCGACTTGGCAAAGCAATCCGCTTAAGCTGGCGGCAGAGCGCGCGCGACAACCAGCAACGTTACCTGTTCGGCGCCCTGCAAGCGCACGCTCCGCGCCAGTTCGTCGAGAGACGCGCCGGTGGTCATTACATCGTCGACCAGCAGCACTCGCTTGCCGGTGAAATCGGCGGTGCACTGGAAGGCGCCGCGGACGTTTGCAGCGCGTTCGCGCCAGGGGAGATCAGCTTGGGCGGGAGTATGCCGAATGCGCCTGCAGCTCCGCAGGTCGATCGGGATGCGCCAGGCTCTGCTCACCGGACGGGCCAACTCCAGCGCCTGATTGAAGCCACGCGCGCGCAAACGTAGCGGGTGTAGCGGCACGGGAACGATGAGATCAGCACAGCCGCTGGCCAGCAGCGCGGCAAGGCGAACGCCGAAATAGCTGGCCAGAGCCAGGCGATGACCGTACTTGAACGACTGCACCAGCTTGTCGAGCGGAAAATCGTAACGTAACGCAGCCAGGGTCAAATCGTAGTGGGGTGGCTTGGCCAGGCAGCGACCACAGACCTCACCATGCGGCGTTGGCAGAGCACAGCGCGGACAGCGTCGTGCTGGCAGTTGCGGCAAGTCGGCCTCACAGGCGGAGCAAATCAAACGGGCGCCGCTGCTCGCAGCACACAACAGGCAGTCCTGGGTCAGCAGTCCGGCGCAGGATCTGAGGATCCGTCTGGCAGTTTGAGTTAAGATTGGCATCCTCGGAAGGCTCCTTACGAGCTCACCAATGCATGAATGCATGAACGGTGGCCCAGCCGGCCTCAAACCACCCCCCAACCATAGGTCTAACCAATGAACGCAATTCCTCAAGTCGCGACACTTAGTCCGGATCGCGCCATTTCGGCCCCAGCAGGCAAGTGGACGGTTGCCGATGTCGAAGCACTTTACCAGCTTCCCTTGATGGATCTGCTGTTTCGCGCGCAACAGGTGCACCGCGAGAACTTCAACGCCAACGAGATTCAACGCTCGACGCTGCTTTCGGTAAAGACCGGCGGCTGTTCGGAGGATTGCGGCTATTGTTCGCAGGCGGCGCGCTACAGCACCTCCACCGAACGCGAAGCCCTGATGCCGCTCGATGAGGTGATCGCCGCCGCCCAGGCTGCCAAGGACAAGGGCGCCTCGCGCTTCTGCATGGGCGCCGCCTGGCGTGGCCCGAAAGACAAGGACCTGGCCAAGGTCACCGAAATGATTCGCACCGTCAAGTCCATGGGTCTGCAGACCTGCGTCACCCTGGGCATGCTCAAGGACGGCCAGGCCGACGAACTCAAGGAGGCCGGCCTCGATTACTACAACCACAATCTCGATACCGACGCCTCCTTCTACGGGCAGGTGATCACCACCCACAAGCACGCCGACCGGATCGACACCCTGGGACAGGTGCGCGAAGCAGGTATCAAGGTCTGTTCCGGCGGCATCATCGGCATGGGCGAATCGCGCCGCAACCGCGCCGCACTGATCGTCCAGCTCGCCAACCTGAATCCGGCGCCCGAATCGGTGCCAATCAATAATCTGGTGCCAATCCCCGGAACGCCGATGGCCAATGTTTCGCCGGTCGACAGCTTCGAGTTCGTGCGTACCCTGGCTGCCGCGCGGATCACCATGCCGACCAGCTTCGTGCGCCTGTCGGCGGGTCGCCAGGAAATGTCCGACGAGCTGCAAGCGCTCTGCTTTCTGGCCGGCGCCAACTCGATCTTTTATGGCGACAAGCTGCTCACCACCAGCAATCCGGAAGCGGATCGTGACGAAGCCCTGTTCGAGAAACTTGGCCTGCGCCCGATCTAGTCACTCATGAAAGCACCGGCGCAGTTCGTTGATCAGCGCCAGGTGCGACGCAGTTTTGCCCGCGCCGCGGCCAGCTACGATGAAGTGGCCGTACTGCAACGCGAGATCGCGAGCCGCATGCTGGCCAGGCTGGACTACGTGCGCATCGAGCCGCAGCGCATTCTCGATCTCGGCTGTGGTACCGGCGCCAGCCTCACCGCCCTGCACGAGCGCTATCCCGGAGCACTGCTCATCGGCGCCGACCTCTGCGAAAACATGCTGCGCGCCCGCCAGGCCTCGCGTTCACGCGTGCGCTGGCTGATGCCCCTCCTGCGTCGCCAGCGAACGCCCTTGCTGGCGGCGGATGCCGGCGCTCTGCCGTTCTCGCCGCAGTCGATCGGCCTGCTCTGGTCGAACCTGATGCTGCACTGGCTTGACGACCCGCTGGTGGTGTTTCGGGAAGCGCATCGCCTGCTCGACGTCGGTGGCTTGCTGATGTTCTCCGCCTGCGGACCGGACACCTTGAAGGAACTGCGCGCCAGCTTCAACGACGGCCAGGTGCACACGCAACGCTTCACCGACATGCATGACTACGGCGACATGTTGCTTGAATGCGGCTTTTCCGACCCGGTGATGGACGCCGAGCTGCTGACCATGACCTACGCCAGCGTCGACCAACTGCTCATCGATCTGCGCCATAGCGGCTCGACCTGCGCCATGCAGACGCGCAACCATGGCCTGACGGGACGTGCGGCGTGGGCAAGGGCACGCGCGGCGTACGCGCGGCTCGCCGCTGACGATGGCCGCGTGCCAGCGACGGTGGAAGTGGTTTACGGCCACGCCTGGAAAGCGGCGCCGAGAAAAACCCCCGCCGGACTGAGCATCGTCCGCTTCGACCCGCAGCAGCGGATGCGTTGAGCGGGCCGCCAGCCACGAGCGCCGGCGGCCGAACTTTCCGACTTAGCGGAAGAACTCCTCGAGGCGGATGAAGACCTCGTGTTCGGCGCCGTGCCGACGCACCCCCAGGACGTCCTCAAGCTTCTCCACCTGCTTGACCATCTGGTCCAGACGTTGGTCTTCATTGACCAACAGCCAGATGCGACTGGTCGCGCCACTGCCCACCGGCATCACCAGGATACCCTCGACGTTGTAGGCGCGGCGCGAGAACAGACCGACGACGTGCGACATGACACCCGGGTGGTTGTAGACGTCCAGTTCGAGCACCGTACGAGCGACAGCCTGGTTTTCCATTCTTGAGATCGTGTTCATGGTTGTCAGCCTCCGATCATGTCTTTGTTGGCGGCACCTGGCGGCACCATCGGCAAAACCTGTTCGTGCATGGCGATACTGGCGTGAATCAGCATCGGGCCGCGGCTAGACAACGCCGCGGCCAGGGCTGCACGCGGATCGCTGGCCGTATCGAGATCGATGGCTGGCACGCCAAAGCCTTCGGCAACGCGAACGAAGTCGGGCATGCCCTTGAACTTCGAAGCGTAGATGCGCTCGCCGTAGAACATCGTCTGCTGCTGGAAAACCAGGCCCAGCGATGAATTGTTCATCAGCACGATCTTGACATTGACCTTCTCCTCGGCGGCGGTGACCAGTTCCTGCACATTCATCAGAATGCTGCCGTCACCGGTAAAGCAGACCACCGTCCGTTCCGGTTCGGCGAGAGCCGCGCCGATCGCCGCCGGCATTCCGAAGCCCATCGTGCCAAGGCCGCCCGAGGTTAGCCACTGGCGCGGCCGGCGCAGCGGGTAAGCTTGTGCCACCCACATCTGATGCTGACCGACGTCGGTGGTGATCGTCGCCTGATCGTCAAGGCAATCGGCGACGGCGCGGATCAAGCCGTAAGGCGTGCGCGGATCGTCGATTCCCGGCAGACGTAGCGGATGCGCGGATTTGAGGCTGGCGACGCGCGTCAGCCAGGCTAGCCGCTGTTGCGCCTCGACGGCCGGCAACAAGGTCTGCAGCACGGCCCCGACGTCGCCGGCGATACCGACATGCGCGGTCTTGATCTTGTCCAGTTCCGAGGGGTCAATGTCGATATGGACGATCTTCGCCTGCGGGCAGAAACCGGCCACTTTGCCGGTCGCACGGTCGTCGAAACGCGCACCAACGGCGATCAGCAGATCGCACTCGTCCAGCGCTAGGTTGGTAAAACGCGCGCCGTGCATACCGAGCATACCCAGCGACAGCGAATGCTCGACCGGCATTGCACCGAGGGCCATCAGGGTCATCACCGTCGGCAGAGCGGCTTTTTCGGCCAGAGCCACAGCGGCTGCGGACGCTCCCGAATGCACGACCCCCCCGCCGAGGTAGAGAATCGGGCGGGAAGCCTCGTTGATCATCGTCGCGGCGACGGCGACGCGTTCAGCCACTGGCGCCGGAACGAGCTCGGCGACGCCGACCGCGGGCCACTCGTCGACCTCGACCACTTGATTCTGGACGTCCTTCGGGATGTCGATCAGTACCGGCCCCGGACGACCCGAAGCGGCGATCCGGAAAGCCCGCGGGACGACTTCGAGCAGATCCTCGGCACAATTGACCAGGAAGTTATGCTTGGTAATCGGGATACTCAGACCATAGGTATCGACTTCCTGAAAGGCGTCGCTGCCGATCATCGCTCGCGGCACCTGCCCGGTGATCGCCACCAGCGGGATCGAATCCAGCTTGGCGTCGGCAATCGCCGTCAGCAGATTGGTCGCCCCGGGGCCGGAAGAAGCCAGGCACACCGCCGGCATGCCGGTGGCACGAGCAATCCCCTGCGCCATGAAGCCGCCGCCCTGTTCGTGCCGCGCAAGCACGTGGTGAATCAGCGCCGACTGTGACAAGGCATCATAAATGGGCAGTATTGCTCCGCCGGGGATGCCGGCCAGGGTGCGAACCCCCTGTCGTTCCAGCAGGCGCACGACAATTTGTGCGCCGCTGAGGGTTTCGGATGTTTGCTTGGGCAAGAGACTCTCCTTCAATTGAATTGCGCTGCTGACTTGGCCGAATGTGGCGTCAGAAAAGAAAACCCCCGCCCGGCTTGCACCGGCGGGGGTTTCTGGAATGAGTTGTCGTTTCTTTCTACGCTTTGACTGATCTTCTCCCGGCCCTCGACGGTGTGTCGTCTGGTACGCGTACCAGTGGTACGACGCCTACCAGAGACACGCCGACAGCAACGACCGCACGTGCGCCAGTGGAAGCAAGCGGATTGGTATTATGGTCGTGGAAGTGGCGCATCGTCATCACGTTGAAGTCATTTGAGCCGAAGGCCAATTAGAACCGAGCGTGGAAAATAATGCAAGCCTTACGCGAGATCAGCAGCACCGAACACGCAGGCTGTTGTAGCAACAGGCTCAGTCGTGCCCGCCGGCCTCGGCTCTGCCTTGCGCAGCTCCCGCATTGCCTGCCGCTGGCAGTGCCTCGTCATCAGGAACTGGCAACGGCGGCGCGTCGAGCGCCGCGGCCAGCGGTACCTGGCGGTTGACTTGATAACTGGCAATCAGAATGAATGCCGACGACGCCAGGACCACCAGCATGATCGAACCGTCGAGATAACTGGGCAGCAAGAACGCTTCGCGAACGTGCAGGAAAAGCAGAACGGTAATCAGGCCGCGCGGGGCAATCCACATCAGAGGCCCGGCAGCCGCCGGCCCCAGCATCAGCCGCAACATGATGAAACGACTGCCGTAGACCACCGCCAGAACCAGGCCCGCACCCAACCAGGCCGACGACGACGTGAGGTCGGAGAGATCTGTCCAGTAGCCGAAGAGCACGAAGAAAAAGCCGCGCACAACGAAGGTCAGTTCCACGACCAGGGTACGAAACTCGGACAGCGTCGTTTCGTAGTCTCGGCTGATCCACAGACTAACCGGCCGAAAGCGGGTAACCAGCGACGGCTTATTGAGCAACAGGCCCAGAAAGAGCACCATAATCAACGGCGAGAGATGCAGCAACTCGCCTGTCGCGTACAAGGCGAACAAGCCTGCCAGTAGCGGCACAAAGCGGATCGGCCCCGACACGCGCAGCAAGAGGAGCATCAGCACCAGGGCGCAGAGCATCGACAACAGCAGCGACAACACGCCGCCACCGAGCAGCGCCAACAGGGCACCCGCAAGCGTCCCGTCCGAACCCAACAGCGAAAAGAAAACCAGGACGCCGATGATGTCCGACATCGAACTTTCGTAGGTAATGAACTCGCGCGCCTTGGGCGGCAGAAAAGTACAGCTGGGAATGGCCACCGCGCTGCTGATAACGGCTACCGAGCTTGCCAGCAGAATGGCCTGCACGGCGCCGAGACCCAACACCCAGCGACCGGCCAGCGCGAAGCTGAACGTAGCAATGACGAAACCCGCAGTCGCCAGGAGGAAGGTCGCCGCGATGAGGCGCAGGCGCTGGCGTCGCAATTCGATGTCCAGGGCGCCTTCCAGCACGATCAACACCAGGCCGATGGTACCGACGATGGGCACCAGCGTACCGGCCCAGCCCAGTGTCACTCCAAAAGAGTCGAGCAAGGGCCGCGCCAGAAGGCCGCTGGTGACCAATACGATCACCGACGGCACACCCGAACGCCGACAAAGACGCTCGACCGCGAAAACGATGAGCAGGAACACGGAAGCGCTGAGGATGGTGGGATAAGTCATGGTTCGATTCGAAGGCCAGGCCCGCGTCGCGAACAAGAATCGTCGCGCCACGGGTGGGCTCCTGCAGGCAGCCCGCCAGCAAGGCCTTGAGAGCACACAACAGCCGACGCGCTTCCGCCAGCGCTGCCAGAGCCACGACAGCGTCGGCAAGGCGAGTGGAAACCTGCGCTCCGGGAAGCTGGCCGGAACGTCTGACGGACGTCGGTCAGACGGAGAAGATGCACGCGCCGGAAAAAAGTGCTGGGAAGCTCCTGGCGCCATCGCTGGCCTGTCGGCCTCGCCCGGGACTGCGCCCCGGAAGAACCGATACGGCAATCAGCCAGCGATATACTTTTCCAGCTGCTGGATGATGAACTGCTGTTCGGAAATCGTTTCCTTGACCACGTCGCCAATGGAAACGATGCCGAGGAGCGTGTGATCGTCATCTAGTACAGGCAGGTGACGGAAGTGCCTTTCGGTCATGATCGCCATGCACTCGTCCACCGTCTGGTCGGGCGTCACGTACAGCACCTTGTCGCTCATGATGTCGCGAACGCGCGTGTCTCGCGAGGATTTGTCCAGCAGGGAGACCTTGCGAGCATAGTCACGCTCGGAGAAGATGCCCAGCAAATGCTCCTTCTCGATCACCAGGACGGCACCAACGTTGTATTCGGCCATCACCTGCAAGGCCGAGAAAACCGAGTCGTCCGGTGCAACGGTTACCAGCTTCCCACCCTTGCTAGCAAGGATTTGCTTGAGCGTCTTCATGAAACGTCCTTTCTGGTCAAGAAGTCACGCCACCATACTAGAGCGTCCGCCGCCCATTGCCAAGGAAAGTCTTCCCCGTGCTACGGTGTCGTGAAATTCGCCGCCAAGTCCTGCGAGAAAGTCAGCAGCCAGAGCGCCTAGCGCAAACCGGCAACGTATTCGGCGACAGCATTGATCTGCGGGTCGGAGAGCTTGCCGGCAATGACGCGCATCATGCTCTCGGCGTCGTTGGCGCGTTCGTGGCTACGAAAAGTCTTCAACTGGCTGACCGTGTACTCCGCGTACTGTCCTGCCAGGCGCGGATACTGCACCGGCAGACCGGCACCGGCGGGTCCGTGGCAGCCTGCGCAGGCCGGAATGCCCTTTTCGAAGTCGCCCTTGCGCCACAACGCCTGGCCTTGGGCAAGCAGTTTCTCGTTGGTCGCCACCGAAGGTGTCATCTTTTGCTGCGAGAAATACACCGCCAGACTGTGCATCTCTTCATCGGAGAGCGCCGCGACCATGCCACCCATGATCGCGTTGTCCCGTACCGGTGGCTTACCGTCAACCGACTTGAAGTTGGTCAGCTGCTTGTACAGGTACTGCGGGATCTGACCAGCCAGAATCGGATTGGCCGAGGTCGGACTGTTGCCGTCGGCGCCGTGACAAGCAACGCAAAGGCCTTCGGCAATTTCCTTGGCTTTTGCCAAGTCAAGCTTTGCTGGTGCCTGCTCTGACGCGAAGGCGGGTAAACTGGCGGCCAGGAGAACCGCAACTGCCGTTGTACGAATCATGTCCAAACTCCCATTGACAACAATGACTGATCTGAGGCCGGCGAAGCCAAGCGACAAACCTGATATTCTATATCAGTTTGCTGCTTGGACACGTGCCGGTCCATCTACTCTCGGGTTCCCTGATGCCACTCTTCCAGAAAGCTGCTTTCAGCACGACCGTTGCCAAGCTGCGTGATCTACCCGCCGATTCACAGTGCGAAGTCGCCTTTGCCGGACGCTCGAACGCCGGCAAGTCGTCGGCGATCAATACGCTGGCGAATCACACCCGCCTGGCCTTTGTCTCCAAGACACCGGGACGAACGCAGCACCTCAATTACTTTTTGCTCGAAGCAGGAAAGTACTTCGTCGACCTGCCAGGCTACGGCTTCGCCAAAGCCCCGGAGGAGATCCGCTCGCAATGGGAAGGCTTGCTGGCGCCCTACCTGCGCCACCGCGACGCCCTCTGTGGTCTGGTGCTGATCATGGACAGTCGCCACCCACTCACCGAACTCGACTTGCAGATGTTCGGCTGGTTCGCGCCAACCGGCAAACCAATTCACGTCCTGCTGACCAAAGCTGACAAGCTGACTCGCCAGCAACAGACCCTGGTTTTTCGCGAGGTCCAGGAGGTATTGGCGGAAATTGGCGAGAACTTCAGCCTGCAGCTGTTTTCGAGTCTGCAGAAATCCGGCGTCAAGGAAGCGGAGGCTGTCCTTGCTGGCTGGCTTGACCTGCCGTTGAAAGACGACCCGGCACCGCGCACTGGACTAGCCAGCGAGAAGAAAGCTCGCCCCAAAAAGCGCGGCGCCATCGGTTGGAGTGCGCGCAGTGGCAGCAGCGTCATCAAGAGTCACTAGTCCAGGCGCAAAAAAAAAAGCCCCCGGCAAAGGGGGGGCCGGGGGCAACATGCCTTACAGGAATAAGGCACCCGCTCAGGGAGGTGAAGCGGGGGATGGCGAAGCCATCCGCCTGCTAAGAGCGCACTGACCAGCGATAGTTCCCGGCAAGAAGTTTTTTCCTATCAATCGTATCTATTTAATCGTAGCGAATTCTATGGACTACCAAGCCGACCCCAAAGCACGCTTCCCTGACACGCGCATGCGCCGCATGCGCCGCGACGACTTTTCCCGCCGCATGATGTGCGAATCGCGGCTGAGCGCTGACGATCTGATCTACCCGGTCTTCGTCCTCGACGGCATCAACCGCGGCGAGCCGATCGCGTCGATGCCGGGCGTTGAACGGCAGAGCCTCGACCGCCTGCTGAAGACGGCAGAGCAGGCGCTGCGACTGGGTATCCCGGCGCTGGCGGTGTTCCCGGTCATTGACGCGGGCGGCAAAACCGCCGGCGCCGAAGAAGCGTACAACCCGAATGGTCTGGTGCCACGGGTAGTTGCGGCGCTGAAAAAAGAGTTCCCGGGACTGGGCGTGATTACCGACGTCGCCCTCGACCCCTACACCAGCCACGGACAGGACGGCCTGATCGACGCCGACGACCCCGCCGGCTATGTGCTCAACGACGAAACGCTCGAAGTTCTCGCCAGGCAGGCGCTGGTGCACGCCCAGGCAGGCGCCGACATCGTCGCCCCCTCGGACATGATGGACGGTCGGGTGGCGCGCATCCGTCACGAACTGGACGCGGCGAGGCAAATACATACACGCATTCTGGCCTATTCGGCGAAGTACGCATCAAGCTTCTACGGCCCGTTCCGCGACGCCGTTGGCTCGGCCGGCAATCTTGGCAAGGGCAACAAGCACACTTATCAGATGGACCCGGCGAACAGCGACGAAGCGCTGCGCGAGGTGGCCCTCGATCTCGCCGAAGGCGCCGACATGGTGATGGTCAAACCGGGCATGCCTTACCTGGACATCGTCCGGCGGGTCAAGGAAACTTTCCAGGTGCCGACCTACGCGTATCAGGTCAGCGGCGAATACGCGATGCTCAAAGCCGCCGCCCAGAACGGCTGGCTGGACGAAGAAGCATGCGTCCTGGAAAGCCTGCTGGCCTTCAAGCGGGCGGGTGCGGACGGCATTCTGAGCTACTTCGCCCTGAGCGCGGCAGGATGGTTGAAAACCTCTAGGTGAGGCCGGGCGCTGCACGCAATCCGCGAAACCCCTGCTGAGCCGGACCTTCGATGAAGCGGTAGAACAGCCCGCCGGCCAGCAGGCTGGACGCCCAGGCGACTACCATACCGGCCAGATTGAGCCACGGATCAGCCAAGGCGACACGCGCGAACAGCCCGTTCACGATCAGGCAGATCGGAAAGTGAATCAGGAATACCGAGTAGGAAATCTGCCCCAGGTAGGCGAACAGGGAGGACTTCGGCCAGCGCGCCAGGAAGCCGTAGCGGCTCGCGAGGCCGAGTGCCAGAGCCACTACCAGCGCCACGGCGATGCGCGAACGATAATCGAGCAGCAGGGCCATGACCACCGCTACGGCGATCAACAACAGCCAGCGCACCGCGTGCTTCGCATTTGCCGCCCAGAAAGTCAGCGTCCCGAGCGCGTAAGACGCGAAGAAATACAACGCCCAGTTGTCCCATTCAGCGTCGCGGTTGAAGTGGTATAGAGAAAACAGGGCCAGCGTGGCGACCAGTAGCAGACCGAGGATCGCCGCCCCGGCGATGCCGCGACCGAGGCCACCACTGATCCCACGTGCCAGCCAGAGAGTCGCCAGCAGCAGCGCAAATAACTGGAAATCGATGGCGATGTACCAGACACCCGTCGACAGGCCCTCGTAACCGAGGATGCTTTGCAGGAGCAGCGCGTGCGCCAGGAACTGCGGCAGCGTCGGCCACTCAGGAATGGAATCATGAGTCATCAGGGCACGGGCAAGGGTCGCGCAGCCAATGCCGATCAGCAAGGAGGCGAGGTAGGGAACGGCCAGTTTCAGGTAACGTCTCAGGAGCAAGCGCAAGGGCTGCGCCGACAGCAGGCTGCCAGCCGGAGCAAGACTGCGCGCAGCGAGGAAGCCACCAATCACCAGAAACACCTGCACCACCGCGCGGGCGTGCTGACTCAGCCAGGAGATGAGGTCCGGAATCAGCAGGTAGGCATGGTCAGACATGGGTCCGTAAAAGGCCAGGTGATGCAGGACGATCAACTGCACCGCCACGGCCTTCAGCGCATCGATGAATGGCAATCGGGAAGTCACTTCAGCCACCTCGATTCAGCCGGCAAGGAAGCGCAGCCGGAACTCGTCGAGCGGCATCGGCTTGCCGCGCAGGTAACCCTGCATGTCATCACAGCCTTCACCAGCCAGAAACTCCCGCTGCGCCTCGGTCTCGACGCCTTCGGCGATAACCGTCAGTTGCAGGCTATGGGCAAGGGCGATCACCGCGCGGGTGATCGCCCGATCCTCGGCGTCGCTTGGCAAGCCACGCACAAAACTCTGGTCGATCTTCAGCTTGTTGAGCGGCAGACGTTTCAGGTAGGCAAGCGAGGAATAGCCGGTACCAAAGTCGTCGATCACCAGGCCCAGTCCCATGGCCCGTAGCGCGTCGAGGACCTGGACGCTGTTTTCGGCCTGGGTCATGATCGCGCTTTCGGTGATCTCCAGTTCGAGGAATTGCGCAGGCAGGCGCGACCTGGCCAGCGTCTTGCGAGCGGTTTCCTGGATGCGGCCGCGCCGGAACTCGACGCCGGAGACGTTGATCGACAGCACACCCGGCTTGAAGCCGGCGGCGACCCACGCCGCCCACTGGCCAGCGGCGGTCTGTTGGACCCATTCGCCGATCGGGACAATCAGCCCCGATTCCTCGGCAAGTTTGATGAACTCGCCCGGCATCACCAGACCCAGCTCTGGGCGCAGCCAGCGCACCAGCGCTTCGGCGCCGACCAGCTCACCGCTGCTCAGCGAGAACTGCGGCTGCAGAAAGACCCGCAACTCGCCGCGGTCGATGGCCCGCCGCAGGTCAGTTTCCATCTGCAGGCGCGCCAGTGAGGACTGGGTCAACTCCTTGGTAAAGAATTCGTACGTGTTACGACCGCGCTCCTTGGCCCGGTACATGGCCACGTCGGCATTCTTCAACAGCGTTTCGGCATCACCGCCATCCTGGGGAAAGAGGCTGATACCGATGCTGGCGCCGACGTAGAACTCCTGTTCGACGGTCACCGGCGAGTCCTGCAAGAGGGTCAGAATCTTGTCCGCAATATGCGATACAGCTGCAGGATCGGCGAGATCCTCGATGATGATCAGAAATTCGTCGCCGCCGAGGCGACCAACGGTGTCCGCCTCGCGCCTGAGCCGGGTCAGCCGCCGCGCCACTTCACAGAGAACGCGATCGCCAACCTGATGGCCGAGGGTATCGTTGATGTTCTTGAAGCGATCGAGGTCGACGAAGAGGACCGCCAACCCGCGCTCGTCGCGATGGGCACGCTGCAGCGCCTTGTGCAGGCGATCCCCGAGCAACAGACGATTGGGCAGGCCGGTGAGCGGATCGTGATGCGCCTGATGATCGAGCTGATCGTGCGCCTTGCGCAGTTCGGTGATGTCCGAGAAGACGCCAACATAGTGCGTCACGCAACCCTGGGAGTCCTTGACGGCGCTGACCGTCAAGGACTCCAGAAAGGCCTGGCCGTCCTTGCGCCGATTCCACAATTCTCCCTGCCAGCGCCCACAGGTGTGCAGGGTCCGCCACATCTCACGGTAAAACTGCGCGCCCTGAAGTCCGGACTGCAGAATGCGCGGGTTGACGCCAAGGACATCGTCCTCGCAGTAACCGGTGATCTCGGTAAATGCACGATTGACGGCGATGATTTCGCCCTTTGGAGAGGTGATGGTAATGCCTTCGGCGCTGCTGTCGAAAACCGTCGCCGCCTGCTGCAGGCGCTGCTCCATACGTTTGCGCTCGGTCACGTCGAGCATGATTCCGACGAGACCGCAAACTGCTTCGCCGGGAACGCCGTAGATCGCTTTGTGAAAAACGACGTCGCGGTACTGGCCATCGGCGCGCAGCACCTGCGCTTCGAAAACCTGCGAACCCGCGCGCTGGAAGAGTTCTTCGTCAGCCGCCATATAGCGATCGGCAAGCGCGCGCGGCGCGACGTCGTAGACGCTTGCGCCGACCACTTCTGCGCGTGACTTGCCGATCATTTCGAGGAAAGCCTGATTACAACCGAGGTAGCAGCCTGCACGATTTTTGTAGAACACCGGGCCCGGAATAGCCTCGACCAATTGGTGCATGAAGTCAAGCTGTTGCGATAACTCATGAGTGCGTTCGGCAACGCGTTGCTCGAGTTCGAGATGGCTTTGCCGCAGTGCGTCCTGGGCAGCGCGATGCGCCGTTACGTCCTCGTGCGTCCAGATCCAGATCTGGCGTTCGTCCTGTTCCTCGATCGGGCGGCCGCTGACATGGACCCAGATCGGAGTGCCATCGCGACGGCAGAAAAGGACTTCCCCCTCAAAGGCCTCAAGCGCTGCACTCTGACCATAGAGCTGCTGCCCGGCGTCTTCCCACGCTTGCTGGCTGGCATAGAGAAGGCGCGTGGGCTGTCCCGTAAGAGCACCTGGCGGAAAGCCGTAGATCTCCTCGAATCGGCGATTGCAGCGCAAGATCGTGCGCTCACGCTGATACGCGATGCCGATCATCGCGTTATCGAAAATCAACTGCTGCTCCCAGAGGCTTTCGACCAGGGCCTCTTCGGCCGCGCGGCGTGCGGTGATGTCCTGAAACAGCCAGACGTGGCCTTCGTCATGATTTGCCGGGTTGAGCAGACTACCGGTCACCTGGCACCAGATCGGCGTGCCATCGGCCTTGCAGTACTCGACCTCTCCGACGAAGCTCCCGCCTTCTTCGATACCGCGCCGAGCGCGTTCGCCGGCGGCGCTCCAGGCCGGCTCAGTGGCAAAGCAAACGCGCGTTGACTGGCCGATCAGTTGACCTGGCAGCGAGCCGAAGATCCTCTCGAAGCTCGGGTTGCAGCGCTGGATGATGCGGTCACGCAGAAAAGCGATGCCGATCGGCGCACGTTCGAAGATCAGCGTCTGCTCGCGCAGCAACTGCGCGCTGCACTTGCGCGCGTCGACCTCCTGCGTGATGTCGAGCACGGTCCAGACGGCACCCTGACCCGGCGCGGCAGTGTCGATCGCGCGGGCGATGAGATGAGCGACAAAGCTGCTGCCGTCGCGGCGCGCCAGCTGCATTTCGATATCGAGTATCTCGCCGACGCTCAGTGCCGCACGTGCTTGCTCGCGCAGCGCTTCACAGGCCGCGCTGTCGGGATGGAAGACAAGATCCTGCTGGCCGACAAGAGTTCCCGCCGGCCAGCCAAAAAGCGCCTCGGCGCGCGGGTTACAGCGGTACACGCGGCGATTTCGCGTGCACACCACGGCAATCCCCGAATGCTCGAGGATAGCCTTGTACTCAAGTAGCTGCTGTTCCAGTGAACCTGACTCTCTCATGGCGACCAACGGAAATTTTTCGGGGAAAGTCTACACGACTGTGGAAGGCCGCGGTGGAGCAGCACGTACCGGGAAAAGAAGGTGAAGGCAGCGCTGTCGTGGCGGATGTATCGGCCGCGCTTCAGAGCCGGGCGAGATGGCGCGGCAAGTCGAGAATCGAAACCAGCCGCACGTCGACCCAGGCCGGCTGGCGCGTTTCCGCACTCACCCAGGCGGTCTTCATGCCGAGTCGCTTCGCTGTACGCAGATTGGGCAGAGTATCTTCGACCATGATGCAGCGCTGCGCATTCAGACGCTCGCTGCGCAAGAGGTGGCGAAAGCCAGCGACTGCCGGTTTCGGTTGGAAGCGAAGGCGCTCGACCGAATAGATGGCGTCGAAACAGCGGCGAACACCGGTCATTTCCAGAACCGCCTTACTATAACCCAACGGCGCGTTCGAGAAGACAATCTTGCGCCCTGGCAAGCGACCGAGCATGGCCTTCAGGGCGCGCTCGAAGACCAGCATCCGCTTGAGGTCAGGAAACTGGTGTGTATGCCAGAGAAAATGCCTGGGATCGATGGCATGATGGCGCATCAGGCCGAGCAGCGTGGCACCGTAGCGCTGCCAGTAATCCTGCCGAATACGCGTTGCCTCCTCTTCGTCCACACCGAGGTGCTGGCGGATGTACGCCACCATCGAACGGTTGATCTGCGGAAAAATATGCGGACTGGCGTCGTGCAGAGTGTTGTCGAGGTCGAAAAGCCAGACCGGCGCGGACGCTCTCAGCAGAGTTCCCTGATCAATGCGATTTGATCATCGTGCCGACGCCGTGATCGGTAAGGATCTCCAGCAACAGCGCGTGTTCGACACGGCCATCGATGATGTGCACACTCCTGACGCCGTTGCGTGCGGCGTCGAGCGCCGAGCTGATCTTCGGCAACATGCCGCCCGACAGGGTCCCGTCGGCCACCAGCTGGTCGATCTCCTTGGGCGTCATGCCGGTGATCAACTGACCACTCTCGTCGAGGACACCGGGCATATTGGTGAGCAGTACCAGCTTTTCCGCCTTGAGGATTTCGGCGATCTTGCCAGCGACGACGTCGGCGTTGATGTTATAGGTCTCGCCGCCTTTGCCGACGCCGATCGGGGCCACGACAGGGATGAAGCCGCCCGACTCGAGGTGGCCGATCAGCGACGGATCGATCTGCGTGATATCGCCGACCTGGCCAACGTCGATCAGGTCACCAAGGTTCTCGTGGTTGGCCAGCAGTAATTTCTTGGCGCGAATGAAGCTGCCGTCCTTGCCCGTCAATCCGACAGCCTTGCCCCCCGCCTGATTGATCAGGTTGACGACGTCCTTGTTGACCTGGCCCCCGAGAACCATCTCGACGATGTCCATCGTTTCGGCGTCGGTGACGCGCATTCCCTGGATGAACTTTCCTTTCTTGCCAACCCGGGCGAGCAGGTTTTCGATCTGCGGACCGCCGCCGTGCACCACTACCACGTGCATCCCGACCAGCTTGAGCAGCACCACGTCGCGCGCGAAACACTGCTTGAGATGCTCGTCGGTCATCGCATTGCCGCCATACTTGACGACGATGGTCTTGCCGTGGAAGCGTTTGATGTACGGCAGCGCCTCGGCGAGAATGGCAGCTTCGTTGGCAGGGGTGAACACACGATCGTTCATGGCTGGAGTCCTTTTGATGACCGGCGGATTTTACGCGGCAGCGGTGGAAATACAAAGGCAGCGCACGGTGAACGCTGCGCCGCGAGCCCAATGATCGCGACCACGCCGACAGAGGAGCGCGCTCAGCGCCCGTCGCCACCCTATCGCGGCCGCTTTGCGCCGTCACCAAGCGGCCCGCTGCACTTCGGTTCGCTGGTCGCCGCCGTCGGCAGCTATCTCGACGCCCGTGCCCACGGCGGCCAGTGGATGCTGCGCATCGAGGACGTCGACCAGCCGCGGACTGTTGCCGGTGCCGCCGACGATATCCTGCGCACGCTGGCAGGCTTCGGCTTCGCCTGGGATGGTGAAGTGCTCGTCCAGAGCCGGCGTCTGGACCTCTACCACGCCGCACTGGTGCGCCTGCAACTCGACGGCGAGGTGTACCCCTGCGCCTGCTCGCGAACGGAAATTGCTGCCTGCTCGCCGCCACGATCGGTCGATGGCGGCCTGGTCTACCCGGGAAGCTGCCGCAACGGCCTCGCCGCGGGCCGAGCGGCACGCGCCTGGCGGCTGCGCGTCGCCGACGCGACGATCGCTTTCGGCGATCGCGTTCAGGGCGATGTGCAGCAGAATCTCGAACGCGCCGTCGGCGACTTCATCCTGCTGCGTGCCGACGGCCAGTACGCGTACCAGCTGGCAGTCGTCATCGACGACGCCGCACAAGGGATCAACGCGGTCGTCCGCGGCGTCGACCTGCTCGACTCGACGCCACGGCAGATCTGGCTGCAGCAACGTCTGGCGCTGACGACGCCGGCTTACGCGCACCTGCCGGTGGTAACCAATGCCGCCGGCGAGAAGCTCTCCAAACAAACGCGGGCTGCCGCCGTCGATCTCTCCGCCGGCAGCGCCGTCCTGTCAGCAGCCCTGGAATTTCTTGGTCACGCCGTACCGCCGGAAATCAGCGCCGGACCGCTGCGCGATTTCTGGCCCTGGGCAATTGCCGCCTGGTCGATCGAGCGTGTTCCGGCCGTGCGCGGCGTCTGCCCTTACTTGCGCTTGCCACCGTAACCGACGATGCCGACCAGGGTCCGCACCAGGTTGTAGCTTGCCCAACGCAGCAGGCGCGAATGCCAGGGCAGACGCTTCCAGCTATCGATCGGCAGTTCGCGCGCACCATTGCGCATCGCCTGTTCGAGGCTCTCGCGCAGGCTGTTGGCGAACAGCGGATCCTTGACGACGATATTGGCTTCCCTGGCCAGCAGCAGACTGAAAGGATCGATATTCGACGAGCCGACGGTCGCCCAATGACCGTCGATAACCGCCACTTTGGCATGCAGGAAGCTGCGCCGATACTCGAAAATGCGGATGCCGAAGCCCAGTAAGCGACCATAAAGGGCCTGCGTCGCGTAGTGGAGGAGGCGATATTCGATCCGCCCCTGCAACAGGATGACCACCCGCACGCCGCGCTTTACGGCGTCGCGCAGGGCGCGGCGAAAGCGCCGACCGGGCAGGAAGTAAGCGTTGGCGAGCAGAATGTCCTGCTGCGCAGCGGCAATGGCCTCGAGATACGCCTCCTCGATGTCGCGGCGGTGGAGAATATTGTCGCGCACCACGAAGGCGGCGGTCTGCTCGCCACGTGCTCCCGGATCGGTCTGCGCACGCCTGGTAAGGCGGTAACGACGATTCAGCTTTGCCCACAACACGATTTCCCACAGTCGCTGCTGCGCCTGCTGGATCGGCGCCAGCAAAGGGCCTTCGACGCGAACTGCGTAGTCATAGCGCGGCGGGATTTGATACGGCGTATTGAGGTCGTCGATGACGTTGATACCGCCGACGAAGGCGATTTCACCGTCGATCACCGCCAGCTTGCGATGTAAACGACGCAGACGATGGCGGCGCAAACGAAAGCGCGCGATGTCGGGTCGGTAAACCATCGCCTGTACGCCAGCGGCGAGCAAGGCCGGTTGCAGAGACTCGGCGAACTCCCGAGCGCCGAAGCCGTCGACCAGCACGCGGACCGTGACGCCCCGTCGAGCAGCGCTGGCCAGCGCCGCGGCGACCGCCTGACCGGTCGCATCGTCCTCGAAAATGTAGCTTTCGAGGTGAACATCGTGCTGCGCGCCGTCGATCGCCCGGATCAGCTCCGGAAAGTACTCGGCCCCGCTGTTCAGCAGGGTCAAGCGATTGCCGGGCAGGAAGTCAGCGGGCATGGAGTTGACTCCGACTCCGACTCCGACTCCGGCTTCGCCTGGCACACAGCCTTGCTGCCTTGATCCGAAACGCGACCTCGAAAAGGACTTTACCGAACCGGCAGCCGCTCAAGCGCGCTACTCCCCCTATGCCCATGACTCCCGCCATCGCCGCCAAGCGCGTCGAGCAGCTATTCTCGACGCTTCGCGCACACGCGTCCAGCGCCGTGCACAAGGCTTCTCGCGCGCCCCGGAAAATACAGTACAGCCCAAATACGCAAAGCTCATGCCAACCGCAAGCGCGCGGAGCGAAGCTACGATGGTCGCCACTTGCCGACCGGAGAAACGAGGGTGAGAATGCGACTTTCTCCACTCGGCGAACAGCTGCCTGGCCAGGTTCGCGGCAGCGGATGGGCTGAGCCTTGATCCACGTCAAGGCCCAGCCGCCAAGCCTACCCTCTAATACACGGTTTTCTTTCGGGAAGTGCACGATGTTTCGAATCTCCCAGTACATGCAGGAACTCGCGGCACCCAAGCAGCCCGGCCCCAAGCAGAATCCGCCAGCGCCGGTGGTCATCTGGAACCTCATTCGCCGCTGCAATCTGACCTGCAAGCACTGCTATTCGATCTCTGCCGACAAGGACTTCCCCGGCGAACTGAGCACCGACGAGATTTTTGCGGTGATGGACGACCTCAAGCGCTTCCGCGTCCCGGTGCTGATTCTGTCCGGCGGCGAGCCGCTGCTGCGACCGGACATCTTCGACATCGCCCGGCGCGCAAAAGCGATGGGTTTCTACGTCGGGCTGTCGTCCAACGGAACCCTGATCGACGCCACGAACATCGACCGTATCGCCGAGTGCGATTTCGACTATGTCGGCGTTTCGCTCGACGGCATGGGCGCAACGCACGACAAGTTCCGGCGCATGGAAGGCGCTTTCGAAGCCTCGCTGAAAGGCATTCGCCTGTGCCGCGACCTGGGTCTGAAAATCGGCGTCCGTTTCACGATGACCCAGGACAATGCCCACGACCTGCCGCGCCTGCTCGAACTGGTCGAGGACGAAGGCATCGATCGCTTCTACTTCTCGCACCTCAACTACGCCGGCCGCGGCAACAAGAACCGCAAGGACGACGCGCAACACAAGCTGACACGCTGGGCCATGGATCTGCTGTTCGATACCTGCTGGAATTATCAGCAACGCGACCTGCACAAGGAGTTCACCACCGGCAACAATGACGCCGACGGAGTCTACTTCCTGTACTGGGTGAAAAAGAACTTTCCCGACAAGGCAGCCAACATCCGCGCCCGTCTGGCGCAATGGGGAGGCAATTCCTCGGGAGTCAATGTGGCCAACATCGACAATCTCGGCAATGTCCATCCCGACACCATGTGGTGGCACTACAACCTCGGCAACATCCGTGAGCGGCCGTTCTCGGAAATATGGACAGATGTTTCCGAGCCGCTAATGGCCGGTCTGAAGCAATTTCCGCGCAGCGTTTCGGGGCGTTGCGGTGACTGCCAGCATTTCGACATCTGCAACGGCAACACGCGTGTGCGCGCGCAACAGCTGACCGGCGACCCCTGGGCCGAAGACCCCGGCTGTTATCTCGACGACGAGGAAATCGGCGTCGAACCCGGCCGCGAACGCCTGACCGTCACCCCGCACATCAGAATCCGGAGAGCCTGATGAACTGGCGCCTCGCTATGTCTGCCGCCTGCCTCGCAGCGTCTCTTGCTGGCGGATCGTCGTTCGCCAGCGCTGCCGGAGCACCCGAGGCAGCCGGCGTCCAGGCACTTTACAAGGAGCACTGCGCCGCCTGCCACGGCGAAACACGCTTTGGCGGTGTCGGGCCGGCTCTCCTGCCGGAAAACCTGGCACGACTGCGCAAACCAGAAGCGCTGAAAGTGATCGGCGAAGGGCGCGTGGCGACGCAGATGCCGGCTTTTGGCGACAAGTTGAGCGCCGATCAGGTGCAAGAACTGGCCGACTTGATCTACAGCCCGGTGACGCCAGCGCCAAAATGGGACGAGGCCGAGATCCGCGCCTCGCAAGTGGTCAACGCCGACGCCGGCAAACTACCCGACCAGCCCGGTCCCGGGCTGAAAGGCGCCGACCCGCTGAATCTGTTCATCGTCGTCGAAACCGGCGACCATCACGTGTCGGTGCTCGACGGCGACAAACTCGAACGCCTGCACCGCTTTCCCAGCCGCTACGCACTGCACGGCGGACCGAAGTTCTCGCCCGATGGCCGCTTTGTCTATTTCGCTTCGCGCGACGGCTGGATCACCAAGTTCGACATCTACAACCTGGTCGTCGTCGCCGAAATCCGCGCCGGCCTGAACACGCGCAACGCTGCCGTTTCCGGTGACGGCAAGTGGGTGATGGTTGCCAACTACCTGCCGCACAGCCTGGTCCTGCTCGACGCCAAAGACCTCTCGCTGGTGAAGATCATCCCGACGCTCAACGCTGCCGGCGACAAGACTTCGCGGGTATCTGCGGTCTACGACGCGGCGCCGCGCAAGAGTTTCGTCGCCGCACTGAAGGACGTTCCCGAAGTCTGGGAGATCAGCTACGATCCCGACGCCGAACCGGTTGCCGAAGGTCTGGTGCACGACTACCAGTACCGGGAAGGTCACTTCACTCCGGCCATGTTCTATCCGCGGCGAACCCTGCTCAAGGATTATCTCGACGATTTCTTTTTCACCCAGAGCTACCACGAGATCCTGGGTGCCTCGCGTTCGGCAAGCAAGGGACAGGTGATCTTTCTCGACGGCCGCAACAAGATCGCCGACCTCGATCTGCCGGGAATGCCGCATCTTGGCTCGGGTATCACTTGGCAGTGGACCGATCCGACGGGTCGCGAACGGACGGTGATGGCCTCGCCGAACCTCAACGAAGGGGTGGTGACGGTCATCGACCTCGAAACCTACAAAGTCATCAAGGAAATAAAAACGCTCGGCCCGGGCTTCTTCCTGCGCAGTCACGAGAACAGCCGCTACGCTTTTACCGACTCGATGATGAGCAAGGAAAACAAGAACGTTCTGCAGGTAATCGACAAGCAGAGCCTGGAAGTGGTCGGGCAGATCAATGCCAAACCGGGACAGACGCTGGCCCACGTCGAATTCACGCGGGACGGCCGCTATGCGCTGGCCAGCCTCTGGAAAGACGATGGCGCGCTGCTCGTGATCGACGCGCAGACGCTCGAGGAAGTGAAGCGAATCCCGGCCAGGAAACCGGTCGGCAAGTACAACGTCTGGAACAAAATATCGCGTTCCGAAGGCACCAGCCACTGAGCCAGGCGATGACCGTGACCATCAACCACTCCTTGCGCAGCCTGCTGGCTGGTGCGTTGCTGCTCGCTTGCACGGCAACTCTGGCGGTACCGAAAGCTGCCGAGAATGGCGCCGACGAGGTCATCATTGGCGCACCGACGGTGCACCCGAAACCGGCGCCGAAAGGAGCGCAGAGCTCGCCAGCAGCGCAAGCCAAGGCGGGAAAATCGAGCCCGGCCGGCAAGGCCACGAAGCGGAAGAAGACGTCGTCGGCCAAGCCGAAGACCAAGACGAACACGAAGACAAACACGAAAGCGAAGGGCAAGTCACGGAAGTAGTCGCAAAGCGTAATAGCGCCGACGCCACAGACTTCTCGACGCCTTGCCGGGACCCACTTTGCGGTACTTTTCTGTGCGCAGGGAAACAGCGAGGGTGACGCTCCTTGCCGTTCAATCCATCCTCCCTCCCGGAGTTCTTGATGTACAGACTTCCTTGTTTCCTGATCGCGCTGGCGCCCTTGCTGGCTTCGCCGCCCGTTTCTGCGCAGCTTGCGAGCATCGAGCTCAGCGCAGGCTTTTACCGTATCGAAGCGGAAGTCGCCGCGGATGACGCCAATCGCGCACAGGGTCTGATGAATCGCCGCAGCCTGCCGGCCAACCACGGAATGCTGTTCGTGTTTGCGCAGGCTACCCGCCATTGCATGTGGATGCGCAACACCTACCTGCCGCTGTCGGTCGCGTTTCTCGACCAGGAGGGACGCATTCTCAACATCGAAAAAATGCAGCCGCAGACCGAAGACAACCACTGCGCCGCCGGTGACGCACGCTACGCGCTGGAAATGAACCTCGACTGGTTCGCCAGCAAGGGAATCAAGCCGGGAACACGCATTGCCGGCATCGACAAGTCGCCGCGCCCCAAGTAGGCAAAAGGGAGCCGCGTGGTCAATAGCAGCGCATCCCGGGGGCCTTGGCGCAGCCGCTTGCTGCGCACCCCGGACAATGTCGCTTTCATCCCCTGGTTGCGTGACCGTGGCTCGCTGACCGCACGCATCCAGGCGCGCGGACGCTTCGCAGTGCGCGTGCTGCGCCAGCGCCTCGCCCTGCCGACCGCCGATGAGGCGCGACTGCTCGGCATCGAGCCGGGGGAACTGGCGTGGATCCGCGAGGTGGCTCTGCTCTGTGACGAGCGCTTGGTCGTCTTCGCACACACCGTCTTGCCGTATCGCCCGTGCGGCCCACTGCAGGTCTGGCTGGCCCGTCTCGGCAACCGCTCGCTTGGCGCGCTGCTCTTCTCGCACCCCGGCTTCAGACGCGGCAGGATCAGCTTCAAGCGGCTCGATGACCACCACCCCTTGCTGGCGCCGGCGCTCGGCGCCCTGCAACTGGACCAGCCGGCGACAGAAAGCCTGTGGGCGCGTCGCTCGCACTTCCGGTTTCGCGCACAATCGGTGCTGGTCACCGAAGTCTTCTCGCCGCAAGTGCTGCAACTACGCGAAACCGGAAAAAAAGCGCCGCACGTCGCGGGCTGATGCTATAATGCACGGCTGCACTGAGCGGCCAAGGGCTGCTTGATGCGACGAGCATCGCGAACCTGGCCGTAACTCTCAAGCCCCCCTGCCTTCTGGTGTCGATTCATTCAGCGCCGCACTGGCACAAAGCTTTTGTGCCGATAGCTGCTGACTTCCGTGAATCGATCCAATCCACCGGCTCGACCAAAGTCTCTCTCAGCTTTTCGTTGGTTGGCGTTGCATCTGTTTTTTCGCAACGTATTATGCCCCATGGGCAGCGTGCGGCGCATCCATAGAAAAGAGAACCATGACTTTTTCAGAAATCGGCCTCCACCCGGCCATCCTCCAAGCCCTCACCGATTCCGGTTACACCGAGCCGACGCCGGTCCAGAAGCAAGCCATTCCGGCGGCTCTCGAAGGCCGCGACCTGATGGTTTCCTCGCAGACCGGCTCGGGCAAGACCGCCGCCTTCATGCTGCCAGCACTGCATCGCTTCGCGGCGCAGGAACGTGCCCCCGAGGCGGCGCGCACTGCCGCCTCCCAGGAACGTCGCCCGGCCCGCTCGCGCGGCAACGATCGCCGGCGCTTCCAGCCAGCGCAGCCGAAAATGCTGGTCCTGACGCCGACTCGCGAACTCGCCCTGCAGGTCACGGCCGCCACCGAGAAGTACGGCCGCCAGGTGCACCACGTGCACGCTGTTGCCATCCTCGGCGGCATGCCTTATCCGAAACAGATGGAACTTCTTGGCCGCAATCCGGCGATCCTGGTCGCCACGCCGGGTCGCCTGATCGACCATATGAACTCCGGCAAGATCGACTTTTCCCAGCTGCAGCTACTCGTCCTTGACGAAGCCGATCGCATGCTGGACATGGGTTTCATCGAAGACATCGAAAAGATCGTTTCGGCCACCCCGACCGAGCGTCAGACGATGCTCTTCTCGGCAACGCTTGACGGAACCGTCGGCGAGATGGCCAAACGGATGACCCGCAACGCGCTGCAAATTCGCGTCGATGCAAACACCGCCCGGCATGACAACATCGAGCAGCGCATGCACTTCGTGGACGACCTGTCGCACAAGAACCGCCTGCTCGACCACCTCCTGCGCGATGCCTCGATCGATCAGGCCGTGGTGTTCACGGCCACCAAGCGCGACGCCGATACGGTCAGCGATCGTCTCAACGTCGCTGGCCTCAACGCCGCCGCGCTACACGGTGACATGCATCAGGGCGCGCGCAACCGCACACTGACCGCCATGCGTCGTGGCCAGGTGCGCATCCTGGTTGCCACCGACGTGGCCGCACGCGGCATCGACGTCCCGACGATCACGCACGTCTTCAACTACGACCTGCCGAAGTTCGCCGAAGACTACGTGCACCGCATCGGTCGTACCGGCCGTGCCGGCCGCAATGGTCTGGCCATCTCGCTGGTTCATCATGCCGAACACTTCAACGTCCGCAAGATCGAGCGCTTCACCAAGCAGCTGATTCCGGTCGCTGTCGTCGAGGGTCACGAGCCGACGCGTCGGCCGTCGCCAGCAAAACCGCGACCGACCGGCAAGCCGGGCTGGAAGGGTGGCGACAACCGCCAGGGCAAGCCTTTTGCTCCCCGCCGCGAAGGCCTGCCGCGCACACCTCACCACGAAGGGCCGAAGAGCGGTCATGGTGGTGGTGGCGCGAACGCCAACCGCCGAGCTTACGGCGATCGCTGATCACTGATCACTGATCGACCAAGCCGCCATCGAGAACAAGAAAGCCCGCACTCAGCGGGCTTTTTTCTACAGGTCGCAATGCATTAGACGCTGCTTTTCGCCGCAAGCACCGCCAGGCCGCCGCCGTTTGTTGTCCTGGAGAGGCGATCCTCGATCCCACCAAGAGAAGTAACGACATTGTTCCCCGACTGCTCGATGGCCGTTAACAGCTCGGTCTCGATGCGGTCGAGCCTGGCGAGAAGCGCCGGGTCAGCACCACCCGACGCCGCGTTACCCGTGTTGTGCCTGCCCATCGCCTGCAGCTCGGTGGTAATGAAGCCGCGCAGGTCGGTAAAGCGCGAGGCCTCGGCCCGGTCCGCCAGCTCCTGGTTGGCTTTCAATTCCTGCGCATGGCGACGGGAATCGAAGAGCGCCGAGGCCTGCACGTAAATCACGAAGAGCAAAAAGTAGGCGGTCAGCAGGCTTACGACGCCCAACATGATCACCCCGATCGGCGCCTGTACTTCAGTCACGCCCAGCGAAAGCGTGCTCGGGGCAATGAACACGTCCCAATTGAGGGCCGAAAAGCCAGCGGTAGCGCCGAGGATGAGCAGCAGAAACAGGGTGCGAAACTTCATGAGGTAATCACTCCTTCATTGGTTGCCGGAAAAGGGCTCGCGCGACGGGGACCGAAGCTCGATAGTATCCCAGGATTGGCGAATGGTCGCCATCTGCAAAAGCGCCGGCTGCTGACCGTAGAAGTCGCGTCCGCAGCTCACGGAACAGCCGTCGAACGCATCCGCGCCAGGATAATGTCGCTCTTCGCAAGCAGCGCCGGGGCGTTGCGGTTGCGGTCGTAGAAACGCGGCCGCGGAACCATGGCCGCCAGGCGGGCCGCCTGCTCGGCCGACAACTGACTCGCCGAAATGCCGAAATAGTGGCGGGCGGCAGCTTCAGCGCCGAAAATGCCGCTGCCCCACTCGATGACGTTGAGGTAGACCTCCAGGATCCGCTGCTTGCTCCAAACGGCTTCCAGCATCAGGGTGATGATTGCCTCTTCGGCTTTACGCAAGGGAGTCTTGGCTGGGCTCAGGAAAAGATTCTTCGCCAACTGCTGAGAAATGGTCGAGCCGCCGGCGACAACGCGGCCTTTCTTCTGGTTCGTCTCGATCGCATTCTGGATGCCTTGCCAGTCGAAGCCTTCGTGATCGAGGAATTTACCGTCTTCGGCGGCGACAATGGCGCGCTTCAGATTGGCCGAGATCTGCCCATACGCGATCCAGCGTTGCTGCAGCTGCGCCTGCGCACCCGCGACACGCAACTCGGCGAGGCGAATCTCCATGAAACGCGTACTCTCGGGATTGACCCAGTTCCACCACAGCACCCAGCCGAAAAGCCAGAACTGTAAGAGCAGCAGCAGGCCGATGACGGCCAGCAGCAGCCGCTTCAGCCAGACGCCGAGACGAATCATCCGGCCGGCCCGGTCTCGCTCCTGGCACGTAGCGCGGCAATCACCAGCGCGCTGTCGGGGCGGAGGCCGCGCCAGAAATGGAAGGCTTCGGCCGCCTGCTCGACAAGCATGCCCAGACCGTCGGCCAGGCGCGCCGCGCCCTGCGCTCTGGCAAAGGCAAGGAATGGCGTGTCGCCTTTACCGTACATCATGTCGTAAGCCAGGCTGGCGGGTGCGAAAACGCCGGCCGCCACAGGCAGAGGTGGTAGCGCACCGGCGAGACTGGCCGAGGTGGCGTTGACCACCAGGTCGAAAGACTGCCCGGCGAGTTCCGGGTAGCCACCCGCGCACAGCAGGGAAGCACCAGCGGTAGCAGCGAAGCGCTGCGCCAGCTGCTGTGCTCGGGCGACGTTGCGGTTGGCGATCACCAGCGTCGCCGGCCGCTGCTCGAGCAAGGGTGCGACGACGCCGCGCGCTGCGCCGCCGGCACCCAGCAGCAGGACGCGCCGGCCGGCGATCGGGCACGCCAGATTGACGCGGAGGTCGCGCAGCAGGCCGGCACCGTCGGTGTTGTCGCCGACAATCTCGGCGCCGTCGAAACGCAAGCTGTTGACCGCCGCGGCAAGCTCGGCGCGCACGCTCAGGCGAGTCGCCAGACGAAAAGCCTCTTCCTTGAACGGCACGGTGACATTGGCGCCGCGGCCACCGGCGGCGATAAAAGTCCGCACGCTGGCGGCGAAACCGTCGATCGGCGCCAGCAGTGCCTCGTAGCGGAGGTCCTGCCCGCACTGCGCGGCAAAGGCCGTATGGATCAACGGCGACTTGCTGTGGCTGATGGGATTGCCGAAAACGCAATATAGATCGCTCATCCTGACCCTATTTCTTGCTTTCGAGACTGTCGCTCTGGGTAAAGCGCAGGCTGCGGGTGAACACCAGAATGTCGGTATCCTCCCGGATCGCTGGTGGGAAATCGCCGTACGGGGCAGCCATGGTGACGATGCGACGGGCGGCGTCGTCGAGGATCTGGTGGCCGGACGAGCGATTGATCTCAATACTCGCGAGGCTACCGTCACTCTTTATGCTGACGGTCATCACCAGTTTGCCATAGAGCTTACCCCTGGCCTCCTCGGGGTAGTTGAGCGTGCCGACGCGCTCAACCTTGCTCCGCCAAGCCTCGATATATTGTGCGAAACGGTATTCGCTGGCGCGGGTGCCGATGAACGTCTTGCGCGGACGCTGGTTATAGTCATTGAGTTTCTTGTCGATCGCCCCTTCGAGGCGCGCCATGGCCAGCGCACTGTGCGCCAGATCGCGGCCGCTGACGCTGGGCGCCGGCGTCGGTGCGAGCTGTTCTTCCCTGTCCGGCGTTGGAGCGACCACCGTACGGCTACGCGCTTTTGCGGCCAGTCGCTGCTGGTGCGCTTCGAGTTCCTGGATGCGTCGTTGCGATTGTTCGAGGTCGTCGCCGTCCTGATGGCGCGGTGCCGGCGGCAAGGGCGTCGTCGCGCGGTGGTCCTGCTCGGTGTTGCCGCCACCGTCGAGACTGGCTTGCGCCAACACCTGCGCATCGGCAGGTTTCCGCGGCGAACGGCTATTGACCAGGATGATATCGAGCGCCCGCTCCTGAAAAGCCCGCGAAGCGTCTGGAAAGCTGAAATGCACCGCCAGCAGCCCGCCATGCAGGAGCAGGGAAACCGCCACGGCCAGCCACAGCCTGCGTGCCGCCAGCGGCGATTGATAGCGATTGCGGAGGACAGCGTTCACCTCAATCGATCGCCTCCAGCTGGTCGTCGTCGGCAGCTGCGACACCCGCCAGCGGCAGCATCTCGACATAGCGGCAGCCGAGTTCGAGCGTCAAATAGTCGATCGACTCGACGCCCAGCAGGATTTCCTGACCGGGCTTGAGCTCGGGTGCCGAGGGCACGCGCTGCAGCAGCGGCAGCTGATCGAAGCGCGCCAGGTTCTCGCGGCCGATAATCGTCGCCTTGATCGTTTCGACCTCGTGCTGCCGTAACCAGCGCAGGCACCAGTAACGTTCCATGCTGCGCTGGAAGTCGGCGTAGGCGGCGTAGGTCATGTCAAAATCGCTCAGCGCGGCGAAAAGATCGTCCGAACGCGCTGCAAAAGGCGGTGTATCGCCATTCAGATAGGCCACCAGCTGCCACTGGTTGAGCAGGTCAACATAGCGCCGCAACGGCGAGGTCGACCACGCATACTGCTTGACGCCGAGACCCTCATGCGCCTGCGGCGAGGTGCTCATGCGGACTTTGCCGCCAGGCGTCTGAATACGATAGATCGCGGTCACACCCTTGCTGGATAGCAGGCCACCCCAGGTGCTGTTGGTGACGATCATCATTTCGGAGACCAGCTTGTCGAGCGGACTGCCACGTCGGCGAGCGCTGATCTCGACGGCGCAGGCGTCGGCGTCGCCGAGATCGCCCTGGATGCGAAAGTTGTAGTCGAGAAAAGTCTGCGTTGCCGACGGCTTGCCACGGCGACCTTCGCAGGCATTGGCCAGCTGCCAGAGAGTCATCAGCTCGTCGCGAAAAGCGAACTCGGAAAGACCGGCGGCAATGCTGACTTCGTTGAACAGGGGTTCAAGGTCGTGATGGCGCAGATTGGCGACCACCGGGACGATCTCGATGCGCGACTCGCAAGCGGTGATTTCGAACTCGGGAGTCACCGTCAGGTACAGAGAAATGGCCGCACAGTCACGGCCAGCGCATAGCGTAAAGGCCTCAACCACTTTTTCCGGGAGCATGGTGATCTTGCTGCCCGGCAAATAGACCGTAGACAGCCGATCGCGCGCAATCGCGTCGAGCGGCGATCCCGGCGCCATGCCCAGCGTCGGCGCAGCGATGTGGATCCCGACCTGCCAGCCGAGTCCGGGCAGCACCTGCAGCGAGAAGGCATCGTCGATCTCGGTGGTTGCCGCGTCGTCGATCGAGAAAGCACGCACGTCGGCGCGCGGCAGGTTGTTCGGCAAAGGAGGCGCGGCACAGGCCGCAAAGCCCGTGCCGCGCGGGAAATACTCGAACAGAAAACGCTGCAGGTGATAGTCGTGAGCCGAGCGGATGGCACCACACTTCTGCAGCAGATGCGGCGCAGACAGGCCGCTTTCGCTGCACGCCGCTTCCAGCGCCTTGGTTTCACTACGATTGCGGTCGGGCTTGTAGAGCAACTGGCCGAGAATCGGCGTGAACTCTGCCGGCAGCGTGAAGGCCTTCAGTTCGCCGACCATGCGTTCGATGCTCAGTGCTTGCTGGCGCTTCTTTTCGAGACCCGCAAGAGCGGCCTGGAGAATATCGGCTGCTGCCTTGCGGAAGCGGCCCTTGCCTTTGCGATGGAAATATACGGGCGCCGAATGCAGGGCCAGCAGCAATGCCGACGCCTCGACCGCCGTCGCGACATGGCCGAAGTAATCGTTGGCAAAATCAGCAAACGAAAACTCGTCGTCACCCAGACACTCCCAGAGAAACTCCTGCTCGATGCTGGCGGCGAGCGCCTCGGCCTGCTCGAGCAAGAGCGTCGGTGCCGGTTCGCCGTAACGCAGCAGAACGTTGGCCGCCTTGATCTTGCTGCGCTTTCCGGAAGCCGTCTCGACCTGCAAGGAGCTGTCGTTGTCGACCAGAATAGTGGCCGTCCGGAAGGCGCCGTCTTCTTCATAGAGAACATGCATCACTACGATTGTAACCCACAGAATTCAATGATTTGCGGTACGAAGTCGGGGAAACGGGTGAAGCTGTGATCGCCGCCTTCGACGACCAGCTGTCGGCAGCCGGCATAGCGCTCGACGGCGAGCCGGTAGTCGAGCACCTCGTCGCCGGTCTCGACCAGTAGCAGGTAGCGCGACGGTGTGATCAGCGGCGGATCGAGCGCACGCAGTTGCTCCACATGCTCGGCGCCAAACTCGAAGCGGCGACCGCTGTAGTAATTGGCGTGTGTTCCCAGCAGGCCGTCGAGCAGGGTCGGAGCCATCACCGCCGGATTGATCAGGACGGCGTTCAGATCGCGCCTTTCGGCCAGCCAGGCCGCGTAATAGCCGCCCAGCGAACTGCCGACCAGCGTCGTCGGCGCGTCATCACTGTCCAGCAAGGCCTCGACGGTGGCGATTGCAGCGCGCGGAACGTGCGACAACACGGGGCAGGAAAAACGGTCGGCAAGGCCCGCCAGGGCCAGAAACTCGGCCAGCAGGCGCGCCTTCCACGACGCTGGCGAGGAGCAGAAGCCATGCAGATAAATGATGCGTGGGCCGGCCAACTCAGTGATCTCCCCAGGAAATGAAATCGTACTGCCAAGTCACGAGAATCAGGATCCCGAAGGCAATGCGATACCAGGCGAAGATCGAAAAGTCGTGCGTGCTGATATAACGAAGCAGCCCGCGCACTGCCCAGAAAGCCGAAATGAAAGCAGCAACGAAGCCGACCACCCACATGCCGAGATCGTCGACGGAAAGCAGCGCGCGCTCCTTGTAGAGCTGGTAGATGCTCGCGCCGATCAGAGTCGGCATGGCCAGGAAGAAGGAAAACTCGGTGGCGGCGCGGCGCGAAAGGCCGAACAGCAAGCCGCCGATGATCGTCGCCCCGGAGCGTGAAGTCCCCGGAATCAGCGCCAGCGCCTGCGCGAAACCGAGCTTGATCGCGTCGCCCAGGGACAGGTCGTCGATCGACTCGACGCGGATGCGATGCTCGCGGCGTTCGGCCCAGAGAATGATCAGGCCACCAAGAATGAAGGCCGTCGCCACCACCGGCGCGTTGAACAGATAGGCCTTGATGGTCTTGCCGAACAGCAGTCCGATGGTCGCCAGCGGCAGGAAGGCAAGCACGATGTTGAGCGCGAAACGTTGTGCGCCGGGATCGCGGGGCAGGCCACGCAAGACCTGCATGATCTTGGCACGGAACTCCCAGCAGACGGCGAGCATCGCGCCGGACTGGATGACGATCTCGAACAGCTTGCCGCGCTCGTCGTTGAAATCGAGCAGGGCGCCGGCAAGAATGAGGTGGCCAGTCGACGAGACCGGCAGAAACTCGGTCACCCCTTCGACGATACCGAGAATCAGGGCTTTCAGCAGCAGCAGCAGGTCCACGTGGCGCTTTCGACAAAAAGGCGCATTTTAGCACTCACGGCCGGGTTGCCCGCTCCAGCGCCGATAACCAGGCGATCGCCTGTTGCCGGTCGTCGCCGCACATTTCGTCGGATGGCTGCAGGCCGGCGCAAAACGCCGGTCGCTCGGGCCGCCCCCACAAGCGACAACGCAGGTCCGTGCTCAGATTGACGCAGGGCTCGCCGGCCGGTTTCCCCTGCGCATGGCCGGGCATCGGCGTGGTGATCGAAGGTGCGCTACAGCAGGCGCCACAACCGGCACGGCAAGCACGAAGCACAGACGTCAGCGACTGACTTGCGGCGCAGCGCTGACCGCGGCTGTGGCTTGCTCGCCTGCCGCGCCGTCGCTGCTGCCATAACCAAGACGCCTGGACAGCGTTGCCGCCGCTTCCCGCGCGCCCTGCGCGATCGAGCTGTCCAGCTCGACGTCAAAGCTGCCGACGACGCCCAGTGCAGTAAGCGCCGCCACCATCCGACCGGTGTGCCCGAAAACCGGCACGCTGACGCCGTTGATCCCCGGCGTCATGCTGCCCGCCGCACGCGACATGCCGTCACGGCGAATGCCTTCGAGTTGCAAGCTCAGCGCCGACATCACTTCCGCCGAGGCCTTTCCCGCAGCCTCGGCGGTGGCCTGCACTTCGGCATCGAGCATCTTTTTGAGATAAGGCGAACGGTAAAAAGCAGAAAAAGCCAGCCCGGTCGCCGAGGTCGTCAGCGGCAGCACGACGCCGGTGCGCAGGGTGACGGTGACGGCACCGCCGGCTTCGACCCAGCGCACGCAGGTAGCGCCGTGATTACCCCACATGGCCAGGGCGACGGTGGCGCCGATCTGCTCGCAGAGGTCGTCGAGGACTGGCCCGGCCAGGCGCACCGGGTCCAGCCGCGCCAGACTGGCCAGCCCCAGTTCCAGCGAGAACTCGCCGAGGTCGTAGCGCCCGGTATTGGCATCCTGTTCGACCAGCCCCATGCGCATGAAGCTCACCAGATAGCGACGGGCCTTTGCCGCCGGCATGCCGGCGTTGCGGGCGACGTCGCGCAGCATCATCGACCGCTGGCTGGCCGCCAGGGCACGCAGCAGGCGCGTGCCGACTTCGATCGACTGAATGCCCTGGCGCTGCGGAGTCGCCTCATTGTCGTCGCGTACAGGCATCTTCGCTGCTCAGCGGCGGGTGCGAAGTGACCGGTAACAGGTCAAAGGGGCGCTGCTCAGGCAAGCGCCTGCAGCGCAGCGTCGTAATCGGGTTCGTCCTTGATTTCGGCAACCAGCTGGCCATGCAGCACCCGGTCGTCGCCGTCGAGCACGATCACTGCCCGCGCGGCGAGGCCGGCCAGCGGACCGTTGCTCAGAGAAACGCCATAGTCCTGGAGGAACTCGCGACCGCGCATGGTGGACAACGTCAGCACCGACTCGAGACCCTCGGCAGCGCAGAAACGGCTCAGCGCAAACGGCAGATCGGCCGAGATACAAAGCACAACGGTGTTCGCCAGGCCGCTCGCCTTGGCATTGAAGGTACGCACCGACGTTGCGCAGGTCGGCGTGTCCACGCTCGGAAAGATGTTCAGGACCTTCCTCTGACCGGCAAAAGCGCTCAGCGAAACGTCGGCGAGATCCTTGCCAACGAGAGTGAACGCAGGGGCCGTCTGACCTTTCTGCGGAAAATCGCCGCTAACCTGAAATGGGTTGCCACCGAGAGTTACTGTGCTCGTCATGTTGATTCCTTTGTTTTCTGGAGAAAGGGTGGTGCAAGTTGGCAATCGATCGGCACCGCGTGTAGGCGCCTGGCCTGACCGTTCTGGTCAGCGCTCTTTGGTCATTATTTCACGGTGGAAGTTCTCGAACCACAGCTGCGTCAACTTTGCTCGACCTGCATCGCACGCGATTGACATCCTCCTTGACCGCGAACGGGCGCAGGTCGCTCCCTCTGCCGGCGATGCCGCGAGCTGGCCATGGGCCAGTTCGCGTGCCAAGCAGTCTGCTGCTCTGCACCTACTGAACCTGCCTGGCGTGCATGCGGTAGCCGTTGCGACCAGCCGTCTTGGCACGATACATCGCCGCATCGGCGTCGCGCAGCAGGCTTCCGTGGTCATCGCTGTCCTCCGGATAGAGCGCGATGCCAATGCTGCAACCGACCTGCACGCAATGCTCGTCAAGCTGAAACGGCTGCCTGACCGTCTCGATGATGCGCTGCATCACGCCTTCGACGGCCTCTCGAGACTCCGGCTCGGCCAGCACGATGACGAACTCGTCGCCACCGATCCGGGCAACGGTGTCGGAAGTGCGCACCATCGTCAGCAGGCGCTTGGCGAGCTCGACCAGTAGAGCATCACCGACCGCATGCCCCATGGCGTCATTGATCGGCTTGAAGTGATCGAGGTCCAGGAAAGCGAGTGCCAGCAGGCGTTTGTGTCGCGCCGCCTGCGACAGGGCGAGATTGATGCGCTCCTCGAGCACCATGCGGTTGGCGAGTCCAGTGAGCGGGTCTTGCCGGGCGAGAGCTTTCAACTGCACTTCGTAGTGCTTTTGCTTGCTGATGTCCTGCAGCGTCTCGACGGCGCCAATGGGGCGTCCATCGGCGCCGTGTAGAGGCGCCGCGGTGAAGTACAACCAGCGCCCGCCGCCCGGGAACTGCGGAAAATAGTCCCTGGCTTCCCAGGCACCGGCGATCAAGGGTGAAGGTCGCAGCTGGTCGGCGTAGAGCTCGCCCATTTGGCCCTCCGTCGCATCAAGCACCAGGTCGGCCATGACCGGTCGCGGATGCGGATAGAACGGTCGCCACTGCTCGCGCGAGCCGACCATCTGCTCGGCCGGCGCCCCGAGGATCGCCTCGCAGGCGCGATTCCAGTGTGTGACGCGATGCTCGGCGTCAATGACGAAGGTCGGCACCGGCGAGCCCTGAACGATTTCAGACAACAGCAAGGCAGCATCGCTGGCCGCCCGCTCGGCTGCCCGCTGCGCGGTGACGTCGCGCAGCGTCTCCACGGCGCCGACGACAACGCCGCTCTCGTCGTACAGGGCGGCGGCACTGAAGACCAGCCACTTGCCGCCATCGGGCATCCGCGGGAAGAACTCTTCGAGCTCCCAAGCGTCCTCGAGCGAAGCCGATGGACGATATTTTCCGGCGTAATAGCGTTCGAGATCCTCCAGCCGTGAGCCATTCAGAGCGAGATCTGCGATCACCGGTCGCGAGTTCTGGTAGAACGCGGACCACGCTCGCGTCGTCCCCAGCACGGAATCCTGAGAAACCCCGGTAAGCTTCTCGCACGCCCGGTTCCAATGCACGACGCGGTGCTCGGCGTCAATCACGAACATCGGGATCGGTATGGCTTCCACGACCTGCCTGGCCCAGGTCGACGAAAGCTGCTCTCGGGAACGATCGATACCTCCACCGTTGTTCATGCCGGGCCCTCCATTGGCGGACATTTACCGTGAAAGTCGCGTCCGCGACTCACGAATCTCCCTTCTCCACCTGCGGGAGAAGGGTCGGAAACGAGGGGAACGGTCACGACATTCATCATCAGGAGAGTCTCGACATGTCATCACCGTTTGGGTATATCAGACAGTATTCAAAAGCTGCACGACGCGGCTGGCGAAAAAAAATGAACCCGAAAGGAGCTTTTTTTGCGCAAGGTAGCTGATTGCTGACAATTTGTCAGGTTTACCGCAGACGGATTGCTCGCATCGCCTTGTATTTGATCCATCTCTTCGACAGCCAGGGAAGTGCGATGTCCGCGATCACCCAAATCAGCGAAAGCAGCCAAATGCTGCTCGGCAACTCTGCCGCAATACTGCCCTTTTTCCGCCTTCGTGCTGGCCAGCCTGGTACTCGCGGCCACACCGGGACCGGGAGTGATCTATATCGTGGCGCGCACCCTGGCCCAGGGCCGGCGAGCCGGGCTGGTTTCGCTGGCCGGCGTCGCGCTCGGCAACCTGGCCAACGCCGTCGGCGCGTCGATCGGCCTGGCGGCGCTGTTTGCCGCCTCGGCTCTGGCATTTACCGTCGTCAAGTACGCTGGCGCAGCCTATCTTGTCTATCTGGGCATCAAAGCGCTCGGCGAACGCGCTGCACGGCAGACGGACAAGGCCACTTTCGGCGCCGCCGAGCTTACGCCGATATTTCGCGATGGCTTTGTCGTCGCGCTGCTCAACCCCAAGACGGCGCTGTTTTTCGCCGCCTTCCTGCCGCAGTTCGTCGACCCAATGACGTCGGCACTGTTGCAGAGCGTGCTTCTGGGATTGCTGTTCGTGTTCATCGCCGTCGTCACCGACTGCCTTTACGTGCTGACCGCGAGTGCGGTGCAGCCAGCGTTGCTGCGCCACGGGCGGCTACGCGGCGCCGGCCACTACCTGAGTGCCGGGGTCCTGATCGGCCTCGGCGTCCTCGCCGCCGTCACGGGAACGCGCAGCAGCAAATAGCCTCAGGCGGAGCGTCATGAGGGCCGCGCCGGCGATGCCGTCACGCCCCTGACAGCAAAAGCACTAAGGCGATTTCTGTCAAAGAACATACCATCTTGCTTGTCTTTTCGCCCGTCTTCTGTGTTACGACAACAGTTACATAGTTCGACTATGCGCCTGTTGTCGCGCCTTGAAGCCGACCGAAAATCCGGCGCAATCTGGTACGTTCTTTTCCGGCAATCGCCTAACTATCCGGCTCGACCATCATGTCGCACACCAGGTCTTCGACTTTGCTTTCTATTGGCATCGCTTTCTCCCTCAAATCAGATAGAGATCCTGCGCAGCCGCAAGGCGTTGCTAATCACCGAGATCGACGACAGACTCATCGCCGCGGCGGCAAAAATCGGTGACACCAGGATGCCCAGGAAGGGATACAGGATGCCGGCAGCGACCGGAACCCCGGCGGCGTTGTAGACCAGGGCAAAGAACAGGTTCTGTTTGATGTTGCGCATCGTCGCCCGGGCCAGACGGCGGGCGCGCACGATACCGTTGAGGTCACCCTTCACCAGCGTGAAGCCGGCGCTCTCGATGGCCACGTCGGCGCCAGTGCCCATGGCGATGCCGACGTCGGCCTGCGCCAGTGCCGGCGCATCGTTGACGCCGTCGCCGGCCATCGCCACGTGGTGGCCTTTGGCCTGCAAATCCTTGATGATCCGTGCCTTGTCGGCCGGCAGTACGTCGGCACGGATTTCATCGATGCCCAGGCGGCCGGCGACGGCACGCGCCGTGCGTTCGTTGTCGCCGGTGGCCATGATGATCGTCAGGCCCTCGGCGTGCAGGGCCTTGAGTGCTTCGGGCGTACTCTCCTTGACCGGGTCGGCGACGCTTACCAGGCCGGCGATTTGTGCGCCAATCAGGATGAACATCACCGTCTCACCCTCGTCGCGGCGGGCGTTGGCCGCCCCGACGAAGCTGCCTCCATCGAGGCCCAGTTCAGTGAGCAGGGCGGCATTGCCCAGGGCCACCGCCTGGCCATCGACGACGCCCTTCACACCTTTGCCGGTGAGCGCCTCGAACTCGTCAGCCTTGGCCAGGTCGATGCCACGCTCTTCGGCTCCCCTGACGATGGCTTCGGCCAGCGGGTGTTCAGAGCCTCGTTCCAGACTGGCCGCGAGGCGCAGCACTTCGTCTTCCTCGTGCCCGGCAGCGGGCAACACTGCCACCAGCTTCGGTTTGCCGACGGTCAGCGTGCCGGTCTTGTCGACGATCAGCGTGTCGACCTTGGCGAAGCGCTCCAGCGCTTCGGCGTTCTTGATCAGCACGCCGGCCTGCGCGCCGCGCCCGGTGGCGGTCATGATCGACATCGGCGTCGCCAGGCCGAGCGCGCAAGGGCAGGCGATGATCAGCACCGCCACCGCTGCGACCAGAGCATAGGAAAGCGCCGGTGCCGGTCCCCAGGTCGCCCAGGCGATGAACGCCAGGATGGCGATGCCGATCACTGCCGGAACGAACTTGCCGGCGACCGCGTCGGCGAGCTTCTGGATCGGCGCCCGCGAGCGTTGCGCGTTGGCAACCATCTCGACGATCTGGCTGAGCACGGTGTCGCCTCCGACCCGCTGCGCTTCGATGATCAAGGACCCGGTGCCGTTGACCGTCGCCCCGGTGACCGTGTCGCCGGCGACCTTCTCCACCGGTACCGGCTCGCCCGAGATCATCGACTCGTCGATCGACGAGTGACCTTCGCGCACGATGCCATCGACCGGCACCTTGTCGCCGGGGCGCACCCGCAGGTGCTCGCCGACGACAACGTCCTCAAGAGGGATTTCCTCCTCGCGCCCGTCGGCACGGATCACGTGCGCCGTCTTGGCGGCGAGGTCGAGCAGCGCGCGGATCGCCGAACCGGTGCGCTCACGCGCGCCCAGCTCCATCACCTGCCCGAGCAAAACCAGGACAACAATGACCGCACCGGCCTCGAAATAGACGCCCACATGCCCCTGCGCGTCGCGGAAGCCATCCGGGAACAGCCCCGGAAAGAGGACCGCGACGATGCTGAACAGATACGCCGAGCCAACGCCCAGGCCGATCAGCGTGAACATGTTGAGGCTGCGATTGACGACCGATTTGACGCCGCGCACGAAGAACGGCCAGCCGGCCCACAGCACCACCGGCGTACTCAGGACCAGCTCGACCCATAGCGCCGTGCGTTCACCGAGCAGATCGCGTACGAAGCCCAGACCGAGGAAGGGCCCCATGGTCAGGATCAGCAGGGGCACGGTGAGCACCGCGCCGATCGCGAACCGGCGCCTGAAATCGACCAGCTCGGGGTTGGGGCCTTCGTCAGCGCTCGGAACGCCGATGGGCTCCAGGGCCATGCCGCATTTCGGGCAATCCCCGGGCGCATCGCGAACGATTTCGGGGTGCATCGGGCAGGTGTATTGCGTGCCGGCCGGCGCTGAAGGCGCTTGCTCCGCTTGCTTCTTGTGCGCGCCAGTCAGGTAGTGCGCAGGATCCACGGCAAACTTGTCGAGGCATTTCTGCGAGCAGAAGTGCCAGGTCTTACGCTCGTACTCGAAGCTCGGCTTGCCAGCGCCAAGCGTGACGGACATGCCGCAAACCGGATCCTTGACCGTCCTGGCGCCGGCGGCATCGTGACCAGGGTGCAAGTCGTGGGTGGCGTGAGCATGCTCGGGCTGGTGATGCTGATGTTCGTGCCCGCTCGACCGTGCCTCGTTTGTCTTCGTGTCCATGGCAGCCCTTTCAAGGTAGTCCTGCTAGCAGTTTCGACCTGTGTGTCGCTCACCGGTCAAGCGCTATTTCTTCAAGGCACCACTGCCAGCTGATGTCCTTCGCCGCCGGGTAGGGCGATGGTGTCCAGCACTTCCAGCGAGGTTTGATCTACCACCCAGATCTTCGGCTCCTTGCGACTGGAGACGTAGAGCTTGCCGGTGCCGCGCACGGCCCCCAGGTGATACGGCGCCGGCGCAAGCGGCAACACGCGGCGCTCGTCCGTCAGCGGGTCGAGTGCCACCAGCTTGTCTTCGGAGATCAGGCTGACAAAGAGCCAGCGACCGTCATCGCTGATGTCGAGCCCGTGCAGGCGCTTGCCCATCTTGTATTCGCGCTCGACCTTGCCGGTCTCCAGTGAAACCGCGCTGACGGCGCCGCTGCGCGCGTTGGCCACGTACAGGCGTTTGCGATCGGGTGCCAGCAGCATGTGCTCTGGTGAGGCGCCGGCGACCAGGGTGCGTGTGACCTTCCAGTCGGCGGTATCAATCTCGCTGATCGTGCCGTTGCCGCTGTTGCTGACGTAGACCCGTTTGCCATCGGGGGTGACCACGGCGTAGTTCGGCGCCGGCCCGGTGGGTACGGTGCGGACGACCTTGTTCTCGGTCAGGTCGGCGACACTGATGCCGCCGCGCGTCGGATGCGTCGACAGCACGTAGCGACCATCGGGCGTGATGGCCTGATGATGCGTCCACCCGGCCACAGGAATGGTCGACATGACGTGGCCGTGCGCGGGATGAATCACCGCCAGCTTGCTGTTTGCCGTATCGATCGGGGCACCCTGTGGCAAGGGTGTCTCCGACAGGCTGCCGGCGACCAGGTATTCGCCATCCGGGGTGGCGACCAGGCCGTGCGGGTTGTCGACACCGTCGAAGGTCGCGGTGATGCGATTGCTCGCTGCGTCGACGGCGATGACCTTGTTGGCCGAACCGAGCGGGATATAGACCGTCAGGCCGGCCCAGGCCGCTTTTGCCGAGAGCGTAATGACTATGGCCGTCGCAGCCAGACTCAAAGTGCGTTTCATAGTGATTTCCTTCTTGCGAGAGTAAGTTTCGTCAGGTCCTGGCGTAGGTTGGTCACAGTGCCAGGCGTGCTCGTTTGGTCATCGGATGCTGAATTCCTGACGCATGTAATGCACGACTGCCTTGATATCCTCGTCGCTCAAGCCAGGGTTGCCGCCGCGCGGCGGCATCGCCATTGGCGACCCGGGGCTCTGAAAGCCTTCGGCGATACGCTTGATCAGGACCTCGTCGGGGACTGCCAGTGGGCCGTCCTTGGCGGTCAGATCGGGGACGCCGGGCAGCACGCCGGCACCATCAGCACCGTGGCAGGCGACGCAACTGAACTGGTAGGTCGATTCGCCCGTCGCAGTGCCGGCCACCACTACTCGGGGCACTGTGGCCAACGCGACCACTGCCGCCCCACCAAGGCCCAGGGTTGCCAATGCCAGCTTGGTGGCACGCATCACGGACCTTCCTCACCTTTCAAACTCACCGGTGCGCTCCCGGAAGCGACGGTCCAAAGCGGCAAGAAGGCCGGTGTGCGCTGCGCGTAAGATCGCCACACGTCGCCGAAGCTTGCCGCCGCGTCGCGTTCCTCGCGGCGTGCAAGGCGCAGGTAGACAACGACCATGATGGGGAACATCGCCAGGGTGATTAGCGTCGGCCACTGCAGCAGGAAGCCGACCATGATCAGGATGAACCCCAGGTACTGCGGATGGCGCAAGCGCGCATAGGGTCCGGTAGTGGCCAGCACGCCGCTCGCCTGCGCCGCGTAGAGTACGCGCCACGCCGCAGTCAGTAGCCAGAAACCAGCGCCGATGAAGACCATCGACAGCAGGTGGAACGGCCCGAAATGCGGGTTCGATCGCCAGCCGAACATCACTTCCAGCAGGTGACCGGAGTCGTGCTGGAGGAAATCCACCCCCGGAAACTGTTGCGTCAGCCATCCGGAGAGCAAATAGATGGTCAGCGGGAAGCCGTACATCTCGGTGAACAGGGCGACGATGAATGCCGAAAACATGCCGAGCGTTCGCCAATCGCGCTTGCTGCGCGGCTTGAAGAAACTGAAGGCGAAGAAGATGAATACCGCAGAGTTGACGATTACCAGCGACCACAGGCCGTAGGAAGATGACGCGTCGCTCATTTGTCGTCGGCCTTATTGGATGTGTGGCCTTGAGCATCGTGATCACCATGACCACCGTGGCCGCCGTGCATGAAAATGTGCATCAGCGGACAGGCAAGCAGGAACAGCCATGGCCACCAGGACGGCACCCAGGCCAGCACGTGCGTGCGATGCTCGACGGCGAGCAGAATCAGCGAGACAGCGGCGAAGCCGCCGAACACCCATGTGGCGCGTCGGCTGTTGCCGGCGCCAGGCGAGGCGGGGGATGTTTCGTTGGCGGAAGGCTCATGCGAATTCACAATTTGCTCCTTGGCGGGTTGGTCGATTACGTTGCGGAAGGTCGCTCATGGCAAGCGAGCAGCGCCACACTTGAGCGCAACCATCTCCCTGAGGTGGCTTGCTCCTGCAGGAATACTTCGACGGCAAGCGGATCGAACTGGCTGCCGCTCATCCGTTCAATCTCCGCTTTCGGCGTGTCGAAGTCGACGCCGCGCCGGTACGGGCGGTCGGAAGTCATGGCGTCCAGGGTGTCGATCACGGCGAACAATCGCGCACCAAGCGGAATCTCGTTGCCACGTAGCCCGGCCGGGTAGCCACTGCCGTCGTAGCGTTCCTCGTGACACAAAACAATTGCGGCGGCTGCGTCGAGGGCAGGCATCGGCTTCAAAATGCGCTGCCCGGCCTCCGGATGCGTACGCATGATCATCCACTCGCTCTCGTCGAGCGGTTGCGGCTTGAGCAGGACCGCATCCGCGATGCCGATCTTGCCCAGATCATGGAGCAGTGCGCCCCAATACACATCGCGCAAGCGCGCTGCTTCCGTCGTGAAACAGCGCGCCAGGACCAGGGTGTGGCAGGCCACTCGCTTGGAATGGAGGCCGGTCTCGTGCTCGCGCAAGTCGAGCGCTGCGACCAGCGCCTCTGCGAAGCCCTCGTAGGCGTGGGCAGACGCGTTCGCTTCCTGCGTGCGACTATGCAGATAGCACGCTTCGCAGTAGCACCCGGTGTCGCTGAGGGCGGCAGAGAGGCCCGTGCTGAGGGTGCCACACGAGCGACAGCCCCCCTCGGCGGGGCGGCGGTCAGTGCCATCGTTTTCGCGGTTCATATCCATGCCTCAGTTACCGTTTTCAGTTTTCGCAGAAGGCAGCTTGGACCTGCGGGCCGCTCGCAGGTCAAGCGTCGGCTGTGGGTTGGCACTCGTCACTTGTCGCGTCGATCAACGCACAGGTGGCGTGACCGTCGGGCTCGCCGTTCGGCATTTCCGCCCACAAGCTCAGTGCCAGTTCCAGGCGTGCCTGCAGGGCCTGCATCTCGGCCACTCGTTCGCGCGTTTCGACGATGCGCCGCTGGACGATCTCTCTGACCATGGGGCAAGGCGTGCGACCGCGATCGGCCACGCCAAGAATTTCGGCAATTTCGTCCAGATGGAAGCCGAGACGCTTGGCGCGCAAAACAAAGCGCAGGCGATGGACATCGGCATCCTTGAAACGACGATAGCCGTTGTCAGGGTCAATCGCTGGAACCAGCAACCGGATGCTCGCGTAATAGCGGACGGTATCCGGAGTAACGCCCACCAGCCTCGCCACTTCGCTAACTTTCACGAATTTTCTCCTGTCCAGAACCAGCGTTGAGCAGCCCCGCACGGGGCTTTTTCAGGGAAGAGAGTGGTCGCCTTGGATTCCGTGCAGGCACCAAATATTCGCGCATGTCCTGTATCTGCCGCCTGGCGAGCCCGGGTTCTTGCCTTGCAGCACCCTTTACCTTTGCCCATGGTGCCAGTCGGATCCCCACGAGGAGATGACTGCAGGATTACGGTTCAGTCACCTGTCGTGGTAGGTGCCACCACGGGCGCTAGTTGGAGGGCAGCAAATCCTGACGACACGACCGATAGCTCAGGAATTCGCGGGAGGTGCTGCCGGGACTAGCGGCAAATGCAGCGTGAAGATCGTTACGCCAGCGTCGGACGTCACCTCGATTCGACCGCCGTGCATCTCGACGATGCTGAGGGTGATGGCCAGCCCCAGTCCGGCGCCCTCTCCGTGACGGTGCCGCTCTGGACTTGCGCGATGGAAGCGCTCGAAGATCTGCGACAACTGGTCGGACGGTATCGTATCGCCGTGATTCTTCACTGCCAGCGTCGCCGAGCTGGCTTCGCTGGCAATCAAGATCTCGACGGAGCTTCCGGCCAGTGAGTGACGAAGGGCATTCGACAACAGGTTGGAAAGCGCACGACGCACCATCACGCGATCAGCAGTGACATTCGCCTCCCCGGCGAGAACGATCTTCACGCCCTTCTCATCAGCCAGCGCTTCGTAAAAATCAAAGAGTGCCCGTGCCTGATCGGCCAGATTGACGGTTTCCGTCACTTTCGGCAGACGTCCATCTTCTGCCTGGGCAATAAACAGCATGTCGCTGACCATCCGCGCAATGCGCTCGTACTCTTCCAGGTTGGACACGAGGACTTCCCGATACTCGTCCGGACTCCGAGCATGCGACAGGGCGACTTCGGTCTGGGTCATCAGGTTCGAGACCGGCGTGCGCAACTCATGCGCAATATCGGCAGAGAAATCGGACAAGCGGCGAAATGATGCGTCCAGTCGCTCCAGCATGCCGTTGAACGCGATCACCAGATCGAGAACCTCGGTCGGTGCGTCTCGCTCGGCAAGACGCTCGCCGAGATGTTCAGCCGACAAGCCGCGTGCCGTAGCCGTCATTCGCCGTAGCGGCGCGAGCCCGCTGTGGGCGGCGAACAGGGCGAACAACGCGGCGATGATCGCGGCGAAGAAAATATCGATCCACAGGCGCTTGCGCACCTGTTCCAGGAAGCGCACCTGATGTGAGATATCGAGCCCGATCAGGGCCCTCAAGGGTGTCGGTCTGGACCAGAAATCGAGCGCCTCAACGGTGGTTTGCAGCCCGATGTATTGCTTGCCACCTTTCTCCCATCTCGTCGTCACATCCAGAGCTGCGCCATCGTCGAGCTGAGGTTCATCGAAATTCTCCAGGCGAATGCCATAGATTACCCCGCCCTCTGCGTTGCGCAGTACCACCCCCAGCTTATCGTGACCAATGAAGGCGTCGTCCAGCCGGCGTGGCAGGGTTGCGGACAATTCGGCGCGATGCAGGAGGTTCTTGATGAGTGTCACCTTGCCAGTCAGTTCCTGATCGTCGAGCTCACGAAGATGTTCTTCAACGGCATGGCTCTGCACCAGCACGACGACCACCAACAGGATGGCAGTCAGAAGCGCGAAGAGCAGCGCCAGCCGTGTGGTCAGCGACCTCGGCCACGGTCGCATGCTCAGAGGGCCTCCGGAATGTCCAGTACGTAGCCCATGCCGCGCACGGTGCGGATCAGCTTCGCTTCGAAGGGCTCATCCACCTTTACACGCAGGCGACGCACCGCGACATCGATCACATTGGTATCACTGTCGAAGTTCATGTCCCACACTTGCGAGGCGATCAGTGAGCGTGGCAACACCTGCCCCTGGCGACGGAGCAGGAGCTCGAGCAGCGCCAACTCCTTGGCCGTGAGATCGATCCGTACTCCCGCGCGGCTTACCCGGCGGCGCAGCAGATCCAGCTCGAGATCCGCGGCCCGTAGCGTCTCGACCTCCTGCGAACGACCGCGCCGCAACAGCGTGCGGACGCGGGCAAGCAGCTCCGAAAAAGCAAACGGCTTCACGAGGTAGTCATCCGCGCCGAGCTCAAGCCCGCGCACCCGGTCTTCCACGCCGTCGCGCGCGGTGAGGAAGAGTACCGGCATCTCGTGGCCGCTACGACGCACGGTTTTCAGCACTCCCCAGCCGTCAAGCGAGGGCAGCATCACGTCGAGAACAAGCAGGTCGTAATCGGCGCTCAGCGCCAGCTGCAGGCCGTCGAGACCATCGTGTGCGAGATCGACGACGAAACCCGCCTCAAGCAGGCCTTTGCTCAGATAATCGCCCATTTTTGGCTCGTCTTCGACAATCAGGATCTTCATGTAAGTTGCCCTCTGCCAAGTCTGTTTTCGCGATTGTGCCCGCTTGCGGTACCGCCGGAACCCCATTACAGAAATGTAATTGCCATGTCAGGTTTCAGACGGGGTGACATGCGCATCATCGTTGACTACAGGCGTCGCAAGTTCTGCCGAGAGTCGCTTTGAGCACACTGTGCCTCGGTAGCTGTTATTCGTTTCAACGATCGAAGGATTGACCCGCCATGAAGACATCAACCTTGTCCGCCGTGCGCTGCATTGCTGCCTTGTTTTTCGTCGTCCCGCTCGCAGCCGTCGCGGCCCAAGAGTTGGGTCGGATCTTCGCACTCGTGCCATCCAACGCCAGCAATGGCGTTCTGGCGGCAACCAGAGAAGGCCTCTACCTTGCGCAGCCGGACGGTCGGCTGACCTTGCACGTCAAACGCGACGGCGGTTTCGTCGCCCTCGCAGCCGACCCGTCCGACGCCAACATCCTGTACGGCAGTGGCCCGGCGGGAGGCTTGCTTCACTCGGATGACGGGGGCAGGCGTTGGCAACGACAGAGCCAGAATGGACCCGAAAGCTTTACCCTGCTGACCGTAAGTCCGACTGACGGGAAGCACTTATATGGCGTCGCCGATGCTCTCTATGCCAGCAAAGACAGCGGTCGCACGTGGACGCGTAGCGGCGACGCACCTGACAAGCTGATGAACATCTCGGCGTCGTCGAGTGGTCTGTACGCCGGAACCGAGGAGGGCTTGCGCTTTTCAACTGACGACGGGGCTTCCTGGCGGCCGGCGTCGATGTTGCGCATTCCGGTGACCATGTTTAGCGCTGAAGCCGACGGAACGCTTTACAGTTTTCAGTTCGGGCAGGGCCTTCTAAAAGCACACGAGCCCGAATTGGCATGGACGCCGCTGGCCAATGCCTTCGGCGGACAGGCGATCCTGGTGATGGCGCGAAATGGCAATCAACTGTTCGCCGCCACTCATATCGGAAAACTCTTCGTCAGCGCAGACGACGGCCGCAGCTGGCAGGCAATCAACCGGCCACGCGGACCGGAAAGCGCGGCGGAGAAGCGGGGCGAAAAGCTGTTCGCTGCCAGTTGCCAGGCCTGTCATGGCAGCGCCGGAATAGGTGAAGCGCCGCAGTTCCGCAAGAGCATGCAGGGTCTGGCGCCCGCGCTGGACGATAGCGCGCACGCCTGGCATAACGGCGATCAGCAGTTGCAGAACACCATCCTCATGGGCAGTCTGGTACCGAACAGCCGGATGGTGGCCTTCGAGGAGCACTTGAGCCCGGACGACGCCGCGGACCTGGTCGCCTATATGAAAAGCCTCTGGAATGAGCGCGCCCTGCGCTGTCAGGGCGCAAAACACATGAGCCCCGGCTGCATGACGCATTGACCGAAGCAAGCGATTCAGGACCGCCGACAAAGCGAACCGCGTCCGCTGCCAAAGGCTTCCACTAGCTACTGGCGACGAGTGTCGCCTTTCCAGACCTCCCGGAATCCCCGGCGAACGTGGTCTAATTTTGGACAGTAGGTCGGCGAAGGCCGTCTCATAGCGGAGACTGGCCGACCTCGATGCGCAGCCATTTTCCGCCGGGGATCCTGGCGCCGAGACCAGTGAGCTTACGGCACAGCTGTTCTTGGGCATAACGGCGTGCGGGTTGCTGTAGCGGCTCCAGGCGAACGACCACCCAGTGTTCGTCACTGCGTACCCAGCCATGGCAGTTGAAAATCGCATAGAGCAGGTCCACCCGATCGCTATCCTTGGCATAGCTGTCGTCAAGCCAATCGAGAAGCTGGCGGCGCACGTTCCATACGGAACTCGTGACGAAGTCGAAGAGATTCTTGCCCTCGTTATCGATGGCGTTGAAGGAGCGGTAATCGGACAGCCCCGTGACATTGACGCGCTCGGGCAAGCGAGCCTTGTCAGCCTGGAGTTGTTTGAGTTGCGTTTCGCTCACGGCGATGGCCGCAGCAAGCCGCCGATGCCGACTGTTGTGGCGCTCACTTCCGTCCCGATTGAAGCTGGGTTGAGTCTTGGCCTGTTGCTTGTAAAGCTTGGCGAGATGGCCCTGGGTGCTCGCAATCTGCTGCGCAAGCCCTTTGATCTGGGGATTGGCGATGTCCTGTTTGTCGCTCTCGGCCAAGCCGAAACCCGGATGGTAATGATAGGGATGACGCCCCTTGATGTGTTTGAAAGTGTTCTCCGAGGCGCCCCAGCGACTGAGCATCGCGGTCAGCACCTCTTGCGGCGACCACTGAAGGTCAGCGTCCCAGCAGAGCACGCTGATGCGGTGATTGGTACGCAAATTCCACAACACCACCCGACGCAGGTCGAACGTATGCGCCAGCTCGGCCATGCCGGTGTCGGGATCGGGATCGGGATCGGGATCGGTTTTAGGTGGGTAGAGGCACGCCTTGGTCTCTTCGAGCAGGCGATAATCCGTGCCGTTCATCGACACGCTGTGCGTGAAGTCTGCGGCCGGCAAGGCCCTGAGCCGCGCAGGATTGGCGTTCTTCTCCCAAGTGATGAAGGGGGTGCGGCGGCGCACGAGTTCGCTGAAAAAGCCCAGCCCATCGCCCTCACGGTCGAAGACCTGTACCGGCGGGGTTCCCAGGGACTGTTGTCGCGCATACTCGCCAAGCCTCAGAATCTGGGCGCGCAGGTCTCCCTTGCCCTCCTGAATGTCGAAATAGACGATGCGCCCCTGTTCGTCACAAGTGACCAGATTGGTCTGTCCGGGCATCGGCATCCGCCGCTGTGTATTCCAGGCCGCATGCACCTTGTCCTGTCCGGTATAAGGCAAGAGATGACCGTCCGTAAACCACAGCCGGGTGGCGACCAGGCCGCAGCGGATCTGATCGGCAAAAAACGCCTTCAGCAGCGCACCGGCCCGAGACTTGCCGGCGACGTCATGGAACCAGGACCACAGCGTGTCGAGAGCGGGTAGCCGCCCCAAGCCCAGGAGCCGTCCCGCCTCCTCGCGCCGCTCATGTTTGAGCTGCTCGATGGAGCGGATGTTACGCACCGCCATCAGCACGAACACCTGGAAGATGCGCCAACCGTTCCCGAACAGCTGGGAGAGCCGTTGCATCCACTGCCATTGGCTCATCAGGACCAGCAAGACAGGGAAAATGCCGGCATAGCGGCTGGCTTCCCAGTCATGGTGTTCCGCATAGGGAAGCTCGATCACTGCGGCGGGAACCTGTTCCGGTGAGGCCTGCTCCGCGACTGTCTGGCGGCTCGGCTGATCGACACGCACGACCTCTTCGAGGGGCGCTTCCTCCAGCGCACACCGCGCCGCGGCTTCGCCATCCCACGCGAGTTCCTCTTGGGTCACTTCCGCGGTCAGCCGCTTCTCGGCACGCCGCAAAGCTTCGAGTTCGCGGGCCTTGGAGCCGGGGCGGCGTTTGTCAACATGCAGCCGACCTTGCCGTTCTTCGCTCACGCTGCGGCTCGGACTATAGCCATGCAGCAGGCCGGTCACCCCAAATAGCCGATAGCACTCGCGATAGTTGTGGAGCGTCTGGCGACTGAGATTGAGCACCTCGGCCAAGCGCGTCTGGTTCAGCTTCCTCTGTAATAACTCAACCACCAGGAGGCGCCGCTCGGCCTTGTCGGCAAGATTCACCCGTTTGCTCAGACTGCCATGATGATAAAGGTCACCCTGGCTGCGAGGGCCACGCGGAAGGTGCAGACAATAGCCTCTGCCCAAGTCGAAACGGCCTTCCTGCTTAACCGCTGGTTCCAATAACTCGCTCTGCGTCACCCCTCACCCCCAGGTCCCCGCTGCCTGACGCGATTCTAGCATGAGATTTATGCTTATTGCACTTCTTATTGCGTATTTACAATAGGCTATAGGCCGTGTTGTCCAATAAACGCTTTCCGTTCCCGGCCTGGCGAACGTCCAAAAAACGACGATAACGCCTTTGAATCATGCGGTTAGCGGGGCGTCTGAGTCGAAGTTCCGGGAGGTCTGCTTTCTCCTTGGCGCGATCGCGTGGGCCACTTGGCAAGGCAGTACCAGTACACCCCTGATCGACGCCAATGACGCTCGCCAGCCGGCAAAGGGGCGGCGCGTCTATGCACAATACTGCGCGAGCTGTCACGGTGCGAATCTGGAAGGGCAACCGGCGTGGCGCGTGCGCCGCGCGGACGGCCGCTTGCCGGCGCCACCGCACGACGCCAGCGGGCATACGTGGCACCATCCGGACGAGGTCTTGATCGAGATCGTCAGCAATGGTCTCCAGGCTGGCCGGTACGCTCCGCCGGGCTATAGCAGCGATATGCCGGGTGTTGCGAACATTCTCACGGAGGAAGACGTTCGTGCCAGCCTTGCCTATATCAAGAGCACTTGGCCCGAAGCTCAGCGCGCTCATCAGTCGCGCGTCACCCTTTCCGCTAAATAGGAGCTCCGCAGCTCCTTGGGATCGTTCTCGATTGAGCAATCGACGAGTGACACGCCGACGTGATCCTCGTTGCCGACGAGGACGCCCGGCAAGGCCGTAGAAGAGGCGCGCAGGCCTTCAAGAGCGGAGATGACAAAAATGTCATTCCTGCGTCAGGTCGTCGTCGGCATGGATCGCCGATACTCGTAAAGGTAACGCATCGCCAGCGACGAACCACTCACCAATCAAAGGAATGACCATGAAAACCCTTTCCCGCCAGATCCTGATGATCACCTTGGCCACTGCGCTGAGCGCACCGGTCGCCTTGCTGGCTGCCGAAAAAGCAACCCCGGCGAACCCGCTGCACGATCAAATGCAGGCCCGAATGCAGACCATGCAGGCGCGTATGCAGACTATGCAGAAGACTGAAGGCGCAGCGCGCATGCCGATGATGGCGGCGCAAATGGACGACATGCAGGCGATGATGAAAGACATGGACGCCGCCGGCTGTCCGATGGGCAGCGGCCAGGGTGGCATGGGCATGCAGGGTCAGCAAGGGATGCCGATGATGCCGGGAATGCATGGCAGTCAAGGGAAGTAAAACCCATGCTTACCTGGCTGAAACAACTCCTCGCCAGCTTTCGCGACTGGCGACAGGCCAATGCGGAAGCGCACGCCAAGTCAAAACCACATTCATGCTGCTCAGCGCCACCGCCGGGGGCTGGCAGCCATCACGACCATGGACGAAAAGCATAAGTGAAGCAGTCATTCAATCAATCCCTGACGATTTCCGATAGCCATCGCAATACCCGCCTGCAGCTTTGTCTGCTCACGCTGCTGATCGTCGCGGCGGCAATCAGCCTGCCCGTCGCGGCGCAAAGCATTCAGGTGCCGCAGCCGAGCCCCGGGCTGATGCCCAACCCGGCAGCGGGCAAGGCCCTGTTCGAGAAAAGCTGCGCTTCCTGTCACGGGGCCAATCTGCAAGGCAACGACAAGGGGCCGCCAATGTTGAACAGAATCTACGAACCCTCGCATCATGGCGATGCTGCTTTCCAACTGGCGGTAAAGAACGGCTCGCGCGCACACCACTGGAAGTTCGGTGACATGCCGCCGGTTCCCGGCCTGACCCCCGACGACGTCGCGCAGATCACTGCCTATGTGCGGCTCGAACAACGCAAGGCAGGTATTCAATAGGGCCACCCGCGGTCCTTGCTCCGGTGGCGCCGGATGCGTCTGCAACTCGCACCCGCGGTTTGCGGCGGCAGTGTCTTGTTAACCGACGTGTACCAGCCAGAGGTACGCAATGGTGGCTCCCGGCTGCGAGGTGACGTCGGGAGCGCCGACTGACTGGGCGGGAAGAACTGACAGTCTTGTAATGGCGTGCTCATCTTCGCGACAGCACCGCTTCGCTAAGCTCCAGGCAGCCTCGATCGCTCCCGGGCAGTTTTCTCGGCTGCCGAGTGAGCCGTCCCGCCGCGCTACACCGCTACACCATTTCCGCTTGGAGACCATTGAAAGATGAGAAATCGTTTTACCGTTTTCGCTCGCCGTTCCGCAGCTACCGCGGCGGCGATTCGTTCAAGGGCTCGCAGCCGGCGGTGTGTTGGCGGGCTTGTCGTCTTTCGCTGGCAGTGCGCTGGCGGCTGCCGGCCAGGGCTCGATAGCCACGGCGCCGGTGCTGTCGGGGGCGAACATCGACCTGGTCGTCGCCGAAATCGCGGTGAACTTCACCGGTACGCCACGCCTGGCGACAACCATCAACGGCTCGATCCCCGCGCCCACACTGTACCTGCGCGAGGGCGATGAGGTCACCATCCGGGTCACCAATCGCCTGCCTGTGGCGACGTCGATCCACTGGCATGGAATCATCCTGCCCTATCAGATGGACGGCGTGCCCGGTATCAGTTTCGCCGGTATCGCGCCCGGCGAAACTTTCACCTACCGTTTCCAGATCGAGCAGAGCGGCACCTACTGGTACCACTCGCATTCCGGCATGCAGGAGATTACCGGTATGTACGGCACGATCATCGTCGAGCCGCGTGATGGCGAACGGATCCGCGCCGATCGCGACCTCGTGGTGCAGTTGTCCGACTGGACCGACGAGGACCCGATGCAGGTCTTCGCCAAGCTGAAAAGCCAGAGTGACTACTACAACTACAAGCAGCCGACGGCGGTCGAGTTCTTCCGCGATGCCTCGCGCGAGGGCCTGCAGGCGGCGGTTGGCAAGCGCAAGATGTGGAACGAAATGCGCATGAGTCCGACTGACCTGGCCGACCTGTCGGCGGCGACGCTCACCTACCTGATGAACGGCACCACGCCGGCCGGCAACTGGACCGGCCTGTTCCGCCCCGGCGAGCGGGTGCGCCTGCGCTTCGTCAATGGTGCCGGCAACACTTTCTACGACGTGCGCATCCCGGGTCTCAAGATGACCGTAGTGCAGGCGGACGGCGTCGATATCGAGCCGGTGAGCGTGGACGAGTTCCGCTTCGGCCCGGGTGAAACCTACGACGCAATCGTCGAGCCGAAGGACGAGGCCTACACCATTTTCGCACAATCGATGGATCGCACCGGCTATGCCCGCGGGACGCTGGCCATGCGCGAAGGCGTGAGCGCGGCAGTGCCCGAACTCGACCCTGCTGAGTGGCTGACGATGGCCGACATGATGGGCGCGATGGGCGGCGGGATGAGCGCTGGCAGCATGGATGGTATGGATCATGGCGCCATGGCAGGAATGAACCACAGTGCAATGGCCATGGATCACAGCCAGCACGGCATGGCGATGGGCGGGTTGGCGACGGCCAGTCAGATTGTTCGCCACGCCCGCACCGAGTATGGCCCGAGCACCGACATGCGCGTGGACATGCCGCGTACCAATCTCGACGACCCGGGCATTGGCCTGCGCAACAACAGTCGCAAGGTTCTCACGCTCGCCGACTTGTCGACCATCGGCGGTCCTATGGACCCGCGCGGAGCCGAGCGCGAGATCGAGCTGCATCTGACCGGCAACATGGAGCGCTACGCCTGGTCAGTCGATGGGCTCGAGTTCGGCCAATCCACTCCGGTGCATTTCAACTACGGCGAACGCCTGCGGGTGATCCTGCACAACGACACGATGATGACCCACCCGATGCACCTGCACGGCATGTGGAGCGAACTCGAGACACCAGACGGGCAGTTCCAGGCCCGCCGGCACACGATTCCAGTGCAGCCCGCACAGCGCTTGAGCTTCCTGGTGACCGCCGACGCGCTCGGCCGCTGGGCCTGGCACTGCCACCTCCTGTTCCACATGGACGCGGGCATGTTCCGCGAGGTGGTGGTGACATGAGCGCTTCAATCAGAAGGGAGAAGACGATGCAGCAATTCAGCGCGCTGGCCCTGGGCCTCGCCTTGTCGGGCGCAGCCACCGCATGGGCACAATCAGCGCCGGCGGCGGACGAACACGCGGGACATCATGGCGCGCCGTCACCGGCGCCCGTCGCCTCACCAGCCATACCAATGCCCGGAATGAATCACGGAACCATGGGGTCTGGCGCCATGCCTGACGCGGGGAGTGGCATGGCCGGTATGGACCACGGCGACATGAAAACGCACGGTGGATCCGGTTCCGCCGCGGCACCGGCGATGCCGATGTCCGAAATGAACCACGAAGCGATGAAATCTGGCGCCAAGCCCGATGCCGACGGCAGCATGAAGAAGACGACGACACCGGCTGCCGGTGATATGTCGGGCATGGACCATGGTGATATGAACATGCAGGGCGGCAGCGCGCCCGCCGACGCCCGTGACCCGAACGCCTACTCGGACGGCTACACGCTCGACACGGGAAAATATGCACTCCCGGGACCGGAGCGCCTGCGCCTCGCCGATGAACACAGCTTCGGCAGCGTGCTCTTCGACCGCCTGGAGCGCGCCTACGGCCGCGATGGCAATGCCACTTCCTACGAGGGGCAGGCATGGTTCGGCCGCACCTACGATCGCCTGGTACTCAAGGCGGAAGGCGAGTATGCCGGCGGCAGGCTGGAGGACGCGCGCACCGAAATTCTCTGGGGACACGCCATCGCCAGCTACTGGGACACGCAGCTCGGTGTGCGCTTCGATTCAGGCGAAGGACCCGACCGGACCTGGGCCGCCTTCGGCGTGCAAGGGCTCGCTCCCTACTGGTTCGAGCTGGACCTGACCGGCTACGTCGGCGAAGAAGGGCGCACGGCACTGCGCCTGAGCGCCGAGTACGAATTGCTGCTCACGCAGCGCCTGGTGCTCCAACCGCGCCTCGAAGCCAATCTGTACGGCAAGAGTGACGAGGCCCGCGGAATCGGCAGCGGCCTGTCCGACGCCGTGGCCGGCCTGCGCCTGCGCTACGAGGTTAACCGCCAGTTCGCGCCCTATGTGGGCGTCGAATGGGCCAGAAAGTTCGGCCAGACCGCCGACCTGGCCAAAGCTGAGGGTAACCCGCGAAGCGAAACCCTGTGGGTCGCCGGCCTGCGCTTCTGGTTTTGATGAAAACAACGACCGGCTCTTGACCCTCCCGATCATTGCCATTAACGACAACAACGAAAGAAACTATTGACCATGAAAACCCCAATCATTCTTCTTCTATTGAGCGCTCTACCCGCGCTGGCAACAGCGGCGGGCAATCACCAGGGCGGTCACGCCATGCACGGCGATCAACAAGCGAGTGCGGTCGGCACGCCCGGGAAGGCGGCGGACGTCACACGTACCGTCGAAATCAAAATGAACGACTCGATGCGCTTCGTTCCGGACGCGATCACCGTCAAGGCGGGCGAGACGATTCGCTTCTTCATCCGTAACACTGGCAAGGTACCGCATGAGATGGTGATCGGGTCGATGACAGAGCTCAAGGAGCACGCCGAGATGATGCGAAACATGCCCGGCATGCAGCACGACGAGCCCAACATGATCACCCTGAAACCGGGCCAGCGCGGTGGTCTGGTCTGGAAATTTGACCAGCCGGGCAGTGTCGATTTCGCTTGCCTGGTTCCGGGTCATCTGGAAGCGGGCATGGCCGGGAAGGTGATGGTGAGCAAGTAATCGCCGGGCATTGCGCCACGTCGCACCAAGGCGTCGAGCCGATGTCTCACAATCTACCGATATCAATGTCGCCGGAATGATTCGAGTTTTCCTCGGCCGACATCTGGAGAAAACTGTATGGCTTTCGTTGACACATCCAAGGGCCATCCATTTCCCTGGTACGTCAGGCTGTTCTTCTGCAACCAGCGCCGTCGCTATGGCTCGGTGCTCGAGCCGGCAAAGCTGTGGGGCCGCACACCCAAGGTTTTCGCTGCGCTCGCCACGCTCTATGGCGCGCTCGATCGGCGGGCATCGCCGTTGGCGCCCGCCTTGCGATCCCTGGTGACCGTGCGAGTGTCACAGATCAATTGGTGTGCCTTCTGCGTCGATATCAATTCTGCGACCGTGCTGAAACGCGGCGTGGATTCGGGGAAGCTTGCCGAGCTCCCGGTTTACGAGGACAGCACGAAGTTCTCTGAGCAAGAAAAAGCTGCGCTCGCCTATGCCGAGGCGATGACGTGGTCTGACCGGCAGACGACAGCGAAACACTTCGCTCGCCTGCGCGCACATTTCAACGATGATGCAATCATCGAGCTGACCGCGCTCGTGGCGTTCCAGAACATGTCGAGTAAATTCAATGCGGCACTTGGCGTTGAACCCCAGGGGTTTTGCACGGCGGGGGCGAAGGTGGTGAGACTGGTCAACCAGACCCATCTTTGACCGTGCGCCGCGCTTCCTTGAAGAGGTTATCACCCGCCGCGACCAGGGCGCGAGATGACCCGGCGTGATTTCTGGGTGCTCGCTGGCGCATACAGCTGGCGCGTGCTGGCCGGGGTGGCAGGCGGCGCGGTATTGCCGGTCGTAAACACTTCGATCGGAAACGTGCCGGACCGTCCTGTCCGCGCGCGGCTCGTTGCCAGCGCATCGATGGCGACGCTGCTCGGCCTGCTTGCAGGCCCTGCCGTAAGCGCCCTCGGCTATGCCGTAATGCAGCGTATGGGGGACGTCAGCGAGATGACATCGACCATACTCGTTCTGCCGACGTGATCGATCATTACGACCGAAGGAGCGCGTCGCCCGGACTACTCGTGACCATGGTGGTCTGCCTGATCATGCTCTTCAGCTACTTGGCGCATCTGGCCGGGGCGCCACTGATCCTAGGTGGATTCGCCGTTGGCATCGCCATGGGGCAGCGCTTTCGACTGCACGTGGCGCAGCATCTGCGCGTTCCGTTTGCTGCCGCCATCAATCGCGCCATGGACGCCGCCCCGCACCTCTCAGAACATTTGGAGGACCAGATCCGCCCCCTGATTCGCGTGTTCACGCCGGTCTTTTTCGTCATGGTGGGTGTGTCATTGGACTTGCGCACAGTCGACTGGGGTTCTGCGTTCGTGTGGAAACTGGCGTCGGCTTTACTGGTGATCGCGATCGTCGGGAAGTGCCTTGCCGGCTATTGCATCCCTGAGAACCGAATGCGCCAAGCGGTAATCGGACTCGCCATGGTGCCGCGCGGCGAGGTCGGGCTCATCTTTACGCAGGTGGGCCTAGCCAACCGCCTCCTGAACACCGAAGCGTACGCGGCCCTGCTAATCGTGATCGCGCTTACCACCGCGCTCCCGCCTTTCGCGCTGAAGGCGATTTACGCGCGATGGCACCTTAACGCGGCGCCAGGAGAGTGATTGAGCTCGACTGGATGCAGAAAGTCGAGTTGCGCCGGCGAGTACAGATCGGGCTGAACAAGGGACAAGCGAAGAACGCCTTGGCGCATATCAACCTGACCGTGGCGGCGCCTGCCTGTAGATCGACCAAGGCCATCGCGCAGCGTTCGCAACATGGTGTGTGGAATAGCTCGATCTTCATGACGTGCGCTGTATGTCGTCATCGACCCGTTCCAAGGCGACCAGGATCGGGCGGTCATTTCCAGGCTCCTTTCACGTTGATGACGTTGGGCACGCTGCAAGTGCAGTGAGCGCGTCACGATCTCAGGATAGACCTTGAGGCCAACTTCAATGTCAACGGGACTTTTCGGTACTTGGCAGCGATTAGCGGCCGATTGATTAGTCCTTAAATCGGTTCGCTGATATTGCGCCCGAACCCCGTTAACGCTCGTGTTGCGCGCCGCGCTGCGCCTGTCAGTGCGCACTACCTCGCTGATCAAGCTTCGTTCAGCGGCAGTACTGGCGGCTTGGCCAGAGGCCGGCGCAACTGCCACTGCTTGACCAGCGCATACGGCGCCGGGATGACGCACAGCGTCAGGACCGTCGACGAAACCATGCCGCCGACCATCGGTGCGGCGATGCGGCTCATCACTTCCGAGCCGGTGCCGGTCGACCACATGATCGGCAGCAGGCCGGCCATGATCGCCACCACGGTCATCATCTTCGGCCGCACGCGTTCGACGGCGCCTTCCATGATCGCGTGGTAGAGGTCGGCGGCGCTCGGATCAACCCCTTCGGCACGGCGTTTGGCGGTGATTTCCTGCCACGACTGGTCGAGGTAGATGAGCATCACCACGCCGGTTTCGGCGGCCACGCCAGCCAGTGCGATGAAGCCGACCGCCACTGCCACGCTCATGTTGTAGCCCAGCCACCACATCAGCCAGATACCACCGACCAGCGCGAACGGCACTGACAGCATGACGATCAGCGTCTCGGTCAGGCGCCGGAAGTTGAGGTACAGCAGCACGAAGATGATCGCCAGGGTCAACGGTACGACGAGGGCGAGCTTGGACTTGGCGCGCTCCATGTACTCAAACTGCCCCGACCAGGTGGCGTAATAGCCGGGCGGGAAAGTGACCTTGTCGGCGACGGCCTTCTGGGCGTCCTTGACGTAGGAACCGACGTCGCGATCGCGGATGTCGACGAAGACATAGGCGGCGAGCAGGGCATTCTCGGTCTTGATGCCCGGCGGGCCGTTGCGCAGTTCGATGCTCGCCAGTTGGCCGAGCGGGATCATTCCCCCCTGGCTCGGCACGAAGACCTCGTTGGCGATGCGCTGCGGATCGTCGCGTAGCGCGCGCGGATAGCGCACGGTGATGTTGTAGCGCTCGAGGCCCTCGACGGCGGTGGTCACGGTCGCGCCGCCGAGCGCGCTGGCGATCACCTGCTGGAAGTCGCCAACGGTGATCCCGTAGCGCGCCAGTTGCTCGCGCTTCGGCGTGATGTCCAGGTAATAACCGCCGGTGACCCGTTCTGCGTAGGCGCTCGAAGTGCCGGGAACATCCTTCACCGCCTGCTCGATCTCGCGCGCGACCTTTTCGATCACCGCCAGCTCCTTGCCGAAGACTTTCACCCCGACCGGCGTGCGGATGCCGGTGGACAGCATGTCGATGCGCGCCTTGATCGGCATCGTCCAGGAATTGGCCAGGCCCGGAAACTTGAGCGCAGCATCCATCTCGGCAATCAGCTTGTCGACGGTCATGCCCGCGCGCCACTCCTTCTCGGGCTTGAGGTTGATCACCGTCTCGAACATCTCGATCGGCGCCGGATCGGTGGCGCTGGCGGCGCGACCGGCCTTGCCGTAAACGGACTCGACCTCGGGGAAGGTCTTGATCACCCGGTTGGTCGTCTGCAGCAGGCGTGCGGCTTCGGTCACCGACATCCCCGGCAGCGACGCCGGCATGTAGAACAGCGAGCCTTCGTTGAGCGTCGGCATGAACTCCGAACCGATGCGACTGGCCGGAAAGACGGTGACGGCCATCACCACGCCCGCGAGCAGCAGGGTGACGATCTTGTGGCGCATCACCGCCTGAATGATCGGTCGGTAGACCCAGATCAGGAAGCGGTTCACCGGATTCTTCTGCTCGGGCATGATCCGCCCGCGAATGAAGAACATCATCAGCACCGGCACCAGCGTCACCGACAGGACCGCTGCGCCGGCCATGGCGAAGGTCTTGGTGAAGGCCAAGGGGCTGAACAACCGCCCTTCCTGACCCTCGAGGGTGAACACCGGCAGGAAGGAGACGGTGATGATCAGCAGCGAATAGAAGAGCGCCGGCCCGACCTCCTTGCAGGCGCGGATCATGGTCGCCGCGCGATCGTGTCTGGTCGCGTTCGCCGGCAGGTGTTCGAGTCGCTTGTGGGCGTTCTCGATCATCACGATCGCCGCATCGACCATCGCCCCGATGGCGATCGCGATACCGCCCAGACTCATGATGTTCGAACCCATGCCCATCGTACGCATGGCGATGAAGGCAATCAGGATGCCGATCGGCAGAGTCAGAATGGCCACCAGCGCGCTGCGCACGTGCATCAGGAAGATCACGCAAACGGCGCCGACAATCAGGCTTTCTTCGAGCAGCGTCCATTTCAGATTGTCGATGGCGCGTTCGATCAGCTTCGAACGGTCATAGACGGGAACGACCTCGGTTCCCTCCGGCAGGCCCGGCAGCAACTCCTCGATCTTGGCCTTGACGTTGGCGATCACGTCGAGCGCGTTCTGGCCGAAACGGGCCATGACGATCCCGGAGACTACCTCGCCCTCGCCGTTGAGTTCGGTGATCCCGCGGCGGCCGGCGGGAACGATCTCGACGCGGGCGACGTCGCGCACCAGCACTGGCGTGCCGCCATCGCTCTTCAGTACCAGGGTCTCGATGTCGCCGACGCCCTTGAGGTAGCCGAGCCCGCGCACCATGTATTCCTTCTCGGCCAGCTCGACGACGCGACCGCCGACGTCGCGGTTCGATTCGCGAATCACCTGCGACAGACGTGCCAGCGAAACGCCATAGCTGGCCAGCCGGTGCGGGTCGACGATGACCTGATATTCCTTGACGAAGCCACCGACGCTGGCCACTTCGGCGACGCCACCGGCCTTGGTCAGCTGGTAGCGGACGTACCAGTCCTGCACGCTGCGCAAGTCGGCCAGCGATTGATCCTTGCCGGTCAGCGCATACTGGAAGACCCAGCCGACGCCGGTGGCGTCGGGCCCGATCTGTGGCGAAACGCCTTGCGGCAGGTTGCCCTGTACGGAACTCAGATATTCCAGTACCCGCGAGCGCGCCCAGTAGATGTCGGTGCCGTCTTCGAAGATCACATAGACGTAGGAGGCGCCGAACATCGAGAAGCCGCGCACCACTTTGGCTTTCGGCACCGCCAGCATGGCCGTGGTCAGCGGATAGGTCACCTGATCCTCGACGACCTTCGGCGCCTGCCCGGCGTAGGGGGTGAACACGATCACCTGCACGTCGGAAAGATCCGGCAAGGCGTCGAGCGGCGTTTTCTTGACCGCATAGATGCCGCCGGCGACCACCGCCAGGGTGGCCAGCAACACCAGGAAGACGTTGCGCGCCGACCATTCAATCAGCCGATCGAGCATCTCAGTGGCCCTCGTGCTTGGCGGTGGCCTTCTCGATGCGGGTGATCACGAACTCGCCGTCGCCCCGGTCCTCGAACTCGAAGTGCATCGGCGCGCCGGGTGGCACCCCTTTGGCGACCTCGGGACTCGCCAGCCCGAACTCCATGGTCATCGCCGGCCACTGCAGTGCTGGAATCGGCTCGTGCGTAACCGACGCGGTGTTCGACGCGATGTCCAGTGAATCAATCGAGCCCTGCGCCTGGTACAGTTTCGCCACCGCTTTGGCCGATTCTGCCGACTGTGGTGCGGTGAAGGTCGACAAGGCCGCCTTGAGGTTGCTTTCCGCGTCGATCAGGAAGTTGGCGGCGGTGACCACTTCGTCGCCGGCCTGAATGCCTTCGAGGATTTCGACCGCGTCGCGCCCGCGCAGGCCGAGCTTGACCGGCTGCGGTTTGTACTTGCCCTCGCCCAGCACGAGCAGGACCACCTGGCGGTCGCCGGTATCGATTACTGCCGATGGCGGCACGGTCAGGCGTGCTGCGCTCCCGGCAGTGGCGATCTCGACATGCGCGAACATGCCTGGACGTAGCATCCCGTCGTGGTTTTTGAGTTCAAGCCTGACCGGCGTGGTGCGTGTCGCGGCGTTGAGGGTCGGATAGAGGTAAGTGACCTTTGCTTCGAAGAGATGTCCCGGAAAGGCATCGATGATCACCTGCGCGGCTTCGCCGAGCTTGACCCGGGCCAGATCCTGTTCGTAGACATCGGCGATCACCCACACGGTGGACAGGTCGGCGATGCGGTAAATGACCGTTCCGGCCATGAAACGCATCCCTTCGATGGCCTTTTTTTCGAGCACTACGCCGGTGGCCGGCGAGGAAAAGGTGACGAGTGCGTTCTGCGAGCCGGCCGCTCCGGCCACCTTCCAGTTGCGCAGCCGTTCGCGAGCGGCTGCCGCCAGACGACGGGCGCCTTCGCGGGCCGCCGGATCGGCATTCCCGGCGCCCTGCTCGAGCGTCTCGGCAATACGCAATTCCTTCTGGGCGGAGACCAGTTCAGGGCTATAGACGGAGAACAGCGCCTGCCCCTTGCTGACCGGATCACCGGTGGCGCTCACCTGCAGCCGCTCGATCCAGCCTTCGAAGCGTGGCGCGACGTCGTGAATCCGGCGCTCGTCGACCTCCACCCGGCCAACCGCGCGCAACGCCGCATCCAGCGTGCGTTCTTCGGCACGCGCGGTCTTGACGCCGAGTGTCTGAATACGCGCCGGGCTGACCTTGACGACGCCGCTGCCGTCGGGTTCGTCGTCCGCGTAAACCGCGATGTAATCCATGCCCATGGAATCCTTCTTCGGTTCCGGCGAGGTATCGGGCAGCCCCATCGGGTTGCGGTAGTAGAGAATTTTGCGTTCGTTCTTGCCGGCGGGCGCGGGAGATGCGGACGTTTCGCCGCCAGCAGCGTCGGCTATGGCCATGCCCGTAGCGGTGGCCGGCTGCTGCTGCCGGCCGAACCAGTAGCCGGCGCCAAGGGCGGCGGCGATGGTGGCGATTACGGCGACTGCCAGGGCAAATTTGAGACTGCGGTTCACAGCGCTTCTCCGGTCAGCCATTCGAGTTCGGCGAGGCGAACGGCGGTTTCCACGTCGGCGTCGAGCAAGGCCAGGCGGGCGCGCAGGATCTGCCGCTCGGCGTCGATCAAGGTGTTGAAGTTGACGCGGCCACTTTCGTAGCCGGATTGGGCCGCTTCGAAAGTGGCGCTGGCCTGCGGCAACAAGGTGTGCTTCAGCAGACGGGCCTTGTCGCGGCTGGCCTCGAAAGCGGCGAGCGTTTCGCCAAGCCGGCCGGCGAGGCGGGTTTCAGCGGCCAGCACGCGGCTCTGCGCCGCGTCCAGTTGGCGTTCTGCCTCGCGCTCCTGGGCGCGGCGGGACGACTGCTGCAGCGGAATGGTCACTCCGACCATCACTTCCCAGTTGTCCGAGGCGTTGTATGGACGGTTGTTGGTCAGGCCCACGGCGAAGTCCGGATAGCGGTTCAACCAGGTCAGTTCGCGACTCTTCTGCGCGGCGACGACGCCGAAGCGTTCGCGCGAGACCTCCGGCGAACGTGTGCGGATCTGTTCGAGCAGACTCTGGTAGGAAACTCGGGCGGGGGCTGGCGGCAGTTGAGCGGGCTCGGCCAGCGGGGCATCGCCGTCTCGCGCCAGCAGGGCATTGAGCTTGGCGGCAGTGTCGCGTTTGCGACGCTCGGCTTCGACGAGGTCGATCTTGACGCTGGTCAGTTCACTCTGGGCGCGCAGGGCGTCCTGCTGCGGCACCAGACCGACGCCGTAGCGGGTCAACACCAGCTGCTCGATGGCGTCAAGCAGTGACAGGGTCTCACGGAGGATGCGGATCTGGCCCGCGGCCTGGAACTGCCTGGCGTAGGCGGTCTTGATGCGGTTCTCGACCTCGAGCGCGGTGCCGTCTTGCAGGGTTTCGACCTGCTCGGCGAGCGCCTCGGCGACTTCACCGCGCAGCTCGCGCTTGCCCCAGAACGGCAGCGGCTGGACGACCCGGTAGCGGGTATTGCCCACCTGGCCCGGCAGCAACGACGGCGCGCGGTCGGAATTCACGGTGTTGGTGAAGTCCATCAGTTCGAGCTCAAAGCGCGGATCGGGCAGCGCTGCGGCCGGCTCGACCCGTTCCCGTGCCGCTTCGGCCTCAAATTTACGCACGCCAAGCTCGGGGTTATGCTCGCGGGCATAGCTCAGCAGACCGCTGAGCGAAGCGCCCAGCGGCGGGGCGAGTGGGCCCTGCGCGTAAGCCGGCGCGTTGGCTAGCACGAGCGCGAGCAGCACGCAGCCGCCCGCAGCAAGGCGTGCCGTGAGCGCGCTTGGCGTGGAAAGCATCATCTGTCGGGAATCCGTTCCAGGTAAAAGTCGCGTACGCGACTCACGAATCTCCCTTCTCCCGCTGCCGGAGAAGGGCCGGGGGAAGAGGGGGAAAAAAGAAAACTACTTCGCAGGCTCGAGTGCGGTGACCGTCAAGGCGTCGCCGACGTTCTCCGCAATGAAGCTCACCTTCTCGCCTGCCTTGACCTGATCGAGCATCGCCGGGTCACTGACACGGAAGGCCATGGTCATCGGCGGCATCCCGAGATTGGCCAGCGGGCCATGCTTGATGGTGATCTTGCCAGCAGCCTTGTCTATTTTCTTGACGGTGCCTTCAGATGCTGCCGCCTTGACGCTGGCGGCGCCGCTGCCCACCGGATGATGAGAATCGTGCTCGGCGGCGGCAAACACCGGGTTGGCAAGGGCCAGGGCAAGCAGGGAAATGAAGGAAAGCAGAGATTTCATGGCGGATCCTGTGGGTAGATGATCGGGGGTCGAAAGGTTCTGAGTTTCAGTCTTGCGCAAACATGTCACAGCAACTGCATTCACGGTGGCCAAGACCGCAAATGATACCTATTGGATCCGCTCAACAAGCTGACCTATAGATTACATTCGTGTAATGCTGCTCCACCATTGAGCCCAGTCATGCACGTCAGCGGGCCGGCTTCCTGCGGATCTTCGCGCTGAGCCTCCGTTCCCGGTCCCAGCGCTGAAGCATGACGACGCCGGCCCAGTAGTGGCAAGGCGTTGCGGTGGGCAGGCAAAAAAAACCTTCGCACAAGAGGGCTAGACAGCCGGGCGGACTTCTGGCAGGATAGGTGGAGCGTAATCAATCTGCGCTTCAGTCGGAGGTTTTGCGATGCTTGCAACGAGTGCGGGGGAATGGGTGCACTGTGGTCGCGTGTTCAGCGCGACGGAGATTGCCGAGCTCTGCGCGACGGTCGCGTGGCTGCCGGGATTGGCACGCAAGGAGTTGGCGGCGACGGTCTGCGAGCACCTGGGCTGGACCACCCTGACGGGGACGGCGAAGATCAGCGCCTGCCTGGACTTCCTGGAGCGTTTGCAGGCGGCCGGATTGCTGGTACTGCCTGCGTTGAGGCCCTCGCCGCCGCGCCGTTGCGCGCCGCCCTCGGCATCCGTCGCCCCCGTTGCCGAGCCGGCGGTGCACTGCGCCCTGTCGGCGCTCGCGCCGGTGTCCCTGGAAGTGGTTCGCGACGCGACCCGGGTGGCGCAGTGGGATGCGCTGGTGGCGCGTTGGCACCCGCTGGGTTTCCAGGGGGCCTTCGGCTACCGGCTGCGCTACTTTATCACGGCGGGCGACCGGCGGCTGGGCTGCGTCCTGCTGTCCGGTGCTGCCCGCGCGGTGGCCGTGCGCGATCAGTGGATCGGCTGGACGGCCCAGGCCCGCCGCGAGAACCTGGCGCGGGTGGTGAACAACAGCCGCTTCCTGATCTTTCCGCACGTCCGGGTGCCGCATCTGGCCAGTCATGTGCTCGGGCAACTCGCGCGCCGCACACGCGCGGACTGGCTCGAACACTGGGGCTTCGAGCCCCTGCTGCTGGAGACCTTCGTCGATCCGCGTCACTATGCCGGCACCTGCTACCGTGCCGCCGGTTGGCAGTTGCTTGGGGCAAGCAGCGGGCGCGGGCTGGCCCGCCCTGGCCAGTCCTATCACAGCACGCCCCGCCAGGTGTGGGTCAAAGCGCTGACCTCGGATGCTTGCGCCTCGTTGTGTGCCGCGCCGGGGAGCCCGCGGTCATGAGCAAACCTTGCCGTCGCCCGACACGCGTGGCCATCAAGAAGCTGCGCTCAGAGAAGAAACGGCAGGAGAAGGTACTGAACGCGAAGCTGCGCGCAACGGGACAAGTCCCCCACTCAGCCGCTCCATTGCCCAACAGAAGCTCGGCCTTCGCGACCGTCGACGAGGAACAAAAGGCCCGCGAGGACGCCGTGAGCAAACAGATGCGCCTCCTGCGCAAAGAGCTGCCCGCCTTGCTCGCTCAACTGGAACAAATTCCCGACCCGAGAGATCCCAAAAAGCGCCGGCACAAGCTGACCGTGCTTCTGCTCTACGGCTTGCTGATGTTCGTCTTTCAGTTCTCCTCCCGGCGCGAGACCAACCGCGAAATATCCCGTCCCCAGTTCATGGCCAACCTCCACCTGCTGTTCCCGGAGATCGATACCCTGCCACACGCCGACACCCTGTTTCGGCTGTTGCGCGACATTGACCTTGAACAGCTCGAACAGGCCCACGTCGATCTGGTGAGGCGGCTGATTCGCGGCAAGAACTTTCGCCGCTATCTGATCGACCACTGCTATCCGATCGCCATCGACGGCTCACAGAAGCTCGCTGGCGACACCCTCTGGACGGAGGAACTCCTGCAACGTACCGTCGGCAAGGACGAAACCCGTCACACCCAGTACTTCGTCTACGTCCTCGAGGCCAGCTTTGCCTTCCACAACGGCCTGGTCATCCCACTGCTCAGCGAGTTCCTCGAACACGCGCTGGGCGAACCCGAAGCGCAAAAGCAGGACTGCGAGCTGCGCGGCTTTGTGCGCTTGAGCGACCGGCTCAAGACGCTGTTCCCCCGCCTGCCGATCCTGCTCCTGCTCGACGGCCTCTACGCCAACGGGCCGGTGATGCGGCGCTGCTTGCGCGCCCACTGGCAGTTCATGATCGTGCTCAAGGACAAGGATTTGTCCACGGTCTGGCAGGAGTTCCGCGCGCTCCACGCCCTGAAGCCACAAGTTGTGCAGCGCGGTTGGGGAAGACGCCGACAACACTTCAGCTGGGTCAACGACATCGACTACGCCTTCGCTGCCAACGGGCGTCAGCGTCTCAAGCTGAATCTGGTGGTCTGTGAGGAAAGCTGGGAGAAGATCGATGAACAGGCCAGGACCGTCACCGAAACATCGCGCCACGCCTGGCTCTCCAGCCAACCGCTCAGCCAAGACAATGTCCATGAGCGCTGCAACCTCGGGGCCCGCCACCGCTGGGGCATCGAAGCGGGCTTCCTCGTCGAAAAACATCAGGGCTACCACTACGAGCATGCCTTTGCCCTCGACTGGAATGCCATGAAAGGCTATCACCTCCTCATGCGCCTGGCGCATGTGTTCAATACCCTGGCACGCTTCACCCGACAGCTACGCGATCTCTATCAGCAACTCGGCGTGCGCGGTGCCATCGCCTTCATTCGAAGCTCCTGCGCCGCCCCCTGGCTCGACCCAGCACGAATCCGCGCGCTCCTCGCCGCTCCATTCCTGCTTCAACTTGAGTGACCTCACACAGGCGTACCCGAAACATCCTCTCGAGCGCGGCGTACGCCGCGTTCGGAAAGGCTCGCCTGGCGATCGTACCGCCGTCCAAAAAATTCTTTCGGCATCCTCCTGGCTGACTCCACCACCCGTCCTTTGCCGCTAGCCAACCGCAATTTGACCGCCTCGACCGCAAAAGCGGGCGTTACCGGCAAATGAGCCTGATTCGGCTGGGTCATGCGTCAGGGCTGTCCCGGTCCGCCTTCGCTTGTGCTGGTACGCCGCTTAGTGCCTCTACCGGCTTTGTCCAAGCGGAAGACGCCGCGGTATCTGGCCTTCGCCAGATATCCGCAGCGCCTTTATACAGTCACTGGCTTGTGTGCTCTCCGCGCTGCGCCGCCACGACCGAAGTGCTCGTGCGAACAGGCGCGGAACGAGTGGCCTAAGCTCTCTGATCAAGAAGCCTGCAGATCATGTCGATCCCATTCGCTACGACCAGCGTTCGTTTGGGCTGATGTCACGTGTCGATCCCGTCAGAATGGGCGACAAGGCTTCGAAAGGTTCAGCTGTCGCTCAAGGGCCTTTATGGTCCTTGAGAAGTGGGCTGAGGCGACTGACCTCGTCGCCATGCATGATGACCTTCTGGCCGTCCGTGGTTTCCATCACCTTGCCCTCGTCCATGCGCGTGGCGCGACCGTATTTGTCTTCCATGGCCATCTTTCCGCCCTTGAAGATGAAGACCGTCGATCCGTCCTTCATCGAGATCACTTTTTCAGCTTGCGCACGCGCAGCATCGTCGGCGTTGGCGGCTACAGTAACGCCAGTCAGTGCGACGGCCATCAGCAGATTCTTCAACATCTTCTTTCTCCTGGAATTGATGCAATAAGCATTGCATGGATCTTTCGTGAGCTACTTCGAGTAGTGCGCCCGGGCAATGAAATGCGCCTCATCCCCGGTGGGCTTGTTTGCTCCTGGACCTTTGTCAGCCGCCCAGACGATCCGGACTCTCGCTCACATACACCGTCACACCATCGGCGCCGGCAACGATGTTTGAAAGCGGAAACGGCGTGGTCCCGAGCGTATCGAACGTCCAGGTGACGCTCTTGCCGCCGACGTTGAGGCGCACGGTTTCGAAGCGCTCAACATTCAAGACCTTGGTAGCACCATCGATTTGCAGTTCCCGTGAAGCGAGTGCGGAAGAGCTGTAACCAAAGGGGGCGAGCTGCTTGGCGGTCGGCTGGCCACCGGATTCCGAGACGTGCGAAAGCCAGTGATCGATCTGCGTTTCCGAGTAATCCTGGTGGGCAAACGCAGTCGTTGTACCGACGGCGCTCGCGGCCACTATCAGCGCCAGTTTCGCGAACTTGTTCCTCATGCTGTTCTCCTTTTGACATCGGGTTGATTACGCCGGACAGTCCTCATCCGACGCTGATGCCATCTTAGAATGTGCATGCCAACAGACTACTGACCGGGCAGTTACATTTTGGTCAGAGTTCTGTCACCGAACCTGGGGTGTGCGACGGAGAGCAAGTGCTGGAGAACATGAAAAAGATGCAGAAGCAGATCGGCAAGATCCGCCAGAGGCTCAGCCTCCCTGGGCGCGGAAGAAGCTGAAGGAGGAACGCTGGGCCGCCCTGAAGCACACCATGCAGATGATGCATGGCATGTGGGGGCGGGCAACCTACTCGTCAGGCCAGTGCTTTCAGGCCTTGGTAGCCAACGTAAAGACCAACGAGAAGGATGAGCGCAGCAGAGAAATAGGTGCTCTCCGCGCAAACTTGCCGAAACCGCTCCATCGCCTGGAAACGTGTTTCACGCTCAAGGCTGCCAAGGTGCCGGAAAGCACCATCGTCAAGGCCAAGCCGATACTGAAGCTCAGCACCAGGGTCGCACCGAGGGTGATCTCCTTCAAGTGCAAGCACAGCAACAGCACGGTAATCGAGGCGGGACAGGGAATCAGCCCGCCAGTCAGCCCGAACATGACGATCTGCCCAGTCGTCACTTCCCGATTGGTGAAACGGTGGCGGATATCGTTGGCATGCGCCAGTTCGTGCGGATCTTGGTATCCCGGAGCTGACACGTCCAGCCCCTCGTAGTCCTTGATGGCGTGGTGCTGGTGGTCGTGCTCGACGAACTCGACGTCATAGTCGTGGCTGTGGTGCTCGTGACCCAGGCGCAGACGAGCCACGAATTCGTGCGGCTCGGGAACTTCCTGCTCCGACTCCACAAAGCCGTCGCGCTGCACGAACCGGAAGGATTGGCAGCTACCGTCTGGCCGTTCGGTCTCGATCCTCACCTGATCGGCTGTCCAGGTGTGGCCGTGCCCGCTTTTCGCGAACAAACGGAAGCGCGGCGGCACGCCGTCCTCGAACACATCCAGGCGTACCACGCCGTGGCCGGTATCGATGAGTTTGCTGTCGTCATGATGATGATCGTGCTCCTGCTCGGCAAGCTGCTGTTGTCGCCAGTTCCGCCAGATCATCCAGAGAGCAACGCCGATGATCACCAAGGCGGACGCCACCTGCAGATAGGGCTCACTGGTTTCCGCGTCCCATTTCTGGCCGAAGTACATGCCGCCAAGCGCGATCACCCACACCACAGCTGTGTGTGAAATCGTCGCCGATACCCCGAGCAGAACGGCTTGCCCCACCGTGCCACGAATCGCCACAATGAAAGCGGCCATCATGGTCTTGGAGTGGCCTGGTTCGAGGCCGTGCAGGCCGCCGAGCAAGATCGCACTCGGGATAAACAGCCAGGCGTTTCCCGCGCCCTGCGCCAGCAGGGTGGAAAAACTGGTCATCGTGTTTCCTTCAGAGATATTTGGTGATGGCTTTGAACTCGCGGATAGTCTCTTCCGCGCTTTGCGGCGCGTCGCGTACTGCTTGTTTAAGGCAGTGGTCGATGTGGTCGTGCACCAGCGTCTTCTTGGCATTGCCGACTGCGCTTTCGACGGCCTGCAGTTGCTGGGCGATCGCCAGACAGTCACGGCTGTCCTCAAGCATGGCGATGGTGCTCCTGAGGTGGCCTTCAGCCCGTTTCAGGCGCTTGATGATCTCTGGATGGGAAGTGTGCGTGCTCATACCTCTCATCCTATCCTGGAGGATAGGATTGGTCAAGCTGTTAAAGTCGCCCGGACCAAGGCCGAGTGCCGATATCGCGTCCTGTCGGTAGCGATCCACCCTGAATCCAAAAACCCGATAGAGCTGAACGGACAAGTCGTATCGCTTCGCGCGTCGACGATAAAGCTCCCGGGTTTCATCTTTGTTGAGCATCATCGCGGATTCCAGCCAACAACCCGCGCCCGCCACGGCCGAGAAAGTGCAAGCGGCGGGCACTCGGAAAGCAAGTGACGCCCGCTGGGCGTCGGCCTTGGCGCCTTAACAACCAGCTTGCACCGACACCGCGCTGCCATCGACGCTCACTGCAGATAGCGCTCCGGATCGCGTTCGAATTCCGCCTGGCAGATTGGGCAACAAAGCGGGTATTCGTTGCCTTTGTACTCGATGGTGATGTGTGCCTTGTTGCAGTTGATGCGCTTGCCACAGACTGGATCGCGATCTTCGCGCTTTCTTTGTATTGCCTTGCCGAACGGTCGCGACATTGCGCTGAGCAGAACGCGTAGTCTCTCCCCGGATAGCAAAAGCACTAACTATCCGGCTCGACCATCATGTCGCACACCAGGTCTTCCACTTTGCTTTCTATTGGCATCGCTTTCTCCCTCAAGTCAGATTGAGATCCTGCGCAGCCGCAAGGCGTTGCTAATCACCGAGATCGACGACAGACTCATCGCCGCGGCGGCAAAAATCGGTGAGACCAGGATGCCCAGGAAGGGATACAGGATGCCGGCGGCGACCGGAACCCCGGCGGCGTTGTAGACCAGGGCAAAGAACAGGTTCTGTTTGATGTTGCGCATCGTCGCCCGGGCCAGACGGCGGGCGCGCACGATACCGTTGAGGTCGCCCTTCACCAGCGTGAAGCCGGCGCTCTCGATGGCCACGTCGGCGCCAGTGCCCATGGCGATGCCGACGTCGGCCTGCGCCAGTGCCGGCGCATCGTTGACGCCGTCGCCGGCCATCGCCACGTGGTGGCCTTTGGCCTGCAAATCCTTGATGATCCGTGCCTTGTCGGCCGGCAGTACGTCGGCACGGATTTCATCGATGCCCAGGCGGCCGGCGACGGCACGCGCCGTGCGTTCGTTGTCGCCGGTGGCCATGATGATCGTCAGGCCCTCGGCGTGCAGCGCCTTGAGTGCTTCGGGCGTACTCTCCTTGACCGGGTCGGCGACGCTTACCAGGCCGGCGATTTGTTCGCCAATCAGGATGAACATCACCGTCTCACCCTCGTCGCGGCGGGCGTTGGCCGCCCCGACGAAGCTGCCTCCATCGAGACCCAGTTCAGTGAGCAGTGCGGCATTGCCCAGGGCCACCGCCTGGCCATCGACGACGCCCTTCACACCTTTGCCGGTGAGCGCCTCGAACTCGTCAGCCTTGGCCAGGTCGATGCCACGCTCTTCGGCTCCCTTGACGATGGCTTCGGCCAGCGGGTGTTCAGAGCCTCGTTCCAGACTGGCCGCGAGGCGCAGCACTTCGTCTTCCCTGTGCCCGGCAGCGGGCAACACTGCCACCAGCTTCGGTTTGCCGACGGTCAGCGTGCCGGTCTTGTCGACGATCAGCGTGTCGACCTTGGCGAAGCGCTCCAGCGCTTCGGCGTTCTTGATCAGCACGCCGGCCTGCGCGCCGCGCCCGGTGGCGGTCATGATCGACATCGGCGTCGCCAGGCCGAGCGCGCAAGGGCAGGCGATGATCAGCACCGCCACCGCTGCGACCAGAGCATAGGAAAGCGCCGGTGCCGGTCCCCAGGTCGCCCAGGCGATGAACGCCAGGATGGCGATGCCGATCACTGCCGGAACGAACTTGCCGGCGACCGCGTCGGCGAGCTTCTGGATCGGCGCCCGCGAGCGTTGCGCGTTGGCAACCATCTCGACGATCTGGCTGAGCACGGTGTCGCCTCCGACCCGCTGCGCTTCGATGATCAAGGACCCGGTGCCGTTGACCGTCGCCCCGGTGACCCTGTCGCCGGCGACCTTCTCCACCGGTACCGGCTCGCCCGAGATCATCGACTCGTCGATCGACGAGTGACCTTCGCGCACGATGCCATCGACCGGCACCTTGTCGCCGGGGCGCACCCGCAGGTGCTCGCCGACGACAACGTCCTCAAGAGGGATTTCCTCCTCGCGCCCGTCGGCACGGATCACGTGCGCCGTCTTGGCGGCGAGGTCGAGCAGCGCGCGGATCGCCGAACCGGTGCGCTCACGCGCGCCCAGCTCCATCACCTGCCCGAGCAGAACCAGGACAACGATGACCGCGCCGGCCTCGAAATAGACGCCCACATGCCCCTGCGCGTCGCGGAAGCCATCCGGGAACAGCCCTGGAAAGAGGACCGCGACGATGCTGAACAGATACGCCGAGCCAACGCCCAGGCCGATCAGCGTGAACATGTTGAGGCTGCGATTGACGACCGATTTGACGCCGCGCACGAAGAACGGCCAGCCGGCCCACAGCACCACCGGCGTACTCAGGACCAGCTCGACCCATAGCGCCGTGCGTTCACCGAGCAGATCGCGTACGAAGCCCAGACCGAGGAAGGGCCCCATGGTCAGGATCAGCAGGGGCACGGTGAGCACCGCGCCGATCGCGAACCGGCGCCTGAAATCGACCAGCTCGGGGTTGGGGCCTTCGTCAGCGCTCGGAACGCCGATGGGCTCCAGGGCCATGCCGCATTTCGGGCAATCCCCGGGCGCATCGCGAACGATTTCGGGGTGCATCGGGCAGGTGTATTGCGTGCCGGCCGGCGCTGAAGGCGCTTGCTCCGCTTGCTTCTTGTGCGCGCCAGTCAGGTAGTGCGCAGGATCCGCAGCAAACCTGTCGTGACATTTCTGTGAGCAGAAGTGCCAGGTCTGGCGCCCGTACTCGAAACTCGGCTTGCCAGCGCCAAGCGTGACGGACATGCCGCAAACCGGATCCTTGACCGTCCTGGCGCCGGCGGCATCGTGACCAGGGTGCAAGTCGTGGGTGGCGTGCGAATGCTCGGGCTGGTGATGCGGATGTTCGTGCCCGCTCGACCGTGCCTCGTTTGTCTTCGTGTTCATGGCAGTCCTTTCAAGGTAGTCCTGCTAGCAGTTTCGACCTGTGTGTCGCTCACCGGTCAAGTGCTTTCTTTCAGGGCACGATTGCCAACTGATGTCCTTCGCCGCCCGGGTAGGGAGAGGGTGTCCAGTACTTCCTGCCAGCTCTCGCTTGTGGAAGTAGATTTCGAGATTTCGGCAGGCCCTGGTCGCCTCCGGTCCTGCGCAAGCGTCCGGCAAGGCGGGGCCATACCGACAGCGGTCAGGCAAAGCCGGTGCGGGCGGCTGCCGGAATTGGCAGGCGCGACGGCTGCAAGCGCCGCAACGGGAAAACAATCCGGGCAATACAGCCGCACACCGCTTCACCACTCTCGCCGCTGGTCTTTGGACGCAGGCTGGCCGCGGCCTGATGGATCTCGGCAATCTCGCGAACAATGGCCAGGCCCAGGCCGCTTCCTTCGCCATCGCTGCCGTCGGCCCGGTAAAAGCGGTCGAAAACCTTGTGCGAATCGTCGTCGGAAATACCGCTGCCACTGTCTTCGATTTCGAGCAGGGCGAAATCGCCCTGCGCAAACACCCGCGCCGTGACGCGTCCGTCGGCGGGGGTATAGCGCAGGGCATTGTCGAGCAGATTGTTGATCATCTCGCGCAAGAGAAAAGCGTTACCGACGATCGGCACGGCACCGGCCGGCTCGTAACCAAGGTCGATGCGCCTTTCGAGCGCCTGCACGACCCAGGTCTCGACGATTTCGCGCAGCAGCGGCTCAAGGTCGAGCGCCAGCAGCGTCTGCTGCGAGTGACCACTCGCTTCGGCACGCTCCAGCGCCAGCAACTGGTCGACCAGGCGCGAGGCGCGATCAACGCCGGCGAGAATCTGGCTCAAGGCGTGCCGCAGCTCGCCCGGATCACGCTCGCGCATGGCCAGCTGCGCTTGCGTCTTCAAGCCGGTGAGCGGCGTGCGCATCTGGTGCGCGGCGTTGGCAATGAAACGGCGTTGTGCGTCGACGTTGTTCTGCATCCGCGCCAGCATCGAATTGAAAGCTTCGGTCAGCGGCCGCAGCTCCTCGGGAACGCGGCTCAGCGAAATCGGCGAGAGATCCGCTTCGCGACGCGCTTCGATGCGCTTGCGCAATCGGGTCAGCGGACGCAAGCCTTGCGATAGGCCGAACCAGACCAGCACCACCGCCAGGGGGATGATCACGAACTGTGGCAGGATCACGCTGGCAATGATCTTGTTCGCCAACTGCGAGCGCTTTTCAGTCGTCTCTCCAACTTCGATCAAGACCCGGGGCGTCGTCGACTGGGCGCTGGCGAAGAGAACCATGTAGGCGACGCGCAGCGTCTGGCCGCGGAACTCGTCATCGCGAAAATGAACCTCGCCGGGCTCGTTGTTCTCGAGACTGATGGGCAAGACCGGCACGGGCAGTTCGGGGTCACCGACGACCAGTTTGCCGCTGCCATCGAGCAAATGGAAATAGACGTTGTCGATCTCGTCGGAACGTAGAAAAAGCTGCGCCACAGCCGGCATCGCCAGTTGCGGACGCCCGTCGTCGAAAGTGATTTGTCGCGATATCGCCGTCACATGCTCGCGCAGTGACTGATCGTAAGGGAAGCTGGCGACACTGTTGGCAAAGTAGTGGGTGAAAGCGATGCTGATCGGCCACACAAAAAGTAAGGGTGCCAGCATCCAGTCCAGGATCTCGCCGAAAAGCGAGCGCTGGACGTCAGGGTCTCGTTTCTTCCGCAGGTTTCTCAAGATAGTATCCGAGGCCGCGCACGGTCGTGATATTGACACCTGTCGCTTCGAGCTTCTTGCGCAAGCGATGGATATAGACCTCGATGGCGTTGTGGCTCACTTCCTCGCCCCAGCCACAGAGGTGATCGACCAGTTGGTCCTTGCTGACCAGCCGCCTGGCGCGCGAAAGGAGAATCTCCAGCAAGCCGAGCTCACGAGCGGAAAGGTCGAGCATCTCGCCATTGACCATCGCACAACGGTCGGTCTGGTCAAAAGTGAGCAAACCGCAATGGATAAGCCGTGCCGTACCTGACGAGCGGCGACTCAGCGCGCGCACACGCGCCTCGAGTTCAGGCAGCTCGAAAGGCTTGGCCATGTAGTCGTCGGCACCCAAATCAAGCCCTTTGACGCGGTCGTCGATACCGTCGAGCGCAGTCAGGATCAATACCGGGGTGCTCGATTTGCGAGCACGCAGCCGGCGCAGCACATCCAGGCCGGGCAGCCTTGGCAGACCCAAATCGAGAATTACCAGATCGTAGACGTTGGTCAGCAAAGCGGTATCGGCGTCGATTCCTGTGTACGCGCAGTCGACGGCGTAGCCCCCCTTGCGCAGCGAGCGGCAAAGGCCATCGGCAATGATTCTGTCGTCTTCAGCAAGAAGAATGCGCATCGCTGTCGGTTCTTGAGCTGGCGCACGTAAGCTGCCTGTAAGCCCACGTCTTTACGCTACACACGCTGTTCTCCATTTCATGGTCTGGGAGTTCTGGCTTCGGCCGGAACTCGGGGAGTATCCAGCTACTGTACTGGATACTCCCCGCCATTTTTTCGCGGGCCTTTGCAGCAGCACCGCAACCACCGTCATCGCTGCACGCGGTCGGTCGCGGGGCGGGCTGCGGCCCTGCTATTCTGCGAGTGTAACAAAAAACCTCCCACTCTCGTCACGCCTCGCGCACTACGTTCCGCGAGCCATGCCGGCGCCTTGGCGGAACGCAGGCCAGCAACTCAGGCCAGGCCTTGCTCGTGCCTCCCCTTCAGCCAGGTCTCTGCCAGGCGCACCCAGTAACTGATGCCGATCGGCAGGATTTCGTCGTTGAAGTCGTAGTGGGGATTGTGCAAGGTACAACCGCCGCTACCGGGACCGTTGCCCAACCAGGCGTAGCAACCCGGCTTCTCGGCCAGCATGTACGCGAAGTCTTCGGCGCCCATCGACGGCAGTTCGTCCACGCGCAGCTTGTCAGCGCCGAGCACGTCCCTCGCCACCTGACGACAGACCTCGCTTTCTGCCACGCTATTGACCGTTGCTGGATAGCGATGGTCGAAGCGCACGGAAATCTGCGCACCAAAAGCGCTGCCGATGCCGCTGCACAGACGTTCGACGGCGCTCTCGACCAGCGCCTGCGTTTCGCCATTGAAGCTACGGATCGTGCCGCGCAGGACGGCGTCGTCGGGAATGATGTTCCAGGCTTCACCGGCGTGTATCTGGGTGACGCTGACCACCGCCGACTCGCAGGGGTGAACGTTGCGCGCCACAACGGTCTGCAAGGCCAGCACCAGCTGGCTGCTGACGACCAGCGTATCGACGCCTTGATGGGGCATCGCGGCATGGCAACCTTGGCCGCGCACCCAGATCTCGAAGGCACAGGTCCCGGCCATCACCGGCCCCGGCATCACCGCCATTTCGCCGACCGGGATTCCGGGCCAGTTGTGCAGGCCAAATACGGCGTCCATCGGAAACTTCTCGAACAGGCCGTCGGCCATCATCACCGCCGCCCCTCCCTCCGACTCCTCGGCAGGCTGGAAGATGAAATGCACGCTGCCGTCGAAATCAATCTCGTTCACGTGCTCGGCCATGTAGCGCGCGGCGCCGAGCAGCATCGCCGTATGGCCGTCGTGACCACAAGCGTGCATCAGACCTGCCGCGGTCGAGCGGTGGGAAAAATCGTTCTTCTCGAGCAGCGGCAAGGCGTCCATGTCGGCGCGCAGACCGATCGCCCGCGCACTACTGCCTTTGCGCAGGGTCGCAACGACGCCCGTACGCGCCAGCCCGCGATGGATTTGCAGCCCGTAGCTGCTCAACTCGCGCGCCACTACATCGGCAGTGCGCAACTCATTGAAAGCAAGCTCCGGGTGGGCGTGAAGGTCACGCCGAATTGCCGCCAGTTCGCCGAGAAAAGGGATATCAAAAAGAGTCATGAGCCTGACCTGACAAAGTGGAACATCGAGAGTATGCCAGAGTGACTTGCTCGTGGCGGCGCACACCGCTATCCTTGCGCACATGCATCTCGTGCTCATTAGCGGCCTCTCCGGTTCCGGAAAATCGATTGCCCTCGAAGTGCTGGAGGACGCTGACTACTATTGCGTGGACAACCTCCCCTCGCAGTTGTTGCCGCAGCTTGTCGAGCAACTCGATGAGCAGGGCTATGACAAGGTCGGCGTGGTGATCGATAGTCGCGGCGGCGACAGCGTCGCCAGGCTGCCACCGCAACTCGACGCACTGCGCGCCCGGAATCTCGAACTGCAGCTGCTGTTTCTCGACGCGCAGGACGACACGCTGATCAAACGCTACTCGGAAACGCGGCGCCGGCATCCGCTGGCCAGCGATCGGCTGACCCTCACCGAAGCAATCGCCGAAGAACGTGTCCACCTCGCCGGCCTGTCCGCCATCGCCCATCACATGGACACCACCGTCCTCAAGCCCGCTCCTTGCGCGAGTGGGTGCGCCAGTTCGTCGCCACCGACGACATGGCGGAGCCTTGCCAGGGACTGGCGCTGCTGTTCGAGTCGTTCGGCTTCAAGAACGGCATTCCGCTCGACGCCGACCTGGTGTTCGACGTGCGCTGCCTGCCCAATCCCTACTACGAAGCCAGCCTGCGCACGCTGACCGGCCGCGACGAGCAGGTCATTTCCTTTCTCGAAGCCGAAGCAGAGGTCCTGCGCATGCGCCAGGACATCGCCGGCTTCGTTCGCGCCTGGCTACCGGCGTATATCCGCGACAGTCGCAATTACCTGACCGTAGCCATCGGCTGCACCGGCGGGCAACACCGCTCGGTTTATCTCGCCGAACGTTTGGGGCGAGAATTCCGCAGCAGTGCCCGGGTGCTGGTTCGCCACCGCGAGTTGCCGCCGCCGATGCTCACTCTCGACATTTCCTAACGGTCATGCACTGGTTCGGGCTGTTCAAGCCCGGCGATTGGCTGATCGTGGCGCTGGGCCTGGCCTTCTGTGCCGCCGCCTTCCCGCTGGCCTGGCAGGCAGGCGTTGCTGAAAAAGCCATCGTCCGGCGCGGCGGCGACGTTTTCTCGGAACTCGAACTATCACGCAATCGGCGCATCGAAGTCCCCGGTCCGCTGGGTATTACCACGGTGGTCGTCGACCAGCGTCGCGTGCGCGTCGCTTCGGATCCCGGCCTCCGCCAGTACTGCGTGCGCCAGGGCTGGCTGTCGCGCCCCGGCGAGATCGCCATCTGCGCCCCCAACCAGGTCAGCGTCGAGGTACGGGGAAGCAAGCAGACTTACGATTCGCTCGCTTACTGAACCGGGCGCGGCAAGAGCACTGCTTCGTGACGAACCCTGCTTTAACAGACCAGGATCCGGTTATAATGGCAAGCCTAATCCGAGGGGCGCTGCAGGGCTGTCGCTAGACAGTTTCAGGCTCGGATTTCTCAAACGGCGCTCATCCAACCAACCCATGCCGGACATGGGAAGCGGGATGGGCCCACGCTGAAGTCCTTCAGTGGGCACGTGACGGCTTCCTGTCCCGGCAAAGTTCTGAAGGAGCCACCTGTGCTGGACGCTTTTAGCAAGACCCAAGACTACGTGATTGCCGACCTCGGCCTCGCCGACTGGGGCCGCAAGGAAATGCGCATCGCCGAAACCGAAATGCCTGGCCTGATGGCGATTCGCGAAGAATTTGCCGCTGCCAAGACCCTGCAGGGCGCGCGCATCACCGGTTCGCTGCACATGACCATCCAGACTGCCGTACTGATCGAGACGCTGACCGCCCTCGGCGCCGAAGTACGCTGGGCGTCGTGCAACATCTTTTCGACCCAGGACCATGCCGCCGCAGCCATCGCCGCATCCGGCGTGCCGGTGTTTGCCGTCAAGGGCGAATCGCTGACCGACTACTGGGACTACACGCACCGCATCTTCGAGTGGCCCGACGGCGGCTTCAGCAACATGATTCTCGACGATGGTGGTGACGCAACCCTGCTCCTGCACCTCGGTGCCAGAGCCGAAAAGGACCCCTCGGTTCTCGCCAAGCCGACTTCGGAAGAAGAAACCATCCTCTTCGCGGCGATCAAGGCCAAGCTGGCCAGCGATCCTGCCTGGTACTCCGTCCGCCTGGCGGCGGTCAAGGGCGTCACCGAGGAAACCACCACCGGCGTGCATCGCCTTTACCAGATGCACACCAGGGGCGAGTTGCGCTTCCCGGCGATCAACGTCAACGATTCGGTCACCAAGTCGAAGTTCGACAACCTTTACGGCTGTCGCGAATCTCTGGTTGACGGCATCAAGCGGGCGACCGACGTGATGATCGCCGGCAAGGTCGTCTTGATTGCCGGCTACGGCGACGTCGGCAAGGGCTCGGCGCAGGCCATGCGCGCCCTCTCCGCCCAGGTCTGGGTCACCGAAGTCGACCCGATCTGTGCGCTGCAGGCGGCCATGGAAGGCTTCCGGGTAGTGACCATGGATTACGCGGCCGACAAGGCCGACATCTTCGTCACCTGCACCGGCAACTACCATGTCATCGACCACAGCCACATGGCGAAGATGAAGAATCAGGCCATCGTCTGCAACATCGGGCACTTCGACAACGAAATCGACGTCGCCTCGATCGAGGGTTACAGCTGGGAAGAAATCAAGCCACAGGTCGACCACGTGATCTTTCCCGACGGCAAGCGCATCATCCTGCTGGCCAAGGGTCGTCTGGTCAATCTCGGCTGCGGCACGGGCCACCCGTCGTACGTGATGAGTTCCTCGTTCGCCAACCAGACCATCGCCCAGATCGAGCTGTTCACGCGGACCGCCGATTACCCGATCGGCGTCTATACACTGCCCAAGCATCTGGATGAAAAGGTCGCCCGCCTGCAACTCAGGACCCTGAACGCCCAGCTCAGCGAATTGAGCGATGCGCAAGCAGCGTACATCGGTGTCGCCAAGGACGGTCCCTACAAGCCGGACCACTACCGCTACTGATACCCGAGACCTCAACAGGGGGACATCGTCATGCGCCTGATCCTGCTCTGGCTGCTCAACGCCTGCGCACTCCTAGCCGTCGCCTACCTGATGCCCGCGTCGATACAGCTGGCATCATTTGGCACGGCAATGATCGCCGCCGTGCTGCTGGGGCTGGTGAACACCGCCTTACGCCCTCTGTTGGTCTTGCTGACGCTCCCGGTCACGCTGCTGAGCTTCGGCCTCTTCCTGTTCGTGGTCAACGGCCTGATGTTCTGGCTGGCGGGCTCCTTGCTCGAAGGTTTCGTCGTCAGCGGCTTCTGGCCGGGCGTCTTCGGAGCGCTGCTGTACAGCATCATCGCGTCGCTACTTTCTTCCCTGTTGACCACCCGCAAGGGCCAGTGATGTGCTCCTCATGACACAGAACAAGCGTACTTTCAGCCTCGAGCTCTTTCCACCGCAAACGCCCGAGGGCGCCGCAAAGCTGCGCGCCGCGCGGGCGCGCATGGCCACGCTCAAGCCGCGCTTCTTTTCGGTCACTTTCGGTGCCGGCGGCTCAACCCGCGACCGGACGCTCGAAACGGTGCTCGAAATCCAGCGCGAGGGCTACCAGGCGGCGCCGCACCTGTCGTGCATCGGCTCGACGCGCGAAAGCATCCGCAGCATCCTTGAACAGTACCGCGCGAACGGCATCCGCCACCTCGTCGCCTTGCGCGGCGACCTGCCGTCCGGGATGGCCCGGCCTGGCGCTTTTCGCTACGCCAACGAGCTGGTCGAATTCATCCGTGCCGAAACCGGCGACTGCTTCCATATCGAGGTCGCCGCCTACCCCGAGTACCACCCGCAGGCGAAGAATCCGCAGGACGATCTGCAAAGCTTCAAGCGCAAGCTCGACGCTGGCGCCAACTCGGCCATCACCCAGTACTTCTACAACTTCGACGCCTACGCGCACTTCATCGACGAGTGCCAGGCAATCGGCATCGACCTGCCAATTGTCCCCGGCATCATGCCCATCGCCAGCTACAGCAGCCTGGCGCGCTTTTCCGACACCTGCGGTGCCGAAATACCGCGCTGGATCAGGAAGAAGCTCGAAAGCTACGGCGACGATAGTGCATCGATCCGCGCCTTTGGCCTCGACGTGGTAACCGGGCTTTGCGAACGCCTGTTGGCTAACGGCGCACCGGGACTGCACTTCTACACCCTCAACCAGGACGCGCTGACCGCCGCCTTGTGGCAGCGCCTCCGTCTTTCATAGGTTTTCAAGATGGCTGCACGCGAGCTGCCCGTAGTTGTCCGCTATGCTCTCGAACTCTTCGCTCCGCTGGGCACCCTGCGCGTCAAGGGGATGTTCGGCGGCTGGGGCTTCTATTGCGACGATCTGTTCTTTGCCATCGTCGCCAACGACATCCTCTACCTCAAGGCAGACGTGCAAAGCGCAGCCACCTTCGAAACTGTCGGCGGCGAGCCTTTCCGCCTGGTTCGCAAGGACGGCCGTATCGACACAATGAATTACTGGACGGTGCCCGAAGAGGCGATGGAGAGTAGCGAGGAAATGCTGCCCTGGGCGCGTGCCGCGCTGGCCGCGGCGGCGCGCAATCGCAAGCCGGCAAAGTAAGTCGCCGGCGGCAGCAGGCCTGCCAGCGTCGCGCGCAGCGGCTGCCTCGTTCGTGCGCAGGCCGAAAGCGCTGATTTCGGGCTAGAATGACCCGCTTTGCGCACTCTCGCCAGCGGCACGCACGCCAGCGCGCCGCCGACCCAGCCCGAAGAGAGGATGCATGAAGGACTATTACGCAGTACTTGGCGTGGTCAGTGATACGTCTCTCGAAGGCGTAAAGCAGGCCTATCGCAAAAAAGCCCTGCAGCTCCACCCTGACCGCAATACCGCGGCCGACGCCGCTGACCGATTCCGCGACGTTCAGGAAGCGTACGAAACGCTTTCCGACGCCAGCAAGCGGCACGACTATGACGAGAACCGGCGTCGCAATCTTCTCGAAAAACCGCTTGAAACCGCGCGCGAGATCTGGAAGAACTACCTGGAAGGAATATTGCAGTGAGGCTGTCGCATTTTTTTGAAGAACTCAGCGCGGCCTACGACGCCGAGCTCGACGACCTGCTGACCGACTCGGCAGGGCACGATGTTCTCGCGCAGCGGCTACGCCTGAAGCGCAGTCAGCTTCCCGAACTGCTGCCGATGATCGAATTCAGCCCGGAAATGGTCGCCGTCACGTTCCACGGGGGAATGGACTTTTCCAGCCCGGAAGTCATGCGCGATCTGGCGTCTCAGGACCCGGAAGACCTGCCTTCCTGGGAGCTACTGCTGGAGAGCGTGCATCTGCAGCCGTGGGCCAGCAAGCTGGCGAAAACGGTCCTCGACGCTCCGAACGGCGAACGCTTCCTGGTCGTCACAGCCTGCCTGGAATACCTGCACGGCAGAAGCAAGCCATCGTCAGAGTCAGGCGATCGGCGGCAGCGCAACGATTTCGACGACGAACGCTCCGACGCCGAGGGCGACGGCGACGGCGACGGCGACGACATCGATCTCGAGGAAGCGGGCGCCGACTGGCTTGCCGAACAGGGTTTTGACCGCAAAGATCGAAATTCGGGAGACAACTGATGAGCCATCCAGTACTCGTGCGCGCCGAGAAGCTGATCCGTGTCGGCGACATCGTCGGTGCCGAGGCGGCGCTGGCCTCCCTGGTAGACAGCGACGGCGACGGCGCCCTGGTCGTCGCACTCGATGATTTTGCCGCCAAGGACCTCTTGGCAGTCCTCCGCGACTTCGATTCATCGAAGGAATCGGTGGTCAGCCTGCTGGTCCTGCCGGCGCAATTCGCGCGCGCCATCGTCCTTGAGCGTCGCTATGGCGATGCCACTCACGAACGCCTGCAGGCGATCATCAACTCGGTCATTTTCCGGGCTGACAGCGACCCCGGCGAGTTCATCGAGGCAATCGCGGCGGTCGACGGCGGCTGTGACGCGCTGGCCGATTATCTCTGTGATCGTGCCGAAATCGTCGAGCACTTCTTCAAGACCGGCACTTTCGGCTTCTTCGACGACGTCGATGAAGCGGCTGCCGAGTTGAACGACGACGAACGTCTCGACGAATTGTCGGATCCCGAGGCCAATCGCCCCTTCCTCAGCCACAGCGAAGTCAGCGATCAGGACTGGATGGAGCTGACCTGGCTCCTGCGTTACGAACATGCCGAGATTTTCCGCGACGTCCTGCTGATTTTGCGGGCGCGCGCACGAGCCGAAGAACCGCAACTGGCAAGCGACGAAACGCCGACGCGTGCCAATGAGCAGCGCCGCCCCCCGGGCGAGCCCGAGGAAGAATCAGCCTTGTAGATCAGAGAGCTCGACGCACCCAATGCTAGCCGCAGACATCTGACCGCCCATGCCCAACGACCACCGCCAGCTCGCCGTTTTCGACGACCGACCTTTTTTCGAACGTGCGCTCGTTTTCGGCGTCCGCGCCGGCATCCTGGCCGACGCGAAAATTGCCGCCATTGTCGACGACGGGCCGAAGGGTATGGTGCAGATCGCCGAGTATTTCGGCACCCAGTACCTGCGCCCGAACATTGACGAAGCACGCCAACGAATCGTCAATCTGGTCAGTTTGTTCCTTGAGGAACAAAGCGGTGGCGACCTTGAAAAAGCGGCACACTCCTTGCGTGACGGTACTTTTCTGTCGCATTCGCGAGGCGGCTCGGAAATGCTGAAAAGCCTCTGGGCAATGCCCGAAGATGCCTCGTTCGGAATCATGATCAAGCAGTCCCAGAAGCTGTTTCTCGCCGACTGGTCGCTGCGCAGTAGCGCCGACTATCGCCAGGCGCGCGCAGAACGGCAAGACCACCAACAGACGATCGACACGGCGCTGTGGTTTGCGGACAGCCTCGGCGTCCCTGCGGAAGAGATTTCGACCGTGGCCAGCGAGTCGATCATCCGTACTGCCGTCCTCCTGCATCTCGCCGGCAGCAAGGCAACTTCACTTCCCAACGCCGCCGAATTCGTCGGCATATTGGCAAAACTCCGCGAAAAAGGCGTCCGCGCCAAAGGAAGCAAAAGCCTCGGGGCGGTTTTCAAGGCGCTGCCGGAAGCCTATCAGGCGGTCGCTCGCAGGGAACTGCACAAGGTCGAAAGCGAGGATCTGCCGCGGATTCTCGACGCCTCGCAGGCGATGAGCACGCTGATTCCCGAGCTTGAGCCCTTGTATTTCCTGCGCGACTTCGGTCTCGAGGAAGCCAGCCAGTTCAGTGCAGGGGTGTCGCAGGACTGGCAGAAGATCACCGCTGGCAAGGTAGACGAGAATTCGCTGCTGACGGTTTTTCTCTGTCTGGCGGTTGATACGACGCCCAAGGCTGCACTGAGCAAGGCCGCCGCACGTACGCTGATCGGCAAAGTCCGGAAAGAGGGCCTGCAACGCCAACCGGCACTGGCCTTCATCCGCGCTTTTGCCCCTTACGCCATGCAGGATGACCTCGAGGCCCTCTGGAATGAGGTCTTTCCCGAGCTGGAGAACGCCCTGGTCGACCCCGCCGACACTTCCGGCAGCCAGGCACTCGCCTACCTCAAGGAAAACTGCATCATTCACTAGACTAGTGGCGTGGGTACGCCGGCCAGCACGCTCGACTCGCAGCTGCGTGCGCTTGCTGGATGCTGGACTGACTCAACGCCGCGAGACCAGCCATACCCCCGCCAGTACCAGTCCAGCGCCTGCCAACTGCACCAGGGAAAGCGGCTCGTCGAGCAGCAACCAGGCGAAGACGATGGTCAGCATCGGGCCAAGGGTCCCGATCATCACCGACTTGCTCGCGCCGATACGACGGATCGCCGCCGATTGCAGGAAGACCGGCAGCACCGTGGAGAAAAGCGCCATCGCCGCCGCGTAGGCATAGATTGGCAGCGGCTGCAGCAACAACGCCGACAGCGGCTGCGTGACGAGCAAATGCAGCTCGGTGGCCAGGACCGAGACCAGCATCGCCAGGGCTGTGAAGCGCACCGAACCGAGGCGCTGGATCATGCTGCCGCTACCCGCCAGGTAGAAAGCGTAGGCCAGCGACGAGGCGAAGATGAAAAGCGAGCCGATGATCACCGATCGCGCCTCCCCCGAAAACTCGAGGTCATGGAAAAAGACCAGGCCGATTCCCGCGTACGACAGCAGCAGCGCGCCGATCTCGCGGCGCTGCAAGCTCTTGCCCATGAACAGCACGCCGATCATCACCGTCAGCGTCGGATAGGTAAACAGAATCAAGCGCTCGAGACCGGCGCTGATGTAGCTGAGGCCGATGAAGTCGAGAAGGCTGGCGCCGTAGTAGCCGAGCAGGCCGAGCGCGACCAGCGTCAGCCAGTCACGGCGCGACAGCGACGGCGCCGCGCGACTGGCGTGCACTGCGATGACCGCGAAGAAGGGCAGAGCGAAGCTCATCCGCAAGGCGAGCAAGGTGATCGCCTCGACCGGCACGGCCTGCGGGACGGCGTAGGCGAGCTTGACGAAGATCGCCTTGAACGAGAAGCCGAAGGCCGCCAGAATCGCCAGCGCGACCCCGAGACTTTCGGAAGACCAATTTTTCCAGGGCATGCCGATGGCGAGACAGTAGACGTTGCGGACGCCTCTGGCTGACGAAGCGGGCGCTCACTGTACGTCAACGGCGACGACGGGTAAACGTCGGCGACGGCAGCCGCCCGCAGGTCCTCGCCGGCCTGTCGAAACCGGATGGCCTGGTGCTGCTGCACGATGGCATCGCCGTCAGCCCGGAAGCCGGCGATGACCAGTTTCTTTATGTCACCGTAGATGCGACCCACCAGGCACGGCTGTTGCTGCTCGATAGCGGCAGATCGCTACAGGTCATCCTGGGCCATGCGCGCTCGACGCAGACCGTGCTGTCGCTGGCTCCGGGGCAGCTGCTGATCGGCGAACAGGGTTGCGCCCGGATCAATCGCAGCATCGCTTCTCTACGGCTGGAAAAGTCACCGTCACGCGCAGGCCTGAACACGATGGCTGGTCGGCAAAGCCAAGAGCCAGCGTGGCGCCCACGCGGACGGCAATAGCCCGAACAATCGACAGACCGAGGCCCGAACCGATTTCGTTGCTGCCCAGGACGCGATAGAACGGATCAAACACCCGCTCTCGCTCTGCGTCCGGAATGCCGGGACCGCTATCTTCAATTACCAGCGTCGTCGCGGCGGCGGTAGCCAGCACCGACAAGTCGACGCGCCCACCGGCCGGCGTGTAACGAATCGCGTTCCCCACCAGGTTCTTGACGAGAGTCATCAAGTCAAAGTCGTTAATGACCACTTCGGCGTCGGCAGCGCAGACGACGCCAATATCGATCGCCTTCGCTTCAGCCAAGGGCATCAAGTCCTCCAGCACGCGCCGGTAAACCTCTTGTACAGACAGCCTGCTTTGCGAGGTGTTGGCCGACGCCTGGGCACGGGCCAGAGCCAGCAGTTGATCCAGTAATGCTGCGCCACGTTCGATACCCTGGCGCAGGGTCTTCAGTCGTTCCTGGGCGTTGAGCGACATTTCGGCCGCGGCGAGGCGTTCGGCTTGCAAGGAGAGCGCAGTCAGCGGCGAGCGCAACTCGTGGGCCGCATCGCCAATGAAACGCCGCTGCGCATCCATCGATTTTTCTACTCGCCGCAAGAGCCGATTGATGGCCAGAACGAAGGGGCGGATTTCGTTGGGCAAAGTCTCGGGGGCAATCGGATGCAACTCGTCCTCGTGGCGCTGATCGATTTCATGGGCGAGCGCGGCAACCGGGCGAAATATCTTGCGAACCATCGCGGCGACGACCAATAGCAGGATCGGAACCAGGATAAGGAAGGGCGTCAGCGTGAGTAGCGCGCCGCCGCGAGAAATTTCGTCGCGAACGGCCGTGTCCTGCGCTACGGCTAGGCGCTCCCCACTGTCAAGAGCCCTGACCAGAACGCGATAGCGTTCATGACCAATGCTCACCGTCTGCAGACCGTCGACCAGATCTGCTGGCAGCGCCAAGGGCAGATCGGCAGACACACCGCTGGCGATCGAGGAACTGCTGGCGAGGAGTTGCACGAAAACGCGATTCTCCCGATCACGAACTTCCTCGTTACCGAGTTCTCCCACAGGCGGAGTAGTCAAGGCCAAATGTTGCCGGACAATGGCCGCCGCAAGCTGCCGCAGCACATCGTCCTGCAACTCCTCAGCCTCATGGTGCGCCAGAAAAAAAGCGAAGATACCGGCGATCAGGGCCACACCGAGAATCGTCAGGGACAGCCCGACGGACAGCTTGCTTTGCAGCGACTCTCTCAGACGCTTTTCGAGACCATCCATCCAACCCCCCCAATGTTCTTGATGATTTCTCTGAACTGCGTAGGAAGCATCCTGCAAGGCGGCGAGAACGGCATTGCCGATCATTGCGTCGTCTTCGACCAGTAGTACCCGCATCCTTTTCTCCTTTCAGCAAACGGCAGCATCTTCCGCCCGCAGTCCCGAGCTGACCCCCAGCGCCATTTATGTCGGCTAGAATGTCGGCAGTATGAGCGAACACCACCCACACGATAAGCACGAGGGCCACGAGGGCGACGATCACGACGGCAATTCGCACGTAGCTGGCCGCGCCGCGCACGACCATGGCGCGCATGGCGATCACGATGGCCACGCGCATCACCACCACGCGGACGCCGGCCCGCGCCTGATCTGGGCGTTGCTGCTGACGCTGGGCTTTGCCGCCGTCGAGGCGGTCACCGGTTTCTGGTCGGGATCGCTGGCACTGCTCGGCGATGCCGGGCACATGGTCACCGACAGTGCTTCGCTGGCCCTCGCCGCCTTTGCCGCCTGGATCTCGAAACGGCCGCCGACACAACGGCACACCTACGGCTACGGCCGCGTCGAAACCCTGGCAGCGCTGGCCAATGTGCTGTTCATGGTCGTGGTCGTGGTCGGCATTTCGGTGATGGCGGTGCGCCGCTTTCTCGAACCGGGGGTGGTCAACGGCGAAGCAGTAACCATCGTTGCGGCGATTGGACTGGTGCTCAACATCGGTGTTGCCTGGTTGTTGATGCACGGCGAGCAAACGATGAATACCCGCGGAGCCCTGCTGCACGTGCTCGGTGACCTGCTCGGTTCGGTGGCCGCGCTGGTCTCCGGTGCGGTGATCATGTGGACCGGCTGGATGACCGTCGACCCGCTGCTCTCGCTGCTGATCTGTGCGCTGATGCTGGTATCCAGCCTGCGCCTGCTGCGCGAGGTCCTGCAGGCGTTGATGGAAGGTGTCCCGGTGAGCCTGTCCACCGAGCAGGTCGGTCGCCGCTTGGCCGGCGTGCCGGGCGTTGCCTCGGTGCACGATCTGCACATCTGGACCCTGTCGTCGAACCGTATCGCGCTATCGGCGCATCTGGTCGTCGAATCGCTGGCGCACTGGCCGGCGGTCCTTGCCGCCAGTCGGCAGGTCCTCTCCGAGCAGGGCATCACGCACGTCACCTTACAGCCGGAACCTCTGCACAATGCCGTCCGCTGGCTGGCGCCCGGCGAACCACGCGGCGTGCCGGAAAGCTGAGCAAGGGATGCGGGTCGTCGCCCAACGCGTCGCCTCGGCACGGGTGGAAGTCGATGGTCAAGTGACCGGCAGCATCGGCGCCGGTCTGCTGGTCCTGGCCGGCTTCGAGCCCTCCGACGCCGACGCCGATCTTGACTGGATGGCCGCCAAGCTGGCCCGGCTACGCATCTTTGCCGATGCGGCCGGGGTCATGAACCGCAGCGTCGTCGATGCCGATGGCGAAATGCTGGCGGTCAGCCAGTTCACCCTCTTTGCATCGACCCGGAAGGGAAACCGCCCTTCCTGGAACCGCGCGGCACCGCCGGACCTGGCGCAACCTCTCTTCGAGCGCTTTGTCCTGTGCCTCGAAAACGCCCTGGGACGGCAGGTGCCGACCGGCGTCTTTGGCGCCGACATGCAAGTTCACCTGATCAACGACGGTCCGGTAACGATCAGCCTCGATTCGCGGCAAGCGGAGTAGCCGCACGGAGCTTGGCGAGCCAGCCCGCACATCACTAGGCGGCCAGCCGACAATCAGTCCCCTGACGCCCCGCCCATCTGCGTCTGCAGATAGTTCTGCAAGCCAACCTTGTCGATCAGATCGAGCTGCGTTTCGAGGTAGTCAAGGTGCTCCTCGGTGTCATTGAGGATCTCCTGCAGCAGGTCGCGGGAGACGTAGTCCTTGACGGATTCGCAGTGGCTGACGGCGTCGATAAGGTCGGCGTGCGCAGCGTGCTCAAGCTTGAGGTCGCCGCTCAGGCACTCGGGAACGTTGGTGCCGATGGACAGCTTCGGCACCTCCATCTTGGGCAGGCCGTCGAGAAACAGCAAACGTTCAATGATCTTGTCGGCGTGCTGCATTTCTTCGATCGACTCCTCGTACTCGTGCTTGCCGAGGGCGTTGAAACCCCAGTTCTTGTACATCCGGGCGTGCAGGAAATACTGGTTGATCGCCGCGAGCTCGTTGGCCAGCTGTTTGTTGAGCAGCTGAATGACCGTTTTGTCACCTTTCATGGGGGACTCCGTTTTGAGGTTTGCCGCAAACAGTGTTGCGGCGGGTAATTGGGGAAGCGCGGGGGAGCCGGGTTTCCACCCTCAGCTTGCCCGCCAGTATGACAGGCGCAGCCACCGTTACAGACAGCAAGCTGGCCGCGCAATTCACATGTTGGCCGGATCAGCTTCTTCATCGCCTCCTCCCCGCGCTCAGCCGGCTTGTCTTCCCCGCACCGGGGTGCGCTCGATCCGCAAAGGGCCGCGGAAATTGATATCACGCTGCGGAAAGGGGATTTCGATGCCCTCTTCGCGGAACGCGGCATCGATGGCACGATTGATGTCGCTGATCACGCGCTGGCGCCGGTCGACTTCGCGGATAAAGGCCCGCAACTCGAACATCAGCGCGCTGTCACCGAAGCTCAGAAACAGTGCATAGGGCTCGGATAGCTGCGGGTTGCCGCGGATGACTTCCGGGTGATTGTTGGCGACCTCGTGAAGGATCTCGATGACTCTCTCGACCTTGCTGCCGTAGGCAACGCCTATGGGTACCGTGATCCTTCCCCAGGTATTGCGCAGCGTCAAGTTGGTCACCTGGCCGGAGATCAGGTCCGAGTTGGGCACGATCACATCGGCGCGCTCCAAGGTACGTATGGTCGTCGTGCGAATACTGATGCGCTCGACGTAACCCTCGGTGCCGCCAACGATGATCCTGTCGCCGGACTTCACCGGCCGCTCCACCAGCATGATGATGCCGGATACGAAGTTATTGATGACATTCTGCAGGCCGAAACCGATGCCCACCGACAGCGCACCGGCAATGATGGCCAAATTGGTGAACTGGATGCCGGCGATCGATAGCGCAACGATGACCGAAAGAGCCACGGCCACGTAACCGAAAGTGGTGACCAGCGCTTCCCGTGCGCTGTGCTCCATGCGTGAATTGAGCAACCATTTCGACTCCAGGCGGCCCTTGAACCAGCGGGTCAGTGTGAGCAGGACGACGAGCGCCAGGATGGCCCACAGTAATTGACCGGGGACGATGCTCACGCCGGCGACCTCGAAACCCTCCGTGAAATAGCGCAGGATATCGCTGTTGATCTCACCAGCTCCCCAGACACGCAACACCAGCAAGGCGACAGCAATCCACAGCAAGAGCTTGACCAGCAGTCGCAACCAGTACAGGCCGGGCACGTACTCCTCGTCCTTGAGTCCGATGGCCTGACGCAGGGCTTTTTGCCAGCGATAGCGTCCCTCGTCCAGGCCATCGAACAGATCGGCGAAAAACCGACTCGCCACCAGGGCCAGCCCGAACAGCAGCAAGCTGACGCTGACGCCGTTGATTATCAGCCTCTCGAGGTTCGCATAGCCGATCCAGCCGGCAACCAGGCCAGCGAACAAGGCCAGGCTGATGAGCAGCGGGGCGGTCCACTTGTCACGCCAGTCATGGAGCCGGCGCAGCAGCCAGATAACCCAGATGACATTGAGAACCCAGATCACGTCGAAAGCCATTCTGGTCAGCGCAAACATGATCTCGCTGAGCAGGCCCTCCGCCCGGAGTTCTTGCACCAGCCACCAGATCAGCGCCAGCAGGAGCAACATGCGGCTACGCCGGCCCAGCGGTCGCGCAACGCTCTCCGACAAGCTCAGATAGTAGGTCGCGGGCCGACAGGGGCTGAGCAGGCTTCGGATACCGACCACGACAATAAAGTAGGCGAGCAGGCCGTAAACCAGATTGGCGACAAAGGGCAGATCGCCACCGGCACGCGGAATGATCGCCACATAGGCGCTGATACCTCCGAGAGTAAGCAGAACAGGCGCATAGCTGATGGCACAGGCGACAAGCGCCTGAACAAGTCCGGCAGAGACGTCCCCATTCTCGACTTTCATGGCGGCCACCTGGGCCAGCTGCCGGCGCTGCACACGGCGGCCGAGGAAAAAGCCCAGCAATCCAAGGGCCGCGGCAACAGCCAGTTGCAGAGGGCCAAGCGCATGCCAGCCGGTGGATCGCGCCGCCAGTTGGGTCGTAAAGTCCAGCCAGCGCTCCGCCCCATCCAGATTGGCCCGCACCAGATCCACCAGGCCAGGTCCGCGCACCAGTAGCTGCCGCGCTTGCAGACGGCGCTGGTAATGGTTCACCTGCGCGTCCAGATCGTCAGTGCGTAGCAGTAGCAGTTTGCAGCGGGCAATATGTTCTTCCAGGTCGGCCTTACGGCGCTGCACATCTTGCAGCGGCTCGCCGATGGCGGACGAAACCGGCTTGTCAGCTTGCTCGCTCGAGGAGCCCCCTTTGGCCGGCCCGCCGTCCGCGCGGCCATTTGGGCCGAGGATGGCCAGCTCGCGGTCCAGCTTCTTGACCTCCAGCGTCGCCCCTTGCACGCAGTTCAGCGCGCTTGCACGAACCGTGCCGACTTGCGCTTCAAGCGTTCTCAGCTCCTGCTTTGTCGCTGTCCCGGCGGAGTCGAGCTGACGTTCAATGCGACCGAGATCTGCCGTCGCCTGGCGCAGAAGCTCAAGTTCCGGCGCCTCCGCGGCCGCTGTTGGGTTCAACAGCGCCGAAACCAGCAACAAGACCCAGACCTGGCAGCGCACAAAGCGGCGGAAAAAACGGTGGCTCTCATGACGGATCGGCATGTTTCTATTCCAGAGGTGGTCGCTCATCCGTGGCGAGCGTTCAAACATTCATTGACGAGGTCGTGCCCGGAAAAATAGAGCCCATATCTTGTCCGTACCCACGACCCGCCCAAGCTCCCTGATGGCGAAGAAGGGGGTCAGGGCCACCAAGATGACCAGAGACCCGGCGAGTAATTCATGCGAGCCCTTACCCAGGAATTCAAGCAAGCCGCTGCCGAAACCCTTGCCTGTCCATAGTCCCTTGAGCCCATGCTCACAGAGCGTGAACACGACAACCAGAAGGGTGAACATGACGGCTTTGTAGAGCGCCGGAAAAATCAGGGGCATATTCTCAAGGCCACGACCAATGCGCAGCACAGAGCCGATCATGATCACCTTGCCCAGGATGAACGCCTCGACAAGCGCTATCCAGTAGTTCGTGTAGCTAATATCATGGGCAGCGAGGACGAGCCGGCGATACTGCGTGAAAGCGGCAAACACGAGGGTAAGGTAGATAACGATGGTCGCGTACTCGCCGAAATTACGGAAGAGCTTCTCCTTCCAGTGCCCGCCTTTCTGATCACTACTGCTCATTGCTCGCTATACCTCAACAAAGAGACATGAACTCGCCGCCCCAAGCCGCCTCCTGTAGCCGGCTCGATTTCTCCTGCTGGAAGGGCGCTTCCGTTCAGTCCTCCAGCAAACGCGTATGAAAGCGCGAAAGCATGCCGCCAGCGATCGTCTTTGCCTTGAAGCCGTTTTGCAGGAGGACACGGGTCGCGTAATAGGCGCGCTGGCCAGAGCGGCAGATGACTTGTATTTCCCGATCGCGCGGCAGCTCGCCAAGGCGGGCACGGATCTGTCCGAGCGGAATGTTTACCGCGCCGGGCACACTTTCCACCGCCAGTTCGGTCGCTTCACGCACATCGAGGAGAAAGCCGGCAGCGCTGTCATCCCAGTGACCCGATGGCATATCACCACGCAGGACATCGGCGGCGACCATCCCGGCGAAGTTGACCGGATCCTTGGCGCTACCGAATTGTGGCGCGTAGCAAAGTTCGGCTTCCTCGAGATCGTAGATAGTTGCCCCCATCTGCAACGCCATCGCCAACGCGCTGACCCGCTTGTCGACGCCATCCTCGCCGAGCGCCTGCGCGCCGAGAAGGCGCCCATCGCTCTTGCGGAAAAGGACTTTCATGGCGATCGGCCGGGCGCCCGGGTAATAGCCGGCATGTGAATTCGGATAGAGGTAGATCTTCTCGTAATCGCTATCGCCAAGGCGCTTGAGTGTCTTTTCACCGACGCCGACCCAGGCCGCCGCCGCACCAAACAGGCCGATAATCGAAGTCCCCTGGGTCCCCCGATAGCGCGACTCGCGTCCAGCGATCACGTCGGCCGCGATACGTCCCTGGCGGTTGGCCGGCCCGGCAAGGGCGATCAGGCTCCATTCGCTGGTCACGAAATCCCTGACCTCGACGACATCGCCGACGGCGAAGATATCTGGTTCGCTGGTGCGCATCTGTTCGTCAACGCGAATTCCGCCACGCTGCCCGATTTCCAGGCCAGCCGTTTTCGCCAGCGCCGTATCCGGGCGAACTCCCAAGGCGAGGATAACGATGTCCGCGGGATGCGTTTTTCCGGATTTCGTCAAAACCTCAAGTGCACCGTCGCCCGCCTGCTGGAAGCCGGCCACCCCGTCGTTGAGCGCCAGGCGAATGCCGTGACGTTCGACGTAGCCTTCGACGATGCGAGCCATGTCCAGGTCGAGCGGCGCCAGGACCTGATCGAGCATCTCGACGAGGGTGACGTCGAACCCTCGGTGCACCAGGTTCTCCGCCGTCTCCAAGCCGATGAAGCCGCCACCGATAACGACCGCGCGGGTTTTTGGCCTGACCGTCTGGAAGCCGGAATACTTGTCCATACCACCGAGGAACATGGAGCCGCGCTCTATCCATTCGCGAATCGCGCGCGCATCTGGAACGGTCCGTACCTGAAAAATGCCCGGCAGGTCGATACCCGGCAAGGGCGGGCGAACGGAAAGCGCGCCCGGAGAGAGCACCAGCTTGTCATAGGACTCAGTGCTCACGTCGCCGCTGGCCACGTCGCGCAACTCGATGGTCTTGCTCTCCGGCGAGATGCGGACTGCCTCGCAAGCGGTGCGCACATCGATGGCGAACTGTCTGCGAAAGGTATCGGACGTCGCCACCAAGAGGCTCGATTCCTTCTCGATCACGCCGCCAACATGGTAAGGCAAGCCGCAGTTGGCATAGGAGACGTAGGGACCCTTTTCCACCATGACGATTTCCGCGTTCTCGTCCAGCCGCCGTAGCCGCGCGGCGCACGAGGCACCACCCGCCACACCACCGACGATGACAACTTTCGTTTTTCCTGCCTGCCGTGATTTTTCCATGGCTCACTCTTCCATTCGGTTGATATCTACGTCCTCCGCCGCGACGGCGTAAGATCATGCCCTTAGCTACAGCCAGATTATCGCAATCCCGCGCCAACACGTCATACATTTCAGAGGGGCTTCCTACAATTCCAGACAGATCTCCGTGCGCTCACTGGAAAAAGCAATTGCGTAGGATTTCTCTGCTGGAAAGTGCCATCACCGATGCAAGCTGGCAAGGATAGTAGAGGGATGCCTGCTTGAGCGGCAAGGTCAGTGTCAGACTGCCGGTCCCGCACTGCGACAAGGGGGCCGTGCCAGGGCCGTATGATAGGCGAGTGACATCGGTGAGAAACAGGCCCAGGCTCGTCTGATGACTGCCCTTGCTCGCTCGAGGGAAGGGGGTAATCAATAATGGCCAGGCGCAGGGCATCGACGCCAACAGCCCGGCTTTGCGCGCATTTCATCGCGCTGAGTGCCTCTTTGATAACCCTGGGCCGAAGCCAGACAAGGGAGCGAACGCTCTTGCTTCGGCGAATATTGGCATCCCCACGGGGATTCGAACCCCGGTACCTACCGTGAAAGGGTAGTGTCCTAGGCCTCTAGACGATGGGGACCCGGAACTTCTTTCGGCTTGTTGGTGGAGGTACGCGGGATCGAACCGCGGACCTCTTGCATGCCATGCAAGCGCTCTCCCAGCTGAGCTATACCCCCGCACGAAAGAAGCCGGCATTATAGGGATCCGCTCCCGTGCTGTAAAGCTCTACGCGACGAATCGGCAGCAAGGCGGACGACACAAAGGAAGAACTTGCCTCTGCTTTTCGTCGCCCGTTAGACTCGCCACTCAAGCACCACTCGACCACCACAAGGAACACGCCATGCCCGAAGCCTCCTGGCTGCTTTTCGTTGTTGCCTCGCTGGTGCTCGCCACGCCGCTCACGCACGCAGCCAGACCTGCGCTATAGCGGCCAGATGCGGTGACCATGACCCGTCCACGCCTCGGCCTTGCGCTCGGCAGCGGGTCGGCGCGCGGCTGGTCGCATATCGGGATTCTCGGCGCGCTCGCCGAGCGCGGCCTCAGGCCCGACGTGATTACCGGCGCCTCGGTCGGCGCACTCGTCGGCGCAGCCTGCGCAGCCGGCCGTCTCGAGGCCCTCGAACGCTGGGTGTGCACGCTCACGCAGCGCGACGTCTGGCACCTGGTGGACACGACTTTTCGTGGTGGCGGCGTGATGACCGGCAATCGCCTGATGCGCACCATCGCCAAGCAGATCGGCGACGCGCCGATCGAAAGCTTGCCCATAGCCTTCGGCGCCGTGGCCACAGATCTCTACACGGGCGAGGAGATCTGGCTGCGTGAGGGCTCGTTCATGGCCGCCGTGCGTGCCTCCAGTGGCCTGCCTGGTCTCCTCGCGCCCACCTGGCACCAGCAGCGCTGGCTGATCGACGGCGGCGTGGTGAATCCGGTTCCGGTCTCGCTATGCCGGGCCCTTGGTGCCGATCTGGTTATTGCGATAGACCTGCGCCGCTCGCTCACGACGATGGCCATGCGCGCAGCCGAAGGCACTAGCGACAGTCAGGATCGGAAAAAGGCAGCGGCAAGTGACGCCGCAATCCAGGCAGCTCCCGAAGCCAGCGCCGAGGGCATTGCCATTCTGGGCAAGTGGGCCGGCCTGGTGGACGGCCTGGTGGAGTCCTTCCGCAGCAAGCGCAACGATCCCGGTTTATTCGAAGTCATGAGCAGCGCCGTGAACATCATGCAGGACCACATCACACGCAGCCGCCTGGCCATGGACCCCCCCGACCTGGTCCTGCGCCCCGACCTCGCAGACTTCCAGCTGATGGACTTCCACCGCGCTCGCGAAGCCATCGACATCGGCCGCCAGCACCTTGAGGAAGTAGCCCCGCAACTCGAGTCGATTGCTGCACAACTGCTGTCGCGACGCTAGGCGAACACGGCGAGAACTGCACAATCGGTCGTGGGCAGCTTCCCGTTTGCCCGTGATAAGTAGTCAAAACCAGGCTGTTCAGGTAAACGCCTTGGCATTAACCAGGAAGTGCGTCCAGATACTGGCCGCGTAGCCCAGCAGAATCGCCCAACTCCACTTGAGGTGGGAGAAAAAGGTGTAGACGCCGCGCGCCTGTCCCATGACCGCAACTCCGGCGGCGGAACCTACCGAAAGCAGCGAGCCACCGACGCCGGCAGTCAGCGTGACCAGCAGCCACTGACCCAGGTCCATGTCTGGCTGCATGGCCAGCACGGCGAACATCACCGGGATGTTGTCGACCACCGCGGACAGGAATCCGACCAGGATATTGGCCGTCGTTGCGCCGAGCTGGCCGTACATCAACGCCGAGCCCAGGGACAGATAGCCCATGGTACCCAAACCGCCGACACAGAGGATGACGCCGTAGAAGAACATCAGCGTATCCCACTCGGCACGTTCGAGAGCCTTGAAAATGTTGTACTGGCCAGCAGCACTGCCGTGCGCTGGCACGCTCGGCACTGCCGGCTCCATGGCCAGAGCCGTGTCGCCCAGGTGCTCCCCTGCCGGGCGGTCGCTGAAGTGTGCGCGCCGCTTGAGGTAGTAGCCGTAGAATTTCAGCACACCCAGGCCGGTCATCATGCCCATGACCGGTGGCAGGTGCAGGAAGTTGTGGGCGCAGACCGCCATGACGATGGTGCCCAGAAAGAGGCCGACGATAACCCAGGCACCATGCTGCAATACCGCCTTTTCCTTGACCGGATCAGGCGATGAATTGCCGATGGCCAGGCTCATGATCGCCGCGGGAACCAGCCAATTCACCACGGAAGGAAGGAACAGCCGGAAGAACTCGCCAAACTGCACCAGGCCTTTCTGCCACACCATCAGCGTCGTAATGTCTCCGAATGGCGAGAAGGCACCGCCTGCGTTGGCGGCAATGACGATATTGATGCACGCCACACCGACGAACTTCTTGTTACTCCCGCCGACAGCGCTCGCCACTGTCGCCATCAGCAAGGCGGTGGTCAAATTGTCGGCGACCGGCGAAATCACGAAAGCCAGGGCACCTGTGATCCAGAAAATGGTACGCAGCGAGAAGCCTTGCGAAACCAGCTTGACGCGCAGCAGATCGAAGACGCCACGCTCGTCCATGGCGTTGATGTAGGTCATTGCCGCCAGCAGGAACAGGAACAGTTCGGCGAATTCGAGCAGGTTGTGGCGTACCGCGATCTCGGCGGTATGCGTGTCGCCGTTCTGCGCATAGACAATCGCCACCAGCGTCCAGATGATCCCTGCCGCAACCATCACCGGCTTGGACTTGCGCAGGTGCAATGTTTCTTCGGCAATGACCAGCCCGTAGGCGAGAAAGAACACGGCCAGCGCAGCGAAACCCGCCCAGTGGGTGGTCAGGTCGAGCGCCGTCGAGACCCCCCCTCCAGCAGCGAAAGCGGCCATGGGAGAAAGAACGGCCATGACGGCCAGCAATACGCGGGGCAACAACTGCATGATCCATTTCCTTCGTGTTGGCTGCAATGAACGGCTTGCCGACTCAATGACCTACTTTCGGTGCTTTGCCGGGCAGCAAAACTGCCTCGACAAGCGACCGCCGTAGCTGCCACCAGGCCGGGCCTTGACGTCGTGTCGGCACGCTGCACCCGCTACGACTTCGGTCAGCCTGCGAGCCCTGCTCCGATATCGCCTGCGCGTGCGTGATTGTGACATTACGAAACAAATCGTAACTGAAACAGTCCATTTTGTCAGATTGCCCTGCAGGCCGATGCTGCAAGGTCGTCGTCACCCTTGGTGGCCGGGGACGACGGCCAGCGAATGCTGGTCAGGGGGTCAGCAGTTCCCCAGGCTATACCTGACCAGTTGTGCGACGCCATCGACGTTCAGCTTCTGCATGACCCGCGCCTTGTGCACTTCGACCGTACGCGGGCTGATGCCCAGTTCCTCGGCGATGTCGCGATTGTGGCCGCCGCTGACGATCAGCTCCATGACTTCGCGCTCCCGCGGCGTCAGCGTCGCCAGCCGGCCGGCAAGGCGGGCGCGCTGCTCGTTCTCGTGTCGGCTGAGCTGATACGTGAACAGGGCTTCGTCGATCGCCACCATCAGCTTGCCCTGGTCGAGCGGCTTTTCCAGGAAATCGGCAGCCTGCGCCTTGAAGGCGTGGCGTGCCGATTCGACGTCGCCATGCCCGGTGATGACGATCACCGGCAGGCTGCAGCCGAGTTCGAGCAGGCGTCGCTGCAGGGCAAGGCCATCCATGCCCGGCATGCGGATGTCGAGCAGAATGCAGCCACGCCAGTCCGGCGACAAGGCCTGGAGAAAGCTCTCGGCGTCGGAAAATATCGCCGTGCGGTAGCCGCGCAGGCTGAGCAGCAGGCCCAGGGAATCGCGCACGGAGGCATCGTCGTCGACGATGAAGACGTTCAAATCAGGCATTTGCAGTCCCCCCTTCAAAAGGTAGCAGCAGCCGAAACACACCGCGGTCGCCGACCTCCGCCCAGAGGTTGCCGCCATGCGCCTCGGCGATCGCCCGACTGATCGCCAATCCCAGTCCGAGCCCGCTCGATTTGCTGGACTTGAATGGCTCGAATAGCCGCGCGGCAGCACTGCCGCTCAAGCCCGGGCCGCTGTCTTCGATCTTGATGCAGATCCGGTCACTGCCTTCCAGAGCGGCGGAGATAGTCACCAGGCGCCGGTCGGCGGGCTGCTCGGAGACCGCCGCGAGAGCGTTCGCGAGCAGATTGCGGAGGACCACTTCGAGCTGCGGGCGATCGGCCAGGAGAGCGCCTTCCGGCACCGGCTCGACCGTAAGAGTCACGCCGGCGCTGGCCGCCGGTTTCGCGAAAGAGGCCGTTGCCACTGCCAGCAAGTCGCGTAGGGGAACCTGCTCCAGCCGGGTCGTACCGGTGCGGAAAAAATCGCGCAGGCGGCGCACCACCTCGGCGGCGCGATACGATTCGGCAACCATCAGCCGGATGGTTTCCTTCAGACGCGCACCGGTTTCGCCGCGCGCGAGCAGCTCTTCACAGGCCGAACCGTAGGCGGACAGGGCGGTAATCGGCTGGTTCAGCTCATGGGCCAGGGCCCCGGCCATCTCGCCGGCCGCCGCCAGGCGCAGTGTGTGGCGCAGTTCGGCACTGATGCGCTGCTGCTCATCGACCACCACGCCAACAAAAAAGCCGGTCACGACCAGCACTCCGGTGACCACCTGAATTTCCACAACCGAGATCGCGGAAAAATCCTGCAGGTGGACAACGATGATGATGCCGACCTGGATCACGGCCGCGCTGAGCACGGCGCCCGCCAGGCCCTGCCTTGCCGCCGCCCAGATGATCGGCAGGAAGAGCAGGTAGAAATACTTGAAGTCAGTATCGGCGCCAAAGCCGACCACTCCCCACAGGGCCGCCGCCGCGGCGAGGAGATAGGCCGGCGTATCCGGCCGCTTGGCGGCGACCAGTAACAGCAGGCGGCCGCGCTCGTCGCAGAGCATCCATAGCAGAGGCATCGAAACCAGAATGCCAACGCCATCACCAATCCAGTAGCGGCCAACCGCCTCGCGCCAGGCGCTGGCCGGCACCAATTCCAGCCCGACCAGGACGAGCACGAAAAGGAGGCTGGTCAACAGGGTACCGGCGACGACAATTGCCAACCACCGCAAGATGCCGGAACGATCGGAAAACATCCCCGACCCGCCGCTCGGCCGCCCAAGAACGCCGCCGATGGCGGCGTAACCGAGCGCCACCAGGACGGCAATGGCGATCGATGCCGGCAGTGCCGCCGGCAAGCTGTGCACCCATATTTCGGCCAGCAGCACGGCCAGCGCGAGCGGCGGCAGCGCGGCTTTCCAGCCATAGCGCAGTACGAACACCAGGCCCAGCGCCGGGGCCGGATTCCAGGGCGTGATATAGGGTCCATGCAGGGGATGGAAGAAGCTCGTCCAGTCGAGCGCAAGATAACCCGCGATCAACAACAGAGCATCGGCCCAACCCAGTCGGCTTGTGGTGCTCATCACTGGTTCCAACCCTATTGCTGGCAAGAGATGTTCATTGTGCACCACCACCGCGCAAAGGGTAACTGCTGCTGGTAACTGCTCTGCCTGCCTACGTGAAACCCGTAGGTCGGTGCGCAGATTCACATCTGGACAGGGCTGCACAGGCTGCCTCCAGCAGCGAAAAACCGTACGTGCGTTCCCGAATGTTCAGACACGCGCTGTCGCCCTAGCATGAAGGCATCAGACAGGCGCCCAGCGACCAGGAGCGCGCCCTCTGATGACGACGATGGAGGGTCAGGTGTTCTACTCACTGAGTGCTTTGCTGGGGCTGTGCGCTTTCTGGCTGCTGCTTTCCGGCATCTATACACCCTTTCTGATCGTCGCCGGTGCCGCCAGCGCCCTGGCCGTGCTCCTCTTCGCGCACCGCATGGACCGCTTCGATCGTCAGGGACGCCCGGCACACGTCAGCTGGCGGGCGCTGTTCTGGTACTGGACCTGGCTGGGCAAGGAAATCATCGTCGCCGCCTGGGATGTCAGCCGGCGCATTGTCGATCCACGCCTGCCGATCACGCCGACGCTGGCCCGTTTCAAGCCTCTGCAAAGCACCGAACTGGGCCTGGTGATCCATGCCAACTCGATCACGCTGACGCCGGGAACGATCACCGTCGAGGTCAGCACAGGCGAAATACTGGTACACGCACTGAGCGCCGCCGGCGCCGCCGGCCTGGCCGGCAGCGCGATGGACCGGCGCGTGGCCGCCCTCGAAGAATCCACTTTCGAGGAGCCCGCCTGATGTTCGCCGCCGCCACCGTGGCACTGCTGATCACCGTGAGCCTGACGCTGGCCCGGGCGGTGCTCGGTCCGAGCGTCTTCGACCGCCTGCTGGCGACCAATACCATCGGCACCTGTACCGTGCTGCTGCTGGCCGTGATCGGCTTTCTCACCGGGCGGCCGGAGTTCCTCGACCTGGCACTGGTGTACGGCCTGCTCAACCTGGTCGGTACCGTCGCCGTGCTGAAGTTTTTCCACGACCGCAAGCCGATTGAGCGTCCGCCCGAGAACGAGGCCGCGCGATGAGCAGTCTGCTGCTCGACATCCTGAGCTGGTTCTGCCTGCTCGCCGGCGGCCTGTTCTGTGTCATCGGCGCACTGGGTCTCCTGCGTATGCCCGATTTCTACACGCGCGCGCACGCCGCCAGCGTCACCGACACGCTCGGCGCCGGACTGATTCTTCTCGGGCTGATGCTGCAGGCGGGGCTGACCCTGATCACGGTCAAACTGGTGATGGTCGGCCTGCTGCTCTTTTTCACCAGCCCGGTCGCCGTGCATGCGCTGGCCAAAGCGGCGATGAAGCGCGGCCTGCTGCCGCTGCTGGCGGACGCGGGCCGCACTTCCCCACGCGCCCCGAACGACGCTGCGAGGCGGCAGCAGGGTTTACCCGGCCAGGAGGGCGCCCCATCGAAACCCTGATCATCAACGTACTGCTCACCCAGATGATGGTCGTCGTGGTGGCGCTGGCGCGCTCCCGCAACCTGTTCACGGTGATCGTCCTGTTCGGCCTGTACAGCTTCCTCACGGCCACGGTGATGGTGGCCCTGGATGCTGTCGATGTGGCCATGACCGAAGCCGCCGTCGGCGCCGGCATTTCCACCGTACTGCTGCTGGGTGCGCTGCATCTTTGCAACAGCGAGGAGGAAAAGCCGGCCCACAAGCCCTGGCTCCCCTTGCTGCTGACCATCGGTACCGGTCTGGTGCTGGTCTACGGCACCTGGGACCTGCCGCAATTCTCGGACCCCGAGGCACCGATTCACACGCACGTGGCGCCACGCTACCTCGAACAAGGGCCGCGCGAGACCGGCGTACCCAACGTGGTCACCGCAGTCCTGGCCAGCTACCGCGGCTTCGACACGCTCGGCGAGACGACGGTGGTGTTCACCGCCGGCATCGCCGTCATCGCGCTGCTGGGTCGGCGGCGCTACGTGCGCCGGGGCAAGCAATGAAAAACGACATGATCCTGCGGGTGATCGGCAAGCTGCTCATTCCCTTCATCCTGATGTTCGCGCTCTACGTACAGCTGCACGGCGATTACGGTCCCGGTGGCGGCTTCCAGGCCGGCGCCATCGTTGCCGCAGCGATGATCTTTTACGCCATGATCTACGGCCTGAGCACGGCGCGCCGGGTGCTCCCCGACTGGCTGGTCGAGTCGATGATGGCGGCGGGCGTGCTGCTCTATCTGGCGGTCGGCTTCGCCGGACTTTACGTTGGCGGCAACTTCCTGGATTACTTCGTCCTCGACATCGACCCCGCTGCCGGCCAAATTCGCGGCATTTTCTGGATCGAGCTCGGCGTCGCCATCACCGTCTGTGGCGTCCTGCTGAAGATTTTCTACCTGTTCACCCAGCGCGGCCAGGATCAGTGATGAGCTTCTTTCGCCATTACGACTACTGGGTGATGCTCTTCCTGGCGATGACCGGGCTGTTCATCGTCATCGACCGCGGCAACCTGATCAAGAAGCTGGTCGGACTGGCGATCCTGCAGACCTCGGTGTACCTGCTCTACCTGACGCCGGCCAAGATTGTCGGCGGCACGGCACCGATCGTCGATGCCGCTTTCACCGTTTACTCGAACCCGCTACCGCAGGTACTGATCCTGACGGCGATCGTCGTCGGCGTCGCCACGCTGGCTCTGGGACTGGCGCTGGTGGTGCGCATCGGCGAAGAGTACGGCACCATCGAGGAAGACGAGATCCTGCAACTCGATGCGGACCCTGACGAAGAATATTCAGCGGCACAGAAATGAACTTCGCCGAGCAGCTTCCCGCCCTGCAGATCGTCCTGCCGCTGGCCAGCGCCCCGCTGGCAATGCTCCTGCGCGACCGCCTGGCGGCTTTTGTGCTGGTGCTGGCGGCAAGCTGGGCCGCTTTTGCAATCAGCGTCCTGTTGTGGCTGCAGGTCGGCGAGTCGGGGATTATTTCCTATGCCCTGGGCAGCTGGCCGGCCCCCTGGGGAATTGAATACCGGGTCGACGCCCTGTCCTCACTGGTACTGATGCTGGTCGCCGGTATCGCGGCGGTGGTCCTGCCCTACAGCCGCGCCAGCATCGAGCGCGAAATCCGCCAGGACAAGCACCACCTCTTCTATGCTCTGTTCGCGCTGTGCCTGACCGGCCTGCTCGGCATCACCATCACCGGCGATGCCTTCAACCTCTTCGTCTTCCTGGAGATCTCTTCGCTCTCCTCGTATGCCCTGATCGCCCTGGGCAAGGACCGTCGCTCGCTGGTCGCCTCCTACCAGTACCTGATCATGGGCACCATCGGCGCCACCTTCATCGTCATCGGTGTTGGCCTGCTCTATCTCAAGACCGGCACCCTCAACTTGGCGGATCTCGGTGTCCGCCTGCAGGCAATGACCAGCCACCGGCCGGTGCTGGCGGCCCTGGCCTTTCTCACCGTCGGCATCTCGCTGAAACTGGCCTTGTTTCCGCTGCACCAGTGGCTCCCCAACGCCTACGCCTACGCACCGTCGGCAGTGTCGGCCTTCCTCGCTGCCACTGCCACCAAGGTTTCGGTTTACGCGCTGCTGCGCTTCTACTTCTCGGTATTCGGGGAAACCGCCGTCTTCCAGCGCCTGCCGATGGAGGACCTGATGCTGGTACTGGCGCTGGCCGGAATGTTCGTCGCATCGACGGTAGCCATTTTCCAGGACAACCTGAAGCGGCTGTTCGCCTACTCCAGTGTCGCCCAGGTTGGCTACATCGTCCTCGGTATCTCCTTCGACTCGGTGACCGGGTTGACCGCGACCATCGTGCACCTGGTCAACCACGCGGTCACCAAAGGCGGGCTCTTCCTGCTGCTCGGGGCGGTCGTGGCAGGCATGGGTGGGGTCACCCTGGCCCGCGTGCACGGCATCGGACGAGTCATGCCGCTGACCAGTTTCGGCATCGTCCTGTGCGGGCTGAGCCTGATTGGTGTACCGGGCACTGCCGGCTTCGTCAGCAAGTGGTACCTGATCCTGGCGGCGCTGGAAAAAGGCCAATGGTGGTTGGTGTTCCTGATCGCGCTGTCGTCGCTGCTGGCGGTCGCCTACGTCTGGCGTTTCGTCGAAGTGGCCTACTTCCGAGCGCCGCGCTCCGATCTCGTACAGGCTAGTGAGGCTTCCCTGGACCTGGCAATTCCCGCCTGGATCCTGGTGGCGGCAACCGTCTGGTTCGGCTTCGATACGTCGATCACGGTCAGCTCCGCCGCCAGGGCGGCGAGCATGTTGCTCGGGGTGACGCCATGATCACCGCGGAGGCGCCGATCCTCGCCAGCCTCGCGCTGCCCATCGTCGGCGCGACCGTGATCGCCTTTTGCGGAAGACAGCCAAACCTGCGCGAAGCAGCGACGCTGATCACCGCCGCGCTGCTGCTCGCCTGCGTCGCGCGGCTGCTACCGATGGTTCTTGCCGGCAAGCAGCCGAGCCTGGTGCTGTTCGAGATGCTGCCCGGACTGCCGATTGCTCTCATGGTTGAGCCGCTAGGCATGCTCTTCGCACTTGTCGCCTCGGGACTGTGGATCGTCAACTCTCTCTATTCGATTGGCTACATGCGCGGCAACAAGGAACAAAAGCAGACGCGTTTCTACGTCTGTTTCGCGCTGGCCATCGCTGCGGCAATCGGTATCGCCTTTGCCGGCAATGTGTTTACTCTGTTCGTCTTCTACGAACTGCTGACCCTGGTCACCTACCCGCTGGTCACCCACCACGGCACCGACAAGGCAAGAGCGGGTGGGCGCACCTACCTGGGAATCCTGATCGGCACCTCGATGCTCTTCCTGCTGCCGGCGCTGGTGTTCACCTGGCAGGTCGCCGGCACCACCGACTTCACGCCGGGCGGCATCCTGCGCGGCAAGTTGTCCGACTTGGCGCTCGGCGGACTGCTGTTCCTGTACATGTTCGGCATCGGAAAGGCTGCGCTGATGCCTTTCCACCGCTGGCTGCCGGCTGCGATGGTGGCGCCCACCCCCGTTTCCGCTCTGCTGCATGCGGTGGCGGTGGTCAAGGCCGGGGTGTTCAGCGTCGTCAAGGTCATCGTGTACATTTTCGGTGCCGACACGCTGGTCAGCCAGGGCGGCGCGGACTGGCTGACGGCGATCGCCGGCTTTACCATCATTGCCGCTTCGATCGTCGCACTGCGCGCCGACAATCTGAAGCGCCGCCTGGCCTATTCGACCATCGGCCAGCTGTCTTATGTCGTCCTCGCGGCGGCGCTGCTGACGCCGCTCTCGCTCGCCGCGGCGGCCTTGCACATCGCCGCACACGCCGTCGGCAAGATCACGCTGTTCTTCGCCGCCGGCGCCATCTATACCGCCGCCCACAAGACCAACGTCAGCGAACTGGACGGCATCGGCCGGCGCATGCCCTGGACCATGGGTGCCTTCGCCATCGGCGCCCTGTCGATGATCGGCCTGCCACCGGCGGCCGGCTTCGTCTCCAAGTGGTACCTCCTGTCCGGCGCCATGGGGGCCGAGCAGTGGGCGGTCGTCGTCGTCCTGCTAGCCAGCACCCTGCTCAATGCCGGCTATTTCGTGCCCATCGTCTACCGCGCCTTTTTCCGGCCGCTGTCGGCCGAGGATGAGCATCACCCGCATGGCGAGGCGCCATTGCTCATGGTCGTCGCGCTGACGACGACGGGCGCTGCCACACTGGCGCTCTTCTTCTTTCCCGGCGTGCCGCTGGCACTGGCACAGCAAATGCTCGGAGGCTGATGGTGAACACTGAAAAGCACTGGCTGGTACGCGCCACGACGATCAAGCTGTTGTGGCGGGTGTTTATCGCCGTGCTGGCACTGACCGTTGCCGCCGAGCTTTTTGTGCACCTGCATCCGCATTTCGGCTTCGACGGCTGGTTCGGCTTCCACGCCTGGTACGGCTTTCTAAGCTGTGCCGCAATGATCATCTTCGCCAAGGGCCTCGGCCTGCTGATCAAGCGACCGGACACCTATTACGGGGAGGACCGATGATCCTCCACCCCGCGCTGATCCTCGTCCTCGGCGCCCTGGTCCTGCCCTGGCTGCCGCGCTCGGCCAGCCAGGCGGGCGTCATCGGGCTGCCGCTAGCTGCGCTATGGGCCGTCTGGCAGGTGCCGGACGGCGCCGTCTGGCAACTGCATTTCCTCGATTACACCCTGACGCCGCTGGCCGGCGACAAGCTGACGCGCCTGTTCGCCACGATCTTTTCGCTGATGGGCGCCGTCGGCGGCCTGTACGCGCTGAAGCAGGAGAGCCGACTCGAAGTGCCGGCGGCGATGTTCTACGCGGGTTCGGCCATTGGCGTCGTTTTCGCCGGCGACCTGATCACCGTCTTCATCTTCTGGGAGTTGATGGCCATTGGCTCGACGCTCGTCATCTGGAGCGCCGGCAACCGCACAGCCTATTCTGCCAGCATGCGCTACATGGCGATCCACCTGCTCGGCGGCGTGGTGCTGATGGCCGGCATCGCCGGTCATGTCGCCGCCACCAGCTCGGTGGCCTTCGTGGCCATGGCGCCGGAATCGTGGGCGCAGTGGCTGATCCTCGCCGGCGTACTGATCAATGCCGGCGCACCGCCACTTTCCGCGTGGCTGCCGGACGCCTATCCGGAGGCTTCGTGGAGCGGCACCGTGTTCCTCTCGGCCTTCACCACCAAGACCGCGGTTTACGTCCTGCTGCGCGGCTTCCCCGGTACCGAGCTGCTGATCTGGGTCGGCATGTTCATGATCTTCTACGGCATCGTCTACGCCCTGCTCGAAAACGACATGCGGCGCATTCTTGCCTACTCGATCGTCAATCAGGTCGGCTTCATGGTGGTCGGCATCGGCATCGGCACCGAGATGGCGCTGAACGGCGCAGCGGCGCACGCTTTCGCGCACATCATCTACAAAGCGCTGCTGCTGATGTCCGCCGGTGCCGTTCTGTACCGCACCGGGCGGCGCAAGTGTACCGATCTTGGTGGGCTGTTCCAGAGCATGCCCGTTACAGCGGTGTGCGGCATCATCGGCGCGCTCGCCATTTCCTCCTTCCCATGGACCTCGGGCTTCGTCAGCAAGTCGATGATCTCCCAGGCGGCCGGCGACCAGCACCTGAGCTTTGTCTGGCTGGGCCTGGCGGCGGCTTCGGCGGGTGTTTTCCTGCATGCCGGCATCAAGTTCCCGTGGTTCGTCTTCTTCCAAAAGGATTCCGGGCTGCGCCCCGCGGACCCGCCGGTAAGCATGCAGATGGCGATGCTGATTTTCGCCGCCCTTTGCATTGGCCTGGGAGTGGTTCCAGGCCCGCTCTATGCCCTGCTACCCTTCGCCGTGAGCTACGAACCGTACAGCGGTGCACACGTGGTGACGCAACTTCAGCTGCTGCTGTTCTCTGGCCTGGCATTCTTCGTCATGCTCCAGTACCTGCAGCGCACGCTGACCATCTCGCTCGATTTCGACTGGTTTTATCGCGTCTTTGCCCGTCGCCTCACTGAAATGCTGACGCCACTGTTTACCGGCCTAATCACCGGAGTTGAGCAGCTCGCTGGCGCACTGGCAAGTCGCGGTGGCAAAGCCCTGCGCCGGCACCATGGCCCTCGTGGCGCCCTGGCACGGACCTGGCCCACGGGCAGCATGGCGCTGTGGGTAACTGTAATGCTGCTCGCCTGGCTGGTCCTCTATTACCTGCCCTGATCAAGAACCCGGCATCGATTCCAGATGAGCTGAAGAGCCAAGGAGGCGGTATGGAAAATTGTGCTGCCAAGCATTCGGCCGAACACAGCGCACGCACAAAGCGCCTGCTGATCCCGGTAGCCGCCAGCGAACGCTCGCGCTGGGGCGTGCGCTATGCGCTACGCCAGCAAGGCAGTGGGCAGTCGGTCCGAGTCGTGCTGCTGTTCGTTGCCGACCCGGTCAGCGCAGCGGAAGTCGTGCGCTTTCGTACGCACGTCGAGAGGGCCCGCGCCCAGGCCGCGAGCGGCGCGCAAGTCCTGCACGACGCAGCGCAGCCACTGGTCGCGGCAGGCGTTTCGTGCCAGGAGGTGTACCGTGAAGGCGACATCGTTGCCCAGATCGGCGATGTCGCCGAACAACTGGACTGCGACGCCATCGTCCTGCCACGACCACACGCCCGCATCACCAAACTCCTGGCCCGCGACGTGGTCCGCGAAGTGCTCAAGCGCGGAGGGAAAGGCGTGCCGGTGGTGACGACAGATTCCCGGGGGCTAGCCGAGCCGGATTCGGATGGCGGGCGCTAAGGGCATTGCCGGAGGCGCGGACGGAAGCGCTTCGGTAGAGCGAGCGTGCCAAGCGTGCTGGCGCTGGAGCATCCGCCGCGCCAACGCCTTAGAACATCGCGCTATTGATCCACAGGTGCGTAGCGATACTGGCAGCGTAGCCGAGGGCGATGACCGGCGTCCATTTGAGGTGCCCGAAGAAAGTGTATTTGCCGCGTGCCTGACCCATCAGCGCCACCCCCGCGGCCGAACCGATGGACAGCAGGGAGCCGCCCACACCCGCGGTGAGCGTCACCAGCAGCCACTGCCCTGTAGACATGTCCGGCATCATGGTCAACACGGCAAACATCACCGGGATGTTGTCGACGATCGCCGACAGGAGACCGATCGCGATATTGGCGTTGGTCGCACCCCAGTCGCCATACATCAGCTCGGAAGCCATCGCCAGGTAGCCGATGAAGCCGAGGCCGCCGACGCATAGCACCACGCCGTAGAAGAAGAGCAGGGTATCCCACTCGGCGCGGGCAATCTTGTTGAATACGTCGAAGGCCGGCAGGCTGCCCAAACTTTCGTCATGCCTGATCTCGGTCCGGAATTGACGGCTGGTCATGCCGTACTCAAGGTGCACGGTTTTCTTCAGGTAATAGCCGAAGAACTGCAGATAGGCCAGGCCGGTCAGCATGCCGATGACCGGTGGCAGATTCATGAAGTTGTGGTAGCTGACGGCGGTGGCGATGGTCAGCAGGAACAGCGCAATGATGCGCCTGGCGCCACGCTTCATCACCACGGCCTTACCACCCCCGTGCGGTTGTACGTTCGGGACCGTCAACGACATGATGGCGGCCGGCAGCAGCCAGTTGACCAGCGCGGGAATGAACAGGGCAAAGAAGGACGCCGAAACCCACCTCACCCTGCGGCGTCTGGATCCCTTTCTGCCAGACCATCAGGGTGGTGATGTCGCCAAAGGGGCTGAAGGCGCCACCGGCGTTTGCCGCCACGACGATATTGATGCAGGCAAGCAGAACAAACTTGGCATTTTCGCCGCCGACCGCCATGACCACTGCGCACATCAGCAGGGCAGTCGTCAGGTTGTCCGCCACCGGGGAGATGAAGAACGCCAGGACGCCGGTTATCCAGAACAGTTTGCGCAGTCCGTAGCCCTTCTCGATCAGCCACGAGCGCAGGGCCTCGAACACATTGCGCTCGCTCATGGCATTGATGTAGGTCATCGCGACCAGCAGGAACAACATCAGCTCGGCGTATTCGAGCAGGTTATGCCGCACCGCCATTTCTGCAGCATGGTTCATGCCGTGGCCGCTATAGACAATGGCGATCAGTGCCCAGATCAGGCCGGCGGCCAGGATCACCGGTTTTGACTTGCGTAGATGGGTGAATTCCTCCGCCATCACCAGTGCGTAAGCGACTTGCCGAGCATCGCTTTCATCGCCGCCAGGCGATCGGAGCTTGGCGGCCTTGTCCGGCGGCGCCGCGCTCTTGCCGCCGGAAACGCGCAGGTCATCGCCCATCTCGGCGACGAAACGCGAAGGCTCGCAGGGAATGCTTTCGCGGCCCTGCTTGCGTCGCTCGCAGTAGCTCAGGTGCAGCGAGCGCTGCGCGCGCGTGATTCCTACGTACATCAGGCGGCGCTCCTCCTCGATGCGGCCGTCGGCCTGCGCTTCGCGGTGCGGCAGAATGCCCTCTTCGATACCGATCAGAAAGACGTGCTTGAACTCCAGGCCCTTGGCCGCGTGCAGGGTCGATAGCTGGACGGCATCGACGTCTGCTTCGTTCTTGTCGAGCAGGTTGATCAGGGCGATGGTCTGGGTGAGGTCGATCAAGGTCTTGTCTTCTCCTGGCCCTTCTTGCCCAACCAGTCGCAGAACTCCTGCACGTTGCCCCACTTTGTTTGCGCCGCACGCTTCTCGTCGTGCTCGTTGAGCCAGTCTTCGTAAGCGATGGCGTTGAGCAGTTCGGTCAGCAACTGCGCCGCCGGATCGCTGCCGGCGCGCGCCTGCAGGCGATTGATGAATTCGCAGAATTCGAGCAGCGGCGCCAGCTGGCGTGGCTGCACGCGCTGCGCGAAGCCCTGTTCGAAAGCGGCCGCGAACAGGACAGGTGGCGTTCGCCGGCGTAGCCACCGAGGGCCTGCAGCGTGCTGGTGCCGACGCCACGCCGCGGCGTGCTGACCGCGCGGATGAACGCCGGGTCGTCGTCCTCGTTGGCCAGCAGGCGCAGATAGGCGACGAGATCCTTGATCTCGCTCTTGTCGAAGAAGGACTGGCCGCCGGACAGCAGGTAGGGAATGCGCTGGTTGCGCAGGAACTGTTCGAGCGCCCGCGCCTGGAAGTTGCCGCGGTAGAGGATGGCGTAATCGCTTGAACGCGCCGCGATGTTCGAAGCGATGCGCCTGCAGCTTCATGACCACCGCTTCGGCTTCCTTTTCGTTGTCCTGGCAGATGCTGACGGTGATCGGATCGCCGTGGCCGAGGTCGGACCACAGCTTCTTGTCGAACAGCTTTTCGTTGTGCGCGATCAGCGCGTTGGCCGCCTTGAGGATGCGCACCGTCGAGCGATAGTTCTGTTCGAGCTTGATCAGCTTGAGCTTCGGATAGTCGCGCGGCAGCCCGCGCAGATTCTCGATGTCGGCGCCGCGCCAGCCATAGATCGCCTGATCGTCGTCGCCGACCGCAGTGAACGCGGCGCGCGGCCCGGCGAGCAGCTTGAGCAGCTGGTACTGGCTGGTGTTGGTGTCCTGATACTCGTCGATGAGCAGATAGCGCAGGCGGTTCTGCCACTTCTCGCGCACTTCCGGATGGTTCTCGAAGAGCGCCACCGGCAGCGCGATCAGGTCGTCGAAATCGACCGCCTGGTAGGCCTGCAGAGTGGCCGAATAGCTGGCGAAGGCGTTCGCGGCGAGCAGTTCGGTGTCGTTCTGCGCGTCCTTGCGCGCCTGATCGGGCGAGACCAGCGCACTCTTCCAGTTCGAGATCAGCGACTGCAGCTTGCGGATGACCGCCTTGTCGACGCTGGCGGCCAGCTCGGAGACGATGGCGAAAGCAGTCGGTGGCATCGAGGATCGAGAAGTTCGGCTTGTAGCCGAGCGTGCGCGCTTCCTCGCGCAGGATGCGCACGCCGAGCGCGTGGAAGGTCGAGATGGTCAGGCCCTTCGACGGCTTGTCGGCGAGCAGCTTGCTCACCCGCTCCTGCATTTCCTTCGCCGCCTTGTTGGTGAAGGTGATGGCGGCGATGTTGCTCGGGCTGAAGCCGCAGGACTCGATCAGATAGGCGATCTTCTCGGTGATCACGCGCGTCTTGCCCGAACCGGCACCGGCGAGAACCAGCAGCGGACCGTCGAGGTAGCGGATCGCTTCGCGTTGCGGGGGGTTGAGCGAGGACATCGGGCGGGCGGACAGAAGCAGCGGGGACGGAAGCGGGGGGCGATTCTAGCATGCTGGCCGAGGGCGACCGCGACTGGCGCCGGGCCAGCCAGCGGCCACTGACGCGGTTTCGTCGGACGGACGAGACGTTCCGTCCTTGCCCTGGGCACGGTTTCGTCAGAACATGACGGACCTTGCCCTCAAGCCGCCTCGCCAACCCTGAGCCCCACCGCCATGTCGCCATGTCTCCGCTGATTCGCCGTCTGTTGCTTGCTGTGCTTGTCGTCGTGCTGATCGCCGGAGGGGTGTGGTGGGCGACGCGACCGGAAGCCGGTGGCGGTGGTGTTCAGGGAAATCGAACGTGGGCTGGTCGAATCGACGATCGCCAACACCCGCGCCGGGACCATCGAAGCCTGCCAGCGCACCAAGCTGTCGACGATCACCGGCGGCCGCATCGAAGTGCTGGCGGTGAAGGAAGGCGACCGGGTCGAGAAGGGCCAGCTGCTGATGAAGCTGTGGAACGACGACCAGCAGGCGCAGACGGGCGTGGTACGCGGCGCAGGTGGCCACCGCTCGCCAGCGCGTCAATGAAGCCTGCACCGTCGCCGCCAACGCCGAACGCGAGGCCGAGCGGCAGGCAAGCCTGCGCGCCAAGGGCTTTGTTTCGCAGGCCAAGGAGGACAGCGCGCGCAGCGAGTCACTGGCCAGGGGCGCCGGCTGCGCTGCCGCCAAGGCCGACGTCCTGCAGGCCGAAGCGCGAGTCCGCCTGACCCGCGTCGAGGAAGGCCGGACGGTGCTCTACGCGCCCTTTGCCGGCACCATCGCCAAGATCGTCGGCGAGGTCGGCGAGTACTCGACACCGTCGCCGCCGGGCGTGCCGACACCGCCGGCGATCGATCTCATCGACGACTCCTGCCTGTACGTCAAGGCACCGATGGACGAAGTCGATGCGCCGCGCATCGCGGCCGGGCAGACGGTGCGCATCAGCCTCGACGCGCTGCCCAGGCAATCCTTCCCGGGCAAGGTCAGGCGCGTCGCGCCTTACGTTTCGGCGGTCGAGAAGCAGGCACGCACGGTTGATATCGAAGCCACTTTCGACGACCCGACGGCGCCCGGCAAGCTGCTCGTCGGCTACAGCGCGGACATCGAAGTGATCCTCGACCTGCGTGCGGACGTCGTCCGGGTGCCAACCTCGGCGCTGCTCGAAGGCGGGCGCGTGCTGGTCGCCGGTGCCGAGGGCAAGCTCGAAGAGCGCTCAGGTGAAGACCGGCCTCGCCAACTGGGAGTTTGCCGAAGTGCTCGAAGGATTGGCGCCGGGCGATCGTGTCGTGACCTCGCTCGAACGCGCCGGCGTCAAGGCCGGTGCACATTACGCGACCGATGCCCAGGCGACGGCAAGCGGCCGCTGACGGTCATGACCTGTCGAGTGCGCATACCCCGGATCATGAAAGTCATGACCGTTTCCCCTCTTCCCCTGACCCTTCTCCCGCCGGGGGAGAAGGGAGCTTCGTGAGTCGCAGACGCGACTTTCATATCAAGCGATGAGCGCGGCGCTGATCGAACTGGCCGGCATCGAGCGCGTTTTTCAGCTCGGTGACAGCGAGGTGCACGCGCTGCGCAGCCTTGACCTGAGCATCGCCGCCGGCGAGTACGTCGCGGTGATGGGCCCGTCGGGCTCGGGAAAATCGACGCTGCTCAACCTGCTCGGCCTGCTCGACCGGCCCAACGCCGGCACCTACCATCTCGAAGGCCGCGACGTCACCACCCTCTCGGCGGAAGAGCAGGCGCGGGTACGCAGCGAGCGCATCGGTTTCGTCTTCCAGAGCTTCCACCTGGTGCCACGCCTGACCGCCGCCGAGAACGTCGCCCTGCCGATGATTCTCGCCGGCATCGCGCCCGCGCAACGTGCCGAGCGCGTGGCGCAAACGCTGCGCGACTACGGCCTGGAAAACCGCGCCGACCATCGCCCGGACCAGCTCTCGGGCGGACAGCGCCAGCGCGTGGCCATCGCCCGCGCAACGATCATGCAGCCGGCGGTGATTCTCGCCGACGAGCCGACCGGCAACCTCGATCGTGCCACCGGCGAGGAAGTCATGCGCCTGCTCGAAACGCTCAACGGCCAGGGCGTGACGCTGATCGTGGTCACCCACGACGGCGCCCTCGGCGCCCGCGCCAGGCGCCAGTTGCTGATGGAAGACGGCGCCCTGCAACACGACAGCGCCTACCCTGAAGCAACACCAGCACGTGCGCACTCCCGACCTGATCCGCTTCGCCCGCGACGCGGCGACCGGCAACCCCCTGCGCACTTTCCTGCTGGTGCTGGCAATGGCCATCGGCGTCGCGGCGGTCGTCGTCCTCACCGCGCTCGGCGACGGCGCCCGCCGCTACGTCCTCAATGAATTCTCGTCGATCGGCAGCAACCTGGTCATCGTCCTGCCCGGACGCTCGCAGACCGGCGGCTTCAACCCCGGCAACGCCGTCACCAGCACGCCGCGCGACCTGACCATCGACGACGCGCAGGCGCTGTTGCGCGCCAACGCCGTGCACCGCGCCGCGCCGCTGGCCGTCGGCACTTCCGAAATCAGCTTTGCCGGCAAACTGCGCGAAGTGATGGTCGTCGGCACCACCGCCGAGTTCATCGACGTGCGCCGCCTGACGCTGGCGCAGGGGCGCTTCCTGCCGACCGGCGACTGGCGTCGTGGCGTTTCCGAAGCGGTCATCGGCGCCAAGGTGCGCGACGAAATGTTCGGCCACGAGTCGGCGCTCGGGCAACTGGTACGCGTCGGCGACCGCCGCTTTCGCATCGTCGGCGTCCTCGCCTCCAGCGGCCAGGGGCTGGGCATGAACACCGACGAACTGGTCATCGTGCCGGTGGCCCTGGCGCAGGCGATGTTCAACAGCAACACCCTGTTCCGGATTCTCGTCGAAGCGAGCAGCCGCGAAGCCATCGAGCCGGCCAAGGTGCAGGTCACCGAGATCATCAAGCAGCGTCACGACGGCGAAGAGGACGTGACGATCATCACCCAGGACGCCGTACTCGCCACTTTCGACCGCCTGCTCGGCACGATGACCCTCGCCGTCGCCGGCATCGCGGCGATCAGCCTGGCCGTCGCCGGCATCCTGGTGATGAACGTGATGCTCGTCTCGGTCGCCCAGCGCAGCGCCGAAATCGGCCTGCTCAAGGCGCTCGGCGCCACCGGCGCGACGATCCGCAACGCCTTCCTGACCGAAGCGGCGATGCTCTCGGTCGCCGGCGCCGTGCTCGGCTTCGTGTTGGGGCAGGCGGGCGCGGCGCTCATCCGCCAGCTGTACCCGGTCTACCCGGCCTTCCCACCCGACTGGGCCGTCCTCGCCGCGCTCGGCACGGCACTCGTCACCGGCGTGCTCTTCGGCGTCCTGCCCGCCAGCCAGGCCGCGCGGCTCGATCCGGTGCAGTCGTTGTCCAGGCGCTGAGTCCGGGAAGGGCGCGCCGAAAGTCTCGTCGAGAAGCGGGAATGGCAAGCGCCACACCAGCACGCACGTCATTGCGAGGAGGCGCAGCCGAGCCAGCAATCCAGTTCCATCCTCTGACCAGAACATCGGGCAGCGCCTAAAGGACGTCTTCGCCGAGGGTGAGTTGGTCAAGGATTCAGTAGGAAAGGAATCCTTTACTACTGCCGCAGACGGGAAAACTACGCGACCCGGTTCCACAAGCTCAATGCGATCATATGGCGGGAAAATTGTGTCGAATCGTCACCTGTGGTCACCTGTGACGAGGAGATCTCTTACACTCGCAAAATTCGCCATGTCTGACGCCTTATGAAGATTTCTCCGAACCTGGCCGATCAGGCTATCCTCCAGGAAGTTGGCCAGCGCCTCGCGGCTGTGCGCATCGAACGCAAGCTCACGCAGGCTGCCCTGGCCGAACAGGCGGGGGGGGCCAAGCGGACGATCGAACGCCTGGAGTCGGGCGAGGTGGCAACCCGGCTTTCGGGTTTCCTGAGAGTCTGCCGGGTGCTCGGTTTGCTGGCGCGCTTCGAAGCTCTCCTGCCGGAGCCGCTGCCCGGCCCGATGGCGCAGTTGCAGCAGCAAGGCCGGAAGCGCCAGCGGGCCACGGGCGAGAAGGCAGAGCCCGCCGAGAAGAAGTGGCCCTGGGGTGAGCCAGCATGATGGCCAGGGTCCAACTCTGGGGCCGCACGATTGGCGCCGTCTCGCTCGCGCGAGGGCGGGAGGTGGCGACGTTTCAGTACGATCCGGAGTTCGCGCGTAGCGGGATTGAGATTTCGCCGCTGAGCATGCCCTTGAGCGAGCGGGCGCATGAATTCCCGGCGCTGCCGCGCGCGACTTTCCACGGTCTGCCGGGGCTGCTCGCGGATTCGCTGCCGGACCGCTTCGGCAAGGCCCTGATCGATGCCTGGCTAACCACGCAGGGCCGCAGGCCGGAGAGCTTCAACGCAGTCGAGCGCCTTTGCTATACCGGCAGGCGCGGCATGGGAGCGCTGGAGTATGCACCGGCGATGGGGCCGAGCGCGCGCAAGAGCAAGACCACGAAGATCGAAATCGATGCGCTGCTGCGCGTGGCCGGCGAAGTGCTGACCCATCGCCACGATCTCCAGGGATATTTTCACGGCGCCGCTAAAGAGAAAGCGCTGCGCGACATCCTGAGCGTCGGCACGGTCGCCGGCGGAGCCCGGGCCAAGGCGGTGATCGCGTGGAACCCGGCCAGCAACGAAGTACGCTCGGGACAAATTGCGGCCGGCGAGGGTTTCGAATACTGGCTGCTGAAGTTCGACGGTGTTGCCGGCAACAAGGACAAGGAGCTGGAAGACCCGCAGGGATACGGGACCATCGAGTTTGCCTATCACCTGATGGCCAGGGCGGCTGGAATAACTATGAGCGCCTGCCGGCTGCTGGAGGAAAACGGACGGCGGCACTTCATGACCCGCCGCTTCGATCGTTTGCCGGGCGGGGAAAAGCTGCACCTGCAGTCGCTGGGTGCGCTGGCGCATTTCGACTTCAATCAGGCCGGAGCCTACGCCTACGAGCAGGTGCTGCTGACCATCCGCCAGTTGCAGCTGCCGATGGCCGCCGTCGAGGAGCAGTTCCGGCGGATGGTCTTCAACATCGTGGCGCGCAATCAGGACGACCATGTGAAGAACTTTGCCTTCCTGATGAACAGGGAGGGCGAGTGGTCGCTCGCTCCGGCCTTCGACCTCACCTACAGCTACAATCCGTCCGGTTCCTGGACGGCCACGCACCAGATGACGCTGAATGGGAAACGGGACGGCTTCGCACTGGCGGATTTCAAGGCCTGCGCGAAAGTGGCGCTGATGAAACAGGGCCGCGCGGCGACGATCATCGCGGAAGTGCAGGCGGCCGTGCAGCGCTGGCCGGAGTTTGCCGCTGAGGCGCGCCTCGCCGATGAATGGCGTGACAAGATTCAGAAGACGCACCGGCTTTCTTTTCCAGAAAAATGATCCGCCCCCGCGACTCACTGCACCTCGCCCTGCGCGCGATCACCGCGCACCGCCTGCGCAGCTTCCTGACCCTGCTGGGCATTGCCGTCGGCGTCGCGGCGGTGATCCTGCTGACCTCGATCGGCGAAGGTATCCATCGCTTCGTGCTCGCCGAATTCACCCAGTTCGGCACCAATGTGATCAGCGTCGCGCCGGGCCGGACGAAGACCGCCGGGCACGCGCCGAGCGGCATTCCGACGTCGGTGCGGCCGCTGACGCTCGACGACGCACGCGCCCTGGCCCGCCTGCCACACATTACCGGCATGACGGCGACCGTCTGGGGCAATACCGAAGTCAATGCCAATGGCCGCCTGCGGCGCACGACGGTCAATGGCGTCAGCCCCGAGATGCTCAAGGTGTTCAGCATCAAGGTGCGCAGCGGTCAGTTTCTGCCCGCCGAGGACGCCGACAGTGCGCGCGCCTTCATGGTGCTCGGCGCGCGCCTCAAGGAGGAGTTGTTCGGTAGCGCCAACCCGCTCGGTGCCCGCGTCAGCGCCGGCGGCATGCAGTTTCGCGTCATCGGCGTCCTCGAAGCCAAGGGGCAGTTCCTGGGTATCGATCTCGACGACGCTGCCTACATTCCGACCGCGCGGGCGCTGGAGCTGTACAACCGCGACGGGATCATGAAGATCGATCTGTCGTACGAGGAAGGCGTGCGCGCCGCCGGCGTCAGCGCGCGCGTCAAGGCGACGCTGACGGCGCGCCATGGCCGCGAGGATTTCACGATCACCACTCAGGAAGACATGCTGCGCACGCTGTCGAACATCCTCGACGTGCTGACCATGGCCGTCGGTGCGCTGGGCAGCATCTCGCTGCTCGTCGGCGGCGTCGGCATCGTCACCATCATGACCATCGCGGTCACCGAACGGACGGGTGAAATCGGCTTGCTGGTTGCCCTCGGCGCACCGCGGCGGACGATTCTCGGACTCTTTCTCGGCGAAGCGGTCGCCCTCTCGGCACTCGGCGGATTGATGGGCCTGCTGCTCGGCTTCGGGCTCGCGCAGTTGATCCACCTGCTGGTGCCAGCACTACCGGTACACACGCCGCTCAGCTTCGTCGCCCTGGCCGAACTCATCGCCGTGGCCATCGGGCTGCTGGCCGGGGTGCTGCCGGCCCGGCGTGCAGCACGACTGAACGCGGTGGACGCGCTGCGCGCCGAATGAGGCGACACGGCTCGGCGGAGGCCAGTTGCCGCGCTGCCGCTGCCCGCCGGTGACCCTGCTGGCAAAGGGTGTCGATAATTTTTACAGCGGATCAGGATCCAGCCTGTGCAGGAAACAAGATCGCTAGCGAAAACAGCGCCTTGAGTGCGGCGGCGCATTTCTTGCTTGCGAGTCGACGTTCGTCAACCCGACGTGGATCAATTGGAAAGGAGTACAAGATGAACAAGCTTCTCCGCATCCTGGCGTTGCTGTTGGTGGTCGGCGTGCCGACTTCGGCCAGCGCTGCTTTGCAGCAGTTGACCAATCTCTTCGTCTTTGGCGACAGCCTTTCGGATGGTGGCAATAGCGGGCTGCTGAGCCAGGCGGCCACCGCGGGCCTACCCGGCGGCCCCTTCACTTTCCCGCCGCCGCCGTATTACAACGGTCAGTATTCGAACGGCCCGGTCGCCGTCGAATATCTCTGGAACATATACAACCCGGGCAACGCCAGCTTCCGACCGTCGGCGGCCGGCGGAACCAACTATGCGATCGGTGGCGCGACCACCGGACTGGAGAGCTTCAACTCGGTCAATCCCAACGTGCCCGCCGCACTGCAACCGGTCTACGCGCAGAAGAGCAACGACTGGCAGCTAGCTACTTTTGCGGCCCAGAGCCCGGTTTTCGACCCGGCGACTTCGCTGTTTGTCGTCTGGCTGTTTCCCAACGACCTCTTTTACGTGGACGCCACCGGAACCCTGCCCGGCACGGTGCCCGGCTCCACTGGCGGAGCCAACGTGATCGCCAATGGCGTCGCGAATATCGTGGCCACGGTGCAGACACTCGCCGCGGCCGGCGCGCAACACGTGCTGGTGCCGAACATGCCCAACCTTGGAGATACCCCCGGCTTTCTTGGCGATGCTGGCCTGTCAGGCTTGAGTGCGCTGTTCAACGCCAGCCTCGGAATGGCGATGAGCTCCCTCGATGCGGCGCTCTCCTCGGTCGAGATTGTCCAGTTCGATACCGCTGCCGCACTCAGGAACATCATCGACAACAAGAGCGCCTACGGTTTTGAGGTCGCCGATCAGGCGTGCCTCGATCACTTTGGCGAGTGCAATCCCGATACCTGGGTATTCTGGGATGGCGTACACCCGACGACCAGGACCCACGAGATTCTCGCGGCAAAATTCTACGCTGCGGTGCCCGAACCGAGCGCCTTTCTGCTCCTAGCGACGGCTTTGTTGGGGCTGGCGATGACAGGCCGGCGCAAGTCGCTGTAGCCGATTTCAATGAATTGCCCGGGGCCCCGCTGCGGCGGGCCTCGTCGCGTGGCGCGTACACTTTTTCCAAGGACCCGCAATGAGCAACGCTCCCCTGCGCATTTATCACAACAAGCGCTGCTCGAAGAGCCGAGCGGCCTGCCAGTTGATTGCTGAAAAGGGCGTCGACGCCGAAATCATCGATTACCTGGCGACACCACCAAGCCGGGAGGAGCTGCTCGATTTGCTGCGCAAGCTGGGCATGAAGCCCGAGCAGCTCGTTCGCCGCGGCGAAGCCGTGTTCAAGGAGCACTACGCCGGGCGCTCGCTGAGCGACGACGAGTGGCTGGATGCCCTGACCACCCATCCGATTCTGATCGAACGGCCGATCGTCGTGCGCGGCGAACGGGCGGTGCTCGGCAGACCGCCGGAGAAGGTGCTGGAGTTGCTGTAGGCGGCGATCCCGGCAAAAACTCCCTACTTTCGCGCGCCGCCCTTCACCGACCACGAATCCCTGAGCGTCACCGTCCGGTTGAACACCGGCGCGCCGGGCTGCGATTCGACGCGATCGGCGACGAAGTAGCCATGCCGTTCGAACTGGAAGCAGTCTTCCGCCTCGACCGCCTTCAGCGAGGGTTCGAGCCAGGCCTGGATGACGCGCATGCTGTCGGGATTGATGTCGTCGCGGAAATCGCGCTCGACGCCTTCCGGGTCGCCTTCGCGCCGGGCACCCGGTGAGGGGACGGAGAACAGCCGGTCGTAGAGGCGCACTTCGGCAGGACAGGCCTCGGCAACCGAGATCCAGTGCAGGTTGCCCTTGACCTTGTAGCCGTCGGCACCCGGCGTACCGCTCTTCGAATCGGGGAAGTATTCGCAATGAACGGCGCTCACGGCACCGCTGTCGTCAAGGTCGAAAGCGGTGCACTTGACGACATAGCCATAACGCAGACGGGCCATATTGCCGGGATAGAGGCGATGGTAACCCTTGCTCGGTTGCACCATGAAGTCTTCGCGTTCGATCCACAGCTCGCGGCCAAAAGGCATTGCGCGCTTGCCGGCTTCCGGCTTCAGCGGGTGGTTGGGCGCAAAGCACTCCTCGCTTTCTGCGATCGGGTAGTTGTCGATGATCAGCTTGAGCGGATCGAGCACCGCGACGCGGCGTTCGGCGGCATCGTTGAGCACTTCGCGCATGCAGTCTTCGAGCAGCGAGTACTCGATCAGCGAGTCCGATTTCGAGACGCCGACACGCTCGGCAAAGAGGCGAAAACCTGCCGCCGGGTAGCCACGGCGGCGCGCGCCGACCAGCGTCGGCAGACGCGGGTCGTCCCAGCCGGCAACGTGCTTTTCCTCGACCAGCTGGATCAGCATGCGCTTCGAGAGGACGATGTAAGTGAGGTTCAGTCGCGAGAACTCGATCTGCTGTGGCAGCGGCCGCTGCAACAGGCCGCCTTCGGCCAGCCGCTCGAGCAGCCAGTCGTAGAAAGGGCGCTGGTCGGCAAATTCGAGGGTACAGATCGAGTGGCTGATGTTCTCGAGGGCGTCTTCGATCGGGTGCGCGTAGGTGTACATCGGATAGACGCACCAGCGGTCGCCGGTGTTGTGGTGGCTGGCGTGGCGGATACGGTAAATCGCCGGATCGCGCAGATTGATGTTGCCGGCGGCCATGTCGATGCGCGCCCGCAGGATGTGCGCGCCGTCCGGAAACTCGCCCTGCTGCATGCGCTTGAAGAGGTCCATGCTTGCCGCGGCGCTGCGCTGGCGAAACGGCGAGTTGGCGCCCGCTTCGGTGAGCGTCCCGCGGCTGGCGCGCATTTCCTCGGCGCTCTGGCTATCGACGTAGGCGTGGCCGCTGCTGATCAGGTATTCGGCAAACTCGACCATCCAGTCGAAGTAGTTGGACGCGAAATAGAGGTTGCACTCGCTGTCTGGCGAAGCTTCGGAGAGCGGACCTTGCCAGGAAAAGCCGAGCCAATGCACGGCATCGACGATCGAATCGACGTATTCCTGCTCTTCCTTCTCCGGGTTGGTGTCGTCGAAGCGCAGGTGGCACCGACCACCGTAGTCCTGCGCCAGCCCGAAGTTCAGGCAGATCGACTTGGCGTGGCCAAAGTGCAGATAGCCGTTCGGCTCCGGCGGAAAGCGCGTGCGGATTTTCGCCGCGTCGAGCGCACCGGCAAGTTGCTGCGCGGCCGGCCCGGGCCGGCCCGACCATCTGCGCGCCGCATGTTTGCCGGCGGCGAGATCGGCTTCGATGAGGTTGCGGATAAAGTTGCTGCTGGCGACTGCGGAGGTGCTTGGCGCAGTACTGCTGGGCTCCTGGCTCACGGGGCGATCCTTGATTCGAGAAGCCTTGCATTTTACCCGCCCGGGCTGACAGCACCGCCGCTTTTCGCAGCCAGCGCGTGCGCGCGCGCTTCGAAGGCGCTGACCATGCCGGCCGCCATCGGCACGATCATCAGCTGGATCACCGGCACCAGCAGCAAGGAGCGGATCTCGCAGTCCAGCGCAAAGTCGACGTGGCAGCAATCGTCGCCGAGCGGCGTGAAGGCCCAGCGGATGTCGAAGTGCGCGAAGGAGCGGTCGTTGGAACGAACGCTGATCCGGTGCGGGCGTTCAAGCTCGGTGCGCGTGCGGAAGCGATGCAGCAGTAGCCCGAGCGCCAGGCTCTGCTCGGTTTCGTAGGCCGCTTCGTCGCGGCGAACGATCTTCGCATCGGCGATCAGCGGCACGAACTTGGGATAGCTTTCGACATCGGCGACGACATCGAACAGGCACTCGGCGGCCAGCGCAATAGCGCGGCTTTCACGGTGGATTGCCATGGGCTGCTGCCTCCTGTTTTCCGTTTCCTACGCGCTTGCGTGCTCGGAGCCGGGCAGCGCAGGGCGCGGAATCACAAGCTGGGCAAGGCTGCCTGACGACACCCCGAATGCATAGCAGCAGCGATCATAGCAATCATTGACCTTTGGCGGGCAGTACGATTTACCCATGGCCAGCCCGAAATCGCCCGGCATGCGCCGACCCAGCTTCCCGCTGGGTTTTTCTACTGGGGCGTGACGAACTTCGCGCAGGGAGGAAGCTGCCGCCTTGACAAGCATTTCCCTGGCGGGTAGATTCGCGTCCTGCCCGCGTCAGCATGCCGGGTTCGCGCCGATTTGACGTAAACAGATTGCGGGCGCGTTAAAAATCCCGCTAAAGCGAGGCCCACACCAAGACCCGTCGAGCTTTGCGCCGACGGGTTTTTTGTTTTGTAGCGCCGCAACCGTACACAAGGGATAGCCATGCAGCCGGACCGTACCGCCGAACTCAAAGCCTGCCTCGAAAGGAAAATTCTCGTTCTCGACGGCGCCATGGGCACGATGATCCAGCGTCATCGGCTGCAGGAGGCGGATTACCGCGGTAGCCGCTTCGCCGACCATCCCCACGACCTGAAAGGCAACAACGACCTGCTGGTGCTGACCCAGCCCGATCTGATCCGCTCGATTCACGCCGAGTATCTGGCGGCTGGCGCGGACATCATCGAAACCAACACCTTCAACTCGACCAGCGTTTCGCAGGCCGACTACCACCTCGAAGCGATCGTGCACGAGCTGAATGTCGCTGGCGCGCAACTGGCGCGTGCGGTATGCGACGAGTTCACCGCCCGCGACCCGAGCCGGCCACGCTTCGTCGCCGGCGGCCTCGGGCCGACTTCGCGTACGGCGTCGATCTCGCCCGACGTCAACGACCCGGGCTACCGCAACACCAGCTTCGACGAATTGGTCGCCACCTACAGCGAAGCCGTGCGTGGACTTTGCGAAGGCGGCGTCGACCTGATCCTGGTCGAGACCGTGTTCGACACCCTGAACGCCAAAGCCGCGCTCTTTGCGATCGAGCAGTACTTCGAACAGGTCGGACGGCGTTGGCCGGTGATGATCTCGGGAACGATCACCGATGCCTCCGGGCGGACGCTTTCCGGACAGACCGCCGAAGCTTTCTGGAACTCGCTGAACCACATTCGGCCGCTGAGCTTCGGCCTCAACTGCGCGCTCGGCGCCGCCGAGTTGCGCCAGTACGTCGAAGAGTTGTCGCGGATTTGCGATTGTTTTGTTTCGGCCTACCCCAATGCCGGGCTGCCGAATGCTTTTGGCGGTTACGACGAGACGCCGGAGCAGCTCGCCGCGGAAGTTTCCGACTGGGCCAGGCAGGGCTTTGTAAACATTGTCGGCGGCTGCTGCGGCACGTCGCCCGAACACATCGCCGCGCTCAGCAAGGGCGTCGCCGGGGTCAAGCCGCGGCGCCTGCCGCAAGTCGAGCAGAAGCTGCGCCTGTCGGGCCTCGAACCCTTCAACGTTGGCAAGGACTCGCTGTTCGTCAATGTCGGCGAACGCACCAACGTTACCGGCTCGAAGGCCTTCGCGCGGATGATTCTCGAAGGCCGTTTCGACGACGCGCTGGCGGTCGCCCGCCAGCAGGTCGAGAACGGCGCGCAGGTGATCGACATCAACATGGACGAAGCAATGCTCGACTCGAAGGCGGCGATGGAGCGCTTCCTGAAGCTGATTGCCAGCGAGCCGGACATCTCGCGCGTGCCGATCATGATCGACTCGTCGAAGTGGGAAGTCATTGAAGCCGGCCTCAAGTGCATCCAGGGCAAGGGCATCGTCAACTCGATCTCGATGAAAGAGGGCGAGGCCGAATTCCTGCGCCAGGCGCGGCTGGCGCGGCGCTACGGCGCGGCGGTAGTGGTGATGGCGTTCGACGAAAGCGGACAGGCCGACACCTACGCGCGCAAGACCGAAATCTGCGCCCGTGCCTACCAGCTGCTCACCGAGGAGGCAGGCTTCCCGCCCGAGGACATCATCTTCGACCCGAACATTTTCGCCATCGCCACCGGCATCGAAGAACACAACAACTACGCCGTCGACTTCATCGAGGCCTGCAAGTCGATTCGCGCCACCCTGCCGGGTGCGCAGCTCTCGGGTGGCGTCTCCAACGTCTCCTTCTCGTTCCGCGGCAACGACGCGGTGCGCGAAGCGATCCACACCGTCTTCCTGTATCACGCCGTCAAGGCCGGCCTGTCGATGGGCATCGTCAACGCCGGCATGCTCGGGGTCTACGACGACCTCGACCCGGCGCTGCGCGACAAGGTCGAGGACGTGGTGCTCAACCGCAGCTCCGAAGCGGGCGAAGCGCTGGTCGAATTTGCGCTGACGGTCAAGGAAGGCAAGGCCAAAGACAGCGGTCCCGATTTGAGCTGGCGCGAGCTGCCGGTCGAGGAGCGCCTGACGCATGCGCTGGTCAAGGGCATCAACAACTTCGTGGTGGACGACACCGAAGAGTGTCGTGCGGCGCTGGAAGCCGCCGGCAAACCACCGCTGTCAGTCATCGAAGGGCCGTTGATGAACGGCATGAACGTCGTCGGCGACCTCTTCGGCGCCGGCAAGATGTTTCTGCCGCAGGTGGTCAAGTCGGCACGGGTGATGAAACAGGCGGTCGCCCACCTGATTCCTTATATCGAAGCCGAGAAGCTGCGCACCGGGGTCAGCAGCAAAGGCAAGATCGTCGTCGCCACGGTCAAGGGCGACGTGCACGACATCGGCAAGAATATCGTCGGCGTCGTCCTCGGCTGCAATGGCTACGACGTTGTCGACCTCGGAGTGATGGTCTCCTGCGACAAGATCCTGCACGCCGCCCGCGAGCATGGCGCGCAGGCCGTCGGCCTGTCGGGCCTGATCACGCCCTCGCTCGAAGAGATGAGTCACGTCGCCAGCGAAATGCAGCGCCTGGGCTTTGCCGACGGCGCCGATGGCGGCCCTGCCGTGCCGCTGCTGATCGGCGGCGCGACGACCAGCCGCGCGCATACGGCGATCAAGATCGCGCCGAACTACAACGGACCGGTGATCTACGTCCCGGACGCCTCGCGCGCCGTCGGCGTCGTCACCCAACTGCTGTCGATCGACCGCGCCGCCAGCTACAAGGCCGAGGTCGCTGCCGACTACGAAAAGCTGCGCGCGCAGCACGCCAACAAGAAGGGCATCCAGCTGGTGACCCTGGCCGCAGCGCGCGACAACCGTTTTTCGGATGCCGCCGAGGCAGCCTACAAACCTGTCGCACCGAAGCAGCCCGGCCTGCACGTACTGCGCGACATCGATCTGGCGATGCTGGCCGAGTTCATCGACTGGGGACCGTTCTTCCAGACCTGGGATCTGGCCGGCAGCTTTCCGAAAATCCTCGACGACCCGCTGGTCGGCGAGACGGCGCGCGAGGTTTTCGCCGACGCGCAGAAGATGCTGCAGACGATCATCGAAGAAAAATGGCTGCGCGCCAACGCCGTCTTCGGCCTGTTCCCGGCCAACGCCGTCGGCGACGACATCGAGATCTACGCTGACGAAGCGCGTAGCGAACGTTTGATGAGCTGGCACAATCTTCGCCAGCAACAGGAACGCCCCGCCGGCAAGCCGCACTACTGTCTGAGCGATTTCGTCGCTGCGCGGGGTACGCCGGACTGGCTGGGCGCCTTTGCCGTCGGCGCCGGCTTCGGTATCGAAGCCAAGCTCGCCGACTTTGCCGCCGCCCACGACGACTACCGCGCGATCATCCTGAAAGCGCTCGCCGACCGCCTCGCCGAAGCCTGCGCCGAGTACTTGCACGCGCAGGTGCGCCGCGATTACTGGGGCTACGCCAGCGACGAGACGCTAGACTGCGCGGCACTGATCCGCGAGGACTATCGCGGCACCCGGCCGGCTCCCGGCTACCCGGCCTGCCCCGACCATACTGCCAAGCGCGCCCTCTTCGCGCTGCTCGACGCGCCCGCCAACACCGGCATGGGCTTGACCGAGAATTTCGCGATGACGCCAGCGGCGGCGGTTGCCGGCTTCTATCTGGCGCACCCGCAGGCGCGCTACTTCGCGGTCAGCAAGATTGCCCGTGATCAGCTCGAAGACTGGGCCGAGCGTGCCGGCTTCAGCGTCAGCGAAGCCGAACGTTGGCTGGCACCGCTGCTCTAGGCGACAGCGCGGGCGGGGACAGCGATGAGCACGCCAGGGCTGCCCGACTTCGTCGCGCGTGACGTCGACCTTGGCATGCGCACGACGCTGCGCTTGCCGGGCCGGGCCGCCTTGCACGCCGAAATCCGCTCCAGCACGCAACTGGCCATGCTTGCCGGCAACCGCCGGCGGCGTCACTTCATCCTCGGCGCCGGCAGCAATCTGGTACTCACCGGCGATTTCGATGGCCTGCTGCTGCAAATGGCGATTCGCGGTCGCGAGCTGATCGGCGAAGACGACGACGCCTGGTACGTCCGTGCCGGCGCCGGCGAGAACTGGCATCAACTGGTGCTGTGGACACTGGCGCAAGGCTGGCCCGGCCTCGAAAATCTGGCGCTGATTCCGGGCACGGTCGGCGCTGCGCCGATTCAGAACATCGGCGCCTACGGGCTGGAAGTCGGTGCGCGCCTGCATGCCCTCGAAGCCATTGACATGCAGACCGGCAGAATGCTGCGACTCGCCCACGCCGACTGCCGTTTCGCCTACCGTGACAGCGTCTTCAAGCAGGAAGGCTGGCATCTGGATGGGCAACGGGTGATCACGCGGGTGACCTTCCGCCTGCCGAAAGCCTGGCAGCCGCTGCTCGGCTACAGCGATCTCGCTGCCGAACTCGAAGGGCAGCGGAGTAGCGACGCGAACGACTCGCCGAACACTCGGCCGGACAGCCATCCGAACGGCCACCCGCAGGGTCAGGCGGACAGCCGAACCACGCCACGGCAAATCGCCGAGGCGGTGATCCGCGTCCGCAGCCGCAAGCTGCCCGACCCGGCAACGCTACCGAACGCCGGCAGCTTCTTCCACAACCCGGTGGTCAGCGCCTCGCTCGCCGAACACTTGGCGATTGCACATCCGGATCTGCCGCGCTATCCGCAGCCCGACGGCCGCGTCAAACTGGCCGCTGGCTGGTTGATCGAACGCAGCGGCTGGAAAGGCCGGGATCTGGGCCGCGTCGGGATGTACGAGAAACAGGCGCTGGTACTGGTCAATCGCGGCGCTGCACGCGGCGCCGAGGTACTGGCGCTGGCGCAAGCTGTGCAGGCGGACGTCCGCGAACGCTTCGCCGTCGAGCTCTTGCCCGAGCCGGTTTTTCTCTAAAGGCTGAATGCTGAATGCCGGGCCGCTGGCCTTCACCAGTCCACCTGTGCAGGAGACTGCGCTCAGACCGGTACGACGCTGCCACAAAGCTCGCTGAACTCGCCGTCCTCAAAACAGACGCCAACGGTGTGCTCTTCATCCCAGAGCGTCGTATAGGCCAATTCGGTGCTCACCTTGCCATTCAGAAAACCAATCGAAACGGATACCAGCGCTACCGCCCCCCAGACTTCACTGGCGTCCACCAGCTTGGGGAATGCGGCGCCCGCTTCGCTCAGCTCACCTCTGGCCAGGGACTCGGCATACGGGCCGTAATGCTCCAACAGCGCCTCTTCGATGCTTGGCCGCCAAGCAGCAAACTGCGTGGCGACTTCGCGTGCCGCCTGCAAGGCCGGCGCGTCGGGCTGGCTGCGCGTGCCCGAGATCGCCAGCGGGACGTTTTCATCGCTGCCGAGGCTGATCGATCCGCGCCAATGCCCACGGGAGCGCAACAGCTCACCAAGCTGTGGATCGCTGAACGGTGCTGATTTGAAAAGATCGAACATGGCTTTTGCTCCGTGCTAAACAAGCCTCGAGGGTGAATCGCGGCAACTGCCGGGGTAAAGCAGCGTCCGCTGAATGAGAAGCCGCTCGCCGGGCATTAGGGGCATCAAAATGCCTCGTCCGGCCGCAGGAAGCGCCATTGCCCAAGCGGCAAGTCAGCCAGTCGGACCGCGCCGATGCGGACTCGCTTGAGGCCGCAGACACGCAGGCCGACGAGCTCGCACATGCGCCGGATCTGGCGCTTTCGCCCCTCGCGCAGCACGAAGCGCAGCTGATCATCGTTCAGCCACTCGACCTTGGCCGGCTTCAGCTGGCGGTCGTCAAGGCTGAGGCCATGATTCAACAGCGCCAGGCCTTTGTCGTCAAGCTGACCTTCGACACGAACCAGATACTCCTTGTCGATGCAGCTCTCCTGACCGATCAGCTGGCGCGCCACGCGACCATCCTGAGTGAGTACCAGCAGGCCGGTCGAATCGACATCCAGGCGGCCGGCCGGTGCCAGACCCTTCAAGCATGAAGGATGGAATACTGGCGTGTCCGGCGTACAGCGCTGATTTTCGGGTTGAACCAGGGTAACCGCTGGCGTAAAGCCGGGCTCCGGCTGCCCGGAAACGTAGCCCATCGGCTTGTGCAGCAGGATCGTCATGCGGCTTTGCTGCTGCGCCTGCGCCTCCTTGTCGAGGACGATTACCGCCGCCGGATCAGCGCGCGTGCCGAGTTCGCTGACCCGACGACCATCGACGAAAACCCAGCCGCGCGCGATATATTCGTCGGCGTTGCGGCGTGAACAGAGACCGCGCTCGGCCATCAGCTTGGAGATCCGGACACCCGTCTGGGGAGCGCTGCTCGCTACTGCGGCAGGCTTCGCCGGCGCTGGAAGGCGGGCCGGCAGGACCACCCCGTTCGACGCTGCAGGCGCTGGCGAGCGCGCCGGAATCCGACGCACTTTTGGCGGCGCCTTGACGTCGGCCGCTGCTGGCGCCCGCGAAGCCTCCGCGGCTACCGCTGGCGGCTTACTCGAACTGCCGCCGCGGCGACTTGCCGCCGCCCGCGTTCCCGGTACTCCGCTGGGGGTCTTGCGTGGCCGCTCGGCCATCAATCAGGCGATGTCCAGCAACTCGATTTCGAAAACGATCTTGGCGTGCGGCGGAATCAGCTTGCCGGCACCGCGTGCCCCGTAAGCGAGATCGGCGGGAATGGTGAGCCGACGAACGCCACCCACGCACATCCCCGGGACGCCTTCCTCCCAACCGGCAATCACATGTTTCCCATCGAGCGGAAAACGGAAGGGCTCGTTGCGATCAACGCTCGAGTCAAACTTCGTGCCGTCGGCAAGCCAGCCCGTGTAATGCACGATAACGTGCTGGCCGGAACACGCTACAGGGCCACTGCCGGCAATGATGTCCTCGAACTGCAGGCCGCTGGGGGTGGTGACGATGGGCATGGGAGATCCTTGTGAACGAAAAAAACCGCAGTTTAGCCCAGCAAGCCACGAAAAGGGCCATTTTTGCGCATTCTTCCAGGTCTCCACGGGGCGCCAGGAAGATAGATAATTGGCATATTCGTTGCTTAAAACCGGAGCAGGATCGCGAAGCCATATCAAACTAATGGATACCGTCGCCGGTCGCTGTGCGATCCGGTAAGATGCGGAAAAGCAAGGAACATGAACAATGGATGCATCAACGATCAGTGAGCCGCTCGTTACCGACCGGGAAGCCCTGCAGGAGTTCATCGACAGCCTTTGGGAATACGCGCCGACGATCGAACGCGATGTCGCTCACCTGAGGAAGCATCCCAAAGAACACGCGGTCGTTGGCAAGCTGTTCCGCACTCTGCACAACATAAAAGGCGACGCAGCACTGTGCAGGGTAGAAGTGGCGGTGGCCATCGTTCACCCGATGGAATCGGTTCTGGTGCGGGTGCGCAACGGCGACCTACCGTTCACCAATGCCATTGCCGACGCCATACTATTGACCATCGATCGCCTGGAACTGGCAGTTGAACGGCTGTCCTCGGAGCAAACACTCGCTGGACTGCAACTGCAACTCCTGATCGAGGGCTTGGAAAAGCTGGCCGCGGCAACGCCATCGGGACTGGACGCCTGCGTCGCCGAAGTGATCGAAGCGGTGACCGGCAAGCGCCCGGTCGCGGTCATGGCCCCCGCAGCGAAACGCAGCCTGGGCAACGCTTCCCGATCACAAACGGCCGACGACCTGCTGTTCTTCCTGACGCTGGCCAATCAGTTCGAAATGCGCTCGCCGCGTTTCGCCGGCCGTACCATGCGCATCCTGCGCCTGGCGCTGGAAACCAATCAAATGGCCGGCAATCCGATTGACCCGGTGCAGCTGGAAGCCGCCATCTACATGCACGACGTGGGGATGATGTTTCTTCCCGAATCAGTGTGGCTCAGGGCCAGCGCATTGACCTCCGCAGAGCAACGCATCATGCGCGCACACCCGGAGTATGCGGCCGGCCTGCTGTCGCGCATGGAGGGCTGGGCGGCCGCCGCCGCGATGGTCGCCCAACACCATGAAACGCCCTTCGGCAAGGGTTACCCGGGCGGGCTTACGGGGGAACAAATCTGCCCTGGTGCCAAGGTCCTGGCCATTGTCGATGCCTTCGAGGCGGTGATGTTGAAGCACACCGAGCGCGGCCGCCAGCGTTCGCTGTTGCGGGCCATCGCCGAAGTCAACGCCTGCGACCAACAGTTTGCGCCGGAATGGATCGAGCCATTCAATCAGGTGATACGACGTGCCGCTGAAAGCCGATGACTGATTTGGCAGCGGCCGACATGGAGCGCCGCTTCGCGGGTATCGCGCGCTTGTACGGTGCGGCCGCGCTGCAGCGCTTTCAGCGCGCGCATATCGCCGTCGTCGGCATCGGCGGCGTCGGTTCCTGGGCTGCCGAAGCACTGGCACGTTCGGCCATCGGCAGGATCACGCTGATCGATCTGGACATGGTCGCCGAATCCAACGTCAATCGTCAGGTGCATGCCCTCGACGGCGAGTTCGGCAAGGCCAAGGTCAGGGCCATGGCGCAGCGCATCCAGGCCATCAATCCAAGCTGTGTGGTCAAGGAAATCGAGGATTTCGTGACCCCGGAAAACGTCGCTACCCTCCTCGCTGGCCCCTTCGATTATGTGATCGACGCCATCGACCAGGTGCGCACCAAGGCGGCGATGATCGCCTGTGCCCGACGTTGCGCGTTGCCGTTGATCACCGCCGGTGGCGCCGGCGGTCAGATTGACCCGACACGAATTCAGATCGCCGACCTGGCTTTGACCATCCAGGATCCCTTGCTCGCCAGGCTGCGCTCGCTATTGCGCAAGGACTACGCCTTCACCAGGGAGGCAAAGAAGAAGTTTGGCATCGCGGCGGTCTTCTCGAGCGAAGCGCTACGCTATCCGGAAGCCGCCACGACCTGTGAGCAAGCGCCCGTGCTCAGTGGCCTGAACTGTGCCGGCTACGGTTCATCGGTCTGCGTCACCGCCACTTTTGGCCTGCTGGCCGCCGGGGAAGTGCTCAGGGTCCTGGCCAGCACCGCTGTTGGCGCGCCCGACCAGGGCCGCGCGCACGGGTAAGGCCGGGCCTGTGCTGCCGACCGCCCGGCAACGGACCGCCGATCAGCCAATCAGCCGATCAGGACCCGATTCTTGCCGGCCTGCTTGGCCGCGAACATCGCCTCATCGGCACGCTTGCTGACCGAAGCCTGGGTATCACCGGCGCGCAAATCGCTGAGGCCAGCGCTGAAGGTGATCAGCTGCCGGTTGTTGTCGTGCAGGAAAATGCGCCGGGTGAGCTCCCGTTGCAGGCGAACCAGCGCCGTCTGCGCGTCCTCGAGCTGCGTGTCCGGAAGCAGGATGATGAACTCCTCGCCGCCAAAACGAGCCACCGTGTCCTGCGGACGCATGGTCTCGCGAATGACCGCGGTCAGGTGGATCAGCGCGGCGTCACCGGCGTCGTGCCCGAGAGTGTCGTTGAGCTTCTTGAAGTTGTCGATGTCGAGCAAAGCGACGCAGAGGCTCGATTGGCGGCGCTGCGCACGCGCCGCCTCCTTCTCGAAAGCTTCTTCGAGACCGCGGCGGTTGAGCACCCCGGTGAGCTGGTCATGACGAACCAGGGTGCTGGCTTTGTCGAGTTCGACCTGCAATTCGCCGATACGCTGCTCGGCTTCGTCGACACTCTGTTTGGCACTCCGCAGCTCGTCACGCGAGCGCTGAGCGTTAAGCTGGATGATTTTCGTCTCACGGATCACTTCCGCGAGAACGTCTTCCAGCTCGGAGATGTCTTCTGCGGCGCTGATGCGGTCTGCGCAGATTTCGATCTTGTCGTGATACTCCGAAGTCGAATCGGCAAACTCGGCCAGGTGATCGACGAAACCCGCCAGCATCTGCTTGAGATTTTCGCGCGCTTCGTTGAGGCTGTGCTTCAACTGCCCCTGCTTGAAAATCACTTCCCGGAGCCGATTCTCGGCATCGCCGATCGAGCGCAGGCTCAACGGGCCGGCGACAATCTCGCTAACGATCGCCATCTGTCCGGCAAGCCAGCGGTCCTCGACGACCAGCTCGCCGACGTTCTCGATCAGCAACTGCAGCAGATTGAGCAGACCAGCGCGCAGCTCGACGCGATCTTCGGCGAGCAGCTCGAGGCGGAAAGCAAAACGCTTGATGCCCGCCTGCAAGCCCTCCATCGCCGCAGGCGAGTTGGCGGTGCGCAGCTTGTGCGCCAGGGCTATCGCGTCGGCCACCAGCTCCGGCTCGTCCCGCAGCTGTGAGGGAACGAGCACCTCCAGCGTGTAGGCGAAGATTTCGCTCAGCTCGGCCGACAAGCGGGCAGCCAGATCGCTGCTCTGCAGCGCTTTCCTGGCCGCAGCAAGGTCTGCCGGCGACGACGACTTGGCCACCAACGCAGGCGTCGCTTTCTCGCCCTCGACGAGGGGGATTTCCTCAGCCATCGGCGCATTCAGCGACCACGAGCGGAGCAAGCTCTGCAGGCGTGTGAAAAGCAGCTCGCTGTTGCCAGCGGCGCCAGCCAGCAGGCGCTCGAATGCCTCGCGCTTGCGGGCGACGGTAAGGCCCGCCTGCTTGCCCTCCCACTGCCGCAGAAAGTCGCCGAACAGCTCACTCCAGGGAAGCTCCTGTTCCTTGCCGAGCTGCGCGAAGAGCTCGCCCAGGCCGCGCTTGAGCTCTTCCCAGGTCTTGCCCTTGAAGGCCTGCTCGAAACGCTTCAGCAAGCGCTGCTGTGCCGGCTTTTCTTTCGGTAGCGCATTGAGCAGAGCCTTCAGCTCACGCTCCGGAAACGGCGTCGCGGCAGCGGCTGAAATACCTGCGATCTCATGGTAGAGCGCCTGATAGTTCTCGGGTGACGGCGACATCCGCCGGCTAGCCAACAAGCGAAAGGCTTCGCGGGCAATTTCCGACGGATTCGTGAGAGTTGGCATGAGCTTCCATCAACAAGACATACGGGTCGCCGCATTCTAACAGCGCGCCCGCCGGGGAGAAAGCATGCCGCACAGCGGAAGTCACGATAGATCAAACACCTGGCGACGACGAGCAGTGGCTCGTCCAAGCTGCGCGGGTCATCGGCCAGCAAGCAATCCTGCAAACACGTCGACCTCCATCAGCCCGCGCACAGGTGCTTCCGTCGCTACCTCAGGATTCCGATTCGGCTATAATCAGCGCCTCGACAGAAGTATTCGCCTCCGTAGCATGAAGGTCGTGCAGTTGATTTGTAATCATCAGGTGTTGGTTCGATTCCGACCGGAGGCACCAGTGTTCATGCGGGTTGTAGCCGATTCGCGATCCGCATGGCATCACAGAAGCTGTCGCGGCGGAACGATTTGCGGAACGCTGACGACTACACCCTGAAATGGATGCCCCAATATAAGCTGGCTTGACGGACGCACGCCCTATCAATGTCAAGAAGCGTCGTGGTGCTCATCTACCTTGATCGGTCGTGGCAGGAAATCACCGCCAAGCGACGCGCCAAAGGCGCCGATCCCACCGCCGCCGACCTCTACGACGCGATCATGGAAGGCGCCATCGAACGGGTGCGACCCAAAATGACGACCGTGGTGGCGATCATGGCCGGCCAGCTGCCAATCATGTGGTCGAGCGGCACCGGTTCGGAAGTGATGAGCCACCTCGCCGCACCGATGGTCGGCGGCATGGTTTCGTCGACGGTGCTCACCCTGTGCGTCATTCCGGCGCTGTACGCGCTGGTCAAGCAGTGGCAGTTGCGCCTCGAGCTAGCCAGGCCGACAGTGCTGCCGTTCATCAGGTAATAGTGTTGAGGTGGAGTCCTCAGACCAGCTTGCAGAGGTAGGCTGGCGCGAATTCCAGGACGAAGTCCCAGAAAGCGGCCAGCGCCGGCGTCAGGTGCTTGCTCTTGTGGCGGACGATGTGCCAGCGGCGCATTACCGGTGTGCCTTCGACTTTCAGAATGCTCAGACGCCCGGCGCTGAGTTCGAGTCCGAGCGTGTGCTGGGAAAGGAAACTGATTCCCAATCCGGCAACGACTGCCTGCTTGATGGCTTCATTGCTGCCCATCTCCATGCCGATGCAGGGCTTGGTCGAACGTTTCTGAAAGAACTCTTCCATTGCCGAACGCGTGCCTGACCCGGCTTCACGAACGATCAGCATTTCGCTGGCCAGGTCCTCGACGGTAAGGTTTGGCCGCCGGGCCAATGGATGGTCTACGCCGGCAACGATCACCAGCGGGTGCGGGGCAAAGGCCACCGCCGTGGCGTCAAGGGCCGGTGGCGGCCGGCCCATGATCGCCAGGTCCACCTCGTTGCTGGCCAGCAGGCGATACACCGTGTCGCGGTTGTCGATCAGCAGGCGGATACGTACGTCGGCGTGCGTTTGGCGAAACTGCGCCAGCAACCCGGGCGCGAAATATTCGGCCGTACTGACAACGGCGACGGCGATGCGTCCGCCTTGCAGCCCTTTCAGCGCCAGCAATGCCTCATCGGCGTCCTTCAGCGACTGCAGGATCTGGCGCGCGTGTTCGAGCAGGATTTCGCCTGCTTCGGTCAGAAAGACGCGTTTGCCGATGCGTTCGAAGAGCAGCGTCCCGCAGACCTCCTCCAGTTGCTTGATCTGCAGCGAGATGGCGGCGTGCGTCAGATGCAGGCTCTCGGCAGCGCGGGCAAACGAAAGATGGCTGGCGGCGACCGAGAAGATCTGCAACTGGCGGATTGTGGCGTTTCTCATAGGTTAGTATTTGTTTATCAAATTAGACAATAGCTTTAACTATAGTTTTTCTATCAGGCGGCTAGAATCAGGTGCATTCATGATCGGCCAGCAACAATTTCATCTTCCGGAGTGCTGCCATGCTATGCGGACGGACCAACGTCAACAAGTTCCTGATCGAAGAGCAGCGCCGCAATCCGGCGCTGAGCGGCGATTTTTCGATGCTCATGAGCGACATCGTGCGTTCCTGCAAGGCCATTGCGCAGGGCGTTTCGCGTGGTTCGCTGGCCAACCTGCTTGGCGATGCGGGCAGCGAAAACGTCCAGGGCGAAGGGCAGAAGAAGCTCGACGTACTGGCCAACCAGGCCTTCCTGCGCCATTGCGAGTGGGGCGGCCACCTGGCGGCGATGGCTTCCGAGGAGATGGAAGACATCTTTCCGATTCCCTCCGAAAACCAGCGCGGCCAGTACCTGCTGGTTTTCGACCCGCTCGATGGCTCTTCGAACATCGACGTCAACCTGTCGGTCGGCAGCATCTTTTCAGTGTTGCGCTGCCCCGAGAATTGTAGTGGCGGCGCACCGACTGCAGTTGATTTTCTGCAGCCTGGCTCGCGGCAGGTTGCCGCCGGCTATGCGCTCTACGGGCCATCGACGATGCTCGTACTGAGCGTCGGTAACGGTACGCATGGCTTCACCCTCGATCGCAACATCGGCGAATTTCTGCTCACCCACCCGAATCTGGTGATCGCGCCGGAAACTCACGAGTTCGCGATCAACGCGTCCAACGAGCGCTTCTGGGAGCCGCCTGTGCAGCGCTACGTCAGTGAGTGCCTCGCTGGCCAGAGCGGTGTTCGCGGCAAGGACTTCAATATGCGCTGGGTGGCGTCGATGGTCGCTGAAGTTCATCGCATCCTGATGCGCGGCGGCGTTTTCCTGTACCCGCGCGATAACAAGGATTTGTCCAGGCCAGGCCGACTGCGCCTGATGTACGAAGCCAATCCGATGGCGATGATCGTTGCCCAGGCGGGCGGCCTGGCGTCAACCGGCAGCGAGCGAATCCTCGACGTGCAACCGAGCGGTCTGCACGAGCGAGTGCCGGTCATTCTGGGTTCGCGCGATGAGGTCGAGCGCATCGAACGCTACCACCGCGAGCACGAGACGGGAGAAGACCAGCCCTTCAGTTCGCCACTGTTCTCGACGCGCACCCTCTTTCGGGACGATTGAGCCGCACGGCAAACAATTCATTACTTAATTTGAGGAGGCATGCCCAATGTCGATCAAAAATCCCGTCATCGCGATTACCGGCTCCTCGGGCGCCGGCACCACCTCGGTGACGAAGGCTTTCCAGCATATTTTTCGGCGCGAGCAAGTCAACGCGGCGATCATCGAGGGTGACAGCTTTCATCGTTACGACCGTCTCGCCATGCGCGCGCAGATGGCCGAGCAAGCGCTTGCCGGTGACCACCATTTCAGTCACTTCGGACCGGAAGCCAATCTGCTCGCAGAGCTCGAAAACCTGTTCCGCCAATACGGTGAGAGCGGCAGCGGCAAGAGCCGCCACTATGTGCACGACGAAGCCGAAGCCGAGCGCTATGGCGCGCCGCCGGGAAGCTTTACCGAGTGGAGCGATCTGCCGGCGGACACCGATCTGCTCTTCTACGAAGGTCTGCACGGCGCCGCCAGAACCGAGACGGTCGACGTCGGGCGGCATGTCGACCTGCGCGTCGGTGTGGTTCCGATCATCAACCTGGAGTGGATCCAGAAGCTGCATCGCGACAAGGGGCAGCGGGGTTATTCGACCGAGGCGGTGATGGATACCATCCTGCGCCGGATGCCCGACTACGTCAATTACATCTGCCCGCAGTTTTCCACGACGCACGTCAATTTCCAGCGCGTGCCGACGGTCGATACCTCGAATCCCTTCACTGCTCAGGACATTCCCCTGGCCGACGAGAGCATGCTGGTGATCCGCTTTGCCAACCCCCATGGCATTGATTTTCCCTATCTGCTGAGCATGCTGCATGATTCCTTCATGTCGCGCCCGAACATCATCGTCTGCCCAGGCGGCAAGATGGGGCTGGCGATGCAGATCATTTTCACGCCGATGATCATGCAGTTGATGGACAAGAAGCGCCGCGCGCGCCAGAAGTGAGCGCACGAAACAAGGAAAGCCGGCAATGCCGGCTTTCCTTGATGTGAAAGTCGCGTTCGCGACTCAGGTGATGGCCACCAGCGGCGCCAGATTGGCGCGCATTTTCTGCATCGCCTTGACTTCGATTTGGCGAATCCGTTCTGCGGAAACCGAGAACTCGCCGGCGAGATCGTGCAAGGTTGCCGGGTTGTCTTCCGTCAGCCAACGCGCTTCGACGATCCTGCGGCTGCGTGGGTCGAGACTGCCGAGGGCATTCTGGAGGCCGTCGCTGTGCAGTCGCTCGCGGGCGCGGCCTTCGAGAATATGTACCGGTTCGCTGGAGTTGTCGGCCAGATACGCCGCGGGAACAAAAGCCTCGTCATCGTCAGCCTGCGCGTCGAAAGCGGTGTCGTGGCCCGACAGGCGAGTATCCATTTCCATGACCTCGTCGGCTTTGACGTTCAGGCGCTGGGCGATATCGGCAACCTGAGCCGGGCCGAGCGTGTCACGGTTGGCTTTCATGCTGCGCAGGTTGAAAAACAGTTTGCGCTGCGCCTTGGTCGTTGCCAACTTCACCATCCGCCAGTTCCTGAGGACGTACTCATGAATCTCGGCTTTGATCCAGTGGATGGCAAAAGAAACCAGCCGAACGCCGCGCTCGGGATCAAAGCGCTTGACGGCTTTCATCAGCCCGATATTGCCCTCCTGGATCAAATCCGCATGCGGCAGGCCATAACCCAGGTAGCCGCGAGAAACGGAAATCACCAGACGAAGGTGTGAAAGAATCAACTGCCGCGCAGCGCCGAGATCGCCTTCGTCGCGGAAGCGTGTCGCCAGACCAAACTCCTGCTCTTCGGTCAGCATGGGAACCTGTCTGGCCGCCTGGATATACGCGTCAATGCTGCCGACGGCGGAGATCGTGGGTAAAGCCAACGCGTGTGTCATTTGGATGGACTCCTCCTTGCTGTTTACTTTCTAACAATTGTATTTTAGCACTCGCGGCTTGAGAGTGCTAAAAGCAGAGAAAGTTCGTCCGGATGATGAGCCGTGGAGCCGCGAAGGAACGACAGGCTTTCTCGGAATGACGGTGAGTGACGGCGGCGCATCAAGACGTCATGGAAGCGGACAGGCCGAGGAGTGCACGCCTCAGGAATCGTTGGCCAAGCCAAACAGAGGGCGCAAACGCACCCCGATCCACGACCCGATCAAGGCTGCAATGATCCATAACCAGCCGTGCAGGCTGGTCGATGCGACGCCGGAAAAAAAGGCACCGATATTGCAGCCATACGCCAGACGCGCGCCATAACCCATGGCCAGCCCGCCGAGAATCGCTGCAGCAAGCGAACGCGGCTGAATCCGCCACATCGGCGCGAAACGTCGGGCCAGCAGCGCGGCGCTTGCCGCGCCGAGCACCAGGCCGATATCCATGACCGAGGTGACGTCACTGAGAATGCCGCGATGCAGGGCGTCGTATTGGAACGGTGCGCTCCAGAAGGGATCGTCGGTGAGATTCCAGCCCATTAGCGCGGCCGCTTTGGCTGCCCACAGGGTAAATGCCCAGGTGATCGTCCATGGGTGACCGGCGAGCAGCAGCGTCGCGAGGTTCAACAGCGGCAGCAACACGACGGCTGCCAGCAGGGGCCAGGGGCCGCGCCACAAATGGCAGCTCTGCCTTGCTGGAGGTGCCGTGTCGTAGCACCGCAGAGTCCATGCCGCGGTGATCAGGAGGAGGGCTTGCGCGCCCGCTGCCATGCCCCAACCGAAGCGGTCGCCGAGAACCAGCGGTGGCCATTCGGGGAGTGACTGCCAGGCACCGAGATTGAGACTGGCCGAGAACCCCCCTGCGCAGAAGGCAAGCAGCACGACGAGCATGCGTGGCGAACCGCCGCCCATGGCGTACAGGGTTCCCGACCCGCAACCGCCGCCGAGTTGCATGCCGATGCCGAAGAGAAAGGCACCGCAGAACATCGCTACGCCGACCGGCGCAATCGCTCCGGAAAGTGGCCGGCCGAAGGCTTCGCCGAGGGCCAGTAGCGGTGCAAAGGCGAGCGTTGCGACTGCCAGCATCAGCAGCTGCGCGCGTATGGCGCGCAGCTCACCGTTTACCAGCAGACGCCTGTAGGCCGAAGTAAAGCCGAAGCTGCAATGGTAAAGCGTAATGCCGAGGAGCAAGCCGACAATGAACAGTGCCGCCATGCGTCCATCGGCAAGCGCCAGATGGACGCTCAGGGCGATGCTGATCGCGGCTGTCAGCAGAATCGGCAGCACCTGGGGGGAGTCTGGCTGGCTCACTGCGGGCCCGGGGCAGCAGGTACGCGTGGCCGGCCCGGCTCTCTCAGTTAACCACCAGCTTGTAGTCGGGAGTCGGGTTCAAGGGGCACGAATAAATGTATTCGCCGGGCTTGAGATCAATGACGTAGTCCTGCGTCTTGCCGGTGATCAGGCCGCCGCCGGAGACACTGGGCAGGGTGACCCGCCCCGCGATCCCTTCGCCGCGCAACCAGAAGCCGAGCTCGTAAGGAACATTCTTGTTGGTGACGCGAAAAATCGTCTTGCCCGGCTTCAGTTGCAGGGCTTCCGCCTGCTCGATACGGCTGGCGCCAGACTTGGCATTGATGGCTTCACAGTCCTTGATACTGCTGCTGCGATAGCCGTGGTTGCTGCCCTGTTCGCTCTCCAGGAACTGGCAGGGAACCTGCGTCAGCTCGACGACGACCGCGGCTTCCGACTCGGCAGCCAAGGCACTGCCGCCAATGCATGGGGCGGCGAGCAAGAGGGTCACAAAGAACTTGTTTGGGGTAATCATGGCAATTTCTCCTCGAGAAGGCTTCGCGGCGTGCCGCGAAGCAAGGACCGGGCAAAGACGCAAGGCGCTTTTGCGGCTGCGCCTGCGGGCGCCCGGCGCCAGCGTCCGCCGGGCTTATCGTTGGGGCAGCTCGCGCCGCTCGTCAAATGCCAGGAAAGCTGATGATTCGGCTTGTTTGAGCGCCAAAGCAATCAGCTCCCGGCCTTTTCCTGCCGCGCTGTCGGCAAGCAGTGCACGGTAGAAACGGGCGTAGAACTCGTCAGGTTCGACGCGCAGGCGGTAGGCAAGTGCCACCGCGGCGCGATGCGCCGGGCGTTCGTAGACCAGGCGCAGCTCGCCATCCGGTGGCAAGCGCGTGTCGGCAGTTTCGCTGCCGAGATCGAGAGGGACCTGCCGTTGAATCAGCCGCTCCACACGCGTTCCCGGCAGACTGCGACCGTCGCTGTCGAGCTGCTCGATCTCGGCGATCAGTCTGGGGGTCACATAGGTTGGCAAGTAATGGCCGGCGCCGGTATTGCGCACGCTCAGTGCTGCGCGGATGGCGTTGTTGGCTCGCTCGCCGCTTTCCACTGAAAAGGCGATGGCGGCGCGTACCATTTCCGGATCATGAATTCCTCGCCATAGATGCCGGCGCTCGGGCATGTGGCACGATTGGCAGTTGCGGCCTTCTCGGGCATGTCGCGACTCTTTCCACTCTTCGGTGGTGTTCTCCAGCAGCTTGCCGTTCAGCGCGTATTCGTCGGGCTCGAACTGGTGGCAGGCAGAGCAGAAGCGAGAATCCTCGAAGGCGCCAGTGGCGACGAAGCCGGCGTGCGGCAAAGCGGCGTTTTGTGCCGCGTCGGGTGATGTCCCGTCGCGCCGTGGCGGGCCAAAGCGCTGATGAGCACGCACATGGCAGGCGGCACAGACCACCCCCTGCTGGTGCAGAGACGCGGCTGCTGGCGAAGGCGCTGCGCCCGCGGACGAGCGCGCTGCTGTCGCGAGTTCGGCCAGCAGGCCATCGGCTTGTTCGGCCAGCGGCGCATGGCAGCGGATGCAATCCTGATGCTCGTCGCGCGCTGTCGGCTCCATGGCGAGCAACTGTCCCATCAGGCCGGGCCCCATGGCGTGGGCGTGCAAACTTGTCTGCCAGTCGCGGTATTGCTCAGGGTGACAGCTACCGCAATCGGCCGGCAGTAGCGACGCTTCGAGCGGGCTGAACTGCTCGGGCGTCTGGCCCTGCGCGGCGAGTGGCCGCGTCCAGTGGCGGTCGAGAAAAGCGCCTGTCACGTCTCGGGACTCGGTAAGCGGCGTGGTCTCGGCGAGGGCTGGCGGCACGACCGTCTCGCTCCTGCTACAGCCAGCGAGAGCCAACAGAAAAACGGGAAGGGCCAACAGCACCCTTCCCGCTTTTTTTGCCGAGGTGAACATGCTCAGTGCTCAGTGCTCAGGCGATGCTTACATCTTCTTCTCTGCGCAAGGGTTCTTCGCCGCACAAGGGTTTTTGGCCGCACAGGGATTTTTCGCTGCGCAGGGGTTTGCCGCCTTCGCCGCACACGGATTGGCCATCTTGGCCGGAGCGGATTTCGCTGCACAGGGGTTCTTCGCCGCGCAGGGGTTCTTGGCGGCGCAGGGATTGGCCGCGTGCGCGAACGGAACGGCGAGAGCTAGAGCGGCGGTGCCGAGAGCAAGCTTCAGGGTTTTCGTATTCATGGGCGTCTCCTTGGGTGCTTGTTTCTTACACAATCTAGCGGGAAATCCGCTATTTCTTTACAGCACAGGGATTTCTCGCTGCGCAGGGGTTACGCCGCTTGGTCGCTTCTTGCGGGCAGATACTTACACTCTATTTCGACTTTTTTCTTGCTGCTTCATCGCTTCTCAGCTGGTTTTCGATGGCAGACTTGGTGCCCAGCTATCGTTCCAGGAGGAAAACATGTTTGACCTGTCACCCTTGACCTTACTTCGACACCGTATGCGCATCGTCGTGGTCACCCTCGCCGTGCTGCTTGCTGTCGCGGGCCTGGCCCGTGCCAGCGATGGGGCACCTTATCCGGGTACGCTGAGCATCGCTTCGCCGCATTCCTTTGCCGACACCGTCAGTCGTCTGGAAAGCGCCACCGAAATGAACCACATGGGGCTGGTCGCCAAGGCCAGTGCCAGTGCGGGAGCTGCCGCGCGCGGCGAAAAGATTGCCGGCAACGCCGTGCTGATGGTCTTTCGCAACGACTACGCCGTGCGCATGCTGGCCGCCAGCGTAGCGGCGGGCATCGAAGCGCCGATTCGCTTGTACGTAAGCGAGGGCCGCGACGGCAAGGTGGCGATTACTTACCGTACGCCGTCGTCGCTTTTCGCACCCTATCGGAGCGCCGAATTGGACGTGTTGGCTCGGGAGCTGGACCCGGTCTTCGCGCGCATCGTCGGCGAGGCGGTCGCAAAATAGGCAGAAAAGAGGCGCCGCTCGCCATCCCTGCGCCTGGCCTGCTGCACAGCGCCAGGATAAACTGCGGCTGCCCGGCATATTGTCGCTTGGGTACGGTACGGCGTGTGGCTTTGCCGCGGCGCCCATGAGAGTGAAACTGGAGAGCGAGGAAGATCATGTCGAAGGTCCCTGAAAAGCCGCTGGCGAGCACCTGCCCAGCTTGCGGCATGTCCTTCGTCTGCGCTGCGGTGGCTGGTCTGGCGACTTGCTGGTGCATGGAGAAAGCCGACAAAGCGCCGCTTTCCTTCGCGCCGGAGGTTGGTGGCAATTGTTATTGCCCGAGCTGCCTGGCGCAGCGCTTCAGCGCTTCGCCAGGGAAGCCCTCTCCGGGAGCATGAGCAGCGCGTCGCGGTTGCTCCAGGAGAAGCATTTTGCGGCAGCCTCTCGCCAGGGCAGCCAGCAGTAGTCGAGATGCTCGCCGGGAGCGAGGCTGACCGCTTGCACGGCCGCTACCTGCAGCGAGAAGACGTGTTCGGTGTTGTGCAGTACGCCCGGTGCGTAACGATGACGCCACTCGGCAAAAATCTCGTAGCGCTTGCTCAACTGCCAGTCCTGCAGCTCGCCTGGAGAAGTGCGGATGCCGGTCTCTTCGGCAAGTTCACGCCGCGCCGTGTCGAGCAGCGCTTCGCCCGCTTCCCGGCTGCCGGTGACCGACTGCCAGTAGCCGGCATGCGCGGCACGCTCGAGCAGCAGCACCTGCAGTTGCGGGGTATGGACCACGACCAGGACTGATACCGGTTGCTTGTAGGCCGTCATTCCAGGGTCGGAAGAGTCGCCAGGCCGTCGGCCTGGAAGTCGTAGACAACCCACATCGGTACGTCTTGCGAACGCCATGCATCAATCGCGGCGGCAAAGACTTCGTTGAGCGTCCGGAAAGCGTCTGCGTTCGCCAACTGCAGGGTGTCAGCTCGCGACAGGATCAACAGATAGCCGGGTTCTTCACGCCAGGAGATATCGCTCAGACAATCTTTCAGGGCGTCGAAGTTGTTGCCGTACCATTCGGGGAAGCCGAACTGGCGGCCGAGCCGGGTGAGTACCCCCTCGATCAGGCCGCAGTCGCCGAGATCGGCCTCGAAACAGGCAAAGCCGGCTGCCTCGGCGGCGTCTCTGAGGGCCAGACGATCGCCATGCGGCAGAGCGTAGATGCCGGCCTGGCGTGAATCCTCCAACAGCGCTTGCAGATTCTTCTGAGTCATGGCAGATGGTGGCTATTGGTAACTATTCGCGGATACGGCGGAAGCTGCGGTAGTGATCGCCGGTGTAGTAGTACTCGCCGGAGGTGGCGACATCACCGCCGCTGCCCGTTCCGGCGACAATGCGGCGCGCTCCGCGATCGCGGCGACCTGGAGTCGGTACCGTGTATTCCCGATAGTAAGCGCGTGGCTGCAAGGGGAGGCGCTTCTCGAAATTGCCGAAGACGCTGCCGTCCTTGGGTACATAGGGGAAGGGTCCGCCTTGCTTGATCAAGTGCAGGGTTTGCCGCGCTTCGGCAGGCAGCTCGGCCAGCGCAACGCTGCTGAGGGGCACGCTTTCGCGTGCCGTGGCAGTGCTCGCGCCCAAGAGGCCGAGCATTGCCAGCAGCGCGAGCAGCGCCACCGTGCCCAGTAGTAGCCGAAAAGAAGCGGCGGCGCGTAGCACGCCTGCTAGCCCTTGCCGACCTCGACCTGCGTTTCGACTTTCTGACGCAGGCGGATATGCAGTTCGCGCAGCTGTTTCTCGTCGACACTGTTTGGCGCGTCGGTGAGCAGACACTGCGCGCGCTGCGTTTTCGGAAAAGCGATCACGTCGCGGATCGACTCGGCGCCGGCCATCATGGCGACGATGCGATCGAGGCCGAAGGCCAGGCCGCCGTGCGGCGGCGCACCGTACTTGAGTGCATCGAGCAGGAAGCCAAACTTGACTTGCGCTTCCTCGTCGCTAATACCGAGCACCTTGAAGACCTTTTCCTGCACCTCGGCCTGGTGGATACGCACCGAGCCGCCACCCAGTTCCGAACCGTTCAGTGCCAGATCGTAAGCTTTCGCCAGGCAGTTGCCCGGGTCGCTCTGCAGGCGGTCGAGGTGGCCGTCTTTGGGGCTGGTGAAAGGGTGGTGACAGGCGCTCCAGCGTCGCTCGCCTGCGTCGAAGTCGAACATCGGGAAGTCCACGATCCACACCGGCTCCCAGGGGTTGGCGTTCAGGAAGCCCTTTTCGTGACCGATCTTGACGCGTAGTGCGCCCAGCGCGTCATTGACCACCTTGCTCTTGTCGGCGCCGAAGAAAATCAGATCGCCGGACTGCGCGCCCGTACGCTCAACGATGGTCTGCAGCGCAACGGCATGCAGATTCTTGACGATCGGCGATTGCAGACCGGTCTCGTTGAGCTGCGTGACATCATTGACCTTGATGTAGGCCAGGCCGCGCGCACCATAGATGCCGACGAACTGGGTATAGGCGTCGATTTCGCCACGTGTCAGCGTGGCGCCACCAGGAACTCGCAAGGCGGCAATGCGCCCGCCCGCGCTGTTGGCGACGCCGGCAAAGACCTTGAAGGAAACGTCCTTGAGCACGTCGGTGACTTCGACGAGTTCGAGAGTGACGCGCAGATCCGGCTTGTCCGAACCGTAACGATCCATCGCCTCGCCGTAGCTCAGGCGGGGAAAGGGGTTGGGCAGTTCGACGGCCAGCACTTCGCGGAATACCGCGCGGATCAGCTTCTCCATGAGGGTGACAATTTCGCCCTCGGCCATGAACGATGTCTCGATATCGATCTGCGTGAACTCCGGCTGCCGGTCGGCGCGCAAGTCCTCGTCGCGAAAGCACTTGACGATCTGATAATAGCGGTCGAAGCCGGCGACCATCAGCAGTTGCTTGAACAGTTGTGGCGATTGCGGCAGGGCGAAGAACTGCCCCGGATGAACGCGTGACGGTACCAGATAGTCACGCGCTCCTTCCGGGGTGCTTTTGGTGAGCATCGGCGTTTCGATGTCCATGAAGCCGGCGTCGTCGAGGAAGCGGCGGAAAGCGCGTGCCGTCTGGTAGCGCAGCTGCATGTTCTTCTGCATCTGCGGACGGCGCAGGTCGATTACCCGGTGCTGCAGACGGATACTTTCCGACAGGTTTTCTTCGTCAAGCTGAAACGGCGGCGTCGCCGAAGCGTTGAGAATTTCCATCTCATGGCAGAGAATCTCGACTTCACCGCTGGCGAGGTTGGCGTTCACCGTTCCTTCGGGACGGGCGCGAACCTTGCCCGTAATGCGCAGGCAGAACTCGTTGCGCACCCCTTCGGCGGTCGCGAACATTTCCGGGCGATCCGGGTCGCAGACGATCTGGGCCATGCCCTCGCGGTCGCGCAGGTCGACAAAGATGACGCCGCCGTGGTCTCGCCGCCGATGCGCCCAGCCGCAAAGCCTCACTTCCTGGCCGATGAGCTGTGAATTGACGTGTCCGCAGTAATGAGTTCGCATGCTGTTTCCGGGTTGCTGATATCAGGTTATGGTGGGGTCGATGGGTGGCGCGACGGCGGCCGCCGATGGTTTCGAAGCTGCCGATTCTTTCGAGCGCGTGGACGGTGGTGCGACGACGCCCATGGAAATGACGTACTTCAGCGCCGTATCGACGCTCATCTCCAGTTCAATGACGTCTCTTCTCGGCAGCATCAGGAAGAAGCCGGAGGTCGGGTTGGGTGTCGTCGGCACGTACACGCTGACATAGTCACCGTCGAGGTGGTGAAGCAGATCAGCGCCCGGTTTGCCCGTCAGGAAGGCGATCGTCCAGGCTCCGCGACGCGGGTACTCGACCAGCAGCGCTTTGCGAAAAGCGTTTCCGGACGACGAGAACAAGGTGTCGGAAACCTGCTTGACGCTGTTGTAGATCGAATTGACGACCGGAATGCGCGCCAGCAGATGTTCCCACCAGCGCACCAGCTGTTGGCCAATGAAGTTGGCGGCCAGCAAGCCGGTGGTCATGATGATCAGCAGGGTCAGTATCGCTCCGGCACCCGGGATGTCGAAGCCGAGCAGAGTGCGCGGCTGGATCGCCGTCGGCAGCAGGTGCATCGATTGGTCCATGGTGCCGACGATCAGCACCAACACCCAGGCCGTGATCGCCAATGGCACCCAGATCAGCAGTCCGGTAATGAAATACCGTTTCATCCCTTGTCTTTAACTGCCGCCGTGCTCTTCGCGCTGGCGGGCGTACTGTCGGCCGAAGTCGTTGTTTTGGTCGAGCTCGTTGAACTGCCTGAAGCGCTGGCCTGCGCCGTTGAACTCGTCGTATTTTCCGTACCGGCTGGCGAGCTATCCTTGTTTTCGGACCCTGTGGTCGTCGACGGAGCCTTGTTGCCACCCTTGAAATCGGTCACATACCAGCCGTTGCCTTTCAACTGAAAGCCGGCTGCCGTTACCTGTTTCGTATAGGTCGCCTGTTCACATTTCGGGCAGACACTCAGGGCAGGGTCACTCAGTTTTTGCAGGTGATCTTTTTCGAAACCGCAAGTTTCGCAGCGATAGGCGTAAATCGGCATGACGAACCCTCAAAAGGCGCAGGCTGGCGCCCGAAAAGGCACGATTATACGCGAACCCCGGTGTCGTTTACCCGTCCCCGCCGCGGCTGCGGGGGCTCCGGTTGCCAGCCGAAAAGACTACAGCAAGCTCAGGTAGGCGCGCGTCAGTGGCTTTCCCCAGAACAGCGCCAGCAAGCCGGCCATCGCCAGGTAAGGGCCGAAGGGAATGGGCACGCTGCGCCCGCGCTTGGCAATCACCATCAGTGCGATGCCGACCACTGCGCCGAGCAGCGACGAAAGCAGGATGGTCAAGGGCAGCATCTCCCAGCCGAGCCAGGCGCCAAGGGCGGCGAGCAGCTTGAAGTCACCGTAGCCCATGCCCTCCTTGCCCGTGGTCAGTTTGAACGCCCAATACACGGACCACAGGGCAAGATAGCCGCACATCGCCCCGATGACCGCCGCTTGCAGGTCGGCGAAAGTGCCGAAAAGATTGACCAGCAGGCCGGCCCAAAGCAGGGGCAGAGTGATCGAATCGGGCAACAGCTGGCTGTCGAAGTCGATGCCGGTCAGCGCGATCAGACTCCAGATCAGCAGCATGGCCGCCAGGCTTGTCCAGCCATAGCCAAAATGAAACGCAGCAAAGGCACACAACAGGCCGCTGATCGCCTCGACCAGTGGGTAGCGTGGCGAGATTGGTGCTGCGCACGCCGAGCAGCGGCCGCGCAGAAACAGCCAGCTCAGTAGCGGAATGTTTTCGAGCGCGGTAATCGCATGCCCACACGCTGGACAGCGCGAGCCGGGCCTGGCCAGCGACAGCGGCTCGTGTTGCGGCGCCGCTTCACCGCACAGTTCGGCGCAGTGGTTGCGCCACTCATGCTCCATCATCGTCGGCAAGCGGTGAATGACGACATTGAGAAAGCTGCCCACCAGCAGCCCGAGCACTCCGCCGATCAGCGCGAAGAGGGCCGGGGGCAGGTCAGCAGGGAGGAGGTGGGGCACTATCCGACGACCGCGCCCAGTTTGAAGATCGGCAGATACATGGCAATCACCATGCCACCGATCAGTACCCCGAGAACGACCATGATGACCGGCTCCATGAGGCTGGAAAGCGCCTCGACCGCGTCGTCAACCTCGGCCTCGAAGAAGTCGGCAACCTTGCCGAGCATTGAATCGAGGGCGCCGGACTCTTCACCGATGGCGACCATCTGATTCACCATGTTCGGGAAAAGCGCCGAGTTCTGCATCGCCGAAGTAAGGCTGGTGCCGGTGCTGACTTCGCTCTGGATCTGCCGGGTGCCGACTTTGTAAACGTAGTTGCCGGCTGCGCCACCGACCGATTCCAGCGACTCGACGAGGGGGACGCCGGCGGCGAACATGGTGGCCAGGGTACGCGTCCAGCGGGCGATGACCGACTTGCGAATGATGTCGCCGAAAATAGGCAAACGGAGGAACAGGCGGTCGAAAGCCATCTGCATTTTCTCCGAACGTTTCCAGGTGTAGAAGAAGGCAAAAACGCTGCCGCCGATACCGCCGAAAATGGCCCACCAGTACTCGATGAAGATGTCCGATATGGCGATTACCACCAGTGTTGGCGTCGGCAGGTCGGCACCGAAGCTCTTGAAGACTTCCTTGAAAGCCGGAATCACGAAGATCATGATTACTGCAGTGATGATGAACGCGACGACGATGATCGCCACCGGGTAGAACAGCGCGGCCTTGATCTTGGACTTGATGGCGAGCATTTTCTCCTTGTAGCTCGCCAGGCGGTCGAGGAGCGTTTCGAGAATGCCGGCCTGCTCACCGGCAGCGACCAGATTGCAGTACAACTGGTCGAAATGCAGCGGGTGCTTGCGGAAAGCTTGCGACAGCGAGCTGCCGGTCTCGACGTCGGACTTGATGTCCAGGAGCAGTTTGCCGACCGCCGGGTTGTCGTGTCCGCGGCCGACGATTTCAAAAGTCTGCAGCAGCGGCACGCCGGCTTTCATCATCGTTGCCAATTGCCGGGTGAACAGCGCGATGTCCTTTTCGGTGACCTGACGCCCACCCTTGAAGCGCTGCTTGGAGACCTTGCTGACGAGAATTCCCTGCCGTCGCAGCGTCGCGCGCACGACGTTCTGGCTGTTGGCGCGCTGCTCGCCGCGGACGACCTTGCCCGCCTTGTTTTTACCTTCCCAGAGAAAGACGTATTCTTTGACTTCTGGCTCGGCTCTTCGGGTGCGTTTCGCAGCGGTGGCCATCTATTTCCTCCTCTTCAAGCGTTGGTGCTGCCGAGAATTTCGTCGAGAGAGGTGAGCCCTTGCTTGACTTTCAGCAGCCCCGAGCGACGCAGATCATTGACGCCTTCCTGTCTGGCCTGGGCTGCCACGTCATGCTCCGTGCCGTTGGCCATGACAATGCGTTGAATCGCTTCAGTGACCGGCATCACCTCGTAGAGACCTAGGCGCCCCTTGTAGCCACTCCCCTTGCAGCGTTCACACTCGCCCGGGCCGTAGAGCGTCCAGGTGCCATCAAGATCGCTTTCCAGGAAGCCGGCATTGAGCAAGGTCTCGACCGGTGTATCGAGCAGCTTTTTGCAGGTGCACAGCCGACGCACCAGGCGCTGGGCAGTGATCAGTAGAATGCTCGAGGCCAGGTTGAAGGTCGGAATGCCCATGTTCATCAGGCGAGTCAGCGTTCCCGGCGCATCATTGGTGTGCAAGGTCGACAAGACGATGTGCCCGGTTTGCGCTGCCTTGATCGCGATTTCCGCAGTTTCGATGTCGCGGATTTCGCCGACCATGATGATGTCCGGGTCCTGCCGGAGAAAGGCCTTGAGCGCCACCGGGAAGGTCAGCCCGGCTTTGTCATCGACGTTGACCTGGTTGATTCCTGGCAGCGGTATTTCGGCCGGGTCTTCGGCGGTGGCGATATTGACCCCGGCCTTGTTGAGAATGTTGAGGCAGGTATAAAGCGAAACGGTTTTTCCGGAACCCGTCGGTCCAGTGACCAGAATCATTCCGTAGGGTCGGTTGATGGCGTCGAGCAATAGTTCTTTCTGCTCGGGTTCGTATCCCAGCGCATCGATCCCGAGGTTGGCGCTGGCCGGGTCGAGAATCCGCAAGACGATCTTTTCGCCGTACATCGTCGGCAAGGTACTGACCCGGAAGTCGATGGCTCGACTCTTGGACAGCACCAGACGCATCCGACCATCCTGGGGGACGCGCTTTTCGGCAATGTTCAGGCGCGAAATGACCTTGATCCGTGAGGCAATCTTGTCCTTGATGACCAGCGGTGGCGCCGCCACTTCGCGCAAGATGCCGTCGGTACGAAAGCGGATGCGATAGCTCTTTTCATACGGTTCGAAATGAATGTCGGAGGCCCCGTCATTGATCGCGTCAAGCATCATTTTCTGAATGAACCTGACGACCGGCGCGTCGTCGACCTCGACGGCTGAGGCTTCGTCGGTTTTTTCCTGGGCTTTCTCGTCGGTAAACTCGAGGTCGATGTCCTCGCTGGTAAAGCTTTTCAGGCTGTCCTCGACCGACTCCGAAAGTTTGGCGACCAGGGGGACGAGCTTGTTTTCCTCGACGATTACCGGGTCCACCGCCAAGCCGGTCTGGAAGCGGATTTCATCAAGTGCGCGCAGATTGGTCGGGTCGGCGATGGCAATTGCCAGGCGGTTGCCGCGCTTGTGGAGAGGCACGACGCGATGGCTGGCGATCAGCTTGCGGTCAATCGCGCTCTTCTTGATCTGTGTGTCGTCGAAGGCGGACAGATCGAGCAAGGGGTAGCCGAACTTCTCGGCGGCAAAACGCGCCAAGTCAAGGAAAGTCGCCTTGTTGGCGCTGACTATCTGTTCGATCAGCGTGGTTCGGTTGGCTGCCGCTTGTGCGAGAAAGGACTCGGCCTCGGCTTCCTTGAGCCGACCTGCTTGTACCAGCGCCCGGGCGAGGCCGCTGAGCGGGGAGTTTTGCGGATTGGCTGCCATTGTTCGCGATAGGACCTTGTAATGCGTTGTGAACCATCAGGTCCCGGCTATGCCGAGTTATTAGCCTTCCCGATCATGCATTGACTCGGCGTGTTTGTAAAGGAGCGGCTTTTCGGCAAGCATCCCGGCCCCAGAGCTTGCTCGTGGAGCGTGCCGCTGCAGCGGCTGCGCGGGATGCGCCGGAGCGCGCGCAGCCGGCGCATTCAATCAATCATTCATTCCAGCGTGCGATGGGCGACGGCTGGCAATTGCCGTCGCTGGAGGAGCTGCGACGCTTACTCGCTTGTTGCCTCGACGACGATCAGGGCGCTCATGTCCACCACTCGGCGAACGCTCGACGTCGCTGCCAGTACATGCACCGGGCGCGCCGCACCGAGCAGGATCGGGCCGACCGACATGCCGTCGCCACCGGTCATCTTGAGCAGGTTGTAGGAAATGTTGGCCGCATCGAGGTTGGGCATGACCAGCAGATTGGCCTCGCCGCTCAGTGGCGACTGCGGGTCCGAGCGCTCGCGTATGCTCTGTGAAAGGGCGCTTTCGCCGTGCATCTCGCCGTCGATCTCCAGATCAGGCGCCTTCGCGCGGACAATTTCCACTGCCCTGGCGACTTTGCGGGCGCCGGCGGTGAGCGATGATCCGAAGTTCGAGTGCGAGAGCATGGCCACTTTCGGCCGGATCGCGAAGCGACGAACCGCCTCGGCCGCCATCAGCGTGATCTCGGCCAGCTGCTCGGCGTCGGGATCCTCGTTGACGTGTGTGTCGCAGAGGAAGAGCGCGCGGCCAGGCAGCAGGACATGCGTCATCGCAGCCATGGTGCTGCAGCCGGGCTCCTTGCCGATGATCTCGTCGATCTGCCGCAGATGGTGCCCGAAGCGGCCGGAGAGACCGCACATCATGCCGTCGGCGTAGCCAAGGCTGAGCAGCATGGCGCCGATGATGGTGTTGTTGGTGCGCAAGCGCGTCTTGGCGATATCGATGGTTACCCCGCAACGCTTGCGCAGCTGATGATAGGCTTTCCAGCATTCTTTGTAGCGCTCATCGTTGGCCGGGTCGACGATGTCGAAATCGGTCCCCGGGCGCAACTTCGAGGCGATCCGCTTGAGGCGCGTCGCAATGACCTCGGGGCGACCAATCAGGATCGGGCGCGTCAGCCCTTCGTTGATGATCGTCTGGGCGGCGCGCAGCATGCGTTCGTCCTCGCCGTCGCAATAGACGATGCGCGTTTCGCTGCTGCGCTTGGCGGCCGAGAACACCGCGCGCATACCGACGCCACTCCGATAGACGAACTCGCGCAGCTTCTCGCGGTAAGCGTCCATGTCGACGATGGGCCGGGTGGCCACTCCCGAATTCATCGCCGCCAGGGCAACCGCCGGGGCGATGATGGTGATCAAGCTCGGATCGAAAGGCTTGGGAATCAGGTAATCGCGGCCAAAAACCAACTCCTGGCCGGGGTAGGCCAAGGCCACTTCGTCGCTCACCTCTTCCTGCGCCATCGCTGCCAGAGCTTTGACGCAGGCCATCTTCATCTGTTCGTTGATGCCCGTTGCGCCGACGTCGAGCGCGCCACGGAAAATGAAGGGAAAACAGAGGACATTGTTGACCTGGTTGGGATAGTCCGAGCGGCCGGTGGCGATGATCACGTCCGGGCGCACTTTCCGGGCCAGTTCGGGCATGATCTCCGGAGTCGGATTGGCGAGCGCAAAAACGATCGGATCCTTGGCCATGGTGGTGAGCATCTCGGCTTCGAGAATGCCCGCCGCCGAGAGTCCGAGGAAAATGTCGGCCCCGGCGAGCGCTTCGCCGAGGGTGCGGCATTCGGTGTCACGCGCATAGCGCGCCTTGGTGGGCTCCATGTCGGCGTCACGGCCGGCGTAGATAACCCCTTTCGAGTCACAGACGAGAATGTTCTCGCGGCGCACGCCCAGATCGCACCACAGGTTGAGGCAGGAAATTGCCGCCGCCCCTGCTCCGGAGCAAACGACCGTCACTTCGGCGATTTTCTTGCCGGTCACCTTGAGCGCGTTGAGGATCGCGGCCGACGAAATGATCGCCGTGCCATGCTGGTCGTCGTGAAAGACCGGGATCGACATGCGCTCCTTGAGCTTGGCCTCGATATAGAAGCATTCCGGGGCTTTGATGTCTTCCAGGTTGATGCCGCCCAGGGTCGGCTCCATCGCGGCGATCATGTCAATCAGCTTGTCGGGGTCTCTTTCCGCCAGTTCGATGTCGAAGACATCGATGCCGGCGAATTTCTTGAACAGGCAGCCCTTGCCTTCCATCACCGGCTTCGCCGCCAGCGGACCGATATTGCCCAGGCCAAGCACCGCCGTACCGTTGGTGATCACCCCGACCAGGTTGGCGCGCGAAGTGTACAGGCTGGCCGAGCCGGGTTCATCGACGATGGCCTGGCATGCGAAAGCGACCCCTGGAGAATAGGCGAGTGCCAGGTCGAGCTGGTTGTTCAGTCCCTTGGTTGGTTGGACAGCGATCTTGCCCGGAGTCGGCTGGCTGTGATACTCGAGCGCGGCTTCGCGAAGATCGGCCTGGCGCAGATCGTTTTCCATTTTGGGCTCCTGACGCGATGTTCATCAAAAATAAAGCGCGTCACTTTAGCCGACTCGCGCGGTTTACACAAAACCGATGCTTTTTCCCTGCTTTCGTTCCGGGTTTTCGGGCCGCCGCCTGCCAGCAGCTGATCGCCGGGCGGATGACGAGTTCCCGACGGCGGGAGCGCGCAGGGCAATTTGTCGACGGCATTCCCGAAGCTGGTCGCAAGCAGCACGCGTTACGCTCCCCGCGGGGGTAAAATGATATCAGCACGTGCGGCCTGACATGCCATGTGGCTAGATGGGGAGCTGCGTCGTGCGTTCGACTTGAATGGGAGATGATCAATGGGCCAAACCACCACCAGTATGCTGCGTGCCGTCGCTCTTGTCGGCCACGGCGCTGCCGGCAAGACGACGCTAGCCGAAAGCCTGCTCGCTGCCGCTGGCGAGATCAGCAGCCGCGGCAGCGTCGAGAAAGGCAACACCGTTTGTGATTTTGACCCACAGGAAAAGGAATTCGGCCACTCGCTTAATGCGGCGCTGGCGGGTTTTTCGTGGCGGGACGTGTATGTGCATCTGATCGATACGCCAGGCTTCCCGGACTTTGCCGGGCAGGCGATCAGCGCCCTGGCCGCCGTCGACACCGCGTTGGTGGTGATCAATGCGCAAAACGGTATCGAGCTATCGACTGAAAAGATGATGCAGCTGGCAGCCGCTCGTGGCGTCTGCCGGATGATCGTCATCAACAAGATCGACGCCGACAATGTCGACCTGCCGGCGCTGGTTGGCGAGATTCGCGAGCGCTTCGGGCGAGAGTGCATGTTGCTCGACTTACCGGTCAAACAGGGCGCAGAAGTCGTCGAGTTGCTCGGCCACGATAGCGGCGAGAGCGATTTCGAATCGGTGGCTGCAGCGCATCGCGCCTTGATCGATCAAATCGTTGAGGAAGACGAGGACCTGCTCGCCCGCTATCTGGACGAAGGCCTCGATCCGAGCCTCGACGAACTGCACCTGCCTTTCGAAAAAGCGCTGCGTTCGGGCCACCTGATTCCGATCCTCTTTGTTTCAGCGAAAACCGGCGCCGGCATCCCGCAGCTGCTCGACGCTCTGGCGCAACTTGCACCCAGTCCGGCCGAGGGCAATCCGCCACCGTTCTATCGCGGCGAGCCGGGCGGGCCGGCGGAGGCGTTCCAGGCCGACCCGGACCCGGAAAAGCACGTTCTGGCGCACGTTTTCAAAATCGTCAGCGACCCTTTCATCGGCAAAGTCGGCGTTTTCCGTGTTCATCAGGGCACCATCCGCAAGGATTCGCAGCTCTTTGTCGGTGATGGCAAGCGTCCGTTCAAGGTCGGACACATCTATCGCCTGCAGGGCAAGGAGTACCTCGAAGCCGAGTCGCTGCTGCCTGGCGACCTCGGCGCCGTGGCCAAGGTCGATGAAATCGAGTTCGACTGCGTACTGCACGATTCGCATGACGAAGACCACATCCACCTCAAACCGCTCGAGTTCCCGCAGCCAATGCAGGGCCTGGCGGTGACCGCCGTACGCAAGGCCGACGAGCAGCGCCTGTTCGAGATTCTGCGCAAGCTCGAGATCGAAGACCCCTGCTTCAAGATCGAACGCCAGGCGACGACCAACGAAACGGTGATTCGCGGCATCGGCGAAATGCACTTGCGCGCCAAGCTGACGCGGCTGGCGCAGCAGTACAAGCTGGACCTCGACACCGCACCGCCGCGGATCGCCTATCGTGAAGCGATTACCGCTGCCGCCGAAGGGCACTGTCGGCACAAGAAGCAGAGTGGCGGTGCCGGTCAGTTTGGCGAAGTGGCGCTGCGCGTCGAACCCCTCGAACGCGGCGCTGGTTTCGAGTTCGTCGATGTCGTCAAGGGTGGCGTCATTCCGGGTGTCTTCATGGCCTCGGTCGAGAAAGGCGTCCGCCAGGCACTGGCCGACGGCGTCGTCGCCGGTTTCGAGGTGCAGGACCTGCGGGTCACCGTACATGACGGCAAGTCGCACCCGGTCGATGGCAAGGACATCGCATTCCAGACCGCCGGTCGCAAAGCAACGATCGAAGCGATTCGCGCCGCCAAGCCGATCGTTCTCGAGCCGGTGGTCGAAATTGAAATTCTCGCACCTGAGGCGATGACCGGCGATCTCACCGGTGACCTTTCCAGCAAGCGTGGCCACCTCACCGGCACGCAGCCGCGTGGGCCGGGAGTGATGGCCATCACCGGCCAGGTGCCGCTGGCCGAACTGGACGCTTACCAGTCGCGCCTGAAATCACTGACTGCCGGGCAGGGCTCGTACAGCATCAGCTTCTCGCATTACGCACAGGTGCCGCCGGCCACGCAGCAGGAACTCGTCGCGCAGCACAAGGTGGACGACGAGGAGTAGTGGTCTCGGCTGACGCGTCAGGCGCTGGAGGAGAACTGCCATCGCCTGGGGCAGCGGCTAGCGCTGCTTTACGTGGCCAATTCGCCGGAGTTCGCGGAAAAGGTCAGCTTCTCGGCGTTCATCGCCGCGTCGAGCGAAGCCGAGTTGCTCTGCGAGGACAAGGGCGGCTGCATGCACTTCAACCACCGTCTGATGACGCCGCTGGCCGATGCGGAGTTGCTGCTTTCGGCCGAGGCCAGCCAGACGATCCGGCGCATGGCGGGCGCCGCCGGTGTTGCGGAAGCCGGTGCCGAGCCTCACGCAGCGGTCTCGTGAGCAAGGCATGGCCCTCGCCAAGAGCCGACTCAGGCCTGCGAACTGCCCGTGCGTACGGCCTTTTCGAGACGCTTCTTCTCGGCAAAGACTTTCTTCGCGTAGCCGGTCGCGGGGTCCGTCGGTGCGCCACCGTAGTGCTGCAGACCGCCAGTCAGGCTGCCGCGCCAGCGGATCGCCTCGTTCAGGACATGCACGCCGACCTGGATGTTGGTGACCGGGTCCAGGAAGGGTTCCTCGCCCGCGTCTTCCGGCAGCTTGTCCTTGTGGAATTGAGGCATTACCTGCATCAGGCCCTGGGCACCAACCGCGCTTTCGGCGAAGGGATTGAAGCGCGATTCGATTCCGATAATGGCGATGATCAGCAGCGGATCGAGGCGGACCTCGCGACCGATACTTTGCGCGGTCTCGAAGATCGGCACCAGCGCCTCCGGGGCCACCCGGTAGCGGCGCGAAACATAGTCGAGGGCGCGCTTCAGCGACGGCCGCAGCTCTTCGGGAGCAGGTTCGACGGCTTTCGCCTGCAACTCTGGCGGCGGTGCGGCTTCAGCGACGGCTGATGCTTCTGCTGCGACGCCAGGCGATGCCTCTTCCTCGGCCATCAAGGATGGCTCAAGGACCACTGCAGGAAAATTATCGCTGCCGGTGCTGCTGCCGAAAGCCGCTTTGAAGCTGCCCAGGGCCAGCATCAGACCAACGACGATCAGGCCATGTTGAATGAAACTCAAGGTCGCGTCGCTACGACGCGGTCTTTTGCTCTTGAGCGAAATAGTTGCGGACATGCTCTCTCCTTCACTGTAGTCATCGCGCCAGTGCTACGGCCCGACGGTGACAATTACAGATGGGTGCAAAGCCTCGAACTTGGGGGAAACAGGTACCCTGAGGCCGGGTCTCGCTGCAGGGTGGTGCGCTGCAGCAAAGGGGCGGAAAGCAGGCTGGGCCGCTGAAAGTGCCCTGTGACGTCGCAGCTGAACGCTGCAACTTGCCTGCTTCGAATCAACTCGAGGCGGACTTTATTGATTTTCGGGGCCGTGGTCAAGCCGCCGCGCCGGAGCCTCTGCAGCAAGTGCCGCCAGCTGCCAGCTGACAAGCAGTGGGCCGACCACACGGAAAGACCACGCTGCGATCCTGAAAGCCTTGCACCTAGGGCGATTCAGCGCTGCCTCCGGGCGACCGTTGCGGTGTTGATCCTGGCGGTCTGGCCCTGTGGGAAAGTGTTGCAAAAAAACAACGATGTGCCGATTATGCGGCGGCGCAGCATGCGACGCTGCCGCTCTGCAGGTGTTCGCTAGCGGCGTGCAACAGCCTCTAGCGTCGATATAATGCCGACAACTCCCGTACCAGAGCAACGGCCAAGCTCCACTGCCTACATCAATGGATATCGCACTACTCTTCTTTCTGATTCTGCTCAACGGAATTCTGGCGATGTCGGAAATTGCCGTCGTGTCTTCACGTCAGTCACGCTTGCAAAAGCTCGCCGATGACGGCCAGCCTGGCGCTCGCTCGGCACTGGCGCTGAATCACGAGCCGTCGATCTTCCTGTCGACCGTTCAGGTCGGCATTACCACTGTCGGCATTCTCAGCGGTGCCATCGGCGATGCGGCCCTGGCGGCGCCGCTCGGCGACTGGCTGACGACTATCCCGTCGCTGGCGCCCTATGCCAGGCCCATTTCGCTGACGCTGGTGGTCTGTGGCGTAACCTACTTTGCGGTTGTCGTCGGCGAACTGGTCCCCAAGCGGCTTGGTCTGCTGGCGCCGGAGCGCATCGCGTCGCTGATCGCGCCGCCGATGAATCTGCTTTCGCGGTTCGCTCGCCCGCTGGTGTGGCTGCTTTCCTCGTCGTCCAGTTTGCTCTTGCGCCTGCTCGGTGCGCGTCAGTCGCTGGACTCTTCGGTCAGCGACGATGAAATCAAGATCCTGATGGGTCAGGGTGCCCGGGCGGGCGTCTTCCACGCCAGCGAACAGGAGATTGTCGCCAATGTCCTGCGCCTGGACCAGCAGCGCGTCGGCGAGATCATGACCCACCGCAAAGATCTCTATCTGATTGATCTGAACGACGGCGAAGTGGAAATCCGCGACCGCCTCGCCGCCAGCCCCTTCAAACGCGTGCTTGTCTGTCGCGACGGCCTCGATAACCTCGTCGGCGTCCTGCGCACCAGCGATTTGTTGAAAGGGGCGCTCTCCGGCGCGCCGCTGGCCATCGAGGACATCGTTCGGCCGCCGCTGTACGTGCCGGCGAGCGTGAACACGACGCAGTTGCTGGAAACCTTCCGTCGGGCACGTCAGCAGTGCGCGCTGATGGTCGACGAATATGGCGAACTGCAGGGTCTGGTGACCCTCACCGATGTGCTGACATCCATTGTCGGCGACCTGCCGGCCGTGGACTCTCCCGAGGAGCAGGACATCGTCGTGCGCGAAGACGGCTCGTGGCTGGTCGACGGACTTGTCACCCTCGAACGACTGCGCAGCGTTCTCCACATCGCCAGCGAACTGCCGGGGGAGGAAGAAAACGCCTTCCACACGCTCGGTGGTTTCATCATGTACTTCCTCGGTCATATTCCCGAGGCCGCCGAGCATTTCGAGTTCGCCGAGCTGCGCTTCGAGGTCGTCGACATGGATCACAATCGAGTCGACAAGGTCTTGATTGCACGCATGATTCCCGGTGAACAAGGTTCGTCGGCCGGAGCCTGTCCGGCCTCCCCGGCGGGCAGCGATCAGGCGGTGTAGCGCGTCGGATCAGGCACCGCGGCGGCGACAAAACCGGCTCGCCGCAGCCGACACGAATCACAGACCCCGCAGGCGCCGCCTGCCGAATCCGCCTGGTAGCAGGAAACGGTGAGCGCGTAGTTGACGCCGAGTTCGGCGCCGAGCTGGATGATCTGCGCCTTGCCGAGGTTGATCAGCGGCGCGTGCAGATGCAGCACAGCGCCTTCGACGGCGGCCTTGGTTGCCAGCCGGGCCATGCTCTCGAAGGCAGTGATGTATTCCGGGCGGCAATCAGGATAGCCCGAGTAATCGACGGCATTGACGCCGACGAAAATGTCGCAGCTCTCGAGCACCTCGGCCCAGGCCAGCGCCAGCGAGAGCATGATGGTGTTGCGCGCCGGGACGTAGGTCACCGGAATCCCCGACTGAACGCCGTCGACCGGGACGGCGATCGCCACGTCGGTCAGCGCCGAGCCACCGAAAACCTCCAGCGACAGGCTGACGACGCGGTGGTCGGCGGCCCCGAGTGCCGCAGCAACTGCTGCCGCGGCGTCCAGTTCGGCACGATGACGCTGGCCGTAGTCGACCGACAGGCAATGGCATTCGAAACCGGCGGCCCGGGCGATGGCCAAGGTCGTCGCCGAATCGAGCCCCCCGGAGAGAAGAACCACGGCACGCTGGCCGTGTGAGTCAGGTGGCGTATGCATGGGGTCGAAAATATACCGCTTTCCGGCGTAGATGGTATGCTTTTTGGGTGCGGCAGCGCCAAATATTGGGGGGGGTGACGTTCGCAATGCGTCGCTCGGCTTGGCGAAGAGCTTGCGCCGCTGCTTACGATCACAATTTCGCCGGCGTTTCGGGCAGCTTCAACACGTCCCTGATTTCACCGAGGCTTTCCGGGATGCGTTTGGCAATCGCCGCACTCGCCTGTTGATTGGCCTGAATCACGATTTGTGTGAGCTCCTGCATTTGCCTGACTGCGGTCGCGAATGCCTTTTTCGCCAGTTCGCTCTCGGTGGCGACCAGTTGTTGCGGCGAGCCGGACTGCGAGAGTTTGCCGATCGCAGTGCTCAGCTCGCGCATCGTCTCCTGCAGCAGCTTCACCTGCCACGCGCCGACCGCTTTCATGCCTTCCAGCGCGACTTGATTGGCGGCGTTGAGCGCTTCCAGGTTGTCGCGCTGGCTGGCTACCAGGGCGTCCATGTTGACGCCGGGCACTTTGAGGCCGGCCATGATATCGAGCAATTGTTCGCTGCTCCTGGTCACGTCCATGCTGGCGACTGCCTTGCTCCAGTCGCTGAGTTGTTGAGAAAGGTCTGCCATGTTCTGTCCTCCGATCGATCTGCGATTAGCGACTACCTTTATCTGTGAGTAGCCGTGATTCATTCTGCGCCAGGGGCGCTCATCCAGCGCCTGGCCGCGCGGCTTTTACTTTATGGCGGCGCTCGTTTCAGCGCATCGTTTCACTCCGGCGGCACTTCCAGCAAGGGCTGCCCACCGACAAGACTGTTGATCATCTGCGCGACGGCCTTGATCTGTTTGCCATCGCGCGTGTGGTAGCCGGCGTGGGTGTAATTCTGCCCCCACCAGTCCCAGCAGCCGCGCGGATTGACCGGGCCCAGGCTGCGCGCCTGAATCTGTGGATAGAGAACAAGCACGTCGTTGGCTTTGGCCCATTCGTTGTAGCCGGCGTACTTGGCGAACAGGTTGCCTGTATGGCCTGGCCGATAATCGCTTGTACCGCCTTGCTTGCAGCCGTGGAAGGCAATGTGCAGCTTGCACTGCCGACCATCCTTGCAGGCCGCGGGAATAAAAACATAGCCTTCTCTGGCCATCGAGGCATTCTGCAGTGCGGTATGCGGAATGTTCGAAAACTTGCCGAAAACCTTGCGTTGGTCGAAAGCCTGCAGCTCGTTCTCCTGCACCGGCATGCGACCCTTGCTCAGCGCCTGCGCGCCGTAGATGCGCCTGAGAATGGCACCGGCGAGATCAACGTCCTGCAGATCCTTGCAGGCCGCCAGCTTGTCGGGCGGCGGACACGCTGCAGTGGCTTCCTCGCCGACCGCGAGGGCGGCCGGACAGGTGCAGTGGTTTTTTTCCTGGTGCTGCTCGGCCACCGCCTGGCAGTCGTCGATGTAGGCGTTGCTCTCCGTCGGAGGAGGTGGCGCCGGCGGTAGGGCGCAGTCGCCAACTACGCTACCGGCGGGCTTGCCAAAGCTGTCGCGGACCATCGTGTGGCGGGCGGGGAAAGTGCTGCTGAAGTGGATGTTGCCTTGCCGCACGGCGCCCTTGTCGGGATCGGCATAGAAGCGGAAAACAGTGGCCATCACCTCGTTCGGGACGATCTCGTCGTAGCTGCCGCTGAACAGATAGATCTTGTCGTCGCGCAGATTGGCGAGCGAACTGATCTTGCCGGCGCTCTCCTGCTTGCGAGCCTCGGCGAAAGACGCAGCTGCCGCGCGTTCGATCTCACTTCTGCTTTTTGGCGCCAGCTTGGTCTGGCCGCACAGTTTGGGGTCCAGTTTGGCGGCCAGGCATTCGAGCGTCGCGAACCGACTGCAACGCGTGAGCGCGTCGACAATGTTGCCGCGCGCACAGTAGTACGGTCCGCCGGCGACGATGCCGGCCCCCATGATGTGCTGCGAGTGCGCCAAGTGGAACTGGTGCGCCATGAAGCCGCCCGAGGAAATCCCCGACACGGAAATCTGCGTCGGATCGAGCTTGACGCCGGCAGCCACTTCTTCCAGCGCCGGTGCTGCGCTTAGTGAAAGCGGAAAATACCCATGCGCACAGCCCGGCAATGGCCGGGAAGCCGCGCCAAGCTAGTGTGTGTTCCCCTTTTTCCGTGACATGCTTTCTTCTCCCTGTTCTTGAATGGTCGCTCAAGCGCCCGTCTGGTGGTGACGATGACGTGGCGAGAATTGCCGAAAGCTCGCGCTCCAGTAGTTTGGGGTCGCTGGCGTTCAGTTCGACCAGGGGTCGCAGGTGGGCGACGCTAACGGTCATGACATGTCGGGATACCCCGGATCATGAAAGTCATGACCGTTTCCCCCTCTTCCCCGACCCTTCTCCCGCGAGGGGAGAAGGGAGATTCGTGAGCCGCTTGCGCGACTTTCACATTAAGTAGTGACGCCGTTCCTCGATCATGGCTGCTCGCTGGCAAGGTTTACCTGCCTCGCAGCTTACCCCAAAGAATCTTGTGTAGCTGAATCTGGAAGCGCACCGGCAGGCGGTCGGCGACCAACCAGTCGGCGAGCGTTGCCGCTGGCAACTCGCCGTCCACCGGCGAAAAAAGCAGCGGACAAAGGGCCGCCAGCTGCCCTTCCTCAATCAGTTGGCGGGCCCATTCGTAGTCGGAGCGGTCTTTGAGGACGAATTTGAGCTCGTCGTTGGCGGTCAGCAGAGCCAGGTTCTGCCAATGATTTCGATCGCTCTCGCCGGAGCCGGGGGCTTTGATGTCGACGACGCGTGCAACGCGCGCGTCGACCTGGCCAATATCGAGGGCGCCAGAGGTTTCCAGAGAAACGGCGTGGCCGGCGTCACAGAGAGCGCTGAGCAGTGGCAGGCAAGCCGGCTGGGCGAGCGGTTCGCCGCCGGTCACGCAGACCCGACCGACGTCGCGAGCGGCGACGATGACTTCGGCGAGGATCTCGGGCAACGACATCGTCTGACCTCCGGCGAAAGCGTAGGCCGTGTCGCACCACACGCAACGCAGGGGACAGCCGGTCAGGCGGACAAAGACCGTCGGCAAGCCAACCCGCGAACTTTCGCCCTGCAGGGATAGGAAAATCTCGCTGATCTTCAGCGTCAGCGCTTTGCCCGTGGACGCCAAGCGCCTACTTTTTCAGGCGTTGCCTGGCGGCTTTTGCCGCCGAGCTGTCCGGATACTTGGCCAGCAGCGCGTCCAGGGTATTCCTGGCACTCTTGCTGTCGCCGAGCTCCTGCTGGCAGGTGGCAACGTTGAGCAGCGCGTCGGGGGCCTTGGCGTGCGCCGGCCATTTGCTGCCGACGAAGCGCTGCGCTTCGAGCGCCCGACGGCAATCACGCATGGCGTAATGGGCGTTGCCGAGCCAGTAGTAAGCGTTCGGGGTCAGCGTGCTGTCCGGATGTGCCTTGGCGAAAGTTTCGAAGGCCGCCGCCGCCTCTTTGAGCTTGTTCGCGCGAAACAGATTCAGCGCTGCCTCGTACTCGCGCGTTTCGGTGGCCGGGTCGCTGGCGACTTTCCGGGGAGCTTCGCTTGCCGGATTGCTGTCGTCTGCCGGTTTGACGGTTGCGCCTGCCACCGTCGCCGCCGACGCCGCCGACGCAGACGGTGTCTCGAGCTTGCGCAGGCGACTGTCGAGGTCGATGTAGAAGTCTTTTTGCCGCTTCGTGGCCGCATCGAGCTCGTAGTTGAGCGTCTCTACCTGACCGCGCAGGCGGGCGTTTTCGTCGCGCAGCGCCTGAATTTGATTGGCCAGTTCCATTTGACCTTTGGCGACTGTATCCAGGCGCTCGTTCGACTTGAGCTGCAGATCGGTGACCTGGCGCCTCGCCTCATCGTCGTCAAAGAGACCGGCGTGCGCCTGTTGCGCGCCGAGCGCGGCGAGCAACAGGGCGATCGAAATGACGCGTGTTCTGGCCGGGAAGCGACCGATGCAGGGTCCCGGCATCCTAGAACTCACCGTTATAGAGCATGTCGGCACGGCGGTTTTCCGCCCAGGCGGCCTCGTTCTGGCCTTCATTTTTCGGCTTCTCCTCGCCTAGGCTAACTGCCTCGAGCTGCTCTTCCTGAGCGCCGAGCAAGGCCAGCATTCTCTTCACCGCGTCAGCACGCTTCTGACCGAGCGCCAGGTTGTATTCGCGGCTGCCGCGCTGATCGGTGTTGCCCTGGATGAGCATCCTGAATTGCCGGTTCTGGGTGAGGAACTTGGCGTGCGAAGCGACCAGATCCCGGTATTCAGCCTTCACTTCGAAGTTGTCGTAATCGAAATAAACGCTGCGCTTGGAAAGAATATTATTCGGGTCGGTGAGCTCGGGTGGCAAGCGCTGGCTGTCGACACCGCCCGTGGTGACGGTGGCCACTCCCGGTCCGCGCGACTCAACCGGCGCACCGCCGCCGGCTTTGTCGGCGTCGGGTGTCGAGCTGCAGGCCGCCAGCAGAAGCGCGATAGCAGCCGGGATGACGAGTTGTTTCATGAATCTATCTCCTGCACAAAATGGCAATTAAAGCGGCAAATTACTTGTTGAATGGACCCCAGGCCGGCTCACGAACATCGCCCGCCGAAATGGAGAGACGCTGTTTGATGCGGCCATCGGTAGACACTGCAGACAGCACTCCACGACCACCAGCCTCGGTGGCGATCAGAATCATCCGGCCGTTCGGCGCAAAAGTCGGTGATTCATCTTTGTATGAGTCGGTCAGAACCTGCACCTGCCTGCTTGCCAGGTCCATTACGCTCAAACGAAAGCCTCCATCACGCCGGCTGATGAAAGCCATCGACTTGCCATCTGGCGACAGGCGGGGGCTGACATTGTAACTACCTTCGAAGCTTATCCTCTCCACGTCGCCACCGCCAATCCCGACCCGGTAGATCTGGGGGCTGCCGCCACGGTCGGAGGTGAAATAGACGAATTGTCCGTCCGGGGAAAAGTAGGGTTCGGTATTGATTGCGCTGCTGCTCGTCAGTCGCTGTGCACCGGTGCCGTCGGCATTGACGAGAAAGATCTGCGAACCACCTTCCTTGCTGAGCACTACAGCTACACGGCGACCGTCTGGCGACCATGCCGGCGCCGAGTTCGAGCCCTTGAAATTGGCCACCACGACGCGCTTGCCGGAAGCCAGCGAGTGCGCATACACCACCGGTTTCTTGTTTTCGAAGGAGACGTAAGCCAGACGGTCGCCATCAGGCGACCAGGAAGGCGAAATAATCGGTTCTTTCGAGATCAGCGCCACTTGCGAGTTTTGTCCGTCAGCGTCGGCAATGTGCAACTCGTAGCGCATGGCATTGACCCGTACCACGTAGGCAATTCGCGTCGAGAAAACGCCCGGTTCGCCGGTCAGCTTTTCGTAGATCACGTCGGCGATGCGGTGCCCGGCAGCGCGCAGCATCGCTTTCGAGGTCACGAAAGCAGATCCGCCGAGGACTGTCTCCCGGCCGACGTCGTAAAGCCGGAAGCGCGCTTCCTGGCGCCCATCAGCACTCAAGCCGATGCTGCCGGCGGCGAGCGCGTCGGCACCACGACTTTTCCAGTCCGCGAAATTGGGAGGGGTGGCCTCCGTGATAGCCTCGCCGCTGGTGTCGATCATCTTGAACAGGCCGCTACGCTCCAGGTCGCCACGGATGACCGAAGTCAGAATCCGGGAAGCGGCCGGATCACCGCCAAATTCCGCGATGGCTACGGGAATGCGGTTGGCGCCAGCGCCAGTAATCTCGATGGTCAATTGGGCGTGTGCCGAAGCCTGCAGCAAAGCAAGCGCACAGACAGCGAGCAGGCCGATACGACGGAGTTGGCAGAGTATTCTTGACATGGCATGATCCAATGCAGAATGCGCGATTATATCGCCTTTGCATTCCTGGTATTTGTAACAAAAAATTATGGCGTCGAGCACAAATTGTCGGAGCGCCGCAAAGGCGTGCGCAAATCGTGTCCGACAGCGTGCTCAATCCGTCCATCAAAGCACGCTGACACCATTGACCTGGCCCGCTAATCCTTTTCACGTGGCTGGTAGGGGATGTCCAGCACGCGCTCGAAAAACTCCGGGTGAGGGGGTTTGGGCAAAGGCGAGGACTTATGAATTGCGCGTTCGACGGCAGCATCCAGCGCCGCGTTGCCGCTCGAGCGCCGGATCTTTACGTCAATCACGTCTCCGCTGGGCAGCTGAGTGACTTCAAAACGTGATTCCGGATTCCCGACAACACCTGGCGGTAGAACAATGTACTTGCGAATCTTGTTGGCAACCTCGGCCTTGTACTTGGCGAGACCTCGCTCGCGCTCCGCAGCTGCTTCCTCGGCTTGTAACTGCTTGCGCTGACGATCCAGGGCGTCGGCGCGGGCGCGCTGGTCCTGAGCGGCTTTCTCGGCCGCCTTCTGCTTCGCTTCCTGCGCTGCTTTCTGCTTTTCGATCTGCACTTTCTCGCGTGCCAGCTCGTCTTCAAAGCTTGGGCGGCGCTCCGGTTGTGGCTTGGGCTCTTCCTTCTTGGGTGTTTCCTTGGGCCTGGGTTCTTCCTTTTTTGGTGTTTCTTTCGCTTTCGGCTCTTCCTTCTTCGGCTCTTCCTTCTTCGGCGCTTCCTTTGGCTTCGGCACTTCTTTCTTCGGCGGCTCCTTGACTTCTTCTTTCTTGGCAGCTTCCTTGGGTTTCTTCTCGTCTTTCAGCGCAATGTCCGGCTTGAGCTTGGGCTCTGGCTTCGCTTCAGGCTTCGGCTCTGGCTTGGGTGCCGGCTTGGGCTCGGGCTTCGGTTCAGGCTTGGGCTCGGGCTTCGGTTCAGGCGCCGGCTTCGGCTTTACAGGCGGTGGTGGTGCCGGCTTTACTTCGGGCTTTACCTCGGGCTTTGGCTCCGTTGGGGCTTCAGGTGCTGCTGCGGTCTTGATCGGCAAAGCCGGCGCTGGCGCGCTACGCCAGACTTCGACTTCGACCGACTTCGGTGCTTTGCTCTTCCATTGCACGCCGAAGAACAAGGCACCGATGAGCAGCAAATGGACAATCGCGGCAAGCGCCAGCGAGGGCCATTTGGCTGGATCAGCTGCTGGTGGGGGCGTTTGCTGGTCGACAGAATTCACTGGCCAGAACTCACTTGCCGGACAGTTGAACGAGCAGGCCGATGCGTTTGACCTCGTTGCGCTGCAACTCGTCCATCACCTTGAGCACTGCTTCGTACTTGACACTGCGGTCGCCGACGATGACCACCGCCAGTTCTGGGTTGGCCGCCTGTGCGGCACGAATTGCTGCGGGCAGCTGGTTGCTGCTCACCGCTGTTTCGCTGCCTCCCGGTGCCAGCAGCGTCAGGCCGCTCGCGCGGATATTCACCTGCAATGCGTCAGCTGGCGGCTGCGCCGCTTTCGCGACCGATGGTACGTCGATGCTGGCGGTGGTCATCATCGGGGCGGTGACCATGAAGATCACCAGCAGCACCAGCATGACATCGATATAGGGGACGACGTTGATCTCGTTTTTCAGGCGGCGCGGACGCATGGCCTTACCTCACTTGCCGCTGCAGAATGTTCGAGAACTCCTCCATGAACGACTCGAAGCGCGACGACAGGCGATCGATCTCGTGCGCGAAGCGGTTGTAGGCGACCACCGCCGGAATCGCCGCGAAGAGTCCGATGGCCGTTGCCACCAGCGCTTCGGCGATGCCCGGGGCAACCGCCGAGAGCGTCGCCTGGCCGACGTTGGCGAGGCCACGGAAGGAATGCATGATTCCCCAGACGGTTCCGAACAGGCCGACGTAGGGACTCACCGAGCCGACCGAAGCGAGAAAGGCAAGATGCGAGTCGATGCTGTCCATCTCGCGCTGATAGGTGGCGCGCATGGCGCGGCGTGAGCCGTCGATGACGTCTTTGGCGTCGAGATGTTTCTGGCTGCGCAGTTTGGTGAACTCGCGAAATCCGGCTTCGAAGATACGTTCCATGCTGCCGGTGCTATGGCGGTCGTTGATGGCGCTCTGGTAGAGGCTGTTGAGGTCGCCGCCGCTCCAGAAGTCGCGCTCGAACTGCTCGCTTTGCGATCGTGCCGCTCTGACCGTGAACCACTTGCGGAAAATGTAGTACCAGGACATGAACGAAACGCCGGCCAGCAACAGCATGACCGCCTGTACGACGGCGCTGGCGTTGAGGATCAAGTGCAGGATCGAGAGGTCTTGCGAGACGTTCATTGCAGTGCTTCCAGTTGGGACCGCAGAAATGCGGGAATCGAAGTCGGCTTCATCTGCGCCGCGTTTACACAAACGAGGTGCACGGTAGCGCTGAGCAGTTCACCCGGGCCGCCTGCCAGGCTCTCTTCGGCGCGCCGAATGGTCTGGCGAAAGAAGATCTGCGCGCGGCTGATTTTCTCGACTTCGAGATCGACCAGCAGCTGATCGTCCAGGCGTGCCGGCTTCAGGAAGTCGACCTCGATGCTGCGCACGACGAAGGCAATTCCGGGCTCCCGCAGCAACTCGGCCTGCTCATGGCCGAGCGCGCGCAGCCATTCGCTACGGCAGCGTTCGAGGAACTTGAGATAGTTGGCGTAATAGACCAGCCCGCCAGCGTCGGTGTCTTCGTAGTAGATCCGAACGGGAGTCGAAAAAGGGCTGAGCTTGAGTGAGGATTTCATAGTAGGATCAGATTCTAATGCAGCTTTCTTCGTGTAGAAAGTAAGCTTTTGTGACCGCGTCTGTAGGCTCGCCCTTCAGGTGTTCCGCCAGAGCTCCACCTGCGCGTGGCCGAGGAGGTTTTCCAGGCCCAGGTGCCGGTAAACGGCCGCCGTCGCCACGCGACCGCGCGGCGTGCGCTGCAGGAAGCCTTGTTGAATCAGGTAGGGTTCGAGGACATCCTCGATGGTGTCGCGAGCCTCGCCAATGGCCGCGGCGAGGTTGTCGACACCGACCGGGCCACCGCCGAACTTGTCGATTATCGCCGCCAGAAGCTTGCGGTCCATGACGTCGAGGCCGCCGTGGTCGACGTCGAGCATCAACAGCGCCGCGTCGGCGACCTCGCTGGTGATCCGGCCGGAGGCCTTGACTTCGGCGAAGTCGCGCACCCGCCGCAACAGCCGGTTGGCAACCCGCGGCGTGCCACGCGAACGGCGTGCAATCTCCAGTGCGCCGCCGCCATCGGTGGGCACCTTGAGCAACTGCGACGAACGGGTGACGATCTGCGTCAGCTCCTCGGGGGTGTAGAACTCGAGCCTGGAGACGATCCCGAAGCGGTCGCGCAGCGGGTTGGTGAGCATACCGGCGCGGGTGGTCGCGCCAACCAGCGTGAACGGTGGCAGATCGAGTTTGACCGAGCGCGCTGCCGGACCCTCGCCGATCATGATGTCGATCTGGAAGTCTTCCAGTGCCGGATAGAGGATCTCTTCGACGACCGGTGACAGGCGATGGATCTCATCGATAAACAGCACGTCGTGGGCATCGAGATTGGTCAGGATCGCCGCCAGATCGCCGGCCCTTTCGAGTACCGGCCCCGAAGTCGAGCGCAGGTTAACGCCCATCTCGGCCGCGATGATGTGTGCCAGGGTCGTTTTCCCCAGCCCCGGCGGACCGAAGAGGAGAACATGGTCGAGCGTGTCGCGGCGTCGTTTGGCGGCCTCGATGAAGATTGCCAGTTGCTCGCGAATTTTCGCCTGGCCGACGTAATCGGCCAGCCGTCGCGGCCGCAGCGCGCGCTCGATGGCTTCTTCCTGCGTCGATTTCGACTCGCCCGAAATCAGCCGCTCGATCGGCACGGCGCCGAGATCGTCGCTTTCGATCATGGCTGCTTCCCGGTTTCCGCCGCCGGCTCGGCAGCCGACCGAGGCCCGGCGTGCATCGGCAGCAGCGCAACAGTGGCGATCTGGATCAGTTGCTGGTAGCCGGGATTCATGGATTCACGCGCGGTTCAGACTTTTGACAGCAACTTGAGCGCCTGCCGAATGCCGTCGGAAGTCGTGATTTCGGCAGGCAACTGCCGCATTGCGGCGCCTCCTTCGCGCTCATTGTAACCCAGGGCCAGCAGCGCATTGAGAATGTCACTGCGGCTGTCGGCGACGGCCGCGGTGCTTGTCGGCAGCACCTCGGCGAGCTTGCCCTTGAGTTCGAGCAGCAGACGTTCGGCAGTCTTGGTGCCGATTCCCGGAACCTTGGTCAGTCTGCCGACTTCCTGACGGGCAACGACCTGCGCCAGGTCGCCGACCGACAGGCCTGACAGCACCGACAGCGCCATGCGTGCGCCGACGCCGGTGATTTTCAGCAGCTGGCGAAAGGCGAAGCGCTCGCCTTCGCTGGCAAAGCCGTAGAGAAAATGCCCATCCTCGCGGACCACGAAATGGGTCAGCAGGCTGAGCTTTTCGCCGTTTTCGGGCAGGTTGTAGAAAGTGCTCATCGGGACATCGAGTTCATAGCCGACGCCATGCACATCGACCACCACCTGCGGCGGATTCTTTTCCAGCAGGATGCCACTGATACGGCTGATCATCGTTTGCTCTCCTTGGCGACTAGCCAGCGGCCATTGCGGACGTGCAGGCCGCGGCTGCCCAATTGCCCGAGACCCTGGCCACCGTGCGCATGCGCAATCGCACAGGCCAGGGCATCGGCGGCATCCGGGCTCGGTTCGGCCGACAGGGACAACAGGCGCTGCACCATGTGTTGCACCTGCACCTTGTCGGCGTGACCGTTGCCGACCACCGCCTGCTTCACCTGCAGGGCGGTGTACTCGGCGACTTCGAGGCCACTGACGACCAGCGCGGTGATCGCCGCGCCACGCGCCTGGCCGAGGCGCAGCGTCGATTGGGGATTGATATTGACGAAGACAATTTCGACCGCTGCCTGGTCGGGCTGGTGGCGGGCGACCAGCGTCAGCAGTTCGGCGTGTATCGTCCCCAGGCGACTGGGCAGGGAAGTGCCGGCATCGGTCTTGATGCAGCCGCTGGCCAGATAGGCCAGACGGTTGCCGGTTTTTTCGATCAGCCCGAAACCGGTGCTGCGCAAGCCCGGGTCGATTCCGAGAATGCGCAATGGGCGTGTTTTGCCACCCTCCCCGCCGTCACTCATCGCGGTGTGGCGCGGGCCAGATAGACGCCGCTCACCGCCAGCACCATGCCGGCGACTGCCAGTCCGCTCAGCGTTTCGTCGAAGAGCAGCCAGGCGATGATCGCCGTGCTTGGCGGCGTCAGGTAGAACAAGGTCGCGACATTGACCGCGCTGCCGCTACGAATCAGCACATTGAGCAGGCTGATCGCCCCGACCGAGAGCACCAGCACCAGCCACAGGAGGGCAAAGACAAACTGCGGCGTCCACTCGATGGCCATGCTCTCGGTCACCGAGGCGACCAGCGCGGTGATGATCGCCGTCGGCAGGAACTGGATCACCGATCCGGTACGCAGATCAAATCTCGGACAGAAGCGCTTCTGATACAGGGTGCCGAGAGTAATGCCGAGCAGCGCGGCAATGGCCGGAACGAGCATCGCTGCCAGCGGTACGTCGCCAAGCTTGTTGGCGACGACCAGACTCACCCCGGCGAAGCCCAAAGCCAGGCCCAGCCATTGCCGCGGCGAGACGCGTTCGCCGAGCAGGAAGCCGGCTCCGCAGGCGGTCAGCAAGGGCTGCATGCCGACCACCAGTGCGGTTACCCCCGCCGGCAAACCGTGCTTGATGGCCATGAACACGCCACCCAGATAGACGCCGTGCACCAGCACGCCGGAGACGGCGATATGAAAAAACTGACGCGGATTGGCGGGCCAGGGGGCACGCGTCAGCAGCACCAAGGGAAGCATCAGCGTCAGCACCAGCAGGTAACGAGTGAGCAGGAAGGTCAGGGGTTCGGCGTAGGGCAGGCCGAACTTGGCGCCAATGAAGCCCGTGCTCCACAGAAACACGAAAAGAAAAGGCAGCAGCGACGGCGGCAGGGACATTCAGTGGGCTCCGTAGCAGGGGAAAAAGTTTGGCAAGCATCGCGCCTGCACGGCGGCGGCACGCGGCAAGCAGCGCAATCATCGCTGGCGCGCGCCTTAGCTGCGCCGCGACCTTTGGTGATGGCCGAGGGCGCGCGCGATCTCGTCGGCGGTGACCTTGATCGTCTTCGCCCAGTCCGGGTTGTGGCGATCGCTGGGGGACGAAACGGAAAGGCCCGCGACCAGCTGATCTTCGTCGTCGCGGATCGGTGCGGCGATACAGCGCAGGCCGATCTCCGCCTCTTCATTGTCATAAGCCACTTCATGGCGGCGAATTTTGTCGAGTTCTTTTGCGAGCGCGTCGAGGCGCGTCAGCGAATGCGGCGTCTTGCCCGGCAGACCGGTACGACGGGCATAGGCGCGCACAGCGGCGGCGCTGTCGGCAGCGAGAAACAGTTTGCCCACGGAAGTCAGGTGCAAGGGTGCCCGGCCACCCACCAGATAGACGACACGTACCAGCGAGCGACCGCTCGAAGTCCGTTCGACGTAGATGATCTCGTCGTCGTGGCGAATGCCGAGATTGACGGCTTCGCCAATGCTCTCATGCAGTTGCTGCATGTATGGCAGGGCGACCTGGCGGATGTTGATCCGCGACTTGACCAGATTGCCGAGTTCGAGCAGCCGGATACCGAGCGTGTAGCTGCCGCTTTCGTGGCGCTCGACGACCGCGGCGCTGGTCATCGCCGCCAGGATCCGGTGTGTCGTTGACGGGTGCAGGCCGCTGTTCTTGGCCAGCACCTTGAGACTCACCGGGTCGGGGAGATCGGCCAGCACATCGAGCAGCGACATCATGCGCTCGATGACCTGAATCGAAGTCTTTTCTGCCAGCTGTTCCACCATTTCCTTCCTGTCGATCCTTTCGGCAGCGTCGGCAAGCGTCGCAAGCTTCCGCAAGCTTTTGTTTTCGCCTGTGGGAGACTACTATTGCTCGTTCTGCCACTCGCCCACCGTACCTTGTGCGGCGCAATATCTTACCATCATGCGCGTTGCCCTGTTCGTAAGCTGTCTGGTCGATCTGATGCGCCCGAGCGTCGGCTTCGCGACCGTCCGGCTGCTCGAGGCCGCCGGCTGCGCGGTCGAAGTTCCGGCCAGCCAGACCTGTTGCGGCCAGCCTGCGTACCGCAGCGGCGACCAGCTGGCGGCGGGCACGCCTACGGCTGGGTCTACCCGGGGCCGATGGGTTCGCTCCTGACGCCTCTCTGCGGCGGCATCGACAAAGCGCTCGACCTGCCGCCGGCCTCGACGCTTTGCCCGCCGCGCCGTCACCGCGAGCAGCACAGCGATGCGGCAGTCCAGCGCCAAAGTCCGCTTTCGAGCATTTCCGCAATTCATGAGTCGCTTGCGCGACTCTTACTCTTACATTAGGCAAGCAAGGAGCGAAATTTCCGAATGATGTCCGAAACCGATCAGGTCCTGGCCATACCGCTGTGGATCAATGGGCGCGCCTATCTGACCATCGCGCCGGCTTTTTTCGATGTCCGCGACGCAGCTAGCGGCGAGATCAAGCGGCGCACGCCCCTGTGTGGCGCGTCCGAAGCGCTTGCTGCCGCCACCTCGGCGCAGGCGGCGCTGCCTGATTGGGCCGCCCGAACCGTCGCCGAGCGTGCCGCGCTACTGCTGGCGCTGGCCGACGCACTGGCCGAGTACGGCGAGCATTTTGCGGCGCTGATCAGCGAGGAAAGCGGCAAGGACGCTGCGCTCGCGGCTGCCGAAGTCGGCGACGCGCTGAGCCTGCTGCGCGGTGCCAGCCCCGGCGCCGCAAGCGACACCGGAAACTCCGGCAGCGCTGCCAAGTGCCGTCGTGGCCATCGTCAGCGACGACAGCGCGCCACTCCTCGGCCCGTTGCGGCACGCCGTCCCGGCACTGCTGGCGGGCGCGACGGTCATCGTCAAGCCGAGCCCGAAAGCGCCATCAGCCGCTTTCGCACTGGCCGAACTGAGCGCTCGCAGCGCTTTCCCTGGCGGTGTTTTCAACGTTCTGCACGGCGACCTGGCGGCTATCGAAGGTCTTTGTGTGCTCAGCGAGGTCAGCCGGCTGTGCTTTGCCGGCGATCCGGCGCTGGGCGCCAAAGTTGCCGAACTCGCCTGCCGCTACGACAAGCCTTGCGTGGATTGAGCTGAGCCATGCACCGAATCGTCTATCTCGAGCGCGACTCGATCATCGCCGAAGTCCGCCGGCCGGATTTTCCGCACCATTGGGCCGAACATGCGAAAACCCTGCAGGCGAGGTCAAGGAGCGGCTCGCCGGAGCGACGATAGCCATCGTCAACAAACTGCAGATCGACGCCGAACTGATCGCCGCGCTGCCCGCCTTGCAGATGGTCGCGGTCGCCGCGACCGGCGCCAACAACATCGACCTCGAGGCCTGCCGTGCGCGGCATCGTCGTCTCGAACATCCGTGGCTACGCCGCGCATACCGTTCCCGAGCACGTGCTGGCGATGCTGCTGGCGCTGTCGCGCAACATCTTCGCCTATCGGCAGGCGGTCGCCGACGGAAGCTGGCAGCGTGCCGAGCAGTTCTGCTTTTTCGACTACCCGATCCGCGATCTGCATGGCGCGACGCTGGCGCTGATCGGCAGCGGCAACCTGGGCAGCGGCGTCGCCCGCCTGGCCGCCGCCTTCGGCATGCGCGTGCTGCGCAGCGAACGCAAGGATGCGCTCAGCGTTCGTCCGGGCTATACCTTGTTCGCCGAAGCGCTGCGCCAAGCCGACGCGGTTTCACTGCACTGCCCGCTGAGCGCCGAAACGAGCAAGCTGATCGGCGAAAACGAACTACGTTCGATGAAGCCTTCCGCCCTGCTGATCAATACCGCGCGCGGCGGCCTGGTCGACGAAGCGCCCTGGCCCGGGCGCTGCAGGAAGGCTGGATCGCCGGCGCCGGTTTCGACGTCCTCAGCGTCGAGCCACCGCGCACGGCAACCCCCTGCTCGCTCCCGAGCTGCTGGCGCTGCCCAACTTCATGCTCACCCCGCACATCGCCTGGGCCAGCCAGCCGGCGATGCAGGCCCTCGCCGACCAGCTGATCAGCAACCTCGAAGCCTTCGCCCGCGGCGAGCCACAACACGTGCTGACATGAACCGCGCCACCCAACTACCGGCGCTTCCCTCGCCAGCGCTACCCATCGCCCCCCTCGCGGGGGGGAGAGGGGAGTTTCGTGACCCTCGCTTGCGCATACGCGTGCGCAGTCGCTGCTTTCCACGTTCGTCAGCGGCAGGCACGCCTTCCCCCACAAATCACAACAACATGCGCTTCCTGCTTTTCCTCCTGCTGAGCCTCGTCGCCAGCGTTGCCCACGTCGCCAACGCCCAGCCGACCAAAGTCGCTGCCGCCTCCGATCTGCAGTTCGCGCTCGGCGAGATCGCGGCCCGTTACGAGCAAGAGACGGGCAACAAGGTCGCCCTCTCCTTTGGTTCCTCGGGTAACTTCGCCCGCCAAATCCCGCAGGGAGCACCTTTCGACCTCTTCCTCTCGGCTGACGAGGAGTACATCCTCCGCCTCGCCGAGCAGGGCCTGTTGCGCGACCAGGGCCAGCTCTACGCAATTGGCCGTCTCGCGCTGCTGGCGCCGCATGGCTCGTCGCTGAAGGTCGACAGCGAATTGCGCGATCTGGCGGCGGCGATCAGCGATGGTCGCCTGCAGCATCTGGCGATCGCCAACCCGCAGCACGCGCCGTACGGGCGTGCCGCCCGCGCCGTCCTCGAACGCGCCGGCCTCTGGGCAGCGCTGCAAGGGAAGCTGGTGCTCGGCGAGAACGTCGCGCAGGCGGCGCAGTTTGCACTCAGCGGTTCGGCGCAGGGCGGCATCGTTGCCTGGTCGCTGGTCAAGGCGCCCGAGCTCGCCCGGCACGGCGTCGCGGCGCTGATTCCCGAGACTGGCACCCGCCCTTGCGTCAGCGTATGGCGCTGACCCGTCACGCCGGCGAAGACGCCAGCCGTTTCTACGACTATCTGCAACAGCCGACGGCGCGCGCCATCTTCGAACGCTACGGTTTTTCGCTGCCGGCAAGCAGGCTGCGGTGAACGCGGTGAGCACCGTGAGCGCGGCGATCGCCGTGATTGATTGGCAGGCGCTCTCGCTGTCGCTGCAACTGGCCACAGCCACGGCACTCTTGCTGCTGCCCTTGGCGATCTGGCTGGCGCGCCTGCTGGCCTGGTCGCAGTTTCGCCACCAGGCGGCGCTCGAGGCGGCGATCCTGTTGCCGCTGGTGTTGCCACCGACGGTTCTCGGCTACTACCTGCTGCTCGGTTTCGGCGGCGCTTCGCCTCTTGGCCAGGCCTACCACGCGCTCACCGGGCGGGCGCTGGTGTTCAGCTTCGACGGCCTGCTCGCCGCTTCGCTGATCTTCAACCTGCCCTTTGCCGTACAGCCGATGCAGCGTTCCTTCGCCGCCATCCCGCGCGAAGTGCGCGAAGCGGCGTGGGTCTCCGGGCTGTCGCGCTGGCAGACCTTTCTGCGCATCGAAGTGCCGCTGGCCTGGCCGGGAATCGCCGCCGCGCTGGCGCTGACTTTCGCGCACACCCTCGGCGAGTTCGGCGTCGTGCTGATGGTCGGCGGCAGCCTGCCCGGCGAGACCAAGACCATCGCCATCGCCATCTACGATCAGGCGCAGGCGTTCAACGATTCGGCGGCGGCCGGCATGTCGGCGCTGTTGTTGGCCTTGTCCTTCGTTGCCGTGCTGCTGGTCAGTCGCCTCGGTCGTTCGGTGCTGCGCCGGTGAAGCTCGTCGCCCGCCTCGAACAGAGCGCGCCGATACCGCTGGCCGCCGACATCGCCTGCGACAGTGGCGAGTTGCTGGCGCTGGTCGGCCCTTCGGGCAGCGGCAAATCGACCATTCTGCGCTGCCTCGCCGGCCTGCACCGGCCGTCAGGCGGCAGCGTGCGCTGCGGCGACGAAACCTGGTTCGACGCCAGCCGCGGCGTCGATGTCTCGCCGCAGCAGCGGCGTGTCGGCTTCGTCTTCCAGCACTACGCGCTGTTTCCGCACCTCAGCGCGCTGGCCAACGTGATGGTCGCGCTGCAGCACCTGCCGACGCGCGAGCGCGCCGCGCAAGCGCGCCACTGGCTGGCGCGCAGCAAGCTCGAAGGCCTGGAAACGCGCCGCCCGGCCGAGCTCTCCGGCGGCCAGCAACAACGCGTGGCGATCGCCCGCGCGCTGGCGCGCGAACCGCAGGTGCTGCTGCTCGACGAACCCTTCTCGGCGCTTGATCAAGTGACGCGCCGCAAACTGCTGCGGCAGCTGATCGAATTGCGGCGCTCGCTGGCCATCCCGATCATTCTGGTTACTCACGATCTCGAGGAAGCAGCGCTGCTCGCCGACAGCATGACCGTCCTGCATCACGGCCACACGCTGCAGACCGCCGCCCCAGACGAACTGCTGGCACGACCAGGCGAGCGCGCTGGTCGCGCGCCTGACCGATCAGCCGAACCTCTTCGGCGCTACGGTGCGCGCAGTCGCCGGCCACCGACACGACGCTGATCGACTGGCTGGGGCAGCCGCTGCAAGCCAGCCATCACGCCGCTTCGCCGTCGGCGACCGCGTCTGCTGGGTGCTTCCCGAAGCCGGCGTGATTCTCGTACGCGACCACCAGGCCGATCGCGAGAACACCTTCGCCGCGACCGTCAGCGAGCGACTCGCCTGGCGCGGACATGCGACGGTGACCGCGCGCATCGCCGACCGCCGCGACGCGGCGCTGTCCTTCGCCATTGGCACCGCGGTCGCACAGCGGCGCGGTATCGTCCCCGGCGCTCGTATCGCGCTGCAGTTGCAGAAGGCCGCCATCTGTCTGACTCCCGCCGATCCGGCGATCGGCACCCACGGCAGCATCAACGCCGACCCCACCGGAGAGCTCCGCAAATGAACGAGCGCTCATCGCGAGCCGACATCCTGGCGCGCGTTCGCGCCGCGCTACAGCATGATCCGGCGTCCGCCGAGGAACGCCAGGCGATCAAGTGGAGCCTACGCCTACTTGACGCGCTGCAGCTTCGCCCGACCGGCAGGTGGCGGAGGAGTCTTCGGCGGCTCAGGCTCGCCGTCCCGGCCGGGAGCAGCGGTGCTGCCTTCCGGTTCAGCGACAGCCCCTGCAGGCTCCGGCTCGAAGGCCATGCCGCCACCGTTTTCACGGGCGTAAATGGCGGCAACGTTGCCGATCGGCACCAGCAGGTCGCGCGCGACGCCGCCGAAGCGGGCCTGGAAAGTGATGACGTCGTTGCCGATCTCAAGGCGTGCGGTCGCTTCGTAGTCGAGATTGAGGACGATCTGGCCATCGCGAACATGTTCCATCGGCACGCGCGTGCGCGCGTCTACGCTCACCGCGAGGTAGGGGGTGAAGCCGTTGTCGGTGCACCATTGGTGGATGGCGCGAATCAGATAGGGTTTCGTCGACGGCAGATCCAAGTTCGTTCCCATGCAAAGTGATCGACAAAGGCAGGGCGGCGGCGGACGCCACCGGCGAACGGCAACGCCCTGTGCAGTCCGTGCTGCGCGCTACTTGCGCATCGCTTTTTCGGAGGGCGTCAGCGCATCGATGAAGCCCTGACGGCTGAAGATGCGCTCGCCGTACTTCAAAAGCGGCAAGGCAGTTTTCGAAAGTTCGATGCCGTAGTGGTCGAGCCGCCAGAGCAGCGGCGCGATGGCCACGTCGAGCATCGAGAACTCTTCGCCGAGCATGTGCTTCTGCTTGACGAATACCGGCGACATCTCGGTGAGACGGTCGCGGATCTGCTGGCGAGCGCGATCGGCTGTCTTGCCATTTTTCTCGAGAGGCTCGATATAGGCGAAAACTTCGCGCTCCATGGTGATCAGCAGTTGCCGCGCCCGTGCCCGCATGATGGGGTCGGCGGGCATCAACTGCGGATGCGGAAAGCGCTCGTCGATGTACTCGTTGATGATGTTCGGCTCATAGAGGATGAGGTCCCGCTCGACAAGGACCGGCACACGACCGTAGGGGTTGATGATGGCGATCTCTTCGGCTTTGGCGAAGAGATCGACATCGATCACCTGGAAATCCATGCCTTTTTCGTAGAGCACAATTCGGCAACGGTGACTGAACGGGCAGGTGCTTCCCGAATAGAGATTCATCATGATCAATACCCTTAATGTGGAAGTTGCGTACGCAACTCACGAATCTCCCTTCGCCCCCTGCGGGAGAAGGGCCAGGGGAAGAGGGGGACGGTCATGACCTTCATGATCTTGGGTATCTCGACATGTCATGACCGCTAAAAACGAATCGGCATCGCGGCGGGAGCGAGCGCTTGTCGCGCCCTCGCCGGCGATGCCGTAGCCCGAAACGCGGCGTTATGCTTCAGTTACTTGATGTCTTTCCAGTAATTCTTCTTCATCTTGTAGGCGAAGCCGAAGAGAACCAGGAGGTAGGCCAGGACACCGAAACCGAGTTGCTTGCGAAAACCGGCATCCGGCTCCGCCGCCCAGACCAGGAAGCCAACCAGATCGGCAACGGTCTTGTCGTACTCGGCGGGCGTTTGCGTGCCGGGAGTGGCCAGCTCGAGATGGTGATCGCTATTCAGGACCTGTATCCCCTGCAACTGCCAAAGAGCGTGCGGCATGCCAACGTTCTCGAAAACCAGGTTGTTCCAACCGGTCGGCCGCTTTTCGTCGCGGTAGAACGAGCGCAGATAGGTGTACAACCAGTCGGCACCGCTACCGTCCTCGGAAGCACGCGCGCGGGCGACCAGAGACAGATCGGGCGGCGTCGCTCCGAACCAGATTTTCTGCTCGGCAGGGCGGGCGGCAACGCGCATCTTCTCGCCGATCTTGTCAGCCGTAAACAAGAGGTGATCCTTGATCTCCTGCTCGGAAAGGCCGATCTCGGTCAGACGGTTGTAGCGGACAAAGCTCAAGCCGTGGCAGTTCATACAGTAGTTGACAAACGTCCTGGCGCCACTTTGCAGCGCGGCATTGTCGCGCTGCGCCTCCGGTGCCTTGTCAAGATGAAGAGCGGCGCCGCTGGCAAAGGCAATGGCCGGAGCGACGAGCAATGCAGTGAGCAATTTTTTCATTTTGTGCTTTCCTTTACATCGTCACGCGATCAGGTTCCGGCTTGTACTTGTCGATCTTCGACCACCACGGCATGGTCAGGAAGAAGAGGAAGTAGTACAGGCTGAGAAGCTGCGCCACCGGAGCACCGGGAATGACGCCGAAGAAAGCGTAGGACGGTGCTTTCGTGCCAAGGAAGCCAAGGATGAAAAAGGAGATCACGAAGATCGTCAGCAGGGTCTTGAAGATCGGACCACGATAACGGATCGACTTGACCGGGCTACGGTCCAGCCACGGCAGGAAGGCCAGGATCACGACACCGCCACCCATCGCCACGACACCCCAGAACTTGGCGTCGATGCCGAACAGCGGCCAAACCATCGCCCGCAGAAGCGAGTAGTAAGGCGTGAAGTACCAGACCGGGGCGATGTGCGCCGGCGTCTTCAGCGGATCGGCGGGGAGGAAGTTGTTGTACTCGAGGAAGTAGCCACCGCCTTCGGGAGCGAAGAAGACGATGATCGAGAAGACCATCAGGAAGACCACCACACCGACGATATCCTTCACCGAGTAATAGGGGTGGAAAGGGATGCCGTCGAGCGGTATGCCTTCGGGGGTCGTGCGTTTCTTGATTTCGACGCCGTCCGGGTTGTTCGAACCGACTTCATGCAGCGCCAGGATGTGCGCGGCCACGAGGCCGAGAAGCACCAGGGGCACGGCAATGACGTGGAAGGAGAAGAAGCGGTTGAGCGTAGCATCGCCGACGACGAAATCGCCGCGAATCCAGATCGACAGCGGCTCGCCGACCAGCGGGATGGCCGAGAAGAGGTTGACGATCACCTGTGCGCCCCAGAAGGACATTTGTCCCCAGGGTAGCAGGTAGCCCATGAAGGCTTCGGCCATCAGGCACAGAAAGAGCAGTGTGCCAAAGACCCAGATCAGCTCGCGCGGCTGCCGATAGGAACCGTAAAGCATGCCACGGAACATGTGCAGGTAAACAACCAGGAAGAAGGCCGAGGCCCCGGTCGAGTGCATGTAGCGGACCAACCACCCCCAGGGCACATCGCGCATGATGTATTCGACGCTGGCGAAAGCGATCGGAATACCATCGGCGTTGAGCGAGGCGTCTGGCTTGTAGTGCATGACCAGGAAGATGCCGGTAACGATCTGGATGACCAGCACCAACATCGCCAGCGAGCCGAAGAAATACCAGAAGTTGAAGTTTTTCGGTGCGTAGTACTCGGAGAGGTGGCCGCGCCACATCGACGTCGCCGGGAAGCGGGCGTCGAACCACTCCAGCAGATTGCCCTGCAGGGAACCGTCCGACTTGTATTTCTCGAAGTTGGTATTCGATGCCATCGCTTAGGCTCCCTTCTTGTGTTCACCAATGAGAATGCGCGTGTCCGACAAATACATGTGCGGCGGCACCTCAAGGTTGGTTGGTGCCGGCTGGCTCTTGTAGACGCGGCCGGCAAAGTCGAAGTGGGAACCGTGGCAGGGACACAGGAAACCGCCGACCCAGTCGGCAGCCATGCCGTCTGCCGGACCATGCTTGAATTTTGCCGAAGGCGAGCAACCGAGGTGAGTGCAGATGCCGACGACGACCATGTACTCGGGCTTGATCGAGCGCGTCTCGTTCTTGCAATACTCCGGCTGCATGTCCTTTTCGGAGTTGGGGTCGGCCATCTGGTCGTTGAGCTCGGGTAGCGTCTCGAGCATCGGCTTGTTGCGGTTGATGATCCACACCGGTTTGCCTCGCCACTCGACGGTCATCATCTGACCGAGTTCGAGGTTGCCGACATCGACTTCGACCGGCGCGCCGGCTGCCTTGGCCCGCTCGGATGGCAGCATGCTGGACAGGAAAGGTACCAGCGCGACCAGCGCCCCCGCCCCGCCAACGGCCGCGGTCGCGACGACCAGTCGCCGCCTTCCGCAGTCCACTTTGCTCTCATTGCTCATAGCGCTGATCCCTAGCACGTAATGGAAAGTTGGTACGAACTAAACCGCGGCATTATACGCTAAAGTCGATGCAGAGAAAATTTGCCGGCTGGCCCGGACTGCTATCGGCGCGGCGCTTCCGGCAGCGAGTGCGCAGAAGTGTCGGCCCTGGTCGACGGCGCACTCAGCGCCGGTGCGGGTGCCGCCCGGCAGCCGCCCGGCCGTCTACGAGACAAGCGGGCGGCGCTCGCGCAGGGCCTGCGCCAGCGTTCCCGCATCGACGTATTCGAGCTCGCCGCCCACCGGCACCCCGCGCGCGATGCGCGAGACGCTGACGCCGCGGCTTTTGAGCATTTCCGAAAGGTAGTGGGCGGTCGCTTCGCCTTCGTTGGTGAAATTGGTGGCGATGATCACTTCGCGCACCACACCATCGCTGGCGCGCGCCAGCAGGCGTTCGAGGTGCAACTCGCCGGGGCCGATGCCGTCGAGCGGCGAAACGCGCCCCATGAGCACGTAGTACAGCCCCGCATAGGCGTGCGTCTGCTCCATCATGTTCATGTCGATCGGCGTTTCGACGACACAGAGCTGGCTGGCATCGCGCTTGCTCGACAGGCAGCGAACACAGATTTCGGACTCGGTGAGCGTGTTACAGCGCTGACAGTGGCGCAGGGCGCCAAGCGCCCGCTGCAACGCATCGGCCAGACGCCCGGCACCGGCTCGCTCGTTCTGCAACAGGTGGTAGGCCATGCGTTGAGCCGACTTCGGCCCAACGCCTGGCAAACAACGCAAAGCCTCGATCAGCGCTTCGAGACTCGACGGAGCATTCATCAGAAAGGCAGTTTCATCCCGGGCGGCAGATTGAGCCCTGCGGAGAAACCGGACATGCGCTCCTGAGAGAGCTCCTCGGCGCGCCGTATGCCGTCGTTGAGCGCGGCCGCAACCAGGTCTTCGAGCATTTCCTTGTCGTCCATCACCGACGGATCGATGCTCACCCGACGGACATTGTGGTTGCAGGTCATCAAGATCTTGACCATGCCGGCGCCGGACTGGCCTTCGACTTCAAGCTGGGCCAGCTCGTCCTGCGCCTTCTTCATGTTCTCCTGCATCTGCTGAGCCTGTTTCATCAGGCCGGCGATTCCGCCTTTCATCATCTTTGTTGCCTCGCTCTGGGGTAGGGGGTTTAAACGGGTTTTATGGAAGATTCGATCAGGGTGGCGTCGAACATCTCGATCACCTCGCGGACAAAGCCGTCCTGCTCCACCGCCGCGATTGCGCGATCCTGGCGCTGACGACGGTCGCGCTGCGCGCTCGCCGCCGGCGTCTCGCCAGTCGTGGCTTCGAGTTCGATAGCCAACTGCAAGGGGCCGCCAAAACGCTCGGCCAGCAACTGCTGCAGCTTGTCCTGTGCGGGTTTCATGAGCAGGTGGCGATGTGCTGGGGCGAGACGAAGGATGATTCGCCCCGCCTGCAATTCGCGCAGTTCGCAGTGCTGGGCCAGTTCGCGGGCCATGCCGCCGACCTTGAGTGTGGCCAGGATTTCGTGCCAGTCGCCGGTAGTCGCTGGCGTGGGTGGCGGCGACACGGCGACGGCCACGGCAGCTGTTGCGATCGGTGCCGCCGGCACAACGGCCGCCGGCGCTTCGCTTGCTGCCGCCGGGGCTGCTCGGGCGAGCGCAGCGGAGCTTGACGACAAGGCGGGCGACGCAGCGCGTGGCACGGCACGCGATGCTGACGCCGGCGAGGGGCTCGCGGCCGAACGCTCAGCGCGGGTCACGGGGATCGCGCGCGGGCGAGCAGGGGAATCGTCGCTGGCCAGCGCCGGGCGGAAAGCGTGCAGGCGCAACAGGGTCATGACAAAACCGGCCTGCTCGTCAGGCGCCAGAGGCAGTTCGCGGCGACCATGGATGGCAATCTGGTAGGCAAGCTGCACGAACTCGGGGTCGAGAGCGGCCGCCAGCTCCTCGATGCGCAGTCGCTCGGGCAGGTCCTCGGCAATCGCTTGCGGCGCCAGCTGGGCGATCTGCAGGCGAGTGAACAGGGCAGCCATTTCCTGAAGGGCGGCGTCGAAGGACAGGCTACGTGCTGCCATCTCGTCGGCCACCTGCAACATCGCCGCGGCATCGCCGGCCAGCAAGGCGCCGACAATCGACAACAGGTGATCGAGATCAACGGCACCGAGCATCTCGCGCACCTGCACTTCCTCGACCTTGCCGGAACCATGCGCGATCGCCTGATCGAGCAGCGACAGCGCGTCACGCATGCTGCCGGCGGCCGAGCGGGCCAGCAACTGCAGCGCTCCACCTTCGGCGCTGATCGCCTCGGCTTCGAGGACCTGCTTGAGGTGGCCGGCAATCAGCGGCTGCGTCATTTGCTTGAGGTTGAACTGCAGGCAGCGCGACAGAACGGTCACCGGAATCTTCTGCGGGTCGGTGGTCGCCAGGATGAACTTGACGTGCTCCGGCGGCTCTTCGAGCGTCTTCAGCATGGCATTGAACGCCGAATTCGAGAGCATGTGCACTTCGTCGATGACATAGACCTTGAAGCGACCACGTGTCGGCGCGTACACCGCATTCTCGAGCAGCTCGCGCATCTCGTCGACCTTGGTGTTGGTCGCCGCGTCCACTTCGAGCAGATCGACGAAACGCCCGCTGTCGATTTCCTGGCACGCCGAACAGATGCCGCAGGGCGTGGCGCTGACGCCGGTCTCGCAATTGAGGGCCTTGGCCAGGATCCTGGCCAGCGTCGTCTTGCCGACGCCACGGGTACCGGTAAACAGATACGCGTGGTGCAAGCGCTGCGAGGTCAGCGCGTGCGTCAGTGCCCGCACCACGTGTTCCTGGCCAACCAGGCTGGCGAAGCTTCGTGGGCGCCATTTGCGCGCCAGGACTTGGTAACTCATGAGCGGATTCTAGCAGATGGCACTGACCACTCCGGCAGCAGCAATGGACGGAAGCTGACGATTTGCGACCTGCAGAAACGGGGGCATGAGCGGAAGCCTGCGGAGGCTGGAGAAGCGGAAGAAGCGACGCAGAACGCGACAAAACAAGCGCCAGGCAGAAATGAAGGTGGCGAGCCTTACCCCCGGCACTCACATAAGACGGCTGTGGCTGCTTCCTTCCGGACCTGACCAGGTTGACCATCCTGCGATGCGGGGAGACCCGCCACGAAGAATGCTATCACATCAGCCGCCGCCACGTCGGAAATGGCGCTGAAAGTCGTCGATGAAAGCGGCCTGCTGTTCGGCACTGGCTCCCGAGAATTCGATCGCTACGTCGAGACGCGGCAACTGCAGGATGCCGACCTGCAGGGCCGGCAGAGGACGGCAGCGGATGTCGACGCTGCGCTCGCCCTGTTGCAGATGCCAACAGCCGTCGGCCGGCTGCTGCACCAGCCAGTCAGGCAGCAGCGGTTGCAGCTGGCGCTCGAACTCGGGCAGCGCCAGAGTCATCGCGAATTGCGGCACCAGCGGTCCACAGGCCTAACCGCCGGCGATCGGCGGCCAGATGGCCAGCACATCGCCGGCGATCAGCGCGCGCTCAGCACGCGCTTGCGGGGGAATGAACTCGCCATTGAGGAGGACCAGATGCACCAGACGCGGCGGCAGCGCCCAGGTGGCGATCAGCGCAGCGACGGTGGTCTGCTCGGGAACGTCGAGAGCGACGGCATTGCTTCGCCGCGCTTCGGCAGGCAGATAATCCGAAAGAAAGGCGTACAGCTTGAGGGTGATCGGCATGGGCGCGGGTCTGGCGATGGGCATTACTGCGTCGCCGCCAAACCCTTGGCGAGGTAGGCTTCACTGAGCAGCAGCGGGTTGGCCAGCAAACGCGCTTTCCAGTCGCCGAGGCGAACCCGCCCCTGAATCAGGCCGCGCAGGACGCCGATGTTCTCGCTGTGACCAATGCTGTTGGCGCCGACCAGTTGCTCGCCGTCGAAAACCAGCCGCAGATAGCGGTACTCCGCTTCGTCGAGCAATTGCGCCGAGCTGCAACCGGGAAACTCCTGCCACTGCCCGAAGGAAGCGGAGATCAGGCCCATGGTGTCGAGGACGTTGAAGACGAAGGTGCCGGGCAGGGCTGCCGACTGGCCGGCCATGTTCAAGGCGGCAATGCGCGCCTGCTCGACGGCGTCGGGCTGAATGGCATTGACGACGCGGCGACCGGTGCCAAACTCGACCGCTTCGGCGACATCGCCGGCGGCATAAATGCCGGCGACGCTGGTCTGCATCGAGTCATCGACAAGGATGCCGATATCGACAGCGACCCCGCTGCCGGCGAGGAAATCGACGTTCGGCTTGACGCCGGTGGCATTGATCAGGGCGTCAACCTCGACGCTCTCGCCGTCATCGAGCGTGACCCGCAAGGCCTCGCCGGCGGGCTCGATCGAAACCACCCGCCGGCCGGTTTTGACCAGCACACCTTTTCCCTCGCACCAGCGACGAATCATCGCCCCGGCCACCTCGTCCATCATGCGCGGCACCATGCGCTCGCCCATTTCGACGACCGTCAGCTGCGGGCCGCGCGCGGCCAGCGACTCCAGAATGATGCAACCGATGAAGCCAGCGCCCATCTGCAGAACGCGCGCCCCCGGGGCGACCGCCGCGGCAATGCGGCGCGCATCGGCCAGGGTCCAGCACGACAGCACCTGCGGCAGGTCGATACCGGGGATCGGGGGACGTACCGGATGCGCGCCGGTGGCGATCAACAGCTTGTCCCAGGCAAGCGTGCTGCCGTCGGCCAGGGTGACCGTCTGCTGCCCGGCGTCGAGTCCGGCAACGCACCCGTGCAGCAACTGGATGCGCAAGCGCTCGAAGTGATCGGCATCCTTGCGCAGATAGGTGCCGGGCTCGGCGATCTTGCCGCTCAGCAGGTAGGGAATCGCCATCCGCGAGTAGGGCGGCTCGGCTTCGTCGCCGATCAGCGTGATTTCGGCCTGCGCATCGGCGCGGCGCAGCGTCTCGGCGGCAACGACCCCGGCCGGGCCGTTGCCGATGATCAGGTGCCTGATCACTTCACAGACCCAGGCGCGAGCGGGTGGCCGCCGTCGGCACGCCCTCGGGGGTCCAGCCGCGCAGGCTGTAGTACTCGGGAAGCATCTTGCCGATTTCGGCGACCATGCCTTTCGAACCGCCGGTCTTGCACGGTTCGTTGAGCAGCCGCGGCGGCAGGGTATCGTCCTTGCCGGTGATTCCCGCAGCGAGGTTGAAGTCGCGTTCAAGATTCCAGATGCGCTCGCCCATCTGCAACAGCGAATCCTGCGACCAGTCGCCTTCGCAGGCCGCCTGAATCTGCGGCTGGATGTCGTTCATGGTCCACGCGAAGGTGGTGAACACGCACAGGCCACTCGAATCGACGACCGCGGTCGCATCCTGGAACGCCTTCAGCATTTCCGGCTTGCCGGCGGTTTCCCTGGGGTCGGTCTTGACCGGGATGCCGAACACTTCGCTGGAAACCGTGTAACCGCGCAGATGGCAGGCGCCGCGGTTCGAGGTCGCGTAGGCCAGCCCCATGCCTTGCAGGGCGCGCCCGTCGTAGGCCGGGAACTCCTGCCCCTTGACGGTCATCGACAGCTCGGGCTTGCCGTACCTGGCACACACCCGCTTCGATCCCTGGCCGAGGATTTTCCCGAAGCCTTCGCCACGCGCCGTCATTTCAGCCAGTTTGCACAGCGCTTCGGCGGAGCCGAAAGGCACCTCAAGGCCGATTTCTTCCTTGCTCAGGATGCCCAGGTCGTAAAGCTCCATGACCGCGCCGACGGTGGCGCCGAAGGAAATCGGGTCCATGCCGTCTTCGTTGCACAGCAGATTGGCGAATTGCAGCGCTTCGAGATCATCGACGCCGTTGGCGCTACCGAGCGCCCAGGCGGCTTCGTACTCGAGACCGCCGTTGGCGCCCCAGTACTCGGGCCTGGTTTCCACGGAAAAATGGCTTTCGTCGATGCGCGAAATCCGCCCACAGGCGATGGTGCAGCCAAAACAGGCCTGATTGGTGACCAGATGCGCGCGGCCATCGCTGGCGCGTTTCTCGTGCATCGCTTCGGCGGAGATCTTGCGTGCGCCTTCGAACTCGACGTCACGATGGTTGCGCGTCGGCAAAGCGCCCATTTCGTTGATCACGTTCATCAGCACCTGCGTACCGTAGGTCGGCAGGCCCTGGCCGGTGACCGCGTTCTCGGCGAGCACTTTCTTGCCGGCGGTCGCTGCCGCCATGAAAGCCTTGGGATCAGCGATGTTGCCGACACCACGCGTGCCACGCACGGCGATCGCCTTGAGATTCTTCGAGCCCATCACCGCACCCACGCCGGAGCGACCGGCGGCGCGATGCAAGTCGTTCACGATAGCCGCGAAAAGAACCTGATTTTCTCCCGCGCGACCGATGCTCGAAACGCGCAGCAGGGGATCCTGGTGACGCTTCTTGAGCGTCGCCTCGGTCGACCAGACGGTCGTTCCCCAGAGGTCGTCCGCCGGCAGCAGCTCGGCGCGTTCGTTCTCGATATGCAGATAGACCGGCGTCGGCGACTTGCCTTCGACGATGATCATGTCCCAGCCGGCGAACTTCAGCTCGGCCCCGAAGAAGCCGCCCGAGTTCGAACAGGCGATCACCCCGGTCAAGGGTCCCTTGGTGACCACCGAATAGCGGCCGCCGGTCGAGGCCATGGTTCCGGTCAGCGGCCCGGTGGCGTAGATGACCTTGTTCTCTGGCGACAGCGGGTCCACCCTGGGGTCGATTTCACTGACCAGATACTTGCTGGCCAGCCCACGTTGCCCGAGGTACTGGGCCGCCCACTCCATATTCAGCGCTTCGCTGCTGCAGCTGCCCTGGGTGAGGTTGATGCGAAGAATCTTGCGAGTCCATGCCATGGTCGTTTCTCCTCAAACCCGTGCCGCACTATCGGTCTTCTGCGCCCATTTGCGCATCCGCTCGAGGCCGGTCCAGTCGCTGTCGATATAGGTGATGGCGTCCGTCGGACAGGCGTCGGCACAGGCCGGGTCGCCGCCGCAGAGGTCGCATTTCTGGACCTTGCCGGTTTCGTGGCTGTAATTGACCGTGCCGAATGGGCAGGCAATGGTGCACACCTTGCAGCCGACGCAGACCGCGTCCAGCACCACTTTGGCGCCGGTCGTGGCGTCGATCTTGATCGCCTCGACCGGACAGGCGTTGAGACACCAGGCTTCGGCGCACTGGGTGCAGGTGTAGGGAACCTTGCGGCCTTCGTGGTGAAAATCGAAAACTTTGATCAATGACCGCGACGGGTTGAAAGCCCCGGTGTGCTCATACGAGCAGGCCATTTCACACTGCAGGCAGCCGGTGCATTTGCCCGGGTCGATGTGCAAGGATTTCTGCATGACGTCTCCTCTATGAACAGATCAATGAGATTCTGCTGAACGACGCCGCAGTCTTCTCTCCCGCTGCGACTGACTCATCACTATAGGCAATAGCGAACACTTATAAAAGTTGCGCTGCAGCAATTTGGCGACGGGGGCGCTTGGCAAGCTCGGATGGCCATGGCGCAATGCGTTGCCACGCCCGGGCAGCCGGCCGGGCAGCGGGGCAAATCCTGGCATTGCATCTTTGGCCTCGTATAATCACGCAGTTGCAACGCTGGCAGATCACTGGCGGCGAACGTCCTGGCGTGACGCAGGCGCAGACTTTCCCTGCGCGCCAGCATTGCATGTGCGCTCGCAACAACTACGCTGTAAAAATCCGACCACGCATTGCCACAGGCATGATGCAACGGCCATTACTTCGTTGCTGCTTTGCAGCATGGCAAGGTCAACGGATGCCGGTGCGAGACGTTAGAGTGAGCATTGGCGTAAATCCGCCAGCCCTTCCGCCAACAAACAAAGGACTCATGTGACGAAACCTAGCAATCACCCGCTGCGCTTTGCGCTCAACTATGAGCTGCATGCCCGCCCCCCGGAAGCGCTGAGCATCCCCGAGCAGGCCTCGTATCTGGCGCTGGCCACCGACCCGGCGAACAGGCAAGCCGAATACGAAAGCATCGTCGAGCTATGCACGCGCTACGGCGTCACTGCGCCGGCACCGGAAGTCAATCACTTCAAGGTCGATCTTGGCACCTTCCGACTCAAGTGGGAGCGGCGCGCCGAGTGCAGCAGCTACACTTTCTTTCGCCAGGGCGAGTCCGGCGAGCCCTTCGCCCAGCCGGTAATCGCCAGCGTCCCCCGGGCCTGGCTCGACCAGCTGCCGGGGCAGGTGCTGGTGGCAGCGCACGTCGCGCTACGCAAGGCACCGGCGGCAACGCCCGACAGCGAGGAACTGGCCAGCCTGTTTGACGGCAACCCGCTCGTCGGCGGCCGCGTCGGCGACGGCGTCGCCAGCGTGCGCGCCGACTTCCGCATCCACGCAGACGGCTTCAGCCGCTTCCTGATCGACGACATCAGCCTCACCCCGCGCCAGGCGGGACGAATGGTGCAGCGCTTGCTGGAAGTGGAAACCTATCTGATGCGCGCTCTGCTCACCCTCCCGGTGGCCAGGAGCACCTTGCCGGTGCTGGCCGATGCCGACCGCCAGCTCTCGGAGCTCCTCAACGAGATGGTTGAGGTCAGAAGTGAGGACGAACCCGCCCTCCTCGACCGGCTGACGCGGCTTGCCGCGGTCGTCGAAGGCACCATTTCGTCCACCCTGGGCCGGATTTGCGCGGCACGTGCCTACCAGGACCTGGTCGAACGCCGCCTTGCCGAACTGCGGGAAGTGCGTGTGGAAGGCGTGCAACCAATCGGCGAGTTTGTCGAACGCCGCCTGCGGCCGGCGATGAGCACCTGCGAAACCGTGGCCAGGCTCCAGGACAGCCTCTCGGAACGGATCAGTCGCGCCAGCGAAATGTTGCGCACGCGTGTCGACATCGCCTTGCAGCGGCAGAACCAGGCGCTGCTCAGCACCGCTGCACACCGCGCGAAACTGCAGTTGCGCCTGCAGGAAACGGTGGAAGGCTTGTCGGTGGCCGCGGTCAGCTACTACGTGGTCGGCCTGGTCGGCTACGCGGCCAAGGCCGTCAAGGCGGCGGGCGCACCGGTCAATCCGGAAATCGTCACCGGGATCGCGATTCCGATCGTTGTCGTCGTTGCGGCGCTCGGCGTTCGCCACATACGCCAACTGGTGCAGCGCGCAGTCAGTTGACGCGTGTTTGCTGTACCCACTACTCTTATGCGTTGACGGATACTCGGCAAACCTCCCATGCCCACACTGTACCGCCCCCATCTACCCGCCCTGACCGTGCTTCTTGCCGACTTGGAAAATCACGCCCGCGCGCAGTCCAGGGTGTTCGTCGGCACGGCCGGGAGCGTACTGGAGCGTAGCAATGCTGATGGGTTTCGCTTTTACGCCCACCAGTTCTACGACGGCGACGGCAAGAAGCGGGAGCGTTACCTGGCTGGCCCCGTTGGAAGCTCCGCAGCAGATTCGCTGGCCCAGGCTCTGCGGCTGGCCATTACCGACACCAAAGCCGCTACGATCTCACTGCGGCTTCTGGGGCGGGAAGGCTTTGCACTGGTCAATGCCAAGACCTACGCGACCCTGGCCAGCCTGTACAACCACGGCGTATTTCAGGCGGGAGGGGTACTCATCGGCTCGCATGCCTACGGCCTGCTCCTGAACCAACTCGGTGCGGCCGGTGCTCCCTATGCCACGGAAGACATAGACATTGCCCGGCGGGAGAAACTGGCCTTTCCCGCACTTCCAGAAGCCAGTTTCCTGGAGATGCTGCAGTCCACCGGGATTCCCTTCATCGAAGTACCGCAGCTGGATGCTCGGCAGCCGTCCACCTCGTTTAAGGAAAGGGGCAGAAGCCGTTTCCATGTGGATCTGCTGGTACCGTCCGCCGGGGAAGATTTTCAGGTGGTAGCGGTGCCTGAACTGCAAGCTCACGCCACGGCTTTGCCCTACCTGGGTTATCTTCTGGCCGATTCACAAATGAGTCTGTTGATGGCGAGGGAAGGCTGCTGCATGGTGCGCGTGCCCTTGCCCGAGCGCTTTGCCCTGCACAAGCTGATGGTGTCCCAGCTGCGCACAAATCGGGGGGGCCAGTCGGAAAAGGACCGTTTCCAGGCCGCGGTCCTTCTTGCCGTGCTTGGGGAAAACCATCCCGGGGCCATCGAGGAGGCATGGCGACGAGTCCCCGTGTCCATCCTCGCTCGCCTCCGATCTGCCGTTGCCCAGATACGGCACCTGCTGGAGCCAGAGCACGTTCGCGCCTGGGAAGAGCTCAACCCGGAATAGTCGCCGCTCAAGCAGTCGCCTCCCACTCTGTAAAAGTCGCGCGAGCGACTCACGAAACTCCCTTGTCCCCTCTGCGGGAGAAGGTCCGGGGGAAGAGCAACTGTATTCGAAGTCAAGCGTTTTCAGGCGCATTTGCGATGTTCTGGGTTCCACGGGATACCCGATTTGACTATGGTCATTGATTTATCGTCGACCGCGACCTCAAGAGTCTCTTTGTCGACGTCAATACCGATAAAAATCAATTCAGAAGCGTTCATCTCTAGCCATCCTTGCAAATACGAGGTCACGGCCTTGCGACGCGCGCCAACAAGGGGAGTACGTAGAGGACGGCGCAGAGTTTCATCAACTCGGCCCTCCCCCGCGAGGGGGAGGGGAGCAGCGGGCGGGTGGGCGGGGGCTTTGATTTCTAGGGAGGCGCGGAGCGGTCCTTGCAAATGGCTTAGAATCTGCTTCTTGCGAAGCCGACCGAGCGAGGCTGCACGCTGGCGACGTCCTGATCGTCCCTCGGCCGATGACGGTCGCCAACTCTGCTCGTGAATGAATATCTTATGGAAGCCACCCGCATCTGCCTTGTCCGTCATGGCGAAACATCCTGGAACGCGGAAAAGCGAATTCAGGGGAATATCGACGTTGGCCTGAATGAGGCGGGGCTGGCGCAGGCGGAGGCCGCTGCGCGGTGGCTGTCGCCGCTGGCCATCGAGGCGCTCTACAGCAGCGATCTGCTACGGGCGCGGCAAACGGCGCAAGGCCTGGCCGGTGCCCTGAAGCTGGCGCCGATCCTGCGGCCGGAATTTCGTGAGCGACGCTACGGGCTTTTCGAAGGGCTGACCTACGAGCAGTCGCGGAGCCGCTACCCGGACGTGTATTCGCTGTTCGAAGAGCGGGTGCCGGATTTCGTGATTCCGTACGGCGGCGAGAGTCTGCAGCAACTGCACCTGCGGGTCAGCACCGGTTTGCGGCGCCTGGTCGACGAGCACCGTGGCCAGACGATCGCGGTGGTGACGCACGGCGGCGTGCTGGACATCGTCAACCGCGTGGTGCGCGGCACCTCCTTGCGCCAGCCGCGCGATTTCCTGATCCCCAACGCCGGCATCAACTGGGTGAGCGCCATCGGGCGACAGTTGGCGCATGGAAGCGTGGGGCGTGACCGACCATCTGGCGATGGTCGGGCTTGACGAATTACCGTAGCTGCGCAGAAGACAGCAACGCCGATTGTGTCGCCGCCGGGCAGGAAGAGGCGCCGGCCGCACGCAAACATTCAGCCGTGCAAACGCTCAGGCTTTCGGCTGCACCGCGCCGTGACGCGTTGACTCGCCCATCAGCTCCAGCAGCGACGAAATCCCCTGCCGCAGATTCCCGAGCACGGGTTGCGGCATTTTTCCCAGGGCACCGCGCAGCCGGCCCTGCATCGGGCCAGGAATATCCTTGACGACTTCGATGCCGGCATCCGTGAGATGCAGACGGACGACACGGTTGTCCGTGTCGCGCCTTTCGCGGCGGACCAACTGGCGCAGTTCCAGCTTGTCGAGCAGGTTGCTGGCGGTAGAAGGCTTGATATGCAGTGCACTGGCGAGCTGCGAGACACGCAGGCCGGGGCGGGCCGAAATTTGCCACAGGGCCCAGAGCTGCGAACCACTCAGGCCGTGCCGGTCGTCGATATTCTGCATGCCATTCTGAACCGAGCGCACCAGTTGCAACAGCTTGCCGAAAGTGTCGTCCGCGCCCTCGCGGATCGTAGCGGCCCCGTCCGGGCCCTGCCTGTCAGCGACCTGCTCCTGCGAACCATCCTTGCTTGTGTGAGTCATTGTGCAAACCCTTGCGTTGCCAGAGAACTGGTTTTATGCAATACTATTCTGCGCAAACTATTTTCACAAGCGAAATTTTCACCTGACGCTTGTCAACCTGGAGGTATATGGACAAAGCAATCCTCGAGCAAATTCTTTCCGTCGGCCAGCACCTCTCGCCGACGATAACCTCGACCTTGCGCATCAGCCTGATCCTCGTGCTTGCCTGGCTGGCGATGGCTTTTTCACACAAGCTGATCCGAACCTTCCGTATTTACATCAGCCGCAGCATTCGCGATAGCGAAGAGGTACAGCGAGCGGAGACCCTGGGCCGCGTCTGCCGCTACGCCGTCTCGGTGATCATTTCGCTGGTCGCCGGCGTCCTGGTGCTGGCCGAAGTGGGCGTTTCCGTTGCCCCGATCCTCGGCGCTGCCGGTGTCGTCGGCCTCGCCGTCGGTTTTGGCGCGCAGAGCCTGGTCAAGGATTACTTCTCGGGCTTCTTCCTGCTGCTCGAGAACCAGATCCGCCTGGGCGATGTCGTCGAAGCGGGCGGCAAGAGCGGCATGGTCGAGGAAATTACTTTGCGCTATGTGCGCATGCGCAACTACGATGGCCACGTGCACTTTGTTCCGAACGGCAGCATCAGCACCGTCACCAGCATGACCCGCGGATTCGCGCAGGCAGTGGTCGACGTCGGCGTCGCCTATCGCGAGAGCGTCGATCAGGCGCTCGCGGTGATGCGTAGCGTCGGTACCGAGTTGCGCGCAGACCCTGCTTTCGCGACCAAGATTCTTGACGACGTCGAGATCGTCGGTGTCGAGTCCTGGGGCGATTCGGCGGTCATCCTGCGCTGCCGCTTCAAGGTCGTGGCCATCGAACAGTGGACCGTTCGCCGCGAATACCTGCGCCGCCTCAAAGACGCTTTCGACACTGCCGCCATCGAGATTCCCTATCCGCATCTCACCGTCTATCCCGGACAGGCCAAGGACGGTTCAAGCCCGTCCTTGCACCTGACCATGGAAGGCGCCACGCAACACCCCGGAGGTACGCAATGAAAGTCACAAAACCCGTCCTTGCCCACAGCCTGTTCAGCGACCAGGACATCTACCTCTTTCGCGAGGGCAAGCACACCCGGCTCTACGACCGTTTCGGCGCGCACGCCGCGGAAAAAGGGGGCCAACGCGGTTTCCAGTTCAGCGTCTGGGCACCCAATGCCGAGAACGTGTCGGTGGTCGGCGACTTCAACAATTTTCAGGCCGGCAATCACCACCTTCTGCGTCGCCCCGATCATTCGGGCATCTGGGAGGGTTTCATCGCCGGCCCGGCGCTGGGCGACAGCTACAAGTTCCAGATCAGCAGCCGGCACGGTACGCAGGAGAAAGCCGACCCCTTTGCCCGCCAGTCCGAGGAGCCGCCACGCAGCGCTTCGCGCCTGTGCACCCTCGACTACAGCTGGAGCGACAGCGAATGGATGGCCAAGCGCCGGGCGATCAATGCCCTCGATGCGCCGCTGTCGATCTACGAAGTGCATCTCGGTTCCTGGCGGCGCATTCCCGAGGACGACAACCGCTCGCTGAGCTACCGTGAAATGGCTCATCAGTTGACCGCCTACGTCCAGGAAATGGGCTTCACCCACGTCGAACTGATGCCGGTGATGGAGCATCCCTTCTATGGCTCATGGGGCTATCAGACAACGGGCTATTTCGCGCCGACGGCCCGCTACGGGACACCGGAAGACCTGATGTTCCTGATCGACACCCTGCATCAGGCCGGGATCGGCGTCATCCTGGACTGGGTGCCCTCGCACTTTCCCGCCGATGGCCATGGCCTGGCCAACTTCGACGGCACCTGCCTCTACGAGCACGAAGATCCGCGGCAGGGCTTCCACCCTGACTGGAAAAGCTCGATCTTCAACCTCGGGCGCAACGAAGTGCGCGGCTTTCTGATGTCCAGCGCCTTGTTCTGGCTCGACAAGTACCACATCGACGGCCTGCGCGTCGACGCCGTCGCCTCGATGCTTTACCTCGACTACGGGCGCGAGGAAGGCGAATGGATACCCAACGAACACGGCGGCCGCGAAAACCTCGAATCGATGAGTTTTCTGCGCAGCCTCAACGAAGCCGTCTATCGCGACCATCCGGACGTGCAGACGATGGCCGAAGAGTCGACCGCCTGGCCGATGGTGTCGCGCCCGACCTACATGGGTGGCCTGGGTTTCGGCATGAAGTGGAACATGGGCTGGATGAACGACACCCTGAAATATTTCCAGCTGCAGCCGCTATTCCGCAAATACCAGCACGACAAGCTGACGTTCACGATCTGGTACGCGTTCACCGAAAATTTCGTCCTGCCGCTATCACACGACGAAGTGGTGCATGGCAAGGGCGCGCTGATCGGCAAGATGCCGGGTGACGAGTGGCAGCAGTTCGCCAACCTGCGCCTGCTCTATGGCCTGATGTGGACCCATCCCGGCAAGAAGCTGCTGTTCATGGGCGGCGAAATAGGCCAGCGCCGCGAATGGCAGCACGAGGAAAGCCTCGAATGGCACATCCTGCAATACCCGCTGCACGCTGGCGTGCAGTCCTGGGTCAAAGACCTCAACCGTGTCTATCGCCAGGAAAAGGGGCTGCATGAGCGCGATTTCAACAGCGACGGCTTCGCCTGGATCGATGCCCAGAACTGGGAGGAAAGCGTCGTCAGCTTCCTGCGCTACGGCAAACACCGCGACGACACCGTGCTGGTGGTCTGCAACTTTACGCCGGTACCGCGCCACGACTACCTCGTTGGCGCGCCGCGCGGCGGCCAGTGGCAGGAAGTGCTGAACAGCGACGCCCCCCTCTATGGCGGCAGTGGCATGGGTAACCTTGGTCAGGTCGAGGCCTCGCTGCACGCCGCGCATGGCTATTTCCATTCCCTGTCGCTGACCGTGCCGCCGCTGGCAGTGCTGGTCTTCAAGCCGATCCCCGAGAACCAAGCCCTTTCATGAGCGATGACGTTTTCGCCCTGCCCACGCTAGAGGGAATCCGGGCCAGAGCTGCGGTCGTGCATCCCCCTTGCCTGCGCTCGACAATCCCGTCATGCTTGACCACTTCATGCTGTGATCGACAATGACGCCCTGCCCACCATCATCCGCCCGGACCTGCAAAACGGTCGGGCCGACCGGATAAAAACAGCCCCTGGCCGTACCGGCTCGCCGCCGGTACGCCTTGCCAGGCGGTCGACACAATTGCTGACAACCCCCTTCTCGTTGCGACGAGACACCTGACCTTGATGACTTCCCCTGAGTGGAGGAAATGATACAAATGGCCAACGAATTGATGGAAAAAGCCGCCGCAGCGGCTGAACTGACCTGGGAAAACGATCCCCTTTGGTACAAGGACGCGATCATCTATGAATTGCACGTAAAAGCCTTCAAGGACAGTGGCGACGACGGCATCGGTGATTTCAAGGGCCTGACCGAGAAGCTCGACTACATCCAGGATCTGGGCGTCAATACGGTCTGGCTGCTGCCTTTCTATCCCTCGCCGATGCGCGACGACGGCTACGATATTTCCGACTATCACAATGTCAGTCCGGACTACGGCAACCGCAACGACGCGCGCGTCTTCATCCGCGAAGCCCATCGCCGCGGACTGCGGGTAATCACCGAACTGGTCATCAACCACACCTCTGACCAACACCCCTGGTTTAAGGCGGCAAGGCGTGCCCCGGCCGGGTCGAAAAAGCGCGATTTCTACGTGTGGTCGGATACCGACAAGAAGTTTCCCGAAACGCGCATCATCTTCACCGACACCGAGAAGTCGAACTGGGCCTGGGACGACGTCGCCAAGGCCTACTACTGGCACCGTTTCTTCTCGCACCAGCCAGATCTCAACCACAACAATCCGGACGTCGTCAAAGCGGTGATCCGGATCATGCGCTTCTGGCTGGATATGGGCGTCGACGGCCTGCGCCTCGATGCCATCCCCTACCTCTGCGTGCGCGAAGGCACGAACAACGAGAACGTGCCCGAAACGCACGAAGTCATCAAGCAGATCCGCGCAGTCATTGATTCGCGCTACAAGAACCGCATGCTGCTCGCCGAGGCCAATATGTGGCCGGAAGATGTGCGCGAGTACTTCGGCGACGGCGACGAGTGCCACATGGCCTACAACTTCCCGGTGATGCCACGCATCTTCATGGCCGTGGCCCAGGAAGAACGCCATCCGATCATCGAGATCATGAACCAGACGCCGGAGATCCCCGAGAACTGCCAGTGGGCGATCTTCCTGCGCAACCATGATGAACTGACCCTGGAAATGGTCACCGAGAGCGAACGCGCCTTCATGTACAAGGCCTATGCCTCCGATCCGCGGATGCGCGTCAACGTCGGCATCCGCCGCCGCCTGGCGCCGCTGATGGACAACAACCGCCACAAGATCGAACTGGTGACCTTCCTGATCCTCACCCTGCCCGGCTCACCGGTGCTTTATTATGGTGACGAAATCGGCATGGGTGACAACATCTACCTCGGCGATCGCAACGGCGTGCGCACGCCGATGCAGTGGAGCCCGGACCGCAACGCCGGCTTCTCCCGGGCCGATCCGCAGCGTCTCTACCTGCCGCCGAACATGGACCCGATCTACGGTTACGAGGCGATCAACGTTGAAGCACAGGCGCGCAATCCGTCGTCACTGCTGCACTGGACCAAGCGCCTGATCGCAGTGCGCAAGAACTACAAGGCTTTCGGCCGCGGCAGCATCATCTTCCTCGAACCGGGTAACCGCAAGATTCTCGCCTATGTGCGCGAATACGAGGACGAGACCCTGCTCTGCGTGGTCAATCTGTCGCGCAACGCGCAGCCGGTGGAACTCGACCTGATGGCTTTCAAGGGACGCGTGCCGGTCGAACTGTCCGGCCGCTCGGCCTTCCCGCCGATCGGCGATCTGCCCTACCTGCTGACCCTGGCCGGCCACGGCACCTACTGCTTCCGCCTGACCACCGACGCCGAAGTTCCCTACTGGCACGAAGAACGCCTGGCTCGCGCCGAGCTGCCGGTACTGGTGCTCACCGAGGGCTGGCTGACTTTCTCGGGTGGCAAGACCACCGCCACCACCGTGCGCCGGGCGATCGCCGCCACCACCCGCGACCAGTTGCAGCACAAGGTGCTGGCGCCCTACCTGCTCACCAAACGCTGGTTTGCCGGCAAGGGGCACGCCATCGAGAGCATCAAGATCATCGAGCAGGCGCCGTGGGATACCGACAAGGGCAGCTGGTTGCTGACCATCATCGAAGTGCACTGCGCCGGCATCGAGCCACAGGTCTACTTCCTGCCGCTGGCGATCTGCTGGGACGACCAGACCAGCGAAGAGGAGCGTGCCTTGCTGGCCGCGTGGGCGCTGGCCAGAGTGCGCCAGCAGGACCGCACCGGCCTGCTTTACGGTGCCTTCGGCTCCGACGGCTTCTGCCGCGACCTGGCCGAGGGAATCGGCAGGAACGTGACCATCCCCTTTGCCCGCGGTCGCCTCGAGTTCCACGCCTCGCCGGCCTTTGCCAAGCTCGCCGCCGGACTCGACGCACCGGTACGTCATCCGTCGCTGGAACAGAGCAATACCGCGGTGTACTTTGGTGACAAACTGTTCCTCAAGGGCTATCGTCGCCTGCAGACGGGGACCAACCCTGAAGTCGAAGTCGGCCGCTTCCTGACCGATACCTCGCCCTACGCGCACATTGCGCCGGTCGCCGGCTCGGTCGAAATCCGTCGTGCCGACGGCCAGACGATGACCCTGGCACTATTGCAGGGCTATACCAAGAACCAGGGCGACAGCTGGAACTTCACGCTCGACTACCTTGAACGCTACCTCTCCGAAGTCGCCATCGCCTCCGCCGAGCTTGACGGCAACCCGCATGCCTACTTCCTGACCCTGATCGAGGTGCTCGGCCGCCGTACCGGTGAGCTGCACCAGGCTTTCGGTCGTTCGACCGGCGATGCTGCCTTCGAACGCGAGCCGATCACCGAGCAGGACATGAGCAACTGGTCGAACGCGCTCAAAGCCGAAGCCGTGACCACACTCGACGAAATCGAACGGCGCAGCGAGGATTTCCCCGAGGAGGTGCGCGCAGGCTGCGATCGCCTGTCCGGCTTGCGCTCGGTGCTCCTGGACCGCATTTCGCCGCAGGCACTGGCCGGCATCAGCGCCGCCAAGATGCGCTATCACGGCGACTACCACCTCGGCCAGGTGCTGCGCGTGGACGAGGATTTCGTGATCATCGACTTCGAGGGCGAACCCGCGCGTTCAATGGACGAGCGTCGCCAGAAGCATTCGCCGCTGCGCGACGTTGCCGGCATGCTGCGCTCGTTTAGCTATGCGGCAGCGGTGGCCACCAACCGCCTGACCAACGAAGACCCGGTCGACCGCCATCGTGCCGGGCCGCTGGTCGCGAGCTGGGAGGAGCAGGTCCGCGCTGCCTTCATGAGCGGCTACCGCGCTGCCGTGCAGGGCTGCCCGGCATGGCCGGAGGAGCCTGGTGCCGCTGAACGACTGATCGAATTTTTCGTGATCGAGAAAGCGCTCTACGAGCTGCGCTACGAAATGGGCAACCGGCCAGACTGGGTCTCGGTGCCCCTTTTCAGCCTGCTCAGGAACCTCGAAGATCAAGAACCCAGCTGATTTTTACCCGTTAAGGAGAGAACACCATGAAAGTACTTGCGATGGTCCTGGCTGGCGGCCAGGGTTCCCGGCTACATCCTCTGACTGCACAACGCTCCAAGCCGGCGGTTCCTTTCGGCGGCCGCTACCGGATCGCCGACTTCGTGCTCAGTAACCTGGTGAACTCGGAGATCCGCGGCATCTACATGATGGTTCAGTACAAGTCGCAGTCGCTGATCGAGCACGTCGCCAAGGCCTGGGGAAATTCCAATGCCTACACCGGCCAGTTCGTCACCGTCGTGCCACCGCAAATGCGCGGCGGCGGTGCGGAGTGGTTCCAGGGGACATCCGACGCCGTCTTCCAGAACATCAACCTCATCGAGCGCCACTCGCCGGACATGGTCGCCGTCTTCGGCGCCGATCACATCTACCGCATGGACGTGCGCCAGATGATCGATTTCCACCGCCGGAATTCGGCGCACGTGTCGGTGGCGGCGATTCCGGTGCCTCTGGCCGCTGCCTCGGCTTTCGGCATCATCGACGCTGACAAGCGACACCGCATCCGCAGTTTCCTCGAGAAACCGGCGAATCCACCGGCGATGCTCACCGACCGGACGCGTGCCTACGGCTCGATGGGTAACTACCTGTTCAATACCGACGTCCTGCTGAAAGCGCTGCGTGAGGCCCATGCGAACGGCGAGCACGATTTCGGCCACCACATCCTGCCGCGGCTGATCAAGACGCACCAGGTCCTGGCCTACAACTTCGCTGACAACCACGTTCCCGGTGTCGCCGATTACGAGGAACAGTCGTACTGGCGTGACGTCGGCGACATCGACGCCTATTACGAAGCCCACTACGACGTCCTCAGCGTCAAGCCGCGCTTCAACCTCTTCAATCCGAAATGGTTCATCAACTCGAGTTCCTACCAGGGACCATCGCCACTGATCTCCGGCACCATCAGCAACAGCACCATCGCCGCCGGCTCGCTGATCAAGAACGCGCGCATCAGCAACTCGATGCTGCGTCGTGAAGTCGTCGTCGAGGAAGACGTCGAGATCGACGACTGCCTGATCATGGACTACACCGTCATCCGCCGTGGCTCGCGTCTCAAGCGGGTCATTGTCGACCGCTACAACGTCGTCGAGCCGAACGCACGCATTGGCTTCGATGCCGCCGCCGACCGCGCCCGCTATACGGTCAGCAACGGCGGCGTAGTGGTTTTGGCCAAAGGTCTGGATGTCCCTGACGTAACCCGCTACGAAATTTAGGAGATCCACCCATGAACCTTCCCGTCACCGCCATCTGGCCTGGCACTCCCACTCCACGCGGCGCTACCTGGGACGGCGAAGGCGTCAACTTCGCCCTCTTTTCCGAACACGCCGAACGCGTCGAACTGTGTCTTTTCGATCCCAACGGGCGCCGCGAAGTGCAGCGTATCGAGTTGCGCGAGCAGACCAATCTGGTCTGGCACTGCTACCTGCCCGAAGCGCGCCCCGGCCTGCTCTACGGATACCGGGTGTATGGTCCTTACGACCCGGCGCGCGGCCACCGCTTCAATGGCAACAAACTGCTCATCGAGCCCTACGCCAAGGATATCGTCGGCCAGGTCCGCTGGAGCGATGCCCATTTCAGTTACAAGATTGGTCACCGCAACCAGGATCTTTCCTTCGACCGTCGTGACAACGCCGCCGGCATGCCCAAGTGCCGGGTCATCGACCCGGCCTTCACCTGGGGCGACGACAAGGCGCCGAACATCCCCTGGCCGGACATGGTGATCTACGAGACGCACGTGCGCGGCTTCACGATGCAGCATCCCGAGGTACCGCCGGCCTTGCGCGGCACCTACGCCGGCCTGGCGACGGCGCCGGTGATCGATCACCTCAAACGTCTTGGCGTCACTTCGGTGGAGTTGATGCCGGTACACTCCTTCATCAACGACCGCCATCTGATCGAGCGCGGCCTCACCAACTACTGGGGCTACAACTCGATCGGCTTCTTCGCACCCGACCACCGCTTCAGTTCCACCGGTGTGGTCAGCGAGTTCAAGACGATGGTCAAGACCTTGCACTCGCACGGCATGGAAGTCATTCTCGACGTGGTCTACAACCACACCGCCGAGGGCAACCATCTCGGCCCGACGCTCTCTTTCCGCGGCGTCGACAACGCCGCCTACTACCGCCTGGTCGGTGACAATCCACGCTACTACATGGACTACACCGGCTGCGGCAACACCCTCGACCTGCAGCAGCCACGCATGCTGCAGCTGATCATGGACTCGCTGCGCTACTGGGTGCTGGAAATGCACGTCGACGGCTTCCGTTTCGACCTCGCTTCGGCGCTGGCGCGCGAACTGCATGCCGTCGACAAGCTGGGCGCTTTCTTCGACATCCTGCTGCAGGATCCGGTGCTGTCGCAGGTCAAGCTGATCGCCGAACCCTGGGACCTCGGCGAAGGCGGTTACCAGGTGGGGAACTTCCCGGCTGGTTGGGGAGAGTGGAACGACCACTACCGCGATACCATGCGCGCGCACTGGAAAGGCGACAGCGGCCTGATCGGCGACTTCGCCAGCCGCCTCACCGGCTCCAGCGACTTCTACCAGCACAGTGGCCGCAAGCCCTGGGCGAGCGTCAACTTCGTCACCGCCCACGACGGCTTCACCCTGCACGATCTGGTCAGTTACAACGACAAACACAACGCAGCCAACTGCGAAGACAACCGCGACGGTAACGACAACAACCGTTCCTGGAACTGCGGTGCCGAGGGACCGACCGACGACGCCGGGATCAACGAGCTGCGCGCGCGGCAGAAGCGCAACCTGCTGGCGACACTGTTCTTTTCGCAGGGTGTGCCGATGCTTCTCGCTGGCGACGAAATGGGACGTACCCAGGGCGGCAACAACAACGCCTACTGCCAGGACAACGAGATCAGCTGGGTCAATTGGGAGCTGTCGGACGCTGATCGCGAGTTCATGGCCTTCGTGCAACGCGTCATTGCCCTGCGCCGCGAGCATCCCGTTTTCCGCCGCCGCAACTTCTTCCACGGCAGCGCCCCCGAGGGTTCGTTGCTCAAGGACATCCACTGGCTGAAGCCCGATGGCAGCGAGATGACCGACCAGGAGTGGAGCCAAAGCTACGCGCAGTGCCTGGGCGTCTATCTCAGCGGCGAAGCGATGCAGGAGCGCGACCGACGCGGCCGCCCGGTGCACGACGACAACTTCCTGCTCCTCTTCAACAGCTACCACGAGAACATGGACTTTCGCCTGCCGGTAGTGCCCGAGGCTTGCGAATGGCAGAGCGTCCTGGATACCAACGTCGCCAACGGCCTGGCGCCGGACGGCGTCTTCCAGAGCGGTGACACCTACCCCCTCGAGAGCCGCTCGCTGGCTCTCCTGATGCAAAGGACGCAATCATGAAACGCCAACACAGCATGCCTTTCGGCGCCGAGCTGCTCGCCGAAGGCGGTGTCCGCTTTCGCCTCTGGGCGCCCGGCGTAGACGCTGTCGGGCTGCAACTCGACGACGGTGCCGCGCTGCCGATGACCGCCGCCGCGGGCGGCTGGTTCGAACTCACCGTCGGCGAAGCACAAGCCGGCAACCGCTACCTGTTCAAGCTGCCCGACGGTTTGCTGGTCCCCGATCCCGCTTCACGCTTCAACCCGGACGACGTGCATGGTGCGTCCGAAGTCGTTGCCCCCGCCGCCTTCGACTGGCCCGACGGCGAGTGGCGCGGCCGGCCGTGGGAGGAAGCGGTGCTCTACGAGCTGCATATCGGCAGCTTCACCAAGGCCGGCGACTTTGCCGGGGCCATCGAGCGCCTCGACTATCTCGTCGAACTCGGCGTCACCGCCCTGGAAATCATGCCCGTTTCGGATTTTCCGGGGCAGCGCAACTGGGGCTACGACGGCGTTCTGCCCTTCGCACCCGACGCCGCCTACGGTCGCCCGGAAGATTTCAAGCGCCTGATCGCCGCCGCGCACGAACGCGGACTGATGGTGCTGCTCGACGTCGTCTACAACCACTTCGGTCCGGAAGGCAACTATCTGCACGCCTACGCCCCCGACTTCTTCAACCCGCGCCACGAAACCCCCTGGGGTGCGGCGATCAACTTCGACGGTGAGGGCAGCCGCGCGGTGCGCGACTTCGTCGTGCACAACGTCCTCTACTGGTTGGAAGAGTTCCATCTCGACGGCCTGCGCCTCGATGCCATCCACGCCATCTGCGACGACAGCTCGCCGGACATCATCGAGGAGCTTGCCGCCGCCTTCAAAGCGGTGCCGGGACGCGCGCGGCACGTGCACATGGTGCTCGAGAACGAGCGCAATCAGGCGCGCTATCTCGCCCGCAACGAGTCCGGCCGTCTGGTGCATGGCACCGCACAGTGGAACGACGACATCCATCACTGCTTTCACGTCGTGGCCACGGGCGAAACCGACGGCTACTACAGCGACTACGCGGCCGAACCGGTGCGCCTTCTCGGTCGCTGCCTGAGCGAGGGCTTCGCCTATCAGGGCGAAGCCTCGGCCTTCGCGCATGGCGAACTGCGTGGCGAAGCGAGCGCCCACCTGCCGCCGGCCGCGTTCATCAATTTTCTCCAGAACCACGACCAGATCGGCAACCGCGCTTTCGGCGAGCGTCTCGCTCACCTCGCTTCGCCGGCGGCGATGGAGGCCGTCACCAGCATCCTGCTGCTCGCGCCGCAGCCGCCGCTGCTGTTCATGGGCGAGGAGTTTGCGACCACCCAGCCCTTCCAGTTCTTCTGCGACTTCGGCCCCGAGCTCGCGCGCCTGGTGACCGAAGGCCGCCGCCGCGAATTCGGACGCTTCGCGCGTTTTGCCGATCCGGAAGTGCGCGCCAGCATCCCCGATCCGAACGCGCTGGCGACCTTCGCCGCCGGCGTTCTCGACTGGAGCGCGATCGACCGTGAGCCACACCGCGCCACCCTGGAACTGCACCGGCAACTGCTCTCGCTACGTCACCAGTGGATCGCGCCGCGTCTGGCCGGCATGGGCAATGGTGATCCGCAGTTGAAGTTGTTGTCGCCACGTTGCCTGTCGATCAACTGGACTCTCGGCGACCGCAGCCTGCTGACCCTGCTTGCCAATCTTGGTGACGATCCGCTGGTCGCCACACCGCCCGGCGGCCAGCTGCTCTTCGCGACCGCCAATCTTGACGCCGACGCACTGGCCAGCGGCCAACTGCCGGCATGGTCGGTGGCCTGGCATCTGCACATCGGAGACCGCCCATGAGCGCCGCTGACGAAAAGCGCCACGACGGACTGGCGCAACTTGCCGCGCACTGCGGCATCAGTGCCGGCTATGAGGACGTCTGGGGAAAAACGCACGCCACCTCCGAAAAGACTTTGCGCGCCCTGCTGACGGCGATGCATTTCCCTGCCGATGGCGACCCGGCAACTCTGCTGCAAGGCCTGGAAGAGGATGAGTGGCGACGGCTACTGCCGCCGGTCAAGGTGGTCGCACTCGGCGAAACGCCAACGCTCGCCGTCTCACTGCCGGTGGCGCGTGCCGGCCAGCCACACCGCTGGATCCTGAGCGCCGAAAACGGCGCCGCGAGCAGCGGCGAATTCGAGCCCGCCAAGCTGCCAAGACTCGCCGAGCAGCGCGTCGACGGGGTCGACTTCCTGCGCGGCGAACTACTCCTGCCGGCACCGAGTGAAGCCGGTTACTACCGCCTGGAAGTCGAACAACCGGGCAGCGGCGGCCTGGCGCAGGTGGCGATGACCCTGGTCGTCGCCCCGGCCAGCTGTTACCTGCCCGACGCCGTGCAGGGAGACGGTCGTGTCTGGGGTCCGACGGTGCAACTCTACGGCGTCCGCTCACGGCGCAACTGGGGCATCGGCGACTTCGGCGACCTGCGCACCCTGATCGATCTGTCAGCGGACGCCGGTGGCGGGGTAATCGGCGTCAATCCGCTGCACGCGCTGTTCCCGGACGACCCGGCGCGGATCAGCCCCTACAGCCCGTCCAGCCGCTGCTTCGTCAATGTGCTGTACATCGACGTCGAAGCCGTCCCCGAGTTCAGCGAATGCGAGGCGGCCCGCAAGCTGGTCGCCTCCGAGCGCTTCCAGGGCCGGCTGCGACGCCTGCGCGTTGCCGACGAGGTCGACTACGCGGAAGTTTCGGCCGCCAAGCGCGAGGTGCTGGCCGCACTTTACCGCCACTTCCGCGACCAGCACCTGGCCAATGACACCGCCCGGGCACGCGCTTTCCGCCTGTTTCGCACGGAAGGCGGCCAGACACTCGAATTGCACGCCCGTTTCGAGGCCTTGCAGGCGCACTTCCAGCAGGAAAACCCCGCCATCTGGGGCTGGCCCGCGTGGCCCGAGGAATACCGCGATCCACTGGCGCCGGCGGTAGCCGCCTTCGCTAATGAGCACAGCGAAGCCGTCGAATACTCGGCCTGGCTGCAGTGGCTCGCCGACGAACAATTGACCGCGCTCGGCCAGCAATCGTGGCGTCGCGGCCTTGGCGTCGGCCTCTATCAGGATCTGGCGGTGGGTGTCAATCCCGGCGGCTCCGAAGCCTGGGCATGGCAAAACGCCTTTGCCAGCGCCGCTTACGTCGGCGCGCCGCCTGACGAGTTCAACCCCGTCGGCCAGGACTGGGGGCTGCCGCCACTGGTGCCGCACCGCCTGCGCGAAGCGGCCTACGCACCCTTCATCGCCATGCTGCGCGCCAACATGCGCCACTGTGGCGCGCTGCGCATCGACCATGTGATGGGCCTGGCGCGTCTGTTCTGGGTTCCCGTTGGCCGGCCGGCGACGGAAGGCGCCTACGTCAGCTATGCGCTGGAAGACCTGCTGGCCATCGTCGCGCTGGAAAGCCAGCGCAATCGCTGCATGGTCATCGGCGAAGATCTGGGTACCGTTCCGGACGGCTTCCGGCCGCGTTTGGCGACCGCCGGCGTGCTCTCCTACCGCCCCTTCCTTTTCGAGCGCAGCAAGGACGGCAACTTCAAGCCGCCGGCCGAGTATCCGCGGCAGGCGCTGGTCGCCGTCAGTACCCACGATCTACCGACCTTGAAGGGCTTCTGGAAAGGCCACGATATCGACACCCGCGCGGCGCTGCAGCTTTTCCCCGACGAAGCGCAGTTCGAGCAAATGGTCGTCGACCGCGCCCAGGATCGCGCGCGCTTCCTGATGGCGCTGAAGCACGCGGACTTGCTGCCCGAGGGCGCCAGCGTGCACCCTTTTTCGGTCTCCGAGATCACGCAGGACTTCGCAGTCGCCATCCACGCTTTTCTGGCGAGAACCCCGGCGCAGCTGCTGGTCGTCCAGCCCGAGGACATTCTCGGCACCATCGAGCAGGCCAATCTGCCCGGCAGCCGTGACGACCAGCATCCCAACTGGCGGCGCCGCCTGCCGCTGGATCTTGAAGACTGGCCGCAAGACGGGCGCTTCGCCGCCGTTGGTGAGCAACTGATCAACGAGCGCGGCACGGCGGTCGTACCGCCCGAGGAAATGGCGATGCCTTCGCGGGCAACGGTCATCCCGCGCGCGACTTACCGCATGCAGTTCAATCGCGACTTCACTTTTGCCCAGGCCGGAGCGCTGTCGTCCTATCTGGCGGCGCTGGGAATCAGCCACTGCTACGCCTCGCCCTACCTGCGGGCGCGGCCCGGCAGCACGCACGGTTACGACATCGTCGGCCACGCCGAACTCAATCCGGAAATCGGCACCCCTCAGGAATTCGAGGACTTCGCCGCCGCCCTCAAGGAAAACGGTCTGTCGCAGGTCATCGACGTGGTTCCCAACCATATGGGAATCATGGGCTCGGACAACGCCTGGTGGCTGGACGTCCTGGAGAACGGTCCGGCCTCGGCCTGGGGCGCGTTCTTCGATATCGACTGGGACCCGCTCAACCGCGAGCTCAAAGGCAAGGTCCTGTTGCCGCTGCTCGGCGCGCACTACGGGCAGGTGCTCAACGCCGGCGAACTGCGCCTGGACTACGACGCCGTGCGCGGCGAGTTCAGCATTTTCTACTACCAGCACCGGCTGCCGGTGGACCCGGCCAGCTACCCGCGTATCGTCGGTCATCGCCGCGAACGCCTGGCGCCACCCTGGGCGAAGGGCACGAGCGCTACGGCGAACTGGAAACCCTGCTCACCGCTTTCGGGCACCTGCCGGCACGGACCAACAGCAAGCCGCCGAAAATGGCCGAGCGGCAACGCGACAAGGAAGTGCATAAGCGTCACCTGGCGGCGTTCACCGATGCAAATGCCGACATCGCCCACCACATCGCCGACAATCTCGCCGAGTTCAACGGCCGCCCCGGGCATCCCGCCAGCTTCGACCTGCTGCACGAGCTGATCCAGGTGCAGGGCTACCGTCTTGCCTACTGGCGGGTGGCCTGCGACGAAATCAACTATCGCCGCTTTTTCGATATCAACGACCTCGCCGCCTTGCGCATGGAAGACCCGGCGGTGTTCGACGCCACCCATCATCTGATTCTCGATCTCGTCGCCCAGGGCAAGGTTGAGGGGCTGCGTATCGACCATCCGGACGGAATGTTCGACCCTGGTGCGTATTTCCGCCAGCTGCAACAGGCGGCGGGCGGCAAGCCGCTGACACCCGGCGAAGCACTGCCCATCTATCTGGTCATCGAAAAAATCCTCGCCGAGCACGAACGCCTGCCGGATGACTGGCCGATCCATGGCGCCACCGGCTATCGCTTTTCCAACCTGGTCAACAACCTCTTCGTCGATACCGCCTCGGAGCGACGCATGACGCGTATCTACCGCGATTTCACGGGCGTCGACAGCGACTTCGAAGAACTCGCCTACGACGCCAAGAAGCTGATCATGCACACCGCTCTGGCGAGCGAGTTCAGCGTCCTCGCCAACCGCCTGGCACGTATCGCCGCCGCCGACCGGGACACCTGCGACTTCACCCTCAACGGTCTTCGCGAAGCCTTGATCGAAGTAGTGGCCTGTTTCCCCGTCTATCGCAGCTACGTTGCCTATGGCGAACTGTCCGCCGACGACCGCCGCCACATCGCCTGGGCAGTGGCCGTGGCAAAAAAACGCAGCCCGCTGTTCGATACCGGCATCTACGACTTTCTCGCCGGCGTGCTGACCACCGATCTCGCCCGCGGCCGCAGCGCCTCCTACCGCGAGCCGCTGGAAGCCTTCGCCATGAAGTTCCAGCAGGTGTCGTCACCGGTGATGGCCAAGGGCGTCGAGGACACGGCCTTCTACCGTTACCATCGCCTGAGCTCGCTCAACGATGTTGGCGGCGAGCCGCGCCGCTTCGGCATTTCGGTGGCCGCCTTCCATGCCGCCACCCGCGCCCGTGCCGTCCGCTGGCCGCACAACATGCTTGCCACCTCGACACACGACAGCAAACGTTCCGAGGACGCGCGCGCGCGCATCAATGTGCTCTCCGAGATCCCGGCGGCGTGGAAACTGATGCTCAAACGCTGGCGGCGCCTCAATCGCGGCCGCAAGCATCTGGTCGACGGCGTCGATGCCCCGTCGCGTAACGACGAGTATCTGCTCTACCAGACACTGGTCGGTACCTGGCCGCTGAGCCCGCCGAACGACGAGGAACTGGCCGACTATCGGACGCGTATCGATGCTTACATGATCAAGGCCCTGCGGGAAGGCAAGGAGCACAGCAGCTGGGTGCAGGTCAACAGCGAGTACGAAGGCGCGGTCAGCGACTTTGTCCACGCCCTGCTGGCACCCGGCGACAAGAACCTGTTCCTGGCCGACTTCGTGCCCATGCTGCAGACGATCAGCCACCACGGCCTGATCAATGCCCTGGCCCAGGCGCTGATCAAGGTCACTTCACCGGGCGTGCCGGACATCTACCAGGGCTGCGAGCTATGGCAGTTCAACCTGGTCGACCCGGACAACCGTCGGCCGGTCGACTTTGCGCTGCGCCGCGAGCTGCTGGCGCAGGTGCAAGCGCTGGTCGACGCAGCGCCGGAACAATGGCCCGCACGCCTGCAACCGCTGGTCGCCGACATGAACGACGGGCGCATCAAGCTGTACACGTTGTGGCAGAGTCTGGCGCTGCGCGCGCGCTGGCCGGAGGTTCTCGAGCAGGGTGACTACCTGCCCCTGAAAGTCAGCGGCGAGCACGCGGCGCACATCTGCGCCTACGCGCGCCGCCACGGCGAGCGCGCCATTGTCGTCGTCGTGCCGCTGCTGCCGGTGCGTCTGCTCGGCGACAACCGGGTGCTGCCGCTGGGCAATGAGGTGTGGACCGATACCGTGCTCGAACTGCCCGACGGGCTGGCCGCCGCTGGCTGGCGCAATCTGCTCAGCGGCGAGAGTCATTCGGCCAGCGCGCAGTTGCCGATCGGCGCGATCCTGGCCAGCTTCCCGGTCGCGCTACTGGCCGCGGAAGGCGGGCTCTGAGGCCGCGGCGAAGGGCGGCCAGCTGACCGCTAGCCGCCCTTCGCCGCAAGCGCATCGCTTCACCAGCGATGGCCACGCGCGGCGTTGAGAAACTCGTCGAGAATTGGCGTACTGTCCAGCAAGTCCGGACTTCCCGGCGGATGAAACTCGGGATGCCACTGCAGACCCAACACATAGGGTTTGCCTTGCAGGCGTACCGCTTCGATCACTCCGTCGCTCTCGCCACGAGCCTCAACCGTCAGGCCGCGGCCAAGCGCTTTGATCGACTGGTGATGAATCGAGATCACCTGGCCACCGCTGGCACCAGGATAGAGCCTGGCCAGGCCCGCATCCTCCTCCCAGGCAATGGCATGGCTGTGGCGGTCATAATCGTCATGGACGTGCGCTCCCGCCGCCTCGATCTGCGTCGCGATGTCCTGATAGAGCGTTCCGCCGCGGGCCACATTGATCACCTGCGCACCGCGACAGATGCCCAGAACCGCCTTGCCGGCCTCGATGAATTCGTGCAGCAGTTCCATTTCGTAGGCATCGCGCACGATATCCCCGCCCCAATCCGGATGCAGCGCCTCCTCGCCATAGCTTTGCGGGCTGACGTCGGCACCGCCTTGCAGGAGCAGGCCGTCGAGGTACTCTGCGTAGTCCGAGAGGCGGATACTGCTGCGATTGACGATGCCGTCACCGCTCACCGCCGGAATCATGAACACCATCACATCGCGCGCCATCACCCAATGCGCCACCGACTGTTCGAGGTAGTGCAGCGATTTCGACAGCAGGGCGGTGGCGCCGGCCTGCGGATGATAAATGCGCGCCGAAAGGCCAATACGTAATGGGCGCCGGCTCATGGGACCTCCTTGAAGTGTCAAACTGCGACGTCTGAGCCTAGCATACCGGCGCTCATCATGTCGCGGCGGTCGACCACCCGGCAGCGATTTGCGCGCCACTTGCCGGTCTGCTCACAGTTGCCGCCGCGGATGCTAGACTGCGCGCTTGGCCGCTGCCCGAACTTGCAATTTTCCGTCGGCGCAGCCTGCCAGCGCAGCGCATCCTCCTCCCGCCGCTTGCCATTCTGACCAGTCCCGCGCGTCGCGGCAGCCACCAACCACACCGACAGGATGCCAATGAAACACCTCAATCCTCTCCGCGGCAGACTCAGCACCTTCAGGTGGCGTACCCGTTTGACCTTGTGGGGGGCCGCGGCTTGCGCGGGCCTGGCCGTGGTCGCCTTCACGAGACTCACTGACGTCGCGCTGAAGACTTTTTTCGACCTCTACAACTACCATCCCGGCTTGCCATTCCCCTGGATGCCGTTTGTTACTGCGCCGCTGGCCGGGATGCTGGCCGTCTGGCTGACGCGGAAGTTTTTCCCGGGCGGACAGGGCAGCGGTATCCCGCAGGTCATCGCGGCGACCCATCTTGCCGCGCGCGGGGAGTCGGTCAGCGGCCTGGTTTCGCTACGCATCGCCTGCGGCAAGATCCTCGTCGGATCGATGGCCTTGCTGGGCGGCTTTTCCGCCGGTCGCGAAGGACCGTCGGTGCAGGTCGCGGCGTCGATTCTGCACTTCTCGCATCGCTTCCTGCCGCACGCACGGGCGATTTCCCCGGCGGATTTGATTCTCGCCGGCGGCGCGGCAGGAATCGCTGCCGCCTTCAATACACCACTCGCCGGCATCGTCTTCGCCGTCGAGGAACTGGGCAAACGCCTCGAAGCCAAGACGACCGGGATCCTGGTCGGCACGATCATCCTGTCGGGCCTGGTGGCCATCGCGCTGGAGGGTAATTACTACCACTTCGGGCGCATGAAGATCTCGCAATTCACCGAAATCGTTGGCCCGGTGCTGTTCTATGGCATGGCCTGCGGGCTGCTCGGCGGTGTCTTCAGCCGTCTGCTGCTGTGGCCACAACAACACCCCAACTTCATCCTTTGGCGCTGGCGCAGCGCGCGACCGGTGCTGTTTGCCGGCGGCTGCGGGCTGCTCATTGCCCTGGTCGGCTGGCTTGGCGGCGGCTTGTCTTTTGGCAGCGGCTACGCGGTGAGCTCGTCACTGCTTTCCAGCGACGCCTTGTCGGCCCCCTGGCACGCTCCCGTCACCCGCTTCGTAGCCACGGTCATCACCTATTATTCGGGCATTCCCGGCGGCATTTTCGCGCCCTGCCTGGCCGTCGGCGCAGCCCTTGGCGCCAGTACCAGCGCCATTCTCGGCTTTGGTGTCGAAGCAGTACCGGTCACAGCACTGTGCATGGCTGCCTTCCTGGCCGCGGTCACGCAATCGCCGATCACGGCGGCGATCATCGTCATGGAAATGATCGACGGTCACGAGATGGTCATCAGCCTGATGGCGGTCACGCTGATCGCCAAGGCAGTGAGCGGACGTGTCAGTCCGGAACTCTATCAGCAGCTGGCTCTGGGCTTCATTGCCCAACAGCGCGCGCAAACGGCAGCGGCGAAGCTTGCAGCCGAACCGGTGCCGGCGCCAGAGGCTCAGTCCGGGCCGGAACCGGGACCGGAGCAGCCCCCCCCAAGGAAGCGAACAGGCAGTGATTGCTTATTGGATGGCCATCTCCGCGACGTGCAATGGAGTGCGGGCGGGAATGCTCAGGCGAACCGCCAGGCACGAGCTACGTGTGCCCCCTTGCCGGTGGCCGGGGCGCAGATGAGCAGGGAAAACGCCTTGCTTTCGCCAGCGCCTGAGCGTGGGATAAGCATCGCCTTGATCTTTGCCCTCGCTGCCGAACGCTTGTCGGTCTACTACAGCCATGACCAGTGGCTGAAAGAAGACCAGGGTGCCACTCTCGCCGCCGACTGGTTGGCGCGCTCGCAACGCCGCCTGCCCCTCGCCGAGCGACGGCAGCTGTCGGCCTTGAGCGAGCAACTGACACGGCAGATTGCCGACACCCTGTCGCGCGAAGCCGGACTGCACACGGCGCACGAAATGATGGAAGCACTCGATGCGGACTACGAGTCCGAGATTGGACGCACGCTGATGATGGAATGCGAGCGGCTACTGGATAGCGCTCTCGCCGATCAGGCTTCAAGCATCCTTCCCCGTTAGGGTGCTTTGGATTACCCTTGGAAGGAAAAATTTCGGGGGAAACTCATTCCGCCGCGAGCACCTTGATCGGCGATAGAATTGGCGCCGAGCGCGAGGCATTGTCGTTGCGGGACTATCGAGAGGTCTGACATGAGAGCTATTTTTGCTGTGCTGGCATTTTCTTTTTCCACGGCGGCCTCTTCTGCGTGCTACATCATCTATACGCGATCGAATGAGGTGATATGGCAGGGGAGTAGCCCGCCAGTGGCCATGAATACCCTTTATATCGACGCCGAAGTACAGAAAAAAGTGCCCAAAGGGCATATGGTGATCTTGATCGGTTCCCCGGCACCCTGTCCGGAGATAGATTTGACCGTTCCGAGAAGAACCATGCGGCAAGCGGCTGCGGAAATGAACAACAACTGAGCCGGAGCAGCCGGCCGGCCACGTTCTTCGGCAAGCCCACGCTGTATAGAACCTGGCAAACCGATGGGAGCCCCATGCGCAGCAACACCGACCTGCACCTGCTGCTTGCCAGCCTGGCCCTGCTCTGCGGCGTGGCCCTGGCAGCCGACCCGCCGCCAGCGAGCGTGATCGTCGCCCCGGCGCGCCAAATCCAGTACGCCGACAGCATCGAAGCGCTGGGCACGGTCGCCGCCATGGAATCGGTGGCCTTGACGGCAACGGTCACGGAAACCGTCAGAGCCCTCCACTTCGACGACGGCGACCGGGTCGAGAAGGGCCAGCTACTCGCCGAATTGAGCAGCCGCGAGGAACACGCCCAGCTCGAGGAAGCGCGTGCCACGGTCAGCGAAGCGCTGCGTCAGTATCAGCGTTTCCAGTCGCTGGCCGCCAAGGGCACCGCGGCCAAATCGCAGCTCGACGAACGCCAGCGTGACTGGGAAACGGCGCGTGCCCGACTGGCAGCCATCGAGTCGCGCCTGGCCGACCGGCAGATCAAGGCGCCCTTCGCCGGCGTCGTCGGCCTGCGCGACCTGAGCGTCGGCGCACTGGTCGAGCCCGGCGACCTGATCACCACGGTCGACGACGACAGCGCCGTCAAACTCGAGTTTCCGGTCGCCGCTACTTACCTCGAGGTGCTGCGGCCCGGGCTGGAGGTAAGCGCCAGCAGCCGCGCTTTTCCCGGGCGCCGCTTCGACGGCACGATCAAGGCGGTGAATAGCCGTATCGATCCGGTCACCCGTTCGATTCGCGTGCGCGCGACGCTGCCGAACCCCGAGCACCTGCTCAGGCCCGGCCTGCTGATGAACGTCGTTGTGCAGCAGAGTCGCGCCTGACACTGGTCATTCCGGAGGAGGCGCTGCTGCCGCTTGGCGAGCAGCAGTTCGTCTTTGTGGTGAGCACCGACGGCAAGGTCGACAAACGTGAATTGCAGATTGGCGGGCGTCGCCCCGGGCTGGTCGAAGTCGTCAAGGGCCTCGCGGCGGACGAACAGGTCATCACCCACGGTCACCTGCAGTTGCGCCCGGGCCAGGTAGTCAACATCATCGCCAGCGACGACGGTAGCCGCAGCCTGGCCGAACTGCTGCGCTCACTGCCCGGCGGCGGCGCTACCCCATGATCCTCTCCGATGTATCGGTCACCCGGCCGGTGTTCGCCTCGGTGATGTCCCTGCTGCTGATCGCCTTCGGCCTGCTCTCCTTCGAGCGCCTGCCGCTGCGCGAGTACCCGGACATCGATCCGCCGATCGTTACCGTCGAGACCGGCTACCCGGGCGCGGCCGCCAACGTCGTCGAGAACCGCGTCACCAAGTTGATCGAAGAGCGCATTGCGGGTATCGAGGGAATTCGCTTCATCGCCTCGAGCAGCGAAGATGGACGCTCGCGAATCACGCTCGAATTCGCCGTCGGTCGCGATATCGATGCCGCCGCCAACGACATTCGCGACCGCGTCTCGGCGATCGTCGACGACCTGCCCGAGGAAGCCGAGCCACCGGACATCCAGAAGCAGGACAGCAACGAAGACGTGATCATGTGGCTCAACCTGGCCGGCGACGGCATGAGCATCCCGGAACTGACCGACTACGCGCGGCGCTACCTGATGGACCGCTTTTCGGTGCTCGACGGCGTCGCCCGAGTGCGCATCGGTGGCGGCCAGGAATACGCCATGCGCATCTGGCTGGACCGCCGCGAACTGGCGGCGCGCAAGCTCACGGTCGCCGACGTCGAGGCCGCACTGCGCGCCGAAAACCTGGAGCTGCCGGCCGGCAGTATCGACTCCGAAAACCGTCAGTTCACGGTGCGCACGCAGCGCAGCTTTCTGACCGCGCAGGACTTTGCGCAGCTGGTGCTGGCACGCGGCGACGACGGCTACCTGGTACGCCTCGCCGACGTCGCGCGCGTCGTGCGCGGCACCACCGAAGACCGCCTTTTCTTCCGCGGCAACGGCGTGCCGATGGTCGGCATCGGCATCACCAAGCAGTCCACGGCCAATACTCTGGCCGTCGCCAAGGCGGCGAAGGCAGAGATGGAGCGCATCAACAGCACTCTGCCGGCGGGCATGGCGATCAAGCAGAGCTATGACAGCTCGGTCTTCGTCGAGGGCGCGATCCACGAAGTCTACAAGACGCTGTTCCTCGCCATCGCCATGGTCGTCGGCGTGATTTTTCTCTTCCTCGGCAGTCTGCGCGCCATGCTGGTACCGGCGGTGACCGTGCCGGTCTCGCTGGTGGCCACTTTCATGGTCCTGCTGGCGCTCGATTTCTCGCTCAACATCCTCACCCTGCTGGCGCTGGTCCTGGCCATTGGCCTGGTCGTCGACGACGCCATCGTGGTTATCGAGAACATTCACCGACGCATGCAGGAGTACGGCGAAACGCGTCTCGTGGCCGCCTACCGCGGCACCCGCCAGGTGGGTTTCGCGGTCATCGCCACCACCGTCGTGCTGGTCGCGGTGTTCGTGCCGATTGCCTTTCTGCAGGGCAATATCGGCCGCCTGTTTGCCGAGTTTTCGCTGACCATGGCGGCTGCCGTGTGTTTCTCGAGTTTTGTTGCCCTGTCTCTGTCGCCGATGCTGGCCTCGAAGATCCTGCGCCAGGATGCCGAGCACGCGCGCCTGTCGGGGCTTGTCGATCGCTTGTTCGGCAGGGTGCGCAAGAGCTATCACACCCTGCTGCAAGGCGCCCTGAGGCACAGCTGGATCATTATCCTGCTCTTTCTCGCCCTCCTCGCCAGCTCGATATGGCTGTACCGGAACATTCCCGATGAGTACGCGCCGCGCGAAGACCGGGGCGTCTTTTACGTGATGGTCAGTGGCCCGGAAGGAAGTTCCTATCCCTATATCGCGGCCTACATGACCGAGATCGAGCAGCGCCTGATGCCGCTGGTGGACAGCGGCGAGATCGCACGCATGCTGGTGCGTGCGCCGCGCGCCTTCGGGAATCTCGAGATCTTCAATACCGGCATCGTCATCAACGTCCTCAGCGACTGGGCGCAGCGACGCTCGGCCTGGGAAATCATGGAAGACGTTCGCCTGCGTCTAAAGGATTTGCCAGGCGTGCGCGCTTTTCCGGTCATGCGCCAGGGTTTCGGCTCGCGCATCCAGAAACCGGTGCAGTTCGTCATCGGCGGCGGCACCTATGAACAACTCGCAAAATGGCGCGACATTTTGGTCGAGCAGATCAACGCCAACAACCCCGGCCTGGTCGGACTGGACTGGGACTACAAGGAGACCAAGCCGCAACTGCGCGTGGTGATCGATTACGACCGCGCCGCCGAGCTCGGGGTCAGCATCGGTGACATCGGGCGCACCCTGGAAACGGTGCTCGGCTCGCGGAAGGTAACCACCTATATCGATGCCGGCGAAGAATACGACGTGATCCTGAAAGGCGAGCGCAGCACGCAGCGCACGCCGGCCAGTCTGGAGAACATCCACGTCCGCTCGGCGCGCACGCAGGCACTGATACCGCTTGGCAACCTGGTGCGGCTCGAAGAGTTTGCCGATTCGCTTCAGCTCAACCGTTACAACCGGGTGCGTGCGATCACCCTGGAAGCCAATCTCGCCGAGGGCGTCGCGCTGGGCGACGCCTTGCGCAGCCTCGAGAAATTGACCAGGGAACACCTGCCCAGCGAAGTGATCATCGACTACAAGGGCCAGTCGGAAGACTTCAAGTCGACCGGCGGCACAATCCTCTTCGCCTTCGTGCTGGGCGTGGTCATCGTTTTCCTGGTGCTGGCCGCGCAGTTCGAGAGCTGGATCCATCCCTTCGTGATCATGCTTACCGTGCCGCTGGCAATGGCCGGGGCACTCCTCGGCCTTTATTTTTCCGGCCAGACACTCAACCTCTACAGCCAGATCGGCCTGATCATGCTCGTCGGCCTTGCCGCCAAGAACGGCATCCTGATCGTCGAATTTGCCAACCAGCTGCGCGACGCCGGCAAACCTTTCCGCGCCGCCCTCGTCGAGGCCGCCGAAATCCGCCTGCGCCCGATCGTCATGACCGGCATCACCACCGCCGCCGGTTCCGTTCCGCTGCTCCTGTCAGCCGGTGCCGGCACGGAAACACGCACCGTCATCGGCACGGTAGTGCTCTGCGGCATCCTCTCGGCCACCTTGTTCACCCTCTTTGTGGTGCCCGTCGCCTACGACCTGCTGGCCAGGCATACCGGCTCGCCAAATCGCGTCCACCGGCAGCTGGAAAAGGAACTGGCGGCAAGCGATGAGCAGGCATGCGGAATCGAAAGCCTGGCGGGCAGCGACGACAAAGCTGGCCACGCAATGACTCGCTTGCGCGAAGATCCATGATTCTCTCAGGCACGGCTCACGGCCCCGGGAACGTCCGACAGGCGGCTGGAGAGCGGCAGACGCAACCCCAATTTACGCAAAGAAGGACGCCTTATGTTGAAGTTCACATGTTGCGATGAGATGCGGCAGTTCTTCTCGCCAGATCACGCGCAGGTTTTGCGCGGTATCACGCGCGGCTACGAGCGCGAATGCTTGCGCGTGGACGCCAGTGCCTACCTGGCGCAAACCCCTCATCCCCTGACGCTGGGCTCCAAACTCACCCACCCCTGGATTACCACCGACTACGCCGAAGCGCTGCTGGAGTTCATCACCCCTCCGTCACAAGACCCGGCCTTTCCCCTGGATTTCCTGCGCGACATCCACCGCTTCACGGCCCGGCAGATGCGGGGAGAAATCATGTGGGCAGGCTCCATGCCCTGCGTCGTCGGCGACGACAAGACCATCGCCATTGCCAACTACGGCAGCTCCAACTCCGCCATGATGAAGTCTGTCTATCGCGAAGGCCTGGGCCTTCGCTATGGGCGGCACATGCAGACGATTGCCGGCTCGCACTACAACTGGTCGCTGCCTGAGGAGTTCTGGGTAATTTTGAAAGGCTGCTGCTCCGGAACAGGCAGCCTGCAGGACTTTGTCAGCGAGCGCTATTTCGGATTGATTCGCAATTTTCTGCGCTTTGGCTGGTTGATTCCCTACCTGTTCGGTGCCTCGCCCGCGATCTGTCAATCATTCCTGCAAGGCCGCCGGTCAGGCCTCCAGGAGCTCGTTCCAGGCACCCTGTTCCGCCCCTACGCGACCAGCCTGCGCATGAGCGACCTGGGCTATCAGAACCGGGCGCAAGATCAACTGCACGTCAGTTTCAATTCACTGGCCGAGTACACCCAGGCACTGGAGACGGCGATTCGCACCCCTGATCCGTTCTACGAAAAGCTGGGCGTGCGCGAAGGCGAGCGCTGGAAGCAACTCAACGCGAACCTGCTGCAAATTGAGAACGAATTTTATGCCGGCATCCGGCCCAAACGCGTCGCCAAGGCGGGCGAGCGCCCGGCGCTGGCCTTGAAGAAATACGGTGTCGAATACCTGGAAGTGCGCCTGTTTGACCTGAACCCGTTCGTAGACATCGGTATCGTCCCCGAGCAAAGCACTTTTGCCGACATCCTGTTACTGATGTGCCTTTTTCATCAGAGTCCTCCCATTACGGCGCGCGAGCAGGGAGAAAACGATGAAAACCAGGCCCGTATCGTCAACCAGGGCCGCCAGCCTGACCTGACCCTGCTGGTGTACAACCGCGAACAAGCTTTCCAGCCCATTGCACACGCCCTGTTCGACGACATGCAGCCTTTTGCGCAGATGCTGGATGTGGCCTACGGTGGCGATAACTACAGCAGCACGCTGGCCAGCTTGCGCACCCGAATTGATCACCCGGAGACGACGCCGTCGGCCCAGGTGCTGCTTGCCGCGAGGGAACACAAAGGCTACTTCAAATTCGCCATGCAGCAGTCCCAGCAGCACCACGAGAGCTTGCTGGCCCAAGCCGCTGGACGCGGCTACATTGGCCAAGTTCGAGGACAGCGTACAAGCCTCTCTGGTCGAGCAACAGCGATTGGAATCGCTGCCGCAGGGACGCTTTGAGGACTACGTGGCGAGTTACTACGCATAGAGGGCAAGCGCCTAACGGTCATGACACGTGGAAGACACCCCAAATCATGAAAGTCATGACCGTCTCCCCCCACTTGCAGTGCGCATTCCGGCTTGCACGCCGGAATCGTTCGACGAGCAGGGAGCATGAACCCACATCACTCATCCAGCGCTTTGTCACTGCAGAAGAAGTCGCTGATGCCGCGCTATTTCTTGATCAAAACGGCGCCGTCAACGGCAGCGCCCGGCGATCAGTACCTGACGGCGGCCATTATTGGCATAATGCGAGGCATATTCACCCCGGAGGCGTCGGTCCATGTCCAGGAATCGCTGCATAGCGGCACTGCTGTTTTTCTTCTTCGCAGCCCTGTCGGTCGTCGGCGCAGCAAGGGCGCAGCAGGTCACCGGAGTTCTCGGCTCTCCGAGCGCCACCACCACCCTTGGCGGTAAGCAGCTGCCACCCCCCGATCCGAAATTCGGCGGAGTGATCAAGGAAAGGGCCTCGGAGTCGACCCCCTGGTGGCCGCCGCGCATCGTGCCGCCGAAAGCTGCGCCGAACGTGCTGCTGATCATGAGCGACGACGACGGCTTCGGCGCGCCGTCGACTTTCGGCGGCGTCATCCCGACCCCGGCGCTGGACCGCATCGCGACGAGTGGTCTGCGCTATACGAACTTCCACTCCACCTCGCTGTGCTCGCCGACGCGGGCGGCGCTGATCACCGGCCGCAACCATCACTCGGTGGGCTTCGGGGTGGTCGGAGAAATCGCCACCGGCTACCCTGGCTACGACTCGATCATCCCGATCGAGAAGGGCACCATCGGCACCATCCTGAAAGACAACGGCTACGCGACCGCGTGGTTCGGCAAGGACCACAACACGCCCTTCTTCGCCAACAGCCAGGCCGGACCGTTCGAGCAGTGGCCGAACGGCATGGGCTTCGAGTATTTCTACGGCTTTGTGGGTGGAGACACCAGCCAGTGGCAACCGAACCTGTTCCGCAATACCACGCCGATCTACCCTTTTCAGGGCAATCCGGGCTGGAACCTGACCACGGCGATGGCCGACGAGGCGATCCAGTACATGAAACAGCTCAAGGAGCTGGCGCCCGAAAAGCCGTTCTTCGTCTACTACGTGCCGGGCGGCACGCACGCCCCGCACCACCCGACGAAGGAATGGATCGACAAGATCAGCGCCATGCATCTGTTCGACGACGGCTGGGAAAAACTGCGCGAGACCATCTTCGCCAACCAGAAGCGGCTGGGCATCATGCCCGAAAACGCACAACTGACGCCCTGGCCCGACGGACAGGAGATCTACGGCGGCGCCAAGCTGCCGAGGTGGGACTCGCTGAGCTTTGAGGAGAAGAAACTGTTCATCAAGCAGGCCGACGTCTATGGCGCCTATCAGGCCTACACCGATCATCAGATCGGCCGCGTCATCCAGGCGGTCGAGGACCTGGGCGAGCTCGACAACACCCTGATCATCTACATCAGCGGCGACAACGGCGCCAGCGCCGAAGGCATGGTCAACGGCACGCCGAACGAGTTCACCACCTTCAACGGCATCGAGGTACCGATCAAGGACCAGTTCCTGTGGTACGAGTTCTGGGGCTCCGAGCGGACTTTTCCGCACTACTCGGCGGCCTGGGCGTGGGCGCTTGGCACGCCGTTCAAGTGGATGAAACAGGTACCGTCGCATTTCGGCGGCACGGCCCAGGGCGTGGCCATGTCCTGGCCCGGCCATATCGGCGATCCGGGCGGCATCCGTCGCCAGTTCCACCACGTCATCGACATCGTTCCGACGATCCTCGAGGCGACCGGCATTCCGGCACCAGAGACGATCAAGGGCATCAAGCAGTTGCCGATTGAAGGCACGAGCATGGCCTACACCTGGGACAAGGCCAATGCCGGCGTGCCCACCCGGCACACGACGCAGTACTTCGAGATGCTCGGCAATCGCGCCATCTATCATGATGGCTGGGTAGCGGCCACCACCCCGGCGACGCGCCCCTGGGAGCTGAGCAGCGCGAAACCGCCGGATGTGATCACCGGCTACCGCTGGGAGCTGTACAACGTCATCGAGGATCCGACGCAGAACAAGGACCTGGCGGCGACGATGCCCGAGAAGCTCAAGCAGATGCAGGGCATCTTCTACGTCGAGGCGGCGAAGTACAACGTGCTGCCGCTCGACAACACGACGCTGACGCGCTGGAATACGCCGCGGCCGAGCCTGAAGGCAGGGCGCACGGAGTTCAGCTATGCGGGCGGCCTGACCGGCGTGCCGGCCAGCACTGCGCCGAGCATCATTGACAAGTCCTACCGCATCACCGCCGAAGTCACCATTCCCGAGGGCGGCGCGGAAGGCATGATCGTCACCCAGGGCGGCCGCTTCGGCGGCTATGGCCTGTTCCTGAGCAAGGGTGACTTCGGCGTCGGCCGGGGCAAGGTGGTCTTCCTCTACAACCTGCTCGATCTCAAGCGCACGACCTGGGAAGGACCCGAGCTGGCTGCCGGCAAGCACAGCATCGTCTTCGACTTCAAGTCGGATGGTCCGGGCCTGGCCAAGGGCGGCACGGGTGTTCTCTCGGTGGATGGCAAGGAAGTGGCCAGGAATTCCATGGAACACACCGTCCCGATCACCTTCCCGGAGGACGAAACCTTCGACGTCGGCGAGGACACGCGCACGCCGCTGGCGCTCATCGAGTATCGCTACGACACGCCGTTCAAGTTCACCGGCACGATCGACAAGCTGACCGTCAAGCTCGAACCTTTCCCGCCGGAAGAGAGCGCGAAGCCCAGCGCGGCTGCTCAAGCCGCGCCTGCCGCGGTCGCGCCGGCGGCGCCAGCGGCAGGCAGCGCCGCACCGGCCAGCGATGCGCAGAAGCGCTAAGGATCGGCGCTTACGCAAAACGAGTCGCGTGAGCGAGCTGCGCAGCCAGGGCCAGGCCGGGCCATGAGATCGGCACTGGCCTTCGCCGCGGTGGGAGAAATCGCCACCGGCCTGGCCTTGCTGATCCTCCCATCGCTCGTTGGGCGCCTGTTATTGGGCGAGGAGCTGACGGGCATCGCCATACCCGTCGCCCGCGTCGCCGGTATCGCCCTGATCGCCCTTGGGCTCGCCTGCTGGCCCGGCCCGCCGCGGCTCGGCATGTTGGTCTACGGCGCAGCGGTCACGCTGTACCTCGCCTATCTTGGCTTCACCGGCATTTCGACGGGCATCTTGCTGTGGCCCGCGGTCGCCCTGCACGCCCTTCTGACCGCGCTGATGATTCGGGAGCAAGCACTGGACAAGGCGAGTGGAAGATAGGGACAACATCGGGCGAAAACGAGCCTGGCCATTTTTTTGTTTCGGTTTCTTTTTCTTTCCGACCAGCGGCCAGCACCGGTCCGCTGGAATTTAGGCAAAGCGCATAGATCGTGTTACGTATCGGCATAGACCTTGGCGGCAGCAAGATCGAGCTCATCGCGCTCGACGACGCCGGCCGCGTCTTGCTGCGGCGGCGCTGTCCGACGCCGCAGGGCGATTACCGGGGCACGCTCAGGACGGTCAGCGAGGCTGATCGAAGCTGCGGAAAGCGAGCTTGGCGAGACCGGCAGCGTCGGCATCGGCGTGCCTGGCGCGGAATCGACCGTTGATGGCCGCATAAAAAACGCCAACTCGACCTGCCTGATCGGCGAAGCGCTGCGCGAAGACCTGCAGGCGCTGTTACGGCGCGAAATACGCCTGGCCAACGACGCCAACTGCTTTGCTCTTTCGGAAGCCATCGACGGCGCCGGCAAAGGCGCGGAAGTCGTTTTCGGGGTGATTCTCGGCACCGGCGTCGGCGGCGGCATCGTCGTCAATCAAGGCGTGCTGAACGGAGCCAACCGCATTGCCGGCGAATGGGGGCATAACCCCTTGCCGCTGCCGGAAGAAGAGAGCCTGCCGCCGCCGCGCTGCTACTGCGGGCGCTTCGGCTGCGTCGAAACCTGGTTGTCGGGGCCGGCGCTTTGTGCCGACCACCTGCGACATGGTGGCGAAGCGCTCGCTGCCGAGCAGATCTGCGCCGCTGCCGCAGCCGGTGACCTGAACTGCGAACAGACCCTGGCGCGCTACGAGCGCCGCCTGGCCAAGGCGCTGGCGCAGGTGGTCAACATCCTCGATCCGCAGGTCATCGTGCTCGGCGGCGGCCTTTCGAATATCCAGCGTCTGTATGACGCGGTGCCGCGCCTGTGGGCCACGCACGTCTTTTCCGATGTCATTCGCACGCGGCTGTTGCGTAACGTGCATGGCGACTCTTCCGGCGTTCGCGGCGCCGCCTGGCTATGGAACGAGAGATGACACGAAATCATGCTGTTCAGCGGCGGCTTGACGAGGATCGAGGAACACGGACAGTCGACCGGGATCTACAAGAAACCGGTCATTGGCCCGATAGAGCTGAGCCTTGAGGTCTGGCCGGAGACATCCAGGCCGACCGGCGGGTCCATGGCGGGCCGGAGAAAGCCCTGCATCAGTACGCCGTGGACAACTATCGGCGTCTGGCCGAGCGCTTGCCGGCGATTGCTGCGCAACTGCTCGTCGGCAGTATCGGCGAGAACATTTCGGCCGCCGCGGTCGACGAAAGCACGGTCTTCATCGGCGACGTCTTCAGCCTCGGTCGCGCCCGGGTTCAGGTCAGCCAGCCACGCAGCCCGTGCTGGAAGATCGACCATCGCTACGCTCACGATGGCGTCGCACGGCTGATCGCCGAGACCGGCCTGACCGGCTGGTACTACCGTGTGCTCGAAGGGGCGACGATCAGCAGCGGCGACCGGCTCGAATTGATCGAACGTCTGCCGGGCGCAGTTTCTCTTGCCGAGCTGTGGCAATCTGGCGCGAGCACCGGCCCGATCCGGCGATCCTGGAACGTTTGTCAGCGGCGCCCGGCTTGACGCCCAGCTGGCAGAAGAAGCTGCATGACCGCCTGAGCTGGCTGCGCACCAACAGTGGCACGCCGGAAGTCGCACGGACGCTGTTTCATCCCCGCCAAGGCTGAAGCGAGTCACAGAGAAGCATCGCCGCCGCTTCCCGGCTTTTCTGGCCGGGCCAGTGCTCAGCGATACAGTGGTAGCGCGGCCAACCGCGCCTCGATGTCGGCGCTCACTTGCCGATAGGCAGGGTTATCCTGGCCACCGTAGCGGCGCTCGAACTGGGCTGCCGACAGATACTCCGGGAGCCCGCCCAGCGGCGGCGCCAGATCGCTGTCGCGCAGAGGCCCGCGCAGGGCGGCGTTGAGACGCGCTGAATCGCCAGCAGCAATTCCCCGAAGCGTGTCCCGGCACGATCGGCGGCCAGGTCGGCAAAGGAGAAGCCGCTGCCGCGGCGAGAGTCGTCGATTTCCTTGTAGACGCCGATGGCGTTGGCCGCCGGTTCGCCGGCCCAGACCGCCAGAGCGGCGGAAATGGAGAAATGCTGCGCGCTGTCGTAGCGTCCCCAGCAACTCCAGCTTCAGGCGGCGCGGACGCGGCCACTCGCGGGCTTGTGGAAAAAAAGCGTCGAGGCTTTTTCCGACTCATAGGCGGCCAGGACGAGCAGCGCCGCGCGTCGTTGCTGCAGCGTTTCTTCACCCTCAGGACCGGCCAGCAAGGGAGGCAGAACCTCGCTCAAGGGCACGCGGGCGTTGACCGGGTAGTTCATGAGCAGGCTTGCCAGCGCGCGCTGCGCGGCCTCGACACGCTGCTTATCGGCCGGCGTAAAGGCGAGAGCGCGGCCACGATCGAGCAGGCCCGGCTCCCAGACGTAGGTAACAGCGACCGCGCTGCGCGCTGGCACGAAGTCGAGACGACGAAAAGCTTTCCGCAACAGCTGCCACTGCTCGCCAAGACCGGCAATTTCGATCACCGAGACGCTCAGCCACTCGAACAGGCGCGGTGGTATCGGCAGCGATCCCAGCGACGCGGATGCCAGCTGCGCTTGCCCACGCCCACCTCCGGCGTGAAAAACGGCGCGCAGATTCAGATAGCGAGCGCCGCTTAGACCGGGAAGCTGGACGGGAACGCTAAAGCGGAACTCACCCGCCTCGTCGACCAGGGCAAACGCGCCGCGTCCGTGCAGGCTGCGGGTGGCCAGATGGTTGAAGGCCTCGTCGATCAGCGCCACCGGAATCTGCGCCGTTCGTTGTTCGCCACGGCGCAGTCGGCGCGGGTCGTTGCTGAGCAAAAGCCCACGAGCTTCGGCGACCGACGCGGGAGAAATGCTTGCGCTGCGGCTGACCAGCGGCGCCGTTTCGAGGCCGGCCAGAAAAAGGACTGCGGCGGCGAGCAGCGGCAGGAGCAGAAAGATGCGTATCACCGGCGCGGCGCGCCGATCGTCGGGCGGCCAGCACAAGGCCCCTGCGCCGGCGACACCCCGGCAGCAAGCGGCCGCGGCGCAGCGCTACTGCCCGGCTCGCTGCTCATGGCGCGGCCGGCGTGTCCGAGGTCGCTGGCGTCAGCTTGCTGTCGGGACTACCCAGACGCAAAGCGAAACCCGCTTTGCGCAGCAGGCGCGCTTCGTTTTGCAGGTCGGCGCGGGTCAGCGGATGCTCTTCAAGCCAGGCAGGCGGGAAGCGCAGCTCGATCTGTCGCCGGTCGACGCGTAGCCCAATGGCCGGCAAGGGCACGCTGCTGCGGCTACGGTGCAGCACCACCGCCAGGCGCAGGAGGACGCACAGGCGCGGCGCCATGCGCGCCCAGTCGCTCGGCAAATGCGCGAAGGCCTTGCTCGGAAAAGAGCGGCGGTGGCGCCTGACCAGTGCCGACAAGAGCAGTTGATCGTCGCGCGAATAGCCGGGCAAATCGGCATGTTCGAGCACGTAGGCGCCGTGTTTGTGGTGCTGGTCGTGGGTCAGCAGGAGACCCGTTTCATGCAGGCGAGCGGCGCGTTCGAGCACCGGCGCCGCCGCTTCGTCGGCGAGCCGCCATTGGCTGCTGACCTGCCGCAGCAGAGCCTGCGCAGTCGCACAGACGCGGCCCGCCTGGCCTTCGTCGAGGTTGAAACGGCTGATGACGTCGGCGATGGTTCGGTCGCGCACGTCTTCGTGGCGGATACGGCCCAGCAGATCATAGATCAGGCCTTCGCGCAGGGCACCTTCCGAGACCTCGAGCTGCTCGATGGCGAGCGCCTCGCAGAGCCCGTGCAGGACGACGAAGCCGCCGACAAAGACCCGCGCCCGCGCCGGGTCGAGTTGCCAGCGGCCGGCAATCGCCGCCGTGTCGCGTATTTCAAGCAGCTCGGCACGCAGCCGGCGCAAGGCTTCGCAGGTGATTCCCTCGCGGCTCCAGCCTTCGCTGATGAGCACGTCCTGGATCGCCTTGATCGAGCCCGACGCGCCGGTGACCACGGCCCAGCCACGCGCCAGATATTCCTGGCGCACCGGCTCCAGGGTCAGTTGCACCAGAAGTTCGGCCTCGCGCAGGCGGCTGGCGGTCAAGCGCCCATCGCCAAAGCAGGCACGGCTCAAGCTGACGCAACCCATTTTCAGGCTGGCCAGGTGTAGGGGATCGAATTTTTCTCCGATGATCAGCTCGGTGCTGCCGCCGCCAATGTCGATCACCAGGCGCTGCCCGGAGACGTCGCCGACGCTGTGCGCCACGCCCAGGTAGATCAGGCGCGCTTCTTCCTGGCCGCGGACGATCTCCACTTTGTGGCCGAGAACCTGTTCCGCTCGGGCCACGAACTCGGCACTGTTGCGTGCCTGGCGCAGGGTATTGGTACCGACAATGCGCAACTGCTCGGGCGGAATGTCGCGCAGCCGTTGGCCAAAGCGCGCGAGGCATTCGAGGGCGCGTTTTTGCGATTCCTGCGACAGGCGGTTGCGCGCATCGAGACCGCCCGCCAACTGGACCATCTCGCGCAAACGGTCATGAACCTGCACCTGCCCATTGACCAGGCGGGCGACGATCATGTGAAAACTGTTCGACCCGAGGTCGATCGCTGCTACGAATTCGGAAGACATCAGGACTCCTTGTCGCTACTGGCAGCGCCGACGGGATAGTCCGCTGCGCGCTGTGTCTGCTTGCCGCTGGTGGCCCGTCATGACCAGCACCTTGGTCGTCGTATTCATGGCATTCATCGCATTCATCGCCTTCGACGGCGGCAGGGCATCGCCTGGCGCCGGGAAACGGGCTCCGGCTGACTTTGACTGCCCCGCCAGCTGGCGGCAGGTGCAGTGGATGACAGCGCGCAACTCATTCCCCGGCAAACGGAAAGATAGCCGATGTGCTCTCTGAGCGCCGTGAAATGGCTCACGCCGCAGGGCCGCTAACCGGCATGCAGGCAGAGTATCCCTGCCGCTGTGGCCGTCGTCAATCAATCACCGCGGCGGTCACTGCTGTTCGCCGCTCGCCACTCGCCGCTCGAGGGAGTGGGCTTGGCGGCAGGGGGCCATAGCCCGTCCCCGCATCAGAACTCGAGCGGATCGACTTCAAGGTGCCAGCGCAGCCGTGACGGCGCTTTGATCGCTTCGAGCTGCGGCAGCCAGTCGGCAAGAAAGCGCTGCAGCGCTCGCCGTGCGGGCGACTCGACGAGCAACTGGCCGCGTTCGAAACTGGCGCGGCGGGCCAGGCGCATTGGCACCGGGTCGTAGAAGGTCACCGAATGTTCGCTGCCCACCGCCGGGCAGTACGCGCACTTTTCAGAAAGCCGAGGGCGTCGGCCATCAGCGGCGCTTCGGCACGCAGCATGGCCTGGTGCGCATAGGGAGGAAAGCCGGCCTGTTGCCGCTCGCTGAGCTGCTCGGCGGCGAAGGCGGGAAAGTCATGATGGACGAGCGCGGTGTACAGCGGATGCTCGGGGAACTGCGTCTGAATCAGGAACTCACCCGGGCGTTCGGCGCGGCCGGCGCGGCCGGCGACCTGCATCAACTGCGCGAAGAGGCGCTCGGGCGCGCGCCAGTCGGCGGCAAACAAGGCGGCGTCGGGAGCGATGGCGCCGACCAGGGTGAGCTTGGGGAAATCGTGCCCTTTGGCGAGCATCTGGGTGCCGACCAGAATGTCGGCGTCGCCGCTGTAAATCCGCGCCACCAGCACTTCCCACTGCTTGCGGCTGCGCGCCACGTCACGGTCGACGCGCAGCACTCTAGCCTCGGGAAAGTGCTCGGCGAGCACCGCTTCCAGGCGTTGTGTGCCGCGCCCGAAGGCGCTCAGATCCTGGTTGCCGCAGGTCGGGCAGCCTTTCGGCAAGCGCGCTTCGAAGCCGCAGTGATGGCAGCGCAGGCGGCGGTCGACCAGATGCAGCACCAGATTGGCGGCGCAGCGATGGCAGTGCGAGGTCCAGCCGCAGGCGGCGCAGGCCAGCACCGGTGCGTAGCCCCGGCGATTGAGGAAGAGCAGGCTTTGCTCGCCGCGCGCCAGGCGCTCCTCGACAGCGCGTAGCAAGGCACGACTGAGGCCGTCCTGGGGCTTGTCGAGGCGGGTGTCGATACGCTGCACGCTCGGCAGCCGAGCACCTTCGACCGCCCGCTCACTCAGCCTCAGCAGACGATAGCGACCGCGGCCAGCCTCGGCGGTGGCGTTGGCCCAGCTTTCGAGCGAAGGCGTCGCCGAACCGAGGATGATTTTGATGGCGCCCTGGCGGGCACGGAAGACAGCCAGGTCGCGCGCCGAATAGCGGATGCCGTCCTGCTGTTTGAAGGAGGGGTCGTGCTCCTCGTCGACGACGATCAAGCCGAGCTCGGGCAGCGGAGTGAAGATGGCCAGGCGGGTGCCGAGCACGATGCGCGCTTCGCCGGTCAAGGCGGCGCGCCAGTTGCGGCTGCGCGCGGCCTCGCCGAGCTCGCTGTGCAGACTGACCAGCCCGGCGGCGGGAAAACGCGCTGCGACGCGGGCTTCAAGCTGTGGGGTCAGATTGATTTCCGGGACCAGCAGCAGCGACTGCTGTCCATCGGCCAGGGCGCGCTCAATGAGCCGGAGATAGATTTCGGTCTTGCCACTGCCGGTCACGCCGTGCAAAAGGTAGGCGTGGAAGCCGGTGCCACGCTCGGCGATCGCGTTCAGCACCGCCTGCTGCTCGCCCGTCAGTTCTGGCGCCGCCACGGCCGCGCCTGGCGAAGCTTGCCGCGGCGCTCTGGCCTTGACGGGCTTGAGGGCGCGCAGCCCGGCCGGCAAGGTCGACAGCATCACCTGGCCGAGCGCTACGTGATAGTAGTCGGCGCAGAACTCGCTAAGGCGAAACCAGTCTGCGGGCAAAGGCGGCAAGTCGCGAAAGACCTCGCCAAGAAGCTTGAGTTGCTCCAGCGGAAAATCGCTCGCCGCCGGCAGCTCGACGAGAATGCCGATTTTCTCGTTGCGACCGAAGGGCACACGTACGCGGTAGCCAATATCGCCCGCCGACAGCGGCTCGCCATCGGCGACGCGGTAGTCGAAGAGGCGACGCAGCGGAACATCAAGGGCGACGCGGGCAATCTGCGGCAAGGGCATCAGGTCGGAGAGCCATTGACAGTCGGGAGGAGGAAACGATCGCTAGTTAGCGGCGGAAGCTCGCGCCACTTCTCGTAGTACGGCATAAGATCTTCTGTTATTTGAGGTTTCTAGCCCATTCACAGTTTCTGTGGATAACTCTGTGGATGAGGGCGCTGGGAAACCCCGCAAAAGCCCATCCTGACAGGGTTTCAGAGCCGTTGCCGGAAAAACAGGCGATTAAAAACTTCTTATAAATTAGCGGCTTACAACTACAAGGCTGATTTACAAGGAACTTTCCACCGCACCGGAAACTCGGAAGTCTCTTCTGTGAACAAGTCAAGCGCTAATCGCAGGCTCAACGCCCTTTTTGGCGCAGAATCCGACTGTGCTGGTGCACCGCATCAAGCAGCGCTTTGACGTTGTCCGGCGGCGTGAACTGCGAGATGCCGTGCCCAAGGTTGAAGACGTGCCCGGTGTCCCCCGGGCCGTAGGCGTCGAGCACTTTCCTGGCCTCGCTGGCAATCGTTTCGGGTGCCGCGAAGAGCACCGCCGGGTCGATATTGCCCTGCAGGGAAACCTTGTCACCGACGCGTCGGCGCGCTTCGCCGATGTCGATCGTCCAGTCCAGGCCGACCGCGTCACAGCCGATCTCGGCGATCGCTTCCAGCCACAGGCCACCGCCTTTTGTAAACACGATCGATGGCACGCGCTCGCCGTCCTTGTTCTTGATCAACTGGGCAACGATTCGCTGCATGTACGCCAGCGAGAACTCGCGATACGCTGCGGGCGACAGGGAGCCGCCCCAGGAATCAAAGATCATCACCGCCTGGGCACCGGATTCAATCTGCGCGTTGAGGTAGGCAACCACGGCGTCGGCGGTGACCGAAAGAATGCGATGCAAGAGGTCGGGTCGGTCGTAGAGCATGCCCTTGACGCGGCGGTAATCGGTGCTCGAAGCGCCTTCGACCATGTAGCAGGCGAGAGTGTAAGGACTCCCGGAAAAGCCGATCAGCGGCACCGAGTTGTTCAGTGCGCGCCGGATTTCCACCACCGCATCCATCACATAACGCAGGTGATCCCAGGGATCGGGGGCGCTGAGGTCGCGAATCGCCCATTCTTCGCGCAGGGGACGTTCGAAGCGCGGCCCTTCGCCGTCGGTGAAATACAGTCCCAGGCCCATCGCGTCGGGAATGGTCAGGATGTCCGAGAAGAGAATTGCGGCGTCGAGATCGAAGCGCGCCAGGGGTTGCAGAGTCACCTCGCAAGCCAGGCCAGGGTTGGTACACAACTGCATGAAGCTGCCTGCACGGGCACGCGTTTCACGATACTCGGGCAGGTAGCGACCAGCCTGACGCATCAACCAGACCGGCGTGTGCGTGGTCGGCTCCTTGAGCAGCGCGCGCAGAAAAGTATCGTTGGATGGGCGGGTCACGGCAAACTCCGGCGGCGAGCGAAAGGTGCTCGAAAAGCGCGATTATCCCCTTTCCCCGCTACTTCCGCCAGAAAGCCGGTGTCATCACCACCAGCAGGGTGAAAATCTCGAGGCGGCCGAGGAGCATGGCGAAGGTGCACACCCAGATCTGGAAGTCGCTCAGTCCGGCGTAATTGCTGGCCGGCCCGACCTGGCCCAATCCCGGCCCGGTGTTGTTGATGCTGGCGACGACGGCCGAAAAGGCGGTGATGATCTCCAGTCCGGACAAGGAAAGAAGCAGCGTCATGCTGGCGATGCAGACCATGTACACAAAGCCGAAAGCGAGCACAGCGAAGAGAATGTTGGATTGCACGACGTCGCCGCCGACTTTTACCGGATGCACGGCGCTGGGGTGCATGGCACGGGTCAGCTCGCGATACACCTGCTTGTAGAGTACCAGCGCGCGAATCATCTTGATGCCGCCACCGGTCGAGCCGGCGCTGGTCGCAAAACTGCACAGAAACAACATCCACAGCGGTGCGAAAAACGGCCACAGAGCATAGTCGGTGGTCGCGAAGCCGGTCGTCGTGGCAATGGAGACGACGTTGAAGGCGGCATCGCGCAGGGCTTCGTCAAAACTTGCATAGACGTCGTGGAAGACGAGAAAGGCGGCGATGCCAACGACACTGCCGAGAGTCACCAGGAGAAACCAGCCGGCTTCCGGGTCGGAGACGTAGGGACGCAGCGAACGCCCGGAGAGAACAACGAAGTGGGTCGCGAAGTTCATCCCGGCGAAGAGCATGAAAACGATAGCGACCGTTTCGATGGTCGGCGAGGCGAAATAGGCAAAGCTCGCGTCGTGGCTGGAAAAACCGCCGAGTCCCATGGTGGCGAACATGTGCATGAGTGCATCCAGCCCGCTCATTCCCGCCCAATAATAGGCCAGGGCGCAGCAGATGGAGGCCAGCGAATAGACGGTCCACAGGCCCTTCGCCGTTTCGGCGATGCGTGGCGTCATCTTGGTGTCCTTCATCGGCCCCGGCGTCTCGGCCTTGAACATCTGTCGGCCGCCGATCCCCAGCAAGGGCAGAATGGCCACCGCAAGAACGATCAGGCCCATGCCGCCAAGCCAGACCATCTGCGTTCGCCAGACGTTGATCGACACCGGTAGCTGGTCCAGGCCGGTGAGAACGGTCGCACCGGTGGTCGTCAGTCCGGACACGGCTTCGAAATAGGCGTCGGTAAAACTAAGCTTGAGTTCGAGGACCAGCGGCAAGGCGGCGTAGATCGGCAGCAGGGTCCACACCAGCGCAACCATCAGAAAACCGTCACGAATCGTCAGATCGCGGGTTTCCTTGCGGGTGACGTACCACAGGCCGGCGCCAGTAGCGACGGTAAGCACAAACGCTTCGTCGAAGGACGCGAAAGCGCCGTCGTCGAGAAACCACGAAAGGCTCAAGGGGAAAAGCATGGTCAACCCGAACATCAGGATCACCAGCGAGAGCACCCGGATCACGGGGTAGAAGCGTTTCATGCCTGCAGATCAGAAGAAGTGGAAGCCAACCGCGAATAGTTTCTCGACCTGCTTGACGACCTTCTTGTCGATGCAGAAAACGATCACGTGGTCACCAGTCTCGATGACGACGTCCTTGTGGGCGATGAGCACCTGCCCGGTCTGCTTCTTCTCTCCCAGGTGGAAGAAGTTGAAGTCTTCAGTTTCGCCGAGGTCGCGCACGATGGCGGCGATAAAGGCGCCGTGAATGACCGGCAATTCGCCGACGCGGCGGCCGACAGCACGTGAATTTTTCTTGTCGCCATGGGCGACGATCTCGAGCGCTTCGGCGGCGCCGCGACGCAGGCTGTGTACCTGCACGACGTCACCATGGCGAACGTAGGTCAGCAAGGTGCCGATCGACACCTGTGCCGGCGAAATGGCGATGTCGATGGGCCCGCCCTGCACCAGTTCAGCGTAGGCGCGCCGGTTGATCAAGGCCACCACGCGCTGACAACCCATGCGCTTGGCCAGCGACGCGCCCATGATGTTGTCTTCGTCGTCGTTGCTCAGCGCAAGGAAGAGTTCCATCTCTTCGATGCCCTCCTGTTGCAGCAACTCCTCATCGGTGGCGTCGCCATTGAGCACCAGCACCGACTTCAGCGAGTTGGCAACGAACTCGGCGCGGCGGCGATCGACCTCGATCAGTTTGACCTCGCACTTGCCTTCCAGAGCCTGTGCAACACGGTGGCCGATGTTGCCGCCGCCGGCAATCATCACTCGCCGCACCGGATCCATCGAGCGGCGCAGCTCGCGCATCACGATGCGGATGTGTTCGTCGGCAGCGAGAACGAAGACCTCGTCGCCGTCGGCGATGATCGTCTCGCCGGTCGGCGTGATTGCACCGCCATGACGATAGATGGCAGCGATGCGTCCGTCGATCTCGGGTGGCAGGTGGTTGCGCATCTCGGAAATCGGGCTGCCGACCAGCAAACCGCCGGCGTAAGCGCGCAGGCCGACCAGCGCCAGGCGTCCGCGAGCAAAACTGAGTACTTGCAGCGCTTCAGGAAAGTCGATCAGGCGCGCGATGTACTCGGTGATCACCTGTTCCGGGCACAAGGCGTAATCGACGGCGAAATTGTCGGGCAAGAGCAGTGTTTCGCTGTCCAGGAAGTCACGCGCGCGCAACCTGGCAATGCGGGCGGGGACGTTGAAGACGCTGTGCGCCACCTTGCAGGCGACGAGATTGGTTTCGTCACTCTGCGTCACGGCGATCAGCAGGTCGGCATCTTCGAGGCCTGCATTGGCCAGTACGGAGGGGTAGGAGGCATTACCGATCACGGTCCGCAGGTCGAGGCGATCCTGCAGGAACGCCAGGCGCTCGTGATCGCTGTCGACGACGGTGATATCGTTATTCTCGGAGACGAGACTTTCCGCGACGCTGGCACCGACCTGGCCGGCGCCCAGAATGACGATCCTCATTTACTTTTCCCTCCCTGGTCAGCATGCGGCGAGAGCTTACTCGCGCTCGTCGCCGCGCCGGCCGATATTGAGACCAAGCTGCCTCAATTTTCGATACAGGTGGGTGCGTTCGAGGCCCGTCTTCTCGGCCAAACGCGTCATGTTACCGCGTTCGCCAGCCAGATGATATTCGAAATACATCCGCTCGAAGGCTTCCCTGGCTTCACGCAGCGGTTGATCGAGAAAGAGCGCCGGCAGCGGCGAGGCAGCACTGCCAGACTCGCTCTGCAAGAGACGTTCGACGTCCTCAGCGGCGATTTCTTCGTCGAGCGCCGAGAGCGCGAGGTTCTTCACGGCGGTCAGCAGTTCCGCCCATTCGCCCTGCCAATGATGCAGCCGCAGGGCGTTACGCGCGCCGCTCGAGAACACGCGCAGAGGCACTTCACCACGCTCGGCAAGATGGGCGAGCAGCAAGGAGGCGATCTCGGGAACGTCGTCGGCGTGCCCGGAAATCTGCGGCAGCGCGACCCAGACTTCGCCGAGTCGGCTGACCAGCAGAGGATCCCAGCCCGCGTCGACGAGAGCCGGCAGCAAGCGACTGGAAGCGGCGACCATTTGCAGATTGTGCCGTTCCAGGCGTTCGAGCGCGAAAACAAGATTCATTTGCTGCAGCTTGCCGAGCTGCGCCAGGTCGGCGATGAAGACCACGCCGCCGCTGGCGTTGTGCAGCATCTCCTGGGTCAGGGGCGTACTCGCCGTGGACAGATCCAGCCACGGCGTGCGGTGCGTCTGCAGGGTACGCGCGCAAATCTCCGCAATGCTACCCGAGGCACTTTTCAGCAGCAGAACCGAGGTCTTGGCTGCGGCCTGTTCGAGACGTCTCTTGAGGTCCTTGAGCAGCGGCGAGCGGGCGAAGGCGTCGAGCGTCAGCGGCTTCTTCTGCAGCACCGTTTCGTGTTTGAGCGCTTTCTTGACCGTGGCCAGCAGCTTCTGCAGGGCGATTGGCTTTTCGAGGAAGTCGGAGGCGCCGATGCGCGTGGCTTCGACCGCCGAATCGATCGTTCCATGTCCGGACATCATCACCACCGGCATGGTCAGCAGGCCGCTCGTCGCCCACTCCTTGAGCAGCGATATACCATCCGTATCGGGCATCCAGATGTCCAGGAGGACTAGATCGGGGCGCATATCGGCGCGTACCTTGCGCGCCGCGGCGGCATTCTCGGCGAGCGTGATCGAATGTCCTTCGTCGGCAAGAATTTCGGAAAGCAGCTCGCGAATGCCCATTTCGTCATCGACGATCAGTATTTGCGCCATGTCAGGCCTCGGAGGAAAGTTTGTGCGAGCGATGTCCGCCAGTCGGCAAGGCTGCCAGCGGCAGGGTAATGCTGACCATTGCGCCGACCGCCTGGCGGTTGTTGACCTTTATGCGACCGTGGTGTTCGTCGACGATCTTCTTGACGATCGCCAGACCAAGGCCGGTGCCACGCGCCTTGGTGGTCACGTAGGGCTCCAGAACACGGGCCATGACTTCAGGCGGGAAGCCCGGCCCGCGGTCGCTGACGACCATCTCGGCCATGTTGTCGAGGGGCAGGGTGCTGATCGTGATACGCGGTGCATCGACCATTTCCTGCGCATCCTCGGCGTTGCGCAGGAGATTGTGGATGACTTGCCGCAGCTGCGTCGCGTCACCCCATACGGGCGGCAAGTCGCCTGCGAGCTTGAGCTTGATCGCTGCTCGCGAAGTCTCGTAGAGGCCAAGCACTTCGCGAATCAGCGCGTTGAGGTCCAGGGCGGCCAGCTCGGGAGCCGGCAGGCGCGCGTAGTCGCTGAAATCATTGACCATCCGCTTCATCGCCTCGACCTGTCTGATGATGGTTTGTGTCGAGCGATCGAGCATGTCGGCGTCGGCGCCGCTGAGCCGATCAGCCAGCTTCATCTGCAAGCGCTCGGCCGAGAGCTGGATCGGCGTCAGCGGATTCTTGATTTCGTGTGCCAATCGGCGCGCGACTTCGCCCCAGGCGGCACTGCGCTGAGCGGCAATCAGCCGCGTCACGTCATCGAACACCACCACGTAGCCACCCAGTGATTCGCCCGGCAGTTTGGTGCCGCGCAGCAGCAGGATCTGCTGCGGCAGGCTCCCCAGCGCATCGAGCTCGATCTGTTCCTGCCATTCGCTGCTGTCGTGTTCGGCAAAATTATCGAGAATCGCCTCGCCGAGCGTCTGCTGGCACGGCCAATCGGCTGCCGCGACACCAAGCAGCGCACTGAAATCATCAGCCAGAATGGTCAGCGCACCCTCGTTAACGGTGCGCAGGACGAAGTGTGTATCGAAGACCAGCACGCCGGCGGAGAGGTTGGCGAGAATCGATTCCAGATAAGCGCGCGCCGCTTCCAGCTCGGCGCGTTGGCGCTCGTTATCGCGACGAGCGTCGTCGAGCTGGCTGGTCATCTGCTTGAAGGAACGCGTCAGCACGCCCAGCTCGTCGCCGCTGTAGACCTCCTGGCGAGGCGTGTAATCGCCAGCAGTGACCGCCTGCGTCCCCTCGGCGAGAATCGACAACGGCGCCGACAAGCGACGGGCAAGCACGAAAGCCAGCGCGATCGCCGTGAACAACGCCAGGAGCACGGTCAGGGTCAGTGTCATGGCGTAGATCCGCGTCAGTCCCTCGCGACCCAGCGACAGTTCTTGATAGTCCGCATAGACGGTCTGTACGCTGTCGGCGTTAAGCGCCAGGACAGCCGGCACCGGGTCGCTCAACTGCAGGATGCGCGTCTCGCCACCGAGGCCCGGCGGCGTCACGGCGACAAGAACCCGCAAGGAGAGGTCTTTTTCGCCGTGGCTTTCGAGAAGCGCCAAGCGGCGTTCGCTAAGCACTTTCCGCAACTCGTCGCCTGCCGGCTTTTTCGGCACCAGCGTCGCCAGTTCGCCGGTGGCGGTGGCCACCAATTCGCCGTTGGTCGCAAACAGCGCCGCCGATTGCAAGCCGTACTGCTCGCGCAAGCGATTGAGGTCGAGGCGGCGCTGCGTTTCGGAACGTTCGCCGAGCTCCATGGCCATCGTCTGCGCCTTTGCTGCAAGATCTTCAAGCAGCGAATCGAGTGCGCTACGGCCAAGATTCAGCCCTGCCTCAAGCGCTTTCTCGACACGGACGTCGAACCAGGTTTCGATGCTCTTGGTGACGAACTGTACCGACACGGCGTAGATCAAGACGCCCGGCAACACCGCCATCAGGCCGAACATCAACATCAGGCGCAGCTTGAGGCGGGAACCGAAGACTTTGGCCTGGTGCTCCCCCCACAGCGAGCGCAACTGCCAGCTGATCAGCGCCAGAAGCGACAGGGCAACGATGACGTTCAGTGCCAGCAGCCACGCGTAGTTGCTGGCGAAGAGGGCGGTATTGGCGCTCGCCGAGGCCAACAAGAAAAGCAGGATGGCGCCAAACGACGCGGCGGCGATGATCAGAATCTTCATTTGCCGTCACCACTCGATGGCGCTGCCGGCAGGTGCGCGGGAGGCGCCACCGGCACGACCTGTGTGCCCGTTCCCCCAGGCTGCACGGAGTCGCCCGGCGTAAAGGTCCACCGGGCCCAGTCCGACGAGAGGTTCCAGTCCCGGTTGGCCAGCGCGTTGACCTGAAAGGTCTTCGGCATCTGGCTCAGGTCGAGGCGCATGCGTACGGCGGCAAGATAGGTTTGATCCGCTTCCACGACGCTGGTGTCGAAAACCAGCCAGTTGCGTAGGCGCGACAAGATGCGCAAGGCCTCTTCGAGCGAGGCAAAGCTCTGGTGCAAAGTGCCGCTGGACAAACGATAGCGGCGGGTCAGGGCGTGATAGGAAAGCAGTAGCGACTGGCTGCGGCTGGCAAGTTGTTCGTCGAGCCAGTACCAGCGCGAGCGGCTGAGCTCGAAATCGATGACGAAGTACAGCCCGACGCCTCTGGTAACGGCATCTTCGAGGCGCGCATTCAGACTGACGCTGAAGTCGGCGGACAGGACATAGCCTTCATCAGCGAGGGCGAGCAAGGGGTTGCGGGCGCTGATGTCTGCTGCCTGCAAGCCGGCTGAGGCGAACAGCAGCCACAGCAAGAAAAAAGCCGCGCTAAGCCGCTTTCTGCAACAAGGCATAAAAGAACCCGTCATGTTCAGGCTGCGGCAGGAGCTCTTCTTCGGCCAGGCGTCGAGCGTCGGGCTGGCGAAACACAAAGGCATCGATCTGCGCACGGTTCTCTTCCGGGAAAACGGAACAGGTGGCATAGAGCAGCCTGCCTCCCGGTTTCAAGAGCGGCCAGAGGCGATCCAGAATCTCTGCCTGAAGGCGAACAAAGCCTCTGATGTCACTTTCACGGCGCAAGTACTTTATATCCGGATGGCGACGAACGACGCCGGACGCGGAGCAGGGCACGTCGGCCAGAATCGCATCGAAGAACTGGCCATCCCACCATTGCTCGGGAGCACGGCAGTCAGCAGGCTTGACCGTCGCCGTCAGACCCAGTCGGCGCAGGTTGTCTTCGACGCGACGCGTACGAGTGGCATCGATATCGATGGCCAGCAGATCGAGATCGGCCGCTTCAAGCAGATGCGCGGTCTTGCCGCCAGGCGCCGCGCAGGCGTCGAGCACGCGCTGGCCGGCCGTCGACGCCAGCAGCTCGGCAGCACGCTGGGCGCCAGCGTCCTGAATCGAAATCAGCCCGTCGGCAAAGCCAGGCAAGCCATCGACCGGCATGGGTTTGTCGAGGAGCAATGCCTGACCGCCAAGCGGGCGCGCGGACGAGCCCACCGCCTGCAGGCGCGCAAGGTAGTCAGCGACAGTGATCCGGCGCTGATTGACGCGCAGAGTCATCGGCGGCTGCGCGTTGCCGGCAGCGACGATTGCCGGCCAGCGATCCGGATAAGCACGACGCAGGCGGGCCAACCACCAGCGCGGATGCTGCTGCGACGCTTCGTCGTCGTCGGCCATGGCCGCATGCAAGGCATGACGCTGCCGCTGGTAGTTGCGCAGAACGCCATTCACCAGGCCCTTGAAGGCCCCGCCCGCAAGCTCGGCAGCCGCCGCGACGGCCTGGTCGACGACCATGTAAGCCGAATCAGGACGGGTCTGTAAACGGTATAGGGCGGCCAGCAGCAGCGCTTCAGTTTCGGGATGCGGCAAGGCGCGCGTCAGCAAGCGCCCGAGGAGAAACTCGCCACACGCGTAGCGACGCAGGCTGCCGTAGGCGACATCCTGAGCAGCCGCGCGCGCTTCCGGATGTTCGCTGCCGAGCGTACTCAGCACCTGCGTCAGGCTTTGCCCGCCGCGAACCGCGGCGATTACCCGCGCCGCCAGCAAGAGGCTAAGTGCCAGCGAATCGGCCGCCAACGCCGAAGCGGTCGACGCGCTAGCGCGCCCGACCGCCGCCTGCTGCTCTTTGGCGGGCTTACGCATGCGCAGCGTACGCGCGGACGGCGATGGGGAGGGAGGGGAAGTCGACAAGGCCAGGGATGCTTTGCTTAAGGTGTGGCGCGAGTTTAGCACGATGCCTGGCGATGGCGGCCTGGTCGCCGGGGGGCGATAATAGCCGCATGTCCTCGCCCTCGCTAAAACCCTACACCGTATTCATCCACATCGAGCCGCTCGAAGACCCAGCCTCGCATCAGGCCTCGGCCTTGACCGCTAAGCCAGGCGCCGCGTCGGCGCGGCGAGGCTTGCTGCTTCGGCCAGGGTTTGTGGCAACAGCGCTACTCTCGCTGCTACTGCTCTTCCCGTCACCGGCGGTCGCCTGGAACGCCGCCGGCCATCGCATCACCGCCTTGATCGCCTGGGAAAAACTCGATCAGGGCAGCAAGTCTGCGCTGGCTGCCTTGCTGCGCAAGCACCCCGACTTCGAACGCTGGCAAGCACGTTCCAAAGACCCTGATGCGGACCGCGCAGCTTTTCTCGAAGCCTCGACCTGGCCGGACGACATCCGCCGCGACCGGCGTTTCTACACCGCCGGACGTGCGCAGCCAACGCCAACGCTGAAAGGTTTCCCGGACATGGAACGTCGACTCGGCTGGCACTATGTCGATCGTCCTCTGCATCGCGAGCGCAGGTCGCGCTCGTCGCCAGGAGTGCTGGACCGCCAATTGACGGCGCTCGCGAAGGTGCTTTGCGACTCGAAACGCAGCGACACTGAGCGCGCTTATGCGCTGCCCTGGCTGATCCATCTGGTCGGTGACGCGCATCAACCGCTGCACGCGGCCAGCCGCAATCGCCCGAACGGCAAAGATGACAGCGGTGGCAACGCGCAGCGGATCATCAACCCTTTCCAGCCGAAGCACCAATCCACCAACCTGCACAGCTACTGGGACGACCTTCCGGGCAAACCATGGCTACGCGACAAGCGCCTGGAGAGCACCGTCAAGGCACTGACAAGTCTCTACCCGGCGGCGGCGCCAGCAGGAGAACCCGCGCAATGGCTCGACGAAAGCTGGCAGCTCGCACAGCGGGCAGCCTACCCACCGGGTAAGGACGCTGTGCTCACGATCAGTGCCCAGTTCCACGCCAGTGCGCTGAAGATCGCCGGCCGCCGCCTTGGCGAAGCTGGCTATCGTCTGGCTGACCAGCTGCGGCGCCTGTTTGGAAAAGCAGGAGAGCGGCAGTGTTCCACGTGAAACATTGCCGCCGAACCAGCCCCGAACTCTAGCCCCGGGAACCCGCCGCGGAGCCGCTCAAGTGCGCGCCAACGCGCGCAGACGCGCGACGCGTTCCTCGGTCGCCGGGTGCGTGCTGAACAGGCCCTTGATACCACCGCCAGAGAGCGGATTGATGATCATCATCTGTGCCGTTTCGGGATGCGCGTCGGCTGGCGCCAAGTGAATCCCGCGAGCGTAAGCATCGATTTTGGTCAGCGCATCGGCCAAGGCATTCGCGTCGCCGGAAATCTCCGCACCACCACGATCAGCCTCGAACTCGCGTGCCCGCGAGATGGCCATCTGAATCAGGGAGGCGGCCAACGGCGCAAGCAGGGCCATCAGGATGCCGACCACAGGATTTGAGCGGCCCTCCGAATCGCGCCCACCGAAGAACATCGCGAAGTTGGCGAGTGCGGAGATTGCTCCGGCCATGGTCGCCGAGATCGTCGAGATCAGGATGTCGCGGTGCCGGACGTGCGCCAGTTCGTGTGCCATCACGCCCCGGATTTCGCGTGCCGACAACAACTGCAGAATCCCGGTTGTCGCCGCAACTGCAGCGTTGTCCGGATTGCGACCGGTGGCAAAGGCATTCGGCTGCGCTTCGTCGATCAGATACACTTTCGGCATCGGTAGCTCGGCCCGTTGCGCGAGCTCGCGAACCATGCCGTAGAACTGCGGCGCCGACACCTCGTCAACCTCGCGCGCCTGGTACATCTTGAGCACCATCTTGTCCGAGTACCAGTAGGCGAAGACATTCATCGCGCCGCCGAAAAGCAGCGCCAGCAACATCCCCGTCTGGCCACCGACCATCGCCCCAATGGCGCCAAACAGCGCCACAATGGCAGCCATCAGAAGCGAAGTTTTTACCCAGTTACCGAGCATTGCAGAGACCTCCTAGAAAACAGCAGTGCACCAAGCAGTTGGTGGCACAAATCAGGTGGTGCCGAACGAGCACAGATTTCAAGTACGCCAGCACCGCGCACGCGCGCGGGCTGTCGCCCTCGATCCAGTCTCGGAGCGCGGGCACTCAGGTGCTGGGCAAAGCACACCGCGAACCCGCCACGATAGGTGTTCCCGACAGGAACTGAGCCGCCGGCAGACGCTTGCCGCCGGCTTTCTGAAGCTCCTCGAGCTGCAGAGCGCCTTCGCCACAGGCAACGACGAGAGCGTTGCGGTCGGCAACGAGGATCTCGCCAGGCCAGCCATTGCCGGTGATCGCCCTGGCACGCCAGACCTTGAGCAGAATGCCGTCGACCACGCAAGAAGCTCCGGGAAAAGGGTTGAAGGCTCTGACCCGGCGGGCCAGCTGCGCGGCCGGCAGACGCCAGTCGAGGGGCGCTTCGGCCTTGTCGATCTTGGCCGCGTAAGTGGCACCGGTCTCTGCTTGCGCTTGCGGCGGCAGCGGCAGACGAGCCAGAGCATCGACGATCAAGCGAGCGCCGAGCAAAGCGAGACGGTCGCTGAGCGCCGCCGCCGTATCGTCGGCAGTGATCGGCAGGCGCTCGCAAAGCAGGACTCGGGCCGCTGTCCAGGCCGGCCTCCATCTGCATGATGCACACCCCGCTCTCAGCGTCGCCGGCGAGAATCGCCCGCTGCACGGGTGCAGCACCGCGCCAGCGCGGCAAAAGCGACGCATGGATGTTGATGCAGCCGGAAGCGGGAATATCCAGCACGCCTGCGGAAGAATCAGTCCATAGGCGGCGACAACCATTGCCTCGGCGCCAAGCGCGCGTAGCTGCTCCTGCGTGCCGCAAGGTCCTTCAAGGTCGATGGCTGCAAGACCTCGATCCCGGACGCCAGAGCCAGCTGCTTGACCGGCGAGGCACGCTGCGCCATGCCGCGCCCCGAGGCGCGGTCGGGCTGCGTGAGGACCACAAGCACCTCATGACCGGCAGCGATGATCGCCTGCAGGGCCTCGTCGCGAACTCGGGCGTACCGGCGAAAATCAGCCTCACGCGGTGATTCTCGCCTGCTTGGCGAGCTTGTTCCTGATCCGCAACTGCTTGAGCTGCGAGAGGTGCTCGACAAAGACCTGTCCCTGCAGGTGATCGATTTCGTGCTGCAGGCAAACGGCCAGCAAACCCACGGCCTCGATGGTCTGCTCTGCGCCGTCAAGGTCGAGATAGCGGACCACGACGTGTTCGGCGCGCGCAACCTTGTCGTAGATCCCGGGCACCGACAGGCAACCTTCCTCGCACACCTGCAGACCGTCCTGCTCGAGAATCTCCGGGTTGATCAGGTAAGCAGCTGATCTCTGGTTTCCGAGGCGTCAATGACGATCAGCTGCTTATGCACATCCACCTGCGTCGCGGCAAGGCCGATTCCTGGTGCTTCGTACATCGTCTCGGCCATGTCACGCGCCAGACGGCGAAGCTTGTCGTCAATCCGTTCGACGCGCACGGCCACCTTTCTTCAGACGCGGATCGGGAAAGCGGAGTATCGGTAGTAGAGACATAAAAGGCTTGATCGAAGAAATAACTACGTGCAGAATCTAATGTAGTGTCTTGGGTATTCCAACGCCGGTTGCGTCGGGCGCACGATGGCTTCGGCCATAGACGCGGCCAACAGCGAACAGGGCAACCCCTGCAGCCGGAGCATTACGCCGCCTCGCCGCCATCCCGCCACACCGCCATGTACGAAGGCTCGTACGAGGATAACACGATGATCCGCATTATATCCGCGTTCATTCTGGCCACGGTCAGCGCGCTCAGTGCCTGCCGCCGGGCAAGCCCCGCTGCTGGCCGAAAGCGCCCCCACCCGACATGTGGTCGTACCCGGTGACACGCTCTGGGGAATTTCGGGGACCTTCCTCAAGGAACCCTGGCGCTGGCCGGAGATCTGGCGGATGAACCGGCAGGAAGTCAGGAATCCGCACCTGATCTATCCCGGTGACGTGATCGTCCTTGATCGTGACGCGCAGGGCAACGCCTTCCTGCGTCTGCAGAGTGCCCGGCTGGAGCCGCAGATTCATTCCGAAATGAACGAAGAGGCGATACCGGCGATTCCGCCAAACGTCATCCGACCTTTCCTCTCCGATCCACTGATCGTCGAAGCGAACGCGCTCGACGCGGCTGCACGCATCGTCGCCACCCAGCTCGATCGGGTCTTTCTCGGCAACGGCGACCTGGCCTACGTGACCAATGCCGACCCTGCCCATCGCGACTGGCAGATCTATCGCAACGGCAAGCCTTTGCGTGACCCGGAGAGCAACGACATCCTGGGCTATGAAGCGTTCTACCTGGGCACCGCGAAACAGCTCGAACCGGGCAACCCGGCGACCTTCGAGGTGCGCTCGGCCACGCAGGAAGTCGGCTTTGGCGATCGCCTGCTGCCGGCGACGCCGCCACCGCTGATCGCCTACGTTCCGCACAAGCCTGACTTTCGCCGTCGATGGCCGCGTGATCTCCGTCTATGGCGGCGTCGACGCAGCCGGTCGCGGCTCGATCATCTCGATCAACCGTGGCACCAGCGATGGCATCGAGATCGGACACGTGCTGGCTCTCGAACGTAATCGCGTGATTCACGAACGCGACGAGCAGGGTGACAAGGCGGTGGTAGACATTCCGCCTTCACGCATTGGCCTGCTTTTCGTCTTCCGCACCTTCGAACGAATTTCCTATGGCCTGGTCGTGCAGTCCGAAGGCACTGTAGATATCAACGACTTCGTCCGCACACCCTAGAAATGGACACCGGCGAGTCGCTCGCCGCCTGGTTGCGACTGACGCTGATTCCGGGTATTGGCGGCAAGACCCAGCGCAAGCTGCTCAACGCCTTCGGGCTTCCAGAAGCCATCTTCGCAGCGGATCGCGCCGCCATTTCCGGCGTTGTCGGCGACAAGGCGGCCAGCCTGCTCCTCGCTGCCGACAATCGCGCAGGGGTGGATAGCGCCCTGGCCTGGTCCGCGGCGCCTGACCACGAGCTGCTCACCCTCGCCGACCGCGAGTATCCGCAAGCCCTGCTGCAGATTTCCGATCCACCGACACTGCTCTACGTCCGTGGTCGCATCGATCTGCTCAACCAACCGGCGCTGGCCATCGTGGGCAGTCGCAACCCCACTCCACAAGGGATCAACAACGCCGAGCGCTTCGCCGCCGCCCTGGCTGAAGCCGGACTGACGATCGCCAGCGGCCTCGCCCTGGGTATCGACGCAGCTGCGCATCGCGGCGCGCTGCGCGCGGCGGCAAGCACGGTGGCTTTCATCGGCACCGGGATCGACCGCCTCTACCCTGCCGCCAACCAGCAACTGGCTCTCGAGATCGCCGCCCGAGGCACTGTCGTTTCCGAGTTTCCACTCGGCGCGCCACCCGCCGCCGCCAACTTCCCGCGCCGTAACCGTCTGATCTCGGGCTTCTCGCGCGGCGCACTGGTCATCGAAGCGACCGTCGACAGCGGTTCGCTGATCACCGCACGCCTTGCGGCCGAACAGGGACGCGAGGTATTCGCCATTCCGGGATCGATTCACTCGCCACATTCGCGCGGCTGCCACAAGCTGATCAGAGAAGGTGCCAAACTGGTAGAAACCGTTCAGGACGTCCTCGACGAGCTCACCTGGCCACTGCTGACGGCGACGACCTCCACGAGCCCTGACGACCCTGCGCCGCAAGGCAGCGGCCTGCTGCCAAGCATGGGATTCGATCCTTGCAGCCTCGACGAGCTGGTCGAACGCAGCGGCTTGACGGCTGACGTCGTTTCGGTGATGCTCCTCCACTTGGAACTGGATGGTCAGGTCGCCACTCTGCCAGGCGGCCGCTACCAACGCATTTGCCAAGCCTGAGAGCCTTTTCTGATGATCGACATTCTGGTCTACCTTTTCGAGAACTATCACGACTTCAGCGCCCGCCCAAAGACCAAGATGCTGAAGCGCCGCTTGAGCGCCGTCGGTTTCGAAGACGAGGCGATCACCGTCGCCCTGGGCTGGCTGGACGGCTTGAAAACGACGCCACTCATTGAGCGGCCACGCGACCAGCGCGCGCTACGCGTCTACCTGTCAGAGGAGCAACGCAAACTTGGCCCGGACTGCCTCGCTTTCATCGCTTTCCTCGAAGCGGCGGAAATGTTGGCGCCCGCCTTGCGCGAACTGGTCGTCGAGGGCGCGATGCTCCTCGACGACGACCCGGTCCCTCTGGGCAAGTTCAAGATCATCGTCTTGATGATCCTCTGGAGTCGTGAGCAGGCGCTAGAGCCCCTGATCGTCGAGGAACTTCTCGACGACGGTGAGCACAGACTGCTGCACTGAGCACCGCGCGCCTTCGCTACCAGGACGCTGCTACCGCTCCGGCGACGGCAGGGCAGGCAGCGGTTTCGGCGACCCTCTCGCGAACAGCACTGCCGCCCGCCTTGCTTGCCAAGGGCGGTAGAGTGCTCTTATCATGGCCCGCCGAACCCTGTAGTGTTGGGCCATCCGGCCAGCCGCATTTTGGCCACTTTCCCGGACTGATGAAGACCCCATGAGCAAGAAACTGATCATCACCGAGAAACCCTCCGTCGCCGCTGACCTCGCACGCGCCCTCGGTGGCTTTGTTCGACACGAGGACTATTTCGAGAGTGACGACTACGTGCTCTCCTCGGCCGTCGGGCATCTGCTCGAACTGGCCTGCCCCGAGGAGTACGAGGTCAAGCGCGGCAAGTGGTCTTTCGCCCATTTGCCGGTGATCCCGCCGCACTTCGCGTTGCAGCCGATTCAGAAAACAGAGGCGCGTCTAAAGCTGCTGGTCCGCCTGATCAAACGCAAGGATGTCGACGGTCTGGTCAACGCCTGCGACGCCGGGCGCGAAGGCGAGCTGATCTTCAACTACATCGTCCAGCACGCCAAGACCAGCAAGCCGGTGGAACGTTTGTGGCTGCAGTCGATGACCCAACAGGCTATCCGCGACGGCTTCGCCCGCCTGCGCAGCGGCGCCGAAATGCGCGGTCTGGCCGATGCGGCCGTCTGCCGCTCGGAATCGGACTGGTTGGTCGGCATCAATGGCACGCGCGCGATGACCGCCTTTAACTCGAAGACCGGCGGCTTCCACCTGACGACCGTCGGCCGCGTCCAGACACCGACTCTGGCGCTGATGGTCGACCGTGAAGACCGCATTCGCAAGTTCAAGCCGCGCGCCTACTGGGAAGTCGAGGCGCTCTTCGTTTGTGCCGCCGGCAACTACCGGGGCAAGTGGTTCGACGAGAACTACAAGGGCAAGGACAACGACGAACATGCGCGTGCCGACCGCCTGTGGGACGAAGCGCGCGCCATCGCACTGCAGAAGAAGTGCACCGGCCGGGACGGCGAAGTCAGCGAAGAGTCCAAGGCCTCGACGCAGCTGTCGCCGCTGCTCTACGACCTGACCAGCCTGCAACGCGAAGCCAACGGCCGTTTCGGCTTTTCGGCGAAAGCGACGCTCGGACTGGCGCAAGCGCTCTACGAAAAGCACAAGGTATTGACCTACCCACGGACCGACGCCCGTGCGCTGCCCGAGGACTACCGTGAAACGGTCCGGGCGACGCTATCGATGCTCACCGGCGAGGGGGTCACGAAAGGAAGCGACGAAGCCACCCTGGCCCGCTACGCGCCTTTCGCATCGAACATCCTGGCTCGCCAGTGGGTCGTCGCGAACAAGCGCATTTTCAACAACGCCAAGATCTCCGATCACTTCGCGATCATCCCGACGCTGCAGGCGCCAAAACACCTCTCCGAACCGGAGATGAAGCTCTACGACATGGTCGTCAAGCGTTTCCTCGCCGTTTTCTATCCCGCCGCCGAATCGTTGATCACGACGCGCATCACGCGCGTCGAGGGCGAGCCATTCAAGACCGAAGGCAAGGTCCTGGTCAATCCCGGCTGGCTCGCGGTCTATGGCCGCGACGCGCAGGAAGGCAGCGAAGGCAATCTCGTCGCCGTGCAGCCCGACGAAATCGTTCATGGCGAAGAGGTTCTCCTCAACGCACACGAAACCAAGCCGCCGCCGCGCTACTCGGAGGCCACTCTGTTGACGGCCATGGAAGGCGCGGGCAAGTCGATGGACGACGAGGAGTTGCGCGCGGCGATGGCCGGACGCGGCCTCGGGACGCCAGCGACACGCGCGCAAATCATCGAGAACCTGATCGCCGAACAGTATCTTCACCGCGACGGCCGCGAACTGCAGCCGACGGCCAAGGCTTTCTCGCTGATGACGCTGCTCAACGGCCTCGGCATTCCCGAGCTGACGGCGCCCGAGCTCACCGGGGCATGGGAATGGAAGCTGGCGCGCATGGAAAGCGGCGAGATGTCGCGCAAGGAATTCATGGGCGAGATCGCGGCAATGACCGAGCGCATCGTTGCTCGCGCCAAGAGCTACGATAGCGACACCATCCCCGGCGACTTCGGCGAACTGACGACCCCTTGCCCCAAGTGCGGCGGTCTGATCAAGGAAACCTACAAGAAGTTTCAGTGCCAGGCCTGTGACTTCGCACTCTGGAAGATCGTCGCCGGCCGCCAGTTCGAAGGTAGCGAGATCGAGGAGCTGCTCACCGAACGCAGGATCGGCCCCTTGACCGGCTTCCGCAACAAGATGGGACGCCCTTTCAACGCGATCATCAAGCTTAACGCCGACAACGCCCCTGAGTTCGACTTCGGCCAGGGAAGCGCTGGGGACGCCGCCGAAGAAGTCGACTTCTCGCAAAGCGAAGCCCAGGGCGCCTGCCCGAAGTGCGGCGCACGAGTATTCGCGCACGGCATGGCCTACGTTTGCGAGAAATCGCAGGGACCGAACAAGAGTTGCGACTTCCGATCGGGAACGATCATTCTCCAGCAGCAGATCGAACCCGAACAGATGCAAAAGCTGCTGAGCAGCGGGCGGACCGACCTCCTGCGCGGCTTCGTCTCGGCACGCACCCGGCGGAAGTTCTCCGCGTATCTGGTCCGCGGCGGCGATGGAAAAGTCGGCTTCGAGTTCGAGAAACGGGAACCCAAGGCAACGACCAGGAAGCCCCGAGTGGCCACCGCGAAGACTGACAACAACACGCCGGAAGGCAGCGAAACAACCAGCGCCAGCGCACGCAAGAAGGTGGCCGACTAGGAGCACACCCGCAACAAGGCAGCCTTGCTGCCGTGTTGCGCCGCTGTTTCACGTGAAACAGCGGCGCGGCGGGCCGCAGCCCCGGAATCGCCCGGCCGAAAAGCCGTTCACCGGACACTAATCGCGGACAATCACTCCGGGCGGCGGTGCGTCCAGGATCGCCGCACGCAAGACGTCGATCGCCTGCGGCCGCGGGAAGGTCGCCCGCCAGGCGATCACCACCTGGCGAAGCGGTGCCGGCTCGCTGAAATTGCGGAACTCCAGCAACAGGTCATCACGCGGCCACGCCGCCGCCGCGGAGGCCGGCACCACAGAGATTCCGGCGCCACTGGCCACCATGTAGCGCACCGTTTCGAGCGAGCTTCCCTCGCTCGCCCCGTCGGTACCGCCTGGGCCGGAAAGCTGTGGGCACGCCTGGACCACCTGATCGCGAAAACAATTACCGTTGCCGAGCAGGAGCAGGTTCTCGGACGCCACCTCATTGGGGTCGATCAGGGTTTGCTGCGTCAGCCCATGCCCGCTCGGCAAGACCATGCAAAAAGGCTCCTCGTAAACCACCCGTGAAACGATCCCTGCTTCCGCAAATGGCAAGGCGACGACGATCGCGTCAAGTTCGCCGCGACGCAACTGCGCGCTCAGGTTTACTGTGAAATTCTCATGCAGAAAGAGCGGCATCCGCGGCGCACGCAAGTGCAAAGCCGGAATCAGGCGGGGCAACAGGTATGGCGCAATTGTGTAGATGACCCCCAGGCGCAACGGTCCAAGCAAGGGGTCCTTGCCCTGTTCGACGAGCTCCTTCAGCCTGCTCGCCTCGTCCAAAACCCGCTCCGCCTGAGCGGCAATCTGTTCGCCGAGCATCGTCAGCCGCACTTCAGCCGAAGACCGCTCGAAGAGAATCACTCCGTAGCGCTGCTCGAACTTCTTCAAGGCCACCGACAAGGTCGGCTGGCTGACGTGGCATTTTTCCGCGGCCCGACCGAAGTGCTTCTCGAGGGCCAGCGTCGCGATGTAGCGCAACTCGGTCAAGGTCACTGCCGATCCTCCCCTTTCAGAAAGAGCCACCCTTGTCGGCCGCCAGCAGTGCCAGCTCCGCCGCTTCCAGCCACATCCACCGCCCAACCTCGAGCGACGCCGGCAAGCTGAAACCGCCGATGCTCGTCCGATGCAATGCCTCGACCCGATTGCCGGCCGCAGCAAGCATGCGCTTGACCAGATGATAGCGACCCTGCGTCACCGTCAAGCGCAGGCAGCGCTCGCCGAGAAGAGTGCAGTCCAACGCGGTAACCGGCTCGGGGTCGTCATGCAGCACCACGCCACTCAGCAGCGCACCCATCTGTGACGCGTCGACCACATGCCGCGTTGTCACCTCATAGACCTTGGGCACCGCCTTTTTTGGTGAACTCAAGCGGTGAATGAACTGACCGTCGTCAGTCAATAGCAGCAACCCGGTCGTGTCCTCGTCGAGCCGACCGACCGCTTGCACGCCACGCTTGATGAGAGGATCGGGAAGCAGCGAGTAGACGCTGGGGTGGTGTAAGGGTCGCTGCGAGCATTCATGGCCTGCTGGTTTGTGCAGCGCCAGATACGCGAAACGCCGATAAAGCCAGGCAACTCCGTCTACCGCAAAGCGCAGGCCCTCGGCCTCGAAGCGGGCAAAGGGATCAGCGCAGGGCTGCCCGGCAACGCTGACGCTCCCCGACCGAATCAGTGCGCGGCAGTCAGCCCGGCTGCCAAAGCCCTGCGAGCGCAGCAGACGCTCCAGTTCGATCATCGAAACCGCTCAAGAGTGGCGCAGCAAGCCAAGGTGCGGCGTAGGCCGCGAGCTTTCCGTGACGTAAGAATTGTACTCATGTCCGCAGTGTACACGACCCCGCGCTCCGTCCCATCGCCGGCTATTGTTCTTCCCCGCCGCAACGAGGACAATGGAAGGCATTGAACCCAATCTGAAGGGAAGCCGAGCATGCTGGTCAAATTCAACTCGAGCACCTCCGGGCAGATCATGATGTTCTCTCCGGCCGCCCGCCAGTTGCTCGAAATCCTGCACAAGGACTGCACCGCGCGCGGCGTGATTACCAGCGAGCAGTTGCCCGAAGCCATCGAACGCCTGCGGCGCGCCGTTGCTGGCGGCGGCGAGCAACGGCAAGCCTTCCTGCCTCAGACCGGTACCCCCGCCCAAGATGACGACAGCAACGACGATCAAAGGGCCGACGGTCCGCCGATCGGATTGGCTCAGCGCGCCTTCCCGCTGATCGAACTCCTGGAGTGGACGCGCAAGGAGGACGGCTACATTCTCTGGGAAGCGGCCAAGGATTTCTAGGGGGCCCGCGGCTCGCTTCTGCCGCCGCATCGTCGATCGCCGCCTTGGCTCGTGGCCTTGATGGCGATCATCACATCATCAGTGGCGTCGTCGCCCTGCCGAACCACGCTCGGTGCTGGCGGTGCTCGATGAAGCGCGGCAGGCGCGCCGTAACCGCCCAGCGAGCGAGGCGAGCACAAGCTCAGACGCAGGGTGTCCGGCGTCATTCCCCCGCACTCAGACCTTCCGATACACCTCGGCGCCAGCCTTGACGAACTCGATCGCCTTCGCCTCCATCCCCTTGCTCAGCGCCTGCGCCTCGCTGACTCCCTGCGCTGCGGCGTACTCCCTGACTTCCTGGGTGATCTTCATCGAACAGAAGTGCGGACCGCACATTGAGCAGAAGTGCGCGACCTTGGCCGACTCCTTGGGCAGTGTTTCGTCGTGAAACTCGCGCGCCTTGTCGGGGTCGAGGCCGAGGTTGAACTGATCCTCCCAGCGAAACTCGAAGCGCGCCTTCGACAGCGCGTTGTCGCGAATCTGCGCGCCGGGATGCCCTTTCGCCAGGTCGGCAGCGTGCGCCGCCAGTTTGTAGGTGATGATTCCCACCTTGACATCGTCCTTGTCCGGCAAGCCGAGGTGCTCCTTGGGCGTCACGTAGCAGAGCATGGCGGTGCCGAACCAGCCGATCATCGCCGCACCGATGCCGCTGGTAATGTGGTCGTAGCCGGGCGCGATATCGGTGGTCAGAGGGCCAAGCGTGTAGAACGGCGCTTCCTTGCACTGCTCGAGTTGCAGATCCATGTTCTCCTTGATCATGTGCATCGGCACATGGCCCGGCCCCTCGATCATCACCTGCACGTCGTGCTTCCAGGCGATGTCGGTGAGTTCGCCCAGCGTCTTCAGTTCGCCCAGTTGCGCTGCGTCGTTGGCATCGTAGATCGACCCCGGGCGCAAGCCATCACCGAGGCTGAAAGCGACGTCGTAGGCCTTCATGATCGCGCAGATCTCTTCGAAGTGCGTGTACAGGAAACTCTCACGGTGATGCGCGAGGCACCACTTGGCCATGATCGAACCCCCGCGCGAGACGATACCGGTCAGGCGGCTGGCAGTCAGTGGCACGTAGCGCAGCAGAACGCCGGCGTGAATGGTGAAGTAGTCAACGCCCTGTTCGGCCTGCTCGATCAAGGTGTCGCGGAAGATTTCCCAGGTCAGCTCTTCGGCCTTGCCGTTGACTTTCTCCAGCGCCTGGTAGATCGGCACCGTGCCGATCGGTACCGGGCTGTTGCGAATGATCCACTCGCGCGTTTCGTGAATATTCTTGCCGGTCGACAGATCCATCACCGTGTCGCCCCCCCAGCGGATCGACCAGGTCATCTTCTCGACTTCTTCCTGAATGCTCGAACCCAACGCCGAGTTGCCGATGTTGGCGTTTATCTTGGTCAGGAAGTTTCGACCGATGATCATCGGCTCGCTTTCCGGGTGATTGATGTTGCAGGGAATGATCGCCCGCCCGCGAGCCACCTCCGAGCGTACGAACTCCGCCGTGATCTCGTCCGGAATGCTGGCCCCGAAACTGTTGCCCGCATGCTGGCGGCAAAGGATTTCTGCGAAGCGTTCGCCCTGCGCCCCGGAAGCCTTCAGTTGCTCGACGTAGGCGCGGCGGTTGTTGTTCTCGCGGATGGCGACGTATTCCATTTCCGGAGTGATGAGGCCGCGCCGGGCGTAGTGCATCTGACTGACGTTGGCGCCGTTCCTGGCACGCAGCGGCCGGCGCTGCAGGCCGGGAAAACGCAGTTCGTCGAGAGCCGGGTCGGCGGCGCGCACACGCCCGAAATCGGAACTCAGGTCGCCGAGCGCCTCGCAATCACCGCGCTCGGCAATCCACTGCGCGCGCAGCGCCGGCAGGCCCTGGCGGATATCGATCGCCGCCTGCGGATCCGAGTACGGTCCCGAGCAGTCGTAGACGTAAATTGGCGGGTTCTTCTCGCCACCAAAAGCGGTGTCGGTATCGGCCTGAGAAATTTCGCGCATCGGTACGCGCAGATCGGCGCGGCTACCGGTAACGTAGATCTTGCGGGAATTCGGCAACGGCTGGATGGCGGCCTGGTCGACGTGAGCGTCAGCAGCGATGAATTTCTCGTTAGCGTTCATGGTGTTTCCTTGCAGAGGGGTACGGCAAAAGCGCTACGCAAGCGTGCAGCGTGCAAGGGGCCAGACAGACGAGAGAGACGGAGTGAAGAACACCCTGCGCACCCTGAAAACCCCGTGCGCTCCGCTTCCCTACGACGGCATGACCCGTACAGGTTCGAAGGGACTCTCTCAGCCACAGCGTGATCCGCGCGGCACCCCCAACGTGAGCGCCCCAAATTACTGCAACTGTCGGCATTTAGCAAGAATGTCGACATCGTCCGGGAGCACTCATCGCTCGCGGAAAGCACTGACGCGACGTGGCTATGCGGCGCTCGGCGGAAAATTCGCAAATCAAGGTCGAAGTGCCCGCGGTCGCGAGCGTTGGATAGGGCAGTCACGATCAGGTCGACGACCACCACACAGCGGTTTCCCGCACACGGCAAAAAAGGAGTGCGCATCTTGTGCAGGCGCACTGCACGAACCGCAGTGGCGCTGGCGTCCCCACGGGGATTCGAACCCCGGTACCTACCGTGAAAGGGTAGTGTCCTAGGCCTCTAGACGATGGGGACCCGGAACAGGAATCTCTCGACTTGCTGGTGGAGGTACGCGGGATCGAACCGCGGACCTCTTGCATGCCATGCAAGCGCTCTCCCAGCTGAGCTATACCCCCTCGAAAGAAGCGCGCATTATAGGGTTCGAGGCGGGGCTTGTAAAGCGCCGTTCATCACCGTAGAAAAATCGACCCAGTCTCGCTCCCCGTCGATCTCCTGCAGGCGGCGAAGGTTGCGCGCGCGCAACTGCTTGCTCAGCGAACGGCGTCCGATACGCGCATCAGAAATGTCGATCAGCCCGAATTGCTGATCGGGCATGTAGACCACGTTGCCGAGATGCAGCGAGCGGAAATAGACGCCGGCCTGGTGCAAGCGAATGACGAAGTCCGTGAACGCCCGCTTCAAGCCTGGCTCGATAGCCGGGTCTAAGCCCTCGCGCAGCATCTCACGCAGCGTCTTGCCGGTCAGCGGGTGGTAGTGCACGCCGTCGCGGGCAATCGAAGGAATTCGCCAGACGGCGATGATCACCGGCGCCGCTATGTGGCGCTGGTGAAGAGCCTCGGCGTTGTCGGCGAAGCGTTGCGCATAGGGCGACCAGGCTGCCGAAGAGAGCAGACGCTTGCGGCGAAAGAGCTTGAGGATTGTTCCGTCGGCAAGGCGCAGGACCTTGTCACCAAAGCCATCCGCCTCGAGGATTTCGGCGCCCGCTCGCATGGCAAGGTACTCGTCGTGCTCCAGTTTCTTCAAAGGGCTTCCCCGCGCGAAAGCCCCGAGTCTACCTTTTTCGGCGAACAGCAGGCGCGATCACCTGCGTCGGCCCGAGTCACGGCCGTTAGAATGCAGTTTTTTGCCAAGAGTGATGATCATCCGATGAACTTCATGCACGCTCTCAACGCTGCCTGGCACGACCGCAACAGCCTGCTCTGCGTCGGCCTGGACCCCGACCCGGCGCGCTTCCCCGCCCACTTGCGCGGTCAGCCAGACGCCATTTTTAACTTCTGCAAAGCAATCGTCGACGCCACCGCCGACCTGGTGTGCTCGTTCAAGCCGCAGATCGCCTATTTCGCCGCTCAGCGTGCCGAAGACCAGCTACAGGCCCTGATCGCCCACATCCACGACGCTCACCCGACGACACCGGTGATCCTCGATGCCAAGCGCGGCGACATCGGCAGTACCGCCGAGCAATACGCCATAGAGGCCTTCGAACGCTTCAAAGCCGACGCGCTCACCGTCAACCCCTACATGGGGCGCGACTCGATCGAACCTTATCTGGCCTACGCTGACAAGGGCGTTATCCTGCTCTGCCGAACCTCGAACCCCGGCGGCAGCGACCTGCAGTTCCTCGACGTCGGTGGCGAAAAGCTCTACGAGCGGGTCGCCCGCCTGGTCAGCCAGGAATGGAACCAGGGCGGTCAGTGCGCACTCGTCGTCGGTGCCACCTTCCCCGGCGAAATTGCCCGCGTTCGCGAACTGAGCGGCGACATGCCGCTACTTGTTCCAGGTATCGGTGCGCAGGGCGGCGACATCGAGGCAACGGTCCGCGCCGGCCGTACGGCACACGGCGACGGCCTGCTGATCAATTCCTCACGCGCCATCCTCTATGCCGGCAGCGGTGAGGACTTCGCGCAGGCGGCACGGCGCGTTGCTCTGGACACACGCCATGCCATCAACGTCCATCGCCACCCTGCGCCTTAGACTGACTGCCGACAACAACCCTGCGCGGCCAGCAACGTCGCTGATAGCTCCACGCCAGGCGCTGGCTGGAGCGCGCGCAAGCACCATCGACGGCCGCCGTTTAAACTGCGTCCGCCGCTGGCCGTGCCATGCCCAGCATGACCGGCCGCAAGTCCATCCACCATTGTTCCGTCGGCCGCCGATGCTCCAGATCGACCACATCATGCATGCGGTTGATCGGAGAGATCATGACCTTGCCTTCGACCAGGCCGATATAGGCACCGGCAGCCGAACCCCGCTCCAGTTCGCGGGTCAGGAAATCGATGCAGTGCGCCGCCAGGCGGGTTGCCAGCACGCGGTCAAACGGCGAAGGGTTGCCGCCCTGCTGGACGTGACCCAGGATTGCCTGGCGCACGTCGAACAGGCCGTGACCTTCCTCCTCGAACAGCCGGCACATGAAATCGGTCGTGTACTGCGCGTTTGCGCGCTCGTTGCGAATCGTGAGATAGAAACGCCGACCGCCATGAAAACCCTCGATCATCCGTTCCACATCGGCTTGCAGGTCCTTCAACGAGACCCCTTCCTCGGGCAGGTAGATGCGCTCGGCGCCACTGGCAAGACCGCTCATCAGCGCCAGATAGCCGCAGTAGCGGCCCATGACTTCGACCACGAAGCACCGCCGCGCCGCTATGGCCGACTGCTTGATGCGGTCGAGCGCCTCGACAATGGCGTTGAGAGCGGTATCGGCACCGATGCTCAACTCAGAGCCGGGCAGGTTGTTATCGATGCTCGCCGGCAGGCAAATGATGGGAATCTTGAATGCCGGATAGCGCTCGCGTTCGCTATAGAGGTTATGGGCAACCCTGTAGGCCAGCCAGCCACCAATGATCAGTAGTCCGTCGATGCGGTACGTTTCGAGCGCTCGCGCGACGGTATAGAGCTGCTCGACGGTCGGCGCCTGCCGGG